>NZ_NFJV01000001.1 GCF_002160055.1 Mediterranea sp. An20
GGGAATAGCCCCACCCTAACCCACCCCCAGGCTGTCCGAAAACCTATCAGCTGCAATCATGCTGTCATGGCGAGCGAAGTCGAGCCATCTCACTAAATCTACAGGAACGTGTCTTGAGATCCCTCGACTGCGCTCGGGATGACAGAATGATAGTGTTGGAAGAGTTCTCGGACAATCTCCCCCGAAGGGGAGGGAACAAGCGAGCGGGGGCCAGATAAATGTGTGGGGCTACTCTCCCTCCCCTTCGGGGGAGGGTTAGGGAGGGGCCGTGGGTTGTGGGCTGTAGGTTAGGGTTAGGGCTGGGTTGACTGACTCATCTTGAACGCCAGCGCATACATCCGCATCTGCTTCACCATCGAGAGCAATCCGTTGCTGCGGGTGGGCGAAAGATGTTCGTGCAAACCAATCTTATCAATGAAATAGAGGTCGGCGTTCAGAATCTCGTCCGGCGTATGGCCGGACAACACCTTGATGAGCAGGGCGATGATGCCTTTTACAATCAGGGCATCGCTCTCTGCCTGGAACTCCAGTTTGCCGTCCACCTCATCGGCCTGAAGCCATACGCGGCTCTGACAGCCTTCTATCAGGTTCTGGTCGGTTTTATACTTCTCGTCCAAGGGAGCTTGTTCGTTTCCCAAATCTATCAACAGTTGATAGCGGTCCATCCAATCATCGAGATCGCTGAATTCGGCGATAACTTCGTCTTGTGCTTCGTTTATAGTCATTTTAAAGAAGAATTAAAAATGAAGAAGGAAGAATTTTTGGAAGAAGAGAAAACGCGGCACAAGTTACCAGTGAGCCATACGAATTCCTCACTCTTCATTAATCATTAATCATTAACCATTAATCATTAACCATTATTTTTCATTATACACCACCTCCATCACCGTCCGTCCCACAGCATTGAGCGTGGCAGGGTCGATGATGTCCATGTTATCATCATGCGTATGCCAGAAGTCGCCGAAGCCCGTGTCGGACTGCGGGTCATAGTTGATGATGTCCACACACGGAATGCGCGCCAGGCTATAGACATAAACATGGTCGTCTGTCACCTCCGTACCGTCTTCTTTGGGGAAGAACGAGCTAAAACCCAGCCGGTGGGCTGCATCCCAGATTTTCTTGACCTGCGCCGAAGCCGTGCGTTGCGAGAACTGCTCACGGTAGAAAGTGGCTCCCCGGCCCCCTACCATATCGAGCAAGATGCCAAAGCGTGCATTATAGCCCTGCACATGAGGCACCCGTGCCCAATACTGCGAACCGAGGCACCAGGTGTCGGGCTTGTATTCGCCGCGGTGGAAAGAAGGGATTCCATAATCTTCTGCATCAAAGAACACAATATCCACACCGATGGCCGGAGCCTGCTGCTGCATCTGGCGGGCGATTTCGAGCAAGACTCCCACCCCGCTAGCCCCGTCGTTGGCACCGAGGATAGGCTCTTTCTGTTTCTTCCGGCTGCGCTCGGAGTCGGCGTAAGGGCGGCTGTCCCAGTGGGCGCAGAGCAACACACGCCGACGGCTGTCGGGGTTGAAGGCACCGATGATGTTGCGGGCTTTCAGCATGGTGTTATCGTAGGCCACCAAGTCGGTTTCCTGCACATAGACCTTGGCACCGAACTGCTTCAGCTTGGCAATGAGATAATCGCCGCAGGCACGATGGGCAGCCGTATTGGGCACACGCGGACCGAAGTCGACCTGCTCTTTCACATAACGGTAGGCGCTGTCGGCATGAAAGACCGGCACCTCTACCGAAGGCTGCCCTGCGGCAGTCACCTCTTCGGCAGCTCCTGCCTGCTGACGCTTGTTGCCGCACGACACAATGGCTACGACCAGCATCAGGGCGGCAGCTATCAAAGGATAGTTTCGTTTCATAACGGTTACTTTTACTTTATCTATTTAAAACTCAGTTTCACTTCTTTCTTTTCTACCTCCAGCACAACTTCAGCACCTTCGACCAGCGGCAGGTTATGAGTGACATGCCCCACGGGGAAGTTGAAGCAGACGGGATAAGCATAAGGACGGAGCACATCGGCCAGCGCCTCATAAAGCGGTTTGCCCAAGGAGCGGTTCTCTTCGTACTCCGTAAACTGCCCGATGATAAGCCCGCTGAGGCGCTCCAGCACCCCACCCAGCTTCAGGTTATACACCATGCGCTCCACGGCATGAGGACGTTCGCCCACATCTTCCAGAAACAAGACGGTATCTTCGGGCGGAATATCCCAGGGCGTGCCGCGCAGGCCATAGAACACCGACAGGTTGCCTCCGCGCAAGATGCCGCGGCACGAGCCCCGGCGGTTCAGTTCGTGTGCCGGACACGTATAGGTAAAGGTCTCCTGCCCCGACGGATAAAGTCCGAAGAGCACATCGTGCAAGGCCTGCATGGCAGGGTCGTCGTCAGGTTCCACGGTGAGATGCCGCGCCATCGGGGCATGGAGCGAGGCGAAACCTTCGTGTTGGAGCACGTTGTGCAGGGCAGTGATGTCGCTGAAACCAATCAGCCACTTGGGGTGTTCGCGGAAACGGGTAAAGTCGAGATGCCCCACCAGATGCACGGCCCCATATCCGCCCCGGCTACACAGGATGGCACGCACTTGCGGGTCGTCGAGCGCAGCCTGCAAGTCGTGCAGGCGCTGTTCTACCGTGCCGGCATAGGTGCCGCATGCCCCTCCGGCGTGAGGAGCCAATACGGGGTTGAGCCCCCACGACTGAAGCCGCCGGACAGCCCCGCGCAAGAAAGACTTGTCAATCTTTCCGGAGGGGGAGAGAATGAGCACACGGTCGCCTTCGCGCAGACGTGGCGGATAAATCAAACTGTTCATAAGGCAGAGTTTTGCCCGCAAAAATACACAATTCATCAGAGATTTCCCGATAAAGCCGGTATTTTCTTGTATCGCCCAGGCAGGAAAAGACGAAAAAAAGCAAGCCCACGGAGGGCCGAAACCACAAAATACGCGCTTCCCCGGCAAAATTACGAGACAAAGTATTGCTTTTCATTAAAAAATGTATAACTTTGTGACATCAACCCTAAAAGACTCTCACTATGGCTCTACAGGAAATGACCGTGCTGGTGCACAGGCAAGCAGCAAAATACGGAGACAAGCCTGCCCTGAAGTACAAGGACTATGACACAGAGACCTGGATACCCGTCGGCTGGAACGAATTCGACCGCATCGTCCGCTTAGCAGCCAATGCGCTGGTTGCTTTAGAAGTAGAGGAGCAGGAGAACGTAGGCATCTTCTCGCAGAACAAGCCCGAATGCCTCTATACAGACTTTGCCGCCTTTGCCAACCGCGCCGTCACTATCCCGCTCTATGCCACCAGCTCGCCCCTGCAGGTGCAATACATCGTCAACGATGCCTGCATACGCTACCTGTTCATCGGCGAACAATTCCAGTACGATGCCGCCTTCTCGGTGTTCGGCTACTGCGAGACGCTGAAACAGATGATTATCTTCGACCGCTCTGTTCGCAAAGACCCGCGCGACCTGACTTCCCTCTATTGGGACGAGTTTCTGGAGTTGGGCAAAGGGCTGCCCCACCAGGCGCTGGTGGATGAACGGACGGCCCGCGTAGACGAACATGACCTGATGAACATTCTCTACACCTCGGGCACCACCGGCGAGCCCAAGGGCGTCATGCTGCGCTACAGCAACTACAACGAGATTTTCCGCGTGCACGACGACCTGCTCAGCACCCTGACCGACCACGACGTGTCTCTCAACTTCCTGCCCCTGACACATATCTTCGAAAAGGCATGGACTTACTTCTGCCTGCACCGGGGCACCTTGGTATGCGTCAACCTGCGTCCGGCCGAGGTGCAGCAATCCCTCCGCGAGGTGCGTCCCACGGTGATGTGCAGCGTGCCGCGCTTCTGGGAGAAAGTCTACCAGGGCGTGCACGAACGTATCGCCAACGAAAGCCCGCTGCGACGCGCCTTGATGCTCAACGCCCTCAAGGTGGGACGAGAACACAACCTGGACTATGTGCGCCTGGGCAAGACACCGCCCCTGATGCTGCGGATGAAATATAAATTCTACGAAAAAACAATCTATGCCCTGCTGAAGAAAACCATCGGACTGGAGAACGGCAACTTCTTCCCGACGGCGGGCGCTGCCGTGTCCGACGAGATATGCGAGTTTGCCCACTCCGTCGGACTGAACATGATGGTGGGCTATGGACTGACAGAATCGACCGCCACGGTATCGCTCTACCATGTGCAGGATTTTGAAATAGGCTCTGTGGGCAACATCATACCCGGACTGGAAGTAAAAATCAACGAAAACAGCGAGATTCTGCTGCGCGGCAAAACCATTACCGACGGCTACTACAAGAAACCCCGCGCCACCGCCGAAGCCTTCGATGCCGACGGCTGGTTCCACACCGGCGATGCCGGCTACCTGCACGACGGGCACCTCTACCTGACGGGGCGCATCAAGGAACTGTTCAAGACCTCCAACGGCAAATACATCTCTCCGCAAGCTCTGGAAACACGGCTCACCATCGACCGCTACATCGACCAGATAGCCATCATCGCCGACAGGCGCAAGTTTGTCTCGGCGCTCATCGTGCCCGTCTATGAATACGTCAAGGAATATGCTGCCCGCAAGAACATCTCCTACAATTCCATGGAAGAGCTGCTGAAGCATCCCAAGATTCTGGCACTGTTCCAGGCACGCATCGACACCTTGCAGCAGCAGTTTGCCCACTACGAACAGGTGAAACGCTTCGTCCTCCTGCCCCGCCCCTTCAGTATGGAACAGGGCGAGCTGACCAACACGCTGAAACTGCGCCGTGCGGTGGTGGCCGAACATTTCAAGGATGTGATAGACAAGATATATGAAGAGGCAGAAGCCGAGAAACACGTTTTCTGACGGGCTCTCAGCCACACCCGCAAAAAAAGAGAAGGACCTCTGTGGAAGTCCTTCTCTTTTTTTGTTCTCAGCAACAAGTAAACCGATTACTTGCGCAAGCCCAATTCCTTGACAATGCTACGGTAGCGTTCGATGTCGCGGTCCTTCAGGTAATCCAGCAGGGCGCGGCGCTTACCAACCAGCATCGTCAGAGCTCTTTCAGTGCTATAATCTTTTCTGTTGAGCTTCAGGTGCTCAGTCAGACGGGCAATACGGTAGGAAAACAAAGCAATCTGGGACTCAGCGGAACCAGTATCAGTGTTAGACTTTCCGTACTTGCTGAAGATTTCTTGCTTTTTAGCAGCGTCTAAATACATAGTTTTTAATGAATAAAGTGTTTATTATGTCTTTTCGGGGTGCAAAGATAAGCATTATCTTTTACATGGCAAAGGAAGAGGAAGAAGAAAATTCCGGCCTCTGCCACAAAAAGCGTTTACCTTGCCGCACCCGGATGCTTCAGACGGCAGGCATGGAAACGGTCGTCTGCCAGCCCGGAGCTTCTCAGCCCTTTGCAGGAGGCCGGAGCACAGCGGTTGAGCCGACACGCCGGGACGCCCGTTCGCAAAGGCTTGGAAGCACGCTTCGAAGAGCTTGGAAACGCGCTCCAAAGGGCTTTCCGGCAAACGGTCAGGGGCACAGCCGCCAACGGCCTCCCAAAGGAAGTCCGGGCCATGTGCGCCCTCCGTCGGTACCGCAGACAGAGGGCGCACCAGATGACCCGGACATTCATTCACTTCAGCCGCCGGTTTCTGCCGGCACGTGCCACCGGTTTAATAACCCGGATTCTGCACCATCTGCTTGTTCGTATTCACCTGGTTGTTGGGAATAGGCATCAGATAGTTGGCAGGCGAGATGAAGTTGCGCGGCTGGTTGATGGTAATTACCTGCAACAATTCCCCCTCGGTAGCACCGTCTATGTTCAGTCCCTGCTGGAGCGTGCCCATGTTCTCTTCAGCAATTTTCCACCGCCGCAGGTCCCAGAAGTTATGCCCTTCCATATACAACTCAATCATGCGTTCGCGCACGACAATGTCCATCAGTCTTCCGTCTGCCACAGCCGACTCATAATTGGCGATGGGGTGTTTGGCCTTTGCCCACGAAGTCAGCACGGACGGTATGCCGGCGCGCTCACGGATGGCGTTCAGTTTGTTCATGCCGTCTGCCACGTAGCTGCTTTCTCCATAGCCCACACAAGCTTCGGCATAGTTGAGGTACACCTCTCCCAGGCGGATGATGGGTTTGGGATAGTCTTGCGTAGGAGCCGATTCCGTAGCCGGAGCCTGATAGTCGGGTCGTACACCCTTCTTGTTCAGGTAGCCCGTCATGGAATAGTTGTTGGTACGTCCGCCCTTGCCACAGTTGCCATTTCTCGTAAAGTTGGTCAGCCAGCGCTGGTCGGAGCCGTTGGAGCGTTCATGGCTTTCCCAATAAGCGCCATTGGTCACCTGTTCCTGGTCGCCCGACACGATACGTGCGCTGCGGCATTCGTAATATCCGTTGTGGAAAGCCACCCAGGCGTAGAAGCGCGGTTCGCGCTGGTCGTGCAGTTTCAGGGTGACGCCTTCGCCCCGCGTGTCATTGTCCAGGACGCAGGTACCATAGCGTCCTTCGTAGTCAAATGCCGGGTCTTCGTCAATGGGCAGGCCATTCTCCGTATAGAAACGCTCTACCATCTTCAGTGTGGTGCCGTATCCGGCTCCCCAGATAAGGAAGGGGCGTGACTTGCTCTGAATGCTGTATGCCGGTTCCGAACGCGTATTGGCCCACAGTACTTCAGAAGAATACTCATCGGTTATGGTCAGGCGCAAGCGGCGTTGCACGGGGTCTTGCGGATAAGGAGCAGCCATGGAAGTGATGGTGCTTCCTTCGGCCGAGGTAAACAGCGAATATCCGTTGGCTTCTGCCAGGCTGATGGCCTCCAAGGCAGCATCTGCCGCTTCTTTGTATTTGTTCCGGTCAAATTCCTGCGAAATAAGATGCGTGCCGTCCGGATTGGTGAAAGAGCTGTAATATTCAGCATTGCCGTTGAACAGCGGCGAAGCTTTGTAGAGCAACACTCTGGAGCGCAAGGCCAGAGCGGCCACCGAGGTAGCAAGGCCGTAATCGCTGCCGGTGCGACGGGCAGGCAGGAGGGTAGACAGGCGCTTGAACTCGCCGGCAATCCAGTCGGCACACTCATCGTAGGTGGAACGCGCCAGATACTCGTGGGCCGGCGTCGTGGTGGATGTCAGTTCCTTCACCAGGATGATGGGCCCGTAGTGCTGCATCAGCACCATGTGGTAGTAGGCAATCAGGAAGTCGGCCTGGTTGACATAAGAATCAATGGTGGCCTGCGTGATGCCCGGCACAGAGCTGATATGCTGCTTCAGCAGATAGCACTGCCGGATGCCGGTGTACATGTTGTTGTATATTTCCTCTACGTTTCCGCGGTTGGAGGCGGTATATCCTCCCTGGAAGTAGAGCTGGGTGGGTTCGCCGCCGAAGCAGCTCACAATCTCGTCACAAGCCGTACTGATGCTGGTATGGGTATTTTCCGACTGTGGCAGGTAGGAATAGCAGCTGTACAAATAACGCAGCGCCGCTTCGGTCGACTCGAAAGCATCTTCTTCCGTAGCTGTTTCGTTGGGCACAATATCAAGGTAGCTGCAAGAAGAGACTACATGGCAGGCAAACATGCCTAAAATCAGATATTGAAATAACTTGAATAACTTGTTCATAAGATATATATATAATATGTGTAATGGAGAATGGGTTATCGTTTTTTACCGGTATCAATGGTCATTTGGAAGCCGACATTAAAGGTCCGCTGGGTAGGATACACCATGCCGTTTCCTCCTCCCTGTTCCGGGTCCCAATATTTGAAGGGCGAGAAAGTGAGCAGGTTCATGCCGCTGATGTAGAAGCGCATATTCTTATGGGTGTAGCCTATTTCCGCATTCTTCAGCTTCAGGAAAGAAGCATTGCGCAGCCAGTAGTCGGATGTGTACTGGTTGTTGGTCGACGACGACATGGTAAGGCGCGGGTAGGTGGCGTTCACGTCCGGATTCTCGGGCGACCAGCGTTCATCGGCAATCCATTGCAAGACGTTGCGCACGCTGTTGGTTCCGAAAGGATGGAAGTTGCTCATGATAAGCGACGTGCGTGCCACTCCCTGGAAGAAGAAAGAGAAGTCCAGGTTCTTCCATTTGATGGAGGGACCGAAGCCATAGACAATTTCAGGCACGGTAGGATGGCCTTTCCATACCCAGTCGTTTCCGTTGATGATGCCGTCACCGGATATGTCGACATACTTAATATCGCCAGCCCCGAGGATGCTGCCAATCTGCTGGTTGGAGTTGGCTGCCTCTTCGTCGGAAGCAAACAGGCCGTCGGACACCAATACGCCGGTCATGTTGGCAGACTGCCCGATAAAGCTCTGGAAGTCGTACATGGGTGATTCATCGTATTGGGTAATCTCGTTGTGGGCATAGGTAAATGTTCCCTTGAAGCTGACAAACCAGTCTTTGCCGAACTGTTTGTTGTAGTCCAGCGAAAGTTCAGCACCCTGATTGCGCATGGCGGCAAAGTTGCCGAGAATGGTAGTGCCGGCCACTCCGATATATCCAGGCACGGTGGCACGCCGCTGGAAGATGTTGTCACGGTCTTCGCGGAAGAATTCCAGCGTCAGGTTCAGCGATCTGAAGAGAGTCATGTCCAAGCCTACGTTGATTTTCTCGCCCACTTCCCAGGTAAGGTCTTCGTTGGCATAACGTCCGTAGCTGGGGCCGTAGTACGAAGTACGGTTACCGGTGTAGCCCGTCTGATAGCCCCGGTTGCCCATGTTCATGATAGGCATGTAAGCGAAACGCTCGGCTCCGATGTCGTCATTGCCGACCTTTCCCCACGAGCCTCTGATTTTCAGGTGTGAGATGACCTGGCGCAGCGGGGCGAAGAACGGCTCCTCGCTGATGTTATAGCCAAGGGCGATGGAAGGGAAGAAACCCCAGCGGTGGCCACTGGCAAAGTTTTCAGAGCCGTTGTAGCCCATGTTGATTTCAGCCAGATACTTGCCGTCATAAGCATACGACAGACGGGCAGCGATGCCTTGCTTGCGGTAAGGCAGGGAGTTGATCAGGTTGGCTGCCGTCAGGTGTATCACCTGTTCGTCTTGGTTGTATAAGAACATGGCATTTACATCGTGCAGGCCGAAGGTACGTGCATACTCCAGGTAGCTCTGGAAGTAAAAGCGGCGGTCGCCGCTGTTGCCTACGGTAGGCTTCAGGCTGGTGTCGGATTCGCCGGCATTGCCGGTGTTCAGGGTAGTGGTGTACTGGTAGTTGCCGTTCTCGTCCACCCAATAGTCTCCCAGGTGATAGCCATTCCAGGCAGAGGAGGCTCCCATGGCGTTGTACGAGTAATTCTTGAACGATGCCAACGCGCGGAACGAAAGTCCCTCGGTAATGAAGTCCAGCTTCTGGTCAAATTCCAAGGCAGCCACCACCGTGCTGGCAAAGGTATCTGTATAGCCGTTGGACAGGGCCGCCACCGGATTGGTGCGCTGGCCGGGGTTCACGCGGTCGGTAGTACCCCACTTGGTGCTGGAGGCAATGCCGTCGGCGGGGAAATACACCGGTGCTTCCGTCGGGCTGGTATTGAGCACTTGCGTAAACAGGTCCTGCACGCCTAAGTTGGGTTGGCGTCCGTCGCGCAGCTGCACATTCAGGCGCAGCGACAGGCGTGTAGTGGGCGAGAGGTATGCGTTCACGTTGTTCTGGAAGGCATAACGCATCATGTTGATGCTGTTGTTGTAAGAGGTGAAGTCGGACGAGCGGTCCTTAATCATACCCGTCAGGTGGTTGACCGTGATGCTGGAGAAGTAGTCGACATACTTTCCGCCTCCCCGGATGTTCACGTTGAAGCTTTCGTCGAACGAGTGCGACTTGAACACCTCCTCATACCAGTCTACATTGGGGAAGACATACGGGTTCAGCCCCAGGCGCGTGCCTTCAATCTGCTCGGATGTATAAGGGATGATGGTGCTGGTATTGCCCTCGTTGGCGATGGCTTCGTTGAAGAGGTTCATATACGACACGCCGTCCACCAGCTCCTGTATCTTGGTAGGCATGTTCATCTTTCCCTCCACGCGGAAGTTGATGACAGGTTTGTCGATGTTGCGGCCGGTCTTGGTTGTGACAATCATGACGCCGTTGGCTCCTCTCGTACCATACATGGCGGTGGCGGTGGCATCTTTCAGGATAGAGAAGCTCTCGATGATTTCGGGGTCGATGAGGTCTAAGTCGCCTGCCGATATTTCCACTCCGTCCAGGATGATGAGCGGATTGGTGGCGCCGCTCATGGTCGAGATACCGCGGATGTAGAAGCTGGAGCCGTCGGCGCCGGGTGCTCCGCTCCGCTGCATGGCAATCACACCCGCCAGTCGTCCGGCAAAAGCATTGGAGAGGTTGGCCGACGGCACTTCCAGGTCGGCAGGCCGGATGGCTTCTACGGCTCCCACCATACTGGCCTTCTTCTGTCCGCTACCATAGGCGGTTACTACTACTTCTTCCAAAAGTTCTGTGTTTTCATGGAGTCGGATCATAAGTAACTTGCCGTCTTCGACGGTGACTTCCTGAGTCATATACCCTACATAAGATATAACCAACACTTCGCCGGGATTGACTTTCAGCGTGAATTTGCCATCAATGTCGGTGATAGTGCCGCGACTTGTCCCCTTGATGCTGATTGAAGCGCCGATGATGGCTTCGTCTGTCCGGGCATCCACGACGCCGCCAATGACAGAAATAGGGGAACTCGAGGGAGTCTGATGAATGCCTGTAACCATTTCATACTTTCCCAAGTCGGGTGCGGCATTCAAAACTTGAATCTGTGGAAGCAGACACAATAGAAGCGCTGCGAATTTAGGGTACTTCATTTTTTAGATACTGGTACCATAGATTTAAGAAAAATTTAAATTAATAATAAGATTTCGGCCTAAATATGCACTCGATATTCAACTTGCACAACTTTAACTTGCTTTTTAACTTTATTTATCTACGTTAATAGGGTATTTTGCCATGTCTGGATGGCAAAAACGGGGCAAACGACACCCGAAGCGTTTTCTTCCTACGCTCCTGAAGGAAATTTCCACCGGGTGCATAAGGAGTGATAAAGACAAAAAAAATCCTGACAAAAACAATATTTACGACATACAGGACACTAAATCCGCCGACAGACAAGCCGAACGGAGCGGCTTCGCGAGAAGTAAAAAGTTTTCGGCATCAGCCCGGAGGAAAACCACGCAAAAAGCGAAGAAAAGCGCTCGGAGCCTCCCCGAAACCGGGCAGGCGGGAAGACGAAGCACATTCTCCTGGTATTCAAGCAAATACTTCTTATATAGTTCCAGCCTGCTTCGCAGCGCTTGGCAGCAGGCTCCGGACAGCCCGGCATGACGCTTCTTATACCCTGCGCATGGACCGCACCGTATGCCGCCACGCAAACAAGAAAGTCAACGAAGCGCCCTGCTATGTAGGATTTTTCCCGAATAACCCGTATCTTTGCAGCCGGAAACAGAATAGGTATTATAGTTTATAACATGCAGAACATTAGAAACATTGCCATCATTGCCCACGTGGACCATGGCAAGACGACGCTTGTAGACAAGATGCTTCTGGCCGGACACCTCTTCCGCGACAACCAGAGCACAGGTGAATTAATGCTGGATAACAACGACCTGGAACGCGAACGAGGCATCACCATCCTCTCGAAGAACGTCTCCATCAACTACAAAGGAACCAAAATCAACATCATAGATACGCCGGGACACAGCGACTTCGGCGGCGAGGTGGAACGGGTGCTCAACATGGCCGACGGGTGCCTGCTGCTGGTGGATGCCTTCGAAGGACCCATGCCGCAGACGCGCTTCGTACTGCAAAAGGCCTTGCAAATCGGACTGAAACCCATCGTGGTGGTGAACAAGGTCGATAAGCCCAACTGCCGACCGGAGGAGGTCTATGAAATGGTGTTCGACCTGATGTTCAGCCTCAACGCCACCGAAGAGCAACTGGACTTCCCCGTCATCTATGGCTCGGCCAAGAATAACTGGATGAGCACCGACTGGCAAAAGCCTACAGACAACATCACGCCCCTGCTGGACTGCATCCTGGAGCACATCCCCGCCCCCCAACAGTTAGAGGGCACCCCGCAGATGCTGGTCACTTCGCTCGACTTCTCGTCCTACACGGGACGCATCGCCGTAGGACGCGTACACCGTGGCACACTCCGCGAAGGCATGAACGTATCGCTGGCCAAGCGCGACGGCAGCATCCTCAAGACCAAAATCAAAGAACTGCATACCTTCGAAGGCATGGGACGCAAACGGGTGCCCGAGGTCTCGTCGGGCGACATCTGTGCTTTGGTAGGCATTGACGGATTCGAAATCGGCGACACCATCTGCGACTACGAGAACCCCGAACCGCTGCCACCCATCGCCATCGACGAACCCACCATGAGCATGCTGTTCACCATCAACGACTCGCCTTTCTTCGGACGCGAAGGCAAGTTCGTCACCTCGCGGCACATCCAGGACCGACTGATGAAGGAGCTGGACCGCAACCTGGCCCTGCGAGTGAGGAAGAGCGAGGAAGACGGCAAGTGGATTGTGTCGGGACGAGGCGTGCTGCACCTCTCCGTACTCATCGAAACCATGCGCCGCGAAGGCTATGAACTGCAGGTGGGACAGCCGCAGGTCATCTTCAAGGACATCGACGGAGTGAGATGCGAACCGGTGGAAGAGCTGACGGTGAACGTACCCGAAGAATTTGCCAGCAAAATCATCGACATGGTCACACGGCGCAAGGGCGACATGGTGAAGATGGAAACAGCCGGAGGCGACCGCGTCAACCTGGAGTTCGACATGCCGTCGCGCGGCATCATCGGCCTGCGCACCAATGTGCTGACAGCCAGCCAGGGCGAAGCCATCATGGCACACCGCTTCAAAGAATACCAACCCTACAAGGGAGAAATAGAACGACGCACCAACGGCTCCATGATTGCCATGGAGACGGGCACCGCCTTTGCCTACGCCATCGACAAACTGCAGGACCGCGGACGCTTCTTCATCTTCCCGCAAGAGGAGGTCTATGCCGGACAGGTGGTGGGCGAACACTCGCACGAAAACGACCTGGTGGTGAACGTCACCAAGAGCAAGAAGCTGACCAACATGCGCGCCAGCGGCTCCGACGAAAAGGCACGGCTCATCCCGCCCGTGCAGTTCTCGCTCGAAGAGGCCTTAGAATACATCAAGGGCGATGAATATGTAGAAGTAACGCCCAAGTCGATGCGCATGCGCAAGATTATCTTAGACGAAACAGAACGCAAACGCGCCAACCGCAAAGACTAAACCCGCGACAACCCGCGGACAAAACCGGCACCCGCTCTTCCCTACCTGCGGATGCCGGTTTTTTCTTGGCTACTCGTCTATAAAATGGGCCTTTCCGTAGATTATATTTCCGGATGTTCCCGCATCGGAGTACCTTTGACACGACATCAGGAGACGGCACGGCCCCCCTTTCCCGACACACCTGCCCCTGCCGGACAGAAAGAACGGATTCGGAACGGCAGTCTCCGGAATCAAACTTCCATAAAAATGAACCCATAACAAAAAGAAGTATGAAAAAACTGATTCTCGTCCTCGCAGCCACCTGCCTCAGCCTCACACAGGCTACCGCGCAGGAAGCACGACCGGACTCCATGCCAACCCACGGGCGTCATTTCGCCCAAGTGCCCGACCCGGAACAAGCAGCCAAGTTAGAAACAGACCGGCTGCGCAAAGAACTGCAACTGACCGACAAGCAGTACAAGAAAATCTACAAGCTCAACCTGAAAGAACAGAAGGAAAAACTCGAAAACTTCCCGCCCATGCCCCGCGGAAGGGGAAACTTCATGCCTCCGCGTGACGGCATGCAACCGCCCATGATGCCCGAAGGCGACTTCAGCCGGCCGTGGGGACAGGCACGACCGCCCATGCCCGCCCAAGACGCGGAAGAACGGGCCGAAGAACTCAAAAAGAAGCAGGAAAAACGGGAGAAGAAGATGAAGAAAATCCTCACCGAAGAACAGTTTGCCAAGTGGAAGAAGATGCAGCAGCAACCACCCCGCCAACGGCCGGAAAAAGAACCTGCTCCCCGCGAAACCGAATGAACGGAACCGCAGCGGAAACACACGCCATTTCCGGACAGACGGGAAGCCGAAAGGATTAAAAAAAGTGAAAGAGAGCCGATTTAGGACATTCCAGGACATCTGATATTCGACAAAACTCCGTTTCTTTGTAAAACGAAACTTAAGTTTAACCTCATAATGCAACAAATTATGGATAAAAACAGAATCGGACAGAATGCAGGTATCCTGTGGCACGTGATGGACAGCAACCGCGACAACCGGGTATGGAACATGGAAGACTTGCGCCAGGCTTCCGGACTGAACGAACCGGATTTCTATGCCGCCATCGGCTGGCTGGCCCGCGAGAACAAAGTAGACTTCGGAGAAGATGGCATCACACACCGTGATACAGTGGGACTGCTCGTAGAATTCTTCCATTAATCTTCCCGCAACCAACCAATGAACATCTCTTTAGAAATGGCACTGCTGGTGGGCTCCTTGCTCATATTCGGCAGCATACTTATCAGCAAGACGGGATACCGGTTCGGTATCCCGACTTTATTAATGTTCCTCCTGGCTGGCATGCTCTTCGGGTGCGACGGACTGGGCATCCAATTCCACGACGCCGAACAAGCACAATACATCGGCACCATTGCCCTGTGCATCATCCTGTTCAGCGGCGGTATGGACACGCGCCTGGCCGACATCCGTCCGGTAGCACTGCCGGGCATCGCCCTCTCTACCGTGGGCGTACTGGCCACCACGGCACTGACGGGCTTCTTCATCTACCTTATCTCCGGCTGGCAACACACCGAGATTGGCTTCAGCCTGATGGGCTCGCTGCTGCTGGCCGCCACGATGTCGTCAACCGACTCGGCCTCGGTGTTCAACATCCTACGCACGCAACGCATCAACCTGCGCCACAACCTGCGCCCCATGCTGGAACTGGAGAGCGGCAGCAACGACCCCATGGCCTACCTGCTCACCATCATCCTCATCCAGTGCATCCAGTCGGGCGAACTGTCGGCAGGTGACATAGCCGGTTCCTTGGCCCTGCAGTTTGCTGTGGGCGGCCTGGGCGGTTTCCTGCTGGGCAAAGCCTCGGTGTGGGTGGTTAACCGCATCAACCTGAAGAACGAGGAGCTTTATCCGGTGCTGATGATAAGCTTTGCCTTCATCATCTACTGCTCTACTTTCCTGCTGAAGGGCAACGGCTACCTGGCGGTGTACATCGCCGGCATGGTGATAGGCAACAGCCGCCTGTACCACAAGAAAGAGACGGGCACCTTTCTCAACGGCGTCACCTGGTTGCTGCAAGTAGTGATGTTCCTTATGCTGGGCCTGCTGGTCAACCCGCACGAGATGCTGGGAGTCACCGTTACCGCCATCTTGGTCAGCCTGTTCATGATGTTAGTGGCGCGTCCGGTCAGCGTATGGTTCAGCCTGCTTCCCTTCGGACGGAAAATCAGCACGAAATCCAAGCTCTTTGTGTCGTGGGTAGGACTGCGCGGCGCAGCACCCATCCTCTTTGCCACCTATCCGGTGGTGAACAACGTGCCGGGCGGCGAACAGATTTTCAACATCGTCTTCTTTGTCACGCTGATTTCGCTCGTGGCGCAAGGCATGACCCTGCCGTGGACGGCCCGCCAGCTGGACCTCTGCGATCCCGTGCCCGAAAAGCCCGACTTCTTCGGCATCGAGTTTCCCGACACCATGGACAGCAGTCTGCACGAGATGCGCTGCACGAAGAAGATGCTTGCCCAAGGCGACCACATACGCGACATTCCTTTCCCCAAAGGCGTGCTGGTGATGCTGGTAAAGCGCGACGACAAGTTCCTGGTGCCCAACGGCGACCTTCAGCTGATGCCCAACGATATCTTGCTCATCGTGGCACAAGACGGCACCCAACCGCCCGAAATACAGACATAAGAAGTTAAAGAAGCGCAAATATACGCAAAAGGACAGCAAAAAAGCCCAGCGGAGTATTGTATATTCAAAAAAAATGGCTTACTTTGTGGTACAGATAACCTAAACCACATTTTATAGCAACATTTTGTTTATATGAAGTTCAATATTCAAGCTATCAAAAGCAACAGCCGTAAGGTGTACGACATTCTGCTCCGCTACACCCGTTGCACATTCGGCGAGCTCGAGAAGCGTTGCAACTTGGCCAGCACTGACTTGTGTATGGCGTTGCTGCAACTTCTGCGGGAAAAGAAAATAGAGCAGGTGAGTGAAAACCAAGGAGTGTATTACCGCTTGGCCGCCATAACCGCCTGACACCGACAGAAGAAGCAGGCACATCAAGAGAAAGGCTTGCACCCCTCCACGGAGTGCAAGCCTTTCTTGTGTCCGGCCCCGGCAGCCGCTGAGGAAAAACCGGACAGGCTCTAAGAAAAAACTCCGGAGGTATTAGCAGCAAACTGCCCATACCTTCGGAGCCGGCTTCTTATAGACAAGCACCGAAACCCCTTGCGGCACCGCCCGGAGGCATTGCCCAACGGCAGGGAGCCGGTCGGCAACAGCCTCAGTCTACAAACTGAATCTTCGCCGCACTGCGGGGCTTGGCAGCAGGTGCCTCGTCGGGATAGCCGAAGGCGATGCAATAAAGCAACTCATAGCCTTCGCTGAAATTCAGCTTCTTCAGGTAAGGAGCCGCATCCTTGTTCGTGTTCATAAAGCGCACGGGACTGCCCAGGCAGCAGGAGCCGATGCCCATAGACCAGGCAGAAAGCACCATGTTCTCGCCCAGCAGGCCGCAATCTATCTGCGACATGTCATACTTCGTGTCGTGGGCGATAAACACCACCGTCGGCGCATTGCGGAACATGTTCTTGAACGAAGGGTCTTCAGCCGCCTTGGGATTCTCTTTCTTGAAGATTTCCGTCAAGCCGTCTATGAACTCCGGATTGTCTACCACACGTACTTCCCACGACTGCTTGTTCTGTCCATTGGGAGCATTGATGCCGCAATTCAGAATGACCTGCATCGTGTCGCGGTTTACGGCCTGCGGCTTGTACTGACGGATGCTGCGGCGCGTCAGTATGTTTTCTATCACTACTTCCGACTTATCGGGAGCTTTCACTTCGGCAGCTTCGTCTTTCGGTGCAGCAGACGTACAACTGCCCAGAACGGCACACAGACACAGGCCGCCCCAGATTGTTTTCATTGATTTCATAGATTTCATAATTATTTGCCAAGAATTATTCATCCTGCTCTTCTGCCTGCTCTCCGTTTTCGTCATCGCCCGTCAGGCCCTCGACGAAACCGTCCAGCACGGCACCGGCCTTTTCCATGGCTTTGCCGGCATGTTCCTTGAAGACGGTAGCGGCATACTGGCCCTGCAGTTCGGCTATCTCGCGCAATTCTTCCGCACTCAGGTCTTCGTAGCTGTTCAGCTTCTGCAACAGCTCACTGAACTCTTCGTTCACCTCTTCCCATTTCTTTTCGGTGTAGCTGCTGCCTTCTTTCTGAACTTTCTCTACAAAATCCTTCAGTTCTTCCACCCGGTCCTGCTTGCCGCACGAGTTCAGCAGCAACAGACTCAGGCCCAATAATCCTGCGATAAACAGTCTTTTCATACTTCCTCCTTGGTTTTTATGGGTTTCATATCGCAAATATAAGAAGTTTGGCCAAAGAGGGCACATGCGGAATGAATTTTTAACATTCTGCTCCGTCCTCAGGCAGCATTTCCTCCCTCCTGCAAAAAAAGGGAATATGCCACGACGGACACATTCCCTCTTCATGCCAGCGGCAGCTTACGCTCCGCCTCAGAACTTGATGTAATTCATTTCTTTGTCAACCAGGATGCCGTCTTGCAGCTTCAGGTCAAACTGGAGGTCCTGCTTGGCCTTCAGCCGGATGGTGAACAGCACGCCGTCGCCTGAAAGCGTTTCGCGGTCGCCGATGTTGACAAACGTAGGATAGAGAGCCTTGACGCCGTTGGTATGCAGGCGGTCGTTGGTCAGGCTGCGCATCTGTTTCATGCCGGCAGGTTCTATGCCCTCGTATTCATACTTGACGGGGTCGTAGGGCAGGGCGAAGCTGAGCGCGTTGACCGCCTTCAGTCCTTTGCCGCTGACCACGATTTCCAGCGTTTCGCCAGCCTTATACGACTTTTTAGCCGCAGACAGCGTGATTGTTCCGCGCAGCGTATCGGGCTTCTGCATGCCCACTCCACCGTCCATGCGGGTAGCGACAGCCGAGATGTCGTAGGCGTCAATCAGTCCGTTGCGGTTCAAATCGCCGTTGCTGATATATCCCTCGAAGTCCGAATCGCCTTGGCGCAAGCCCGTATAGTTGGTGTACGAAGTCAAGTCGTTCTCATCAACCAGTTTATCGTTGTTGATGTCGCCCGGCAGATAGCTGTCCGTGCCCGGCACCTTAAAGATATAAAGCTCGCGTCCCGAACCGAAATTGCCCACCGACTCCGTGACATGCAGCTTGACATATCGCGCCACGGGCTGTGCGGAGAAGGTAAACAGCTTCACGTCGCTGTTCCGCTTCCATTCAAAGGCACCCGCTTCGGTCCAGTTCTCCTTATCCATACTATAACTGATGACACCCTTGAGCAGTGTACCGTTGCCGGCATTGTCGCGCGGCACATACTGCAACTTGTCCAAGGTATTGACCGAATGGAGGTCGGCCACCAAGTCGAAGGGCACAGACGAAGCATTGTAGGAAGTATGCCACAGCTCGCTCTCCTCGAAATCGAAGAGGCGCGACATGGAGCGTCCCTGGTTAGGAATGCTGGTCTGCCCGGTAATACCCCGAATGGCAAACTCCAACGGGTCGGACTTCGTGGTAGCCTGGAAAGACGCCCAGTCGGAATAACCGTCTTTGTTCACGGCACGGATGCGGAAGTCGTATCCGGTCTCGGCTTGCAGGTCTTCGAACAGCAGTTCGGTGTCGCGGATGGTGCTATACAACATGCTGTCGAACTCAATCTCGTAGTAATCGGCATGAGCCACGGGATACCAGGTGGGCTTCAGGGTATAGGCCGTGATGTTGCTGTCCGTCACTTGTGGCAACGGTTTGTCGAGCTTGCCGGTGCTAACCAGCAGCTTATCGGCAGGCGCGAACACGAAACCATCGACAGTAACCACCGTCTGTGCGGCCGTCACATCCGTCTTGCCCAGTTTCACCCAGAGCTGCGGATTCTTGCAGATGACTTTCTCGGCAAAAGGAGTGCCCGGCGTGGCAAAGCGGTTCAGGTTGGGCGCAGCGTTGTAGAAGAAGGCATTCTCTGCCTGTTCAAACTCCTCCAGCGATGTCACCTCTGCCAGCTTCACCTTCTGTTTGCCGACACGCGCCGTCACCTTTTTGGGCTTAGCCGTGACATTGACGCGCAATTCCGTGGCCTTTTCCTTCACAAATCCCTTGTAAGAACCTTCGGCAGGATGAATCGTAATGGTCACGCGGCCTTTCTCATCCGCTTCCGATTCGATGTATGTCCGCACATAAGCCTCCTCGGTCCGGTATGCTTCTGTGGTGCCGTCGTCATCATATTCGGCAAACGCACTCTCTCCGTCCGGATAGATTTCGTAGATGCGCAATGCCTGGTCCACCTCCTGCACGTTGTTGTTGGGGTTTGTCATCGGAATGATGGCGCCGCTCTTCACAAACACCGGCAGTTTCCACAGCGGAACATCTACGTTGTTGAGGATGCGTCCCCCGGTATATCTGTCGCCCGTGAAATAGTCAATCCATTCGCCTTCGGGCAGGTAAATGCCGTTGCGCACGTCATTGCCCTCTTTGTCGGCCTTGGTATCCTGATAGATAGGAGCCACCAGGAAGTACGGCCCGTAGAGATACTGGTACTGGGTGGCCTTTCCCCACGTATAGCGGTTGGGATATTCCAGGAACATGGCCCTCATCATAGGCATGCCGTCTACAGCCTCACGGGCGATACTATAGGTATAAGGCAACAGTTCCGACTTGAGCTTCAGATACCAGCGGTTGATGGAGGTGGCTGGTTCGCCCAAGGCATGAGGGTATTTCTCGTTGGCTCCCCATCCGTCCATGTTCAGCTGCATGGGCGTAAACGTCTTCCACTGGAAGTCGCGGGTATTCACCACCAGATTCTTTCCACCGAAGATGCCGTCCATGTCCGACGTGATGTTAGGATTTCCCGACAAGCCGGAACCGATGTAAGTAGGAATGTGGAAACGGATGTACTCCCAGTTGCCGCCGGTCTGGTCGCCCGACCATATACCGGCATAACGCTGCGTGCCAGCCCAACCATCCAGACTGATGATGAAGGGGCGGCTGTCATTGCCGTAATACGTCATGATGTTCGCCACATCGGCAATGCCGTTCAAGCCGAATGAATAGCCGGCTCCTACCCACGCCACATCGGTCTTGAGCACACGCACGCCGGCATCTCTCACTTCTTTCACAATGTCACGCTGGAGCAGCGGTTCCACTCCTTCCTTCGGGTGCAAGTCCGACTGTGTCCACAGGCCAATCTCCACGCCTTGCTTCCGCGCATAGTCTGCCAGGCTCTTCAGGTTCTGTATGTTGCCGTCCAAAGTTTCCGTCTGTCCGTAACCGGCACCGTACCCATCGTTGGGCAACAGCCAGCCAAGCGGCATGTCGTTCGCCTTGTAACGGTCGATGACTGCACGGGCAGAGAACTGGTAATTCTGTTTCTCGCCGTTGAGCGACTCCTTGATACCGCCATTGTCTTCCTGGCTTTCCTTGTATCTCTTGCCGTCTTCGAAGAGAATGCCCTTCTCGTCTTCCTTCCAGTAATCGCGGTTATAGGCATTCAGATGTCCTTCGTAGAAGCCGAACTTAGGCAACAGCACCGGATGTCCGGTCAGCTGATAATAGTCGTTCAACAAATCCACGGGCTGCTGGCTTACCATGACAAAGAGATCCAGATAATCCGTGTTATGGCTGAGGGTCACGATGCCCTTCTCCTTACGCCCGAAGTCATACTCACCGGGTTTGAACGTATACCACATGATGCCATAGCCCTTGGTAGACCAATAGAAGGGATTGGGCGATGCCACTCCTCCATCTGTCCAACTGTTTTGGTTCTCGATGGCTATTTTCCGGCCTTTGTGCGAGAAGCGGCCATTCTGTACGCCACCTCCATAGAAATATTCCTGCGGTTGTTCCTTCAGGGTCAGGGTTACTTTCTTGGCTTCAAAAGCCACCGGTGCTGCTTCCTCCAGCACGGTCTTACCGGTTTCCTTATCTACCACGGTCATCAGTGTGGTAGCCTTGTCGAAGGTCACCAGCACCCGGTCCGTAGCCACCGACACTTGTGCCGAAGAGCGTTCTATCGCCAGTGGGCTCACCGTCTGTCTGGGCTGGTCCACCAGAATCTGGGCTTCCGGTTCGGCCTGGGGATCGCGTAAGATGCCCCCGGCATTGTCCTGAAACAGCCGGAAGATGTTTTCGCCGTAGAAGTCCAGCGTCATGCGTTGCTGGTTAGAAAAAAGAATCTCCACCGTGGTAGGGTTAATCTGCACGATGTCGGTGATGCTTGCTCCCGGCTGCGTAGCCTCTGCCATCTGTTCTACTGTCCACGACGGCATGGCATAAGTGGCTGCACCGGCAAACGACACCGGCAGAAACAAAGCAGACAGGAACAACTGGCACTTCTTGTAAGATTTGATTGCTCTACTCATGTTTTACTTAGCTGCTGATATGATACTTAAAAATACTTCACTCTGCCTCATAAAAAGAAAGGGACCCCCACGGAGTCCCTCCCTTGTTTTTATAGATTGTCCAGGTATTACATTAGAGTTTCGGACCTGCAGCAACCAGCGCCTTACCAGCTTCGTTGCCCTCGAACTTAGCGAAGTTCTTGATGAAGCGGCCAGCCAAATCTTTAGCCTTTTCTTCCCACTGGGCAGCCTCTGCATACGTGTCGCGCGGATCGAGGATCTTCGGATCTACGCCCGGCAATTCTGTCGGAACCACGAAGTTGAAGAACGGGATAGTCTTCGTCGGAGCCTTGTCGATAGAACCGTCGAGGATAGCGTCGATGATGCCACGAGTGTCGCGGATAGAGATACGCTTGCCTGTGCCGTTCCAGCCCGTGTTCACCAAGTAAGCCTTGGCACCTACCTTCTCCATCTTCTTAACCAGCTCTTCGGCATACTTTGTCGGATGCAAGCTCAGGAAAGCAGCGCCGAAGCAAGCGGAGAATGTCGGAGTGGGCTCTGTGATACCACGTTCCGTACCAGCCAGCTTAGCGGTGAAACCAGACAGGAAGTAATACTTAGCCTGTTCTGCGCTCAGGATAGATACGGGAGGCAATACGCCGAAGGCATCGGCAGACAGGAAGATTACCTGATGAGCGTGAGGACCCTTCGATACGGGCTTCACGATGTTGTTGATGTGATAGATAGGATAAGAAACACGCGTATTCTCCGTCACGCTCTTGTCGGCGAAGTCAATCTTGCCGGCAGCGTCAACCGTTACGTTCTCCAACAGAGCGTCGCGCTTGATAGCGTTGTAGATATCGGGTTCGCTCTCCTTGTCAAGGTTAATAACCTTGGCATAGCAGCCGCCCTCGTAGTTGAACACACCTTCGTCGTCCCAGCCGTGTTCGTCGTCGCCGATGAGCAGACGTTTCGGGTCGGTAGACAGCGTAGTCTTACCCGTGCCGGACAGACCGAAGAAGATAGCCGTGTCGGTACCTTCCATGTTGGTGTTGGCAGAGCAGTGCATGGAAGCGATGCCACGCAGCGGGTTCAGGTAGTTCATGATAGAGAAGATACCCTTCTTCATTTCACCGCCGTACCAAGTGTTCAGGATAACCTGTTCGTTGGTCTTCAGGTTGAACACGGTAGCTGTTTCAGAGTTCAGACCCAGTTCCTTGTAGTTGTCCACCTTAGCCTTGGCAGCGTTGAACGATACGAAGTCGGGTTCGCCATAGTTAGCGAGTTCTTCTTCCGTCGGACGGATGAACATGTTCTTCACAAAGTGAGCCTGCCATGCCACTTCCATGATGAAGCGCACTTTCAGACGGGTAGCGGGGTTAGCGCCGCAGAATGTATCCATCACGAACAGACGCTTGCCGCTCAGCTGCTTCACAGCCTTGGCCTTCAGGTCGGCCCAAGCTTCTTCAGAGCAGGGCTTGTTGTCGTTCTTATATTCATCAGAAGTCCACCATACAGTGTCCTTGCTGGCTTCGTTGTATACAAAGAATTTGTCTTTGGGTGAACGGCCCGTGTAGATACCGGTCATTACGTTGACAGCACCCAGTTCTGTTACCTGGCCTTTTTCGTAGCCTTCCAGGCCGGCCTTAGTTTCTTCTTCGAACAATACTTCGTAAGACGGGTTGTGGAGAATCTCCTTCACGTCTACGATACCATACTTGCTTAAATCTAAATTAGCCATTTTCTTTAAGTTATTAAATTGGTATTTGGTTTTGACTATCTTTTTACCTTAAAATCGTTTCCGCGTGCAAAAGTAACATTTTTCCGCTTACGGCCATGCCCTATTTGCGAATTTTTTCCCTCATAAAGCTGTCTTTTATATATCTGTAACACTATCTGCAAAGTGAATGTGGCAAAATGACCGTATTCCAACCTCCGCCAGTCTTCGTACGGGCGAGAAAGAGGGCAGCCGTTGCGTTTTATACCAAATATTTCGTACTTTTGTCGATAATATCAAAAACAAGAACAATGAAAGTCATCCATTTCTCTGAACAGAACAGCATCCTCAACCAATACGTCGCCGAGCTGCGCGATGTGCACATCCAGACCGACCGCATGCGTTTCCGCCGCAACATCGAGCGCATCGGCGAACTGATGGCCTACGAGATGAGTAAAGAACTGACCTACTCCGTGAAGCCGGTGCAAACGCCGCTGGGCCTGGCCGAGGCCTCTACGCCGGACGACGACCTGGTGATTGCCACCGTGTTCCGCGCCGGTCTGCCCCTGCACCAGGGGTTCCTCAACGTGTTCGACCGCGCGGGCAACGCCTTTGTCTCTGCCTACCGTTATTATAAGGATGCCGAGCATCGGGAGATAGATGTGCACGTGGAGTATATCGCCACGCCCGACCTCTCGCAGAAGACCGTCCTCCTTGTCGACCCCATGCTTGCCACGGGCGAAAGCCTGGAGCTTGCCTGGCGCGCGTTCCTCACCAAAGGGTCGCCCAAGCGTCTTCTCATCGCCTGCGTGATTGCGTCCCGCCAAGGGGTCGCACACCTGCAACGGCTCTTCCCGTCGGACGATGTCACCCTGTGGTGCGCCGCCATCGACCCCGGGCTGAACGAACACAAGTACATCGTGCCCGGACTGGGCGATGCGGGCGACTTGGCATACGGGGAGAAGCTCTGATGGTGAGGCGTCTGGCTCCGAAGGTACAGGAGGGATATTGCCACGGTATTTGCCGCGACCGGCAGACAGCGTAGCAGCGTGCTTCTTATATATAAGAAACAGCAGGCAGCAGGTCTGCCGGTTACGAAATCTCCGGCAGGCTGTTTCCGATGATTTTCCGGTAAAGGTCGAGGGCAAAGACATCGGTCATGCCCGACACGTAGTCCAGCACCGCCTGCACCCGTCCGTAGAGCGTAGGCGCATGGATGCTGTACTGGCTGGAGACGCGGTTGATGAGCAGCTTGGAGTAGGTTTTGTCGGGCTCGCGCACGGCATCGAGCATCAGGCCGAGCAGGGTGCTGATGATGCGGAAGCCCGCCAGTTCGATGTCGAGCACGTCTTTCGAGCGGTATATTTTCTCTTGGGCCAGGGCAGAGCAACGGGCGTAGGCCTCGGCCGGACGGGGGGCGATGTGCCGGATGAGCGGTCCGCTGAAGGTGCCGTCGAGCAGGGCGGTTTCATGGTCGAGGAAAGCAGCGGTGCATTCGCGGATGAGCAGGCCGATGACACTGGAGCGCAGGTAGGCTATCTGCTCGTTGTGGTCGTCGACGATTCGCAGCACGTCTAAGCGGTGCTGCCGACGTTCTTCGTCGAAGAAAGCCAGCAGCAGGTCTTTGGTCTCCTGCAAGGTCAGAATCTTCAGCTTGTAGGCGTCTTCGATGTCCATAATCTGGTAGCAGATGTCGTCGGCTGCCTCTACCAACCAGACCAACGGATGACGGACATAACGCAGGGGGGCATCTTGCAGCTTCTTCATGCCCAGTTCGTCGGCTATGCGGCGGAACGCCTCTTCTTCAGAAGTAAAGAAACCGAACTTCGACTTGTTGCCGGCGAGCGACGAGGCAAAGGGATACTTCACGATGCTTGCCAGCGTGGAGTAGGTCAGCACGAAGCCTCCCTTGCGCCGCCCTTCAAACTGGTGGGTGAGCAGACGGAAGGCATTGGCGTTGCCCTCGAAGTGCGTCAGGTCTTCCCACTGCGCGGAGGTCAGGCAGGAACCGTCGGGCTGCACTTCACGCAGCGACTGCCCCGCCCCTTCGGAGAAGAAGGTGGAAATGGCACGCTCGCCCGAATGGCCGAAAGGCGGATTGCCCAAGTCGTGTGCCAGGCAGGCGGCAGATACGATGGCACCTATCTCGGGCACAAAGGTATGCTGCAAAGCGGGATGACGCCCTACCAGCTGGCGTGCCACGTCGTTGCCCAGCGAACGTCCCACGCACGACACCTCCAGGCTGTGCGTCAGGCGGTTGTGTACGAAGATGCTGCCCGGCAGCGGAAAGACCTGCGTCTTGTTTTGCAAGCGGCGGAAGGGGGCGGAAAAGACCAGACGGTCGTAGTCGCGCTGAAACTCAGAACGGTTTTCGGGATGGTCCCGGTGGTATTCTTCCAAGCCGAAACGCTTGGCAGAGAGAAGAGTATGCCAATCCATAAATACAGTCTGACTGATGCTTTGTTATTATTTAACTGCAAAAGTATGATTATTTTGCTTCAAAATCCGTACTTTCGCCGGATATTTTAAAAAGAAACACTTATGCAGAACATTCCCATAGTCAACCGCTCGAAGCACCCGCTTCCCGCCTACGCCACCGCCCTCTCGGCAGGCATGGACCTGCGTGCCAACTTAGACAGTCCCATCACCTTGGCTCCCCTGCAACGCTGCCTGGTGCCCACGGGGCTTTACATCGCCCTGCCCGCCGGCTACGAGGCACAAATCCGACCGCGTAGCGGCCTTGCCTTGAAAAAAGGCATCACGGTGCTGAACTCGCCGGGCACCATTGATGCCGACTACCGCGGCGAGATACGCATCATCCTGGTGAACCTCTCCAACGAACCGTTCGTCGTCGAAGACGGGGAGCGCATCGCGCAAATGGTCATCGCCCGCCACGAACAGGCAGCCTGGCTACAAGTGGAACAACTGGACGAAACAGAACGCGGGGCCGGCGGCTTCGGACATACAGGAGAAAAATAAACAACATGAGAACTCTACGAAACATCACGCTCCGGATAACAGTCGTCCTGCTGTGGATTGCCACAGCCTGGGTGCCTGCCACCGCGCAAGACCGACCGCTCACCGAAGAGCAACAGCGCAAATATGACTATTATTACCTGGAGGCCCTACGGCTGAAAGCGCAACGGCAATACGATGCAGCCTTCGACTTGTTGCAACACTGCCTCGAAATCAACCCGAAGGCACCGTCTGCCCTCTACGAACTGGCGCAGTACTACCTCTTCCTGAAAGACGATGACAAGGCTTTGCAGGAACTGGAAAAGACCGTAACCTACGAGCCGGACAACTACTGGTACGCACAGGCACTGGCCAGCTTGTATCAGAAAGAAAATGAAACCGAAAAAGCCACGGCACTGCTGGAAGACATGGCTGCCCGCTTCACCGACAAGCCGGACCCGCTGTATAACCTGCTGGACTTGTACAACCGGGCTGAAGACTACGACAAGATGCTGGGCATCTTGGACCAACTGGAACAGCGCATGGGGAAGAACGAGGCGCTCACCATGGAGAAATTCCGCATCTACCTGCAAAAGAAAGATAACAAACGCGCCTTCCACGAAATAGAAAGCCTGGTGAAGGAATATCCCATGGACACACGCTACCGGGTGATATTGGGCGATGCCTACCTGCAAAACGGGAAGGAAAAGGAGGCCTACAACATCTACACCGAGGTGCTGAAGCAGGAACCGGACAATCCCATGGCGCTTTACTCGCTGGCCGACTATTATAAGAAGACCGGACAGGAAGAACGCTACCAACAGCAGTTGGACACTCTGCTGCTGAACCGGAAGGTTGCGTCGGACACGAAACTGCTGGTGATGCGACAGCTCATCATAGATAACGAACAGGCCGACGGCGACAGCACTCGCATCATCCGGCTCTTCGACCGCATCTTGCAAGAGGAACCGGACAATGCGCAACTGCCGATGCTCTACATTCAATATCTTTTGGCAAAAGGCATGGAAGAGCAGGCACAGCCCGTGCTGCACCAGGTGCTCGACATCGACCCTACCAACACGGCGGCACGAATGACCCTGCTGGGCGAGGCTATCAAAAAGGAAGACTACAAGGAGGTGACCCGACTGTGCGAAGGCGGAGTGGTGGCCAACCCCGACAAACCGGAGTTCTACTTCTACTTAGCCATAGCCTACAACCAGGACGAACGCAACGACGATGTCATCAGCACGTGTCGCAAGGCGCTGCAACAGGCACGCAAAGGCACCAAGAAGGAGGTTATCTCCGACTTCTTTACCATCATGGGCGATGCCTATTACGCCAAAAAGATGTCCGAAAAAGCGTATGAGTCCTACGACTCGGCCTTGGTGTACTACCCCGAAAACATCCCTGCACTGAACAACTATGCCTACTACCTATCGCTGGAAAGGCGCGACCTGGACAGGGCAGAGGAGATGAGCTACAAGACCATCAAGGCCGAACCGAAGAATGCCACCTATCTGGACACATACGCCTGGATTCTCTTCGAAAAAGGCAGATACGACGAAGCCCGCATCTACATAGATGACGCCCTGCTGAGCAACGAAGAGAAAAGCGCCGGCGTAGTGGAACACGCCGGAGACATTTACTTTATGACGGGCGACACGGAGAAAGCCGTAGAGCTGTGGAAGAAGGCCCGCGAAATGGGCATACGCACCGAAGAAATAGAGAAGAAGATTAACGAAAAGAAATATGTCCCCTACAAAGACAATGAAGATGGAGAGAAGGCCATGCAACATGACGGCAAGTAAGAACCGACGGAACGACCGACGAAACCACCCGCGGGCGTTCCGCCTGGTGCTGATGCTGGCTGCCCTGCTGGTATGCCTGGCGGGATGCAAAACTTCGCGCCGGGGTGAATCGGGATTCTCGAAGGAGAGCACCTGCCTGTCGTCGAAGGTCAAGCTGACCGTGCCCAGCAAGCAATCGGTACTGACGGTCAACGGCACCCTGAAGCTGGTGCGCGGCGAACGGATGCAGATTTCGTTTCTGATGCCTATCCTGCGCACCGAGGTGGCACGTATCGAGGTAACTCCGGACGACCTCCTGCTGGTGGACCGCATGGGCAAGCGCTACGTGCATGCCACCCGCAAAGAACTGAAGGACGTGTTGCCCCGGAAAGCCACGTTTGCCCACTTAGAAAAGCTGCTCTTTGCCGCCGCCACGCCGGAAGGCAAAACGGTGATTACGGCCGAACAGCTGGGCATTCCCTCTATCGAAGGAGGGAAAATAGAGTTCTCGGACTTCTCTACCCGGCCCATAGAACTGACACCCACCACCCTCTCGTCCAAATACCAGGAAGTGGAGTGGTATGAACTCCTGCATCTGCTGATGAGCCTATGACACGCCGATTCTTCTGCCTGCTCGCCGCCTGCTTTTGCCTGCTGGTCCCTCTCCTTGCACAGTCCAACAAGACCATCAAGGAGCTGGAAAACAAACGGGAAGAGCTGCAACGCCGTATGGCAGAATCGGAAGCCATGCTGAAGACAACCAGCAGCAACGTGGGCAGCCAACTGAAAGGACTTGCCGCCCTGACCGGACAGATAGAAGAGCGCAAGCGATATATCCAGGTGCTGAACAACGACCTGGAAACTCTCGACCGGGAACTCGCCGCGCTGGGAAGGCAAATCGTCGCACTGCAAAAGGAGCTCAAAGAGAAGCAAGACAACTATGCCGCCTCCGTGCGCTACCTGCAACAGCATCAGTCCATCGAAGAGAAACTGCTGTTTATCTTCTCTGCCAAGAACCTGGCACAAATCTACCGACGCCTGCGCTACGTGCGCGAATATGCCGACTACCAACGCAAGCAGGGGAAGGAAATCACCGAAAAGCAGAAGCAGACCGACCGGAAACGCCAGGAGGTGCTGGAAGTGCGCGAATCGAAAGGGCAACTGCTGAGGGACAGACAGAAGGAGCAGGCGGCTTTAGAGGAACAGGAAAAAGAAAAGGCATCGCTTGTGGCAGACCTGCGACGCCAGCAGAAGGGATTGCAGCAGGAACTGAAACGCCAGCGACAAGAAGCCGAACAGCTCAATGCACAAATAGACCGACTGATAGCCGAAGAGATTGAAAAGGCACGCAAACGCGCCGAAGAAGAGGCCCGACGGGAAGAAGCCCGGCGCAAGGCAGCAGAAGAGGCTGCCCGCCGACAAGCGGAAGCAGAGGCTACCGCCTCCCCAAAGCAACCGGCACCCATGGAAACCAGTACCTTGGACAGGGCCGACCGCCAGCTCTCCGGCTCCTTTGCCTCCAACCGGGGCAAGCTGCCCGCTCCTATCACCGGCTCCTACCTCATCGTCAGCCACTACGGACGCTATTCGGTGATGCGTAACGTGGTGCTGGACAACAAGGGCATCGACCTGCAGGGACAACCCGGTGCAAAGGCACGTGCCGTGTTCAATGGGAAAGTGGCTGCGGTATTCCAACTCAACGGCTTGTTCAACGTGCTGGTGCGCCACGGGGCTTACATCTCCGTTTACTGCAACCTCTCGCAGGCCCTCGTCAAAGCCGGAGACAATGTAAAGACCCGGCAACCGTTGGGTGAGGTGTTCTCCGACCCTGCCGACGGAGGGCGCACGGTGCTGCACTTCCAGCTACGCAAGGAGACACAGAAGCTGAACCCGGAACAGTGGATTGCCCGGTGATTTCCCGATGACGGCTGCCGGGTATGACGTTCGCCGGACATGGGAGGCACGGAAGGACAGCCACAAAGTCCGAAGCCCGGATAATCCGAAACCGCCACTACTATAAGAGAGGTACATTGCCAAGCAATAAGCAGCATACTGCCAGTCGACAAGCAGCGTGCTGCATCTATATAAAAAGCAGACTGCTGATTATCAACAGTCTGCCTTTCGTCCAGTCTTCTATTTCAGCGAGGTGCCATCCAGCAGTTCGATGTACATCCCGATGGCCTCTTCTATTTCGCGTACAAAGATAAATTCATCGGCTGTATGCGAGCGGCTGCTCTTGCCCGGCCCCATCTTCATGGACGGGAAAGGCATCAGCGCCTGGTCGGACAAAGTGGGCGAGCCGAAGGGGACGCGCCCCATCGCCACGGCCCGGCGCACTACGGGATGTTCGGGCGACACGTGCGAAGAACTCAGACGGAAGCTGCGGGCACGCGCCTCACACTTCAGATGCGGGGTGATGAGGTCGAAAAGCTCCCGGTTGGTATAGCACTCGTTGCTGCGGATGTCGACCACAAACGTGCAACGGTCGGGAATGACGTTGTGCTGCGTGCCGGCACTGACCACGGTCACGCTCATCTTGACAGGTCCCAGCAGCGGAGAGACCTTGGGGAAACGGTAGTCACGAAACCAGGCTATATCGTCCAATACTTTATAAATGGCATTGTCGCCCTCCTCGCGGGCAGCATGGCCGGAGCGCCCCGTGGCCGTGACGTCCAACACCATCAGCCCCTTCTCGGCAATGGCAGGCTGCATCTCGGTAGGCTCGCCCACGATGGCAAAGTCGACGGGCGGCAACTGGGGCAACACACTCTCGATGCCTCCCTGTCCCGACACCTCCTCCTCGCACGAAGCCAGAAACAGCAGGTTGTAGGGTTGGGCGGTGCGGCAGAGATGCAGGAAGGCCTGCAGCAGACTGACCACACTGGCTCCTGCATCGTTGCTGCCCAAGCCATAGAGTTTCCCGTTGGTTTCCAGCGCAGGGGTGAAAGGGTCGCGCCTCCAGCCGCTGACGGGTTTCACGGTGTCGATGTGCGAATTAAGCAGCAGCGTAGGCTTCTTCAGGTCGAACATGGGCGAAAGGCACCACACGTTGTTGCCTCGCCGCCCTGTTTCCATACCCTGGCATTCGATGTACTGTTGCAGGCAGTCGGCAGCCTTCTCCTCGTCGCGGCTCACAGAGGGGATGGCAATCAGCGATTTCAGTAAAGCTACCGCCTCGGCGGTAAGTTCCGTAAGATTTGTTTTCATTGATGCAAGTTTGAAAAAAGAGAGGTCAGATACTGTCTGTCGGCTGTTCGGGTGCGCTCAGCATGCTTCGGTAAGCGTCGGCATCGCCCAGAACCTTCACGGCCTCCTTCAGGTCGGGGTCGTCTTTCAGCTGTTCGATGATGCTTCCGCGCTGGTAGTAGTAACGCTTCACGATTTCGATGGCCAGCATGCTTTTGATTTCTTTGGCGAAATAATCCAGGTCGTGGTCGAGGTTGTGCTGCAGTTTCTTTTCCAAGGCATCGAACTCGGCAGAGGCTCCTTCCAGGTAGCCTTCAAACTCTGCCATCTCCTTCAGGCTCTTCAGCATCTTCTCGGTCTGCTGGTCGTATTTGAAATCGGCGGCCTTCACCTTTTCCTTAAAGGCGGCATAATCGGCATCGGTCACTTCAAACTGTTCGGGGGCAGGTATGCTGGCGTGCTTCAGGCAATAATCCGTGGCATAGTCGAAAATCAGATTCTCATTAACCAGATAGAACAGGATGTTGGGCAGCTTCTCGGCCTCCACCTCGATGTCGGGCGTCACGCCGCCTCCATCGCGCACGACACGCCCTGCCCGTGTGTGAAACACCGTGGTCAGGCTGTCGGGGATTCGTCCCACACTTCCGTCCTCATTGCGGTGCGTATAGTCGATGGCCTGCACGCAACGCCCGCTGGGGATGTAATATTTGGAGGTGGTCAGCTTCATGGTGCCGCCGTAGGGCAACTGGCGGGTGGTCTGCACCAAGCCCTTGCCGTAGGTGCGCGTGCCGATGATGACGGCGCGGTCGAGGTCCTGCAACGAACCGGCCAGTATTTCGGAAGACGACGCCGTAACGCTGTTCACCAGCACCGCCAGCGGTATATCCAAATCCAACGGCTCACGCAAAGTCTTGTAAATATTGCTGGACTGAGCAATCTTTCCTTTCGTCGTCACCAGCGTATCGCCTCTGGGCAGGAAGAAGTTGGCAATCTCCACCGCCTCGTCCAGCAATCCGCCGCCGTTGTTGCGCAAGTCTATCACCAGCGAGGCAATGCCCTGCTTCTTCAGTTCCAGGAAAGCCTCCTTGAACTCCTGCGACGGATTGCCCGAGAAGGTGCTGAGGTTGATGTAGCCGATGCTGTCGCCCACCATACCGTAATAAGGGATGATAGGCAACTGGATGGAGCGCCGCACCACATCGAACTCCAGCGGTTTCTTCGTGCCCGGACGCTGCACCTTGAGCTTAAAGCTGGTTCCCACCTGTCCGCGCAGCAAGGTGCTGACATCGGGATTGCCCTTCAGGTCCTTCCCGTCAATCTCCAGCAGCACGTCGCCGGCCTTCAGTCCCACCTCGGCGGCAGGCATTCCCTCGTAAGGCTCGGCAATCACCGTATATTGTGTCTTGGGCGAATAACGGATAATGGAACCGATGCCCCCATAAGAATTCTTCAACATCTGCTCCAGCTCACTCTGGTCGTCTTCGGGATAATATTCGGTATAAGGGTCCAGCGAATAAAGCATGGCATCGATTCCCTCGCGGATGGTTTTATTGGGGTCGATGGTGTCTACATAGAACAAATCCAATTCTTTTACAATGGAGTTGAATATATCCAGATTCTTCGCAATCTGAAAACTCCGGCTGTCAGCACTTGCAAATCCCCAAAGGGCTACTATTCCTACAGCTGCCAGCAGCCCTAAAATGGCTCTGCGAACCTTGAAAAATCGTCTCATATCGTACTTTTTTAGTGGTAAAATCGTTTATTTCGTCTTTTTTCGCGAATTTTTCCGCAAAGATATTGCATATTTCAAAATATCCTATTACTTTTGCACCGCATTTGAGAAAAAACAACACTCTTCGTTAGCTCAGTCGGTTAGAGCATCTGACTGTTAATCAGAGGGTCCTTGGTTCAAGTCCAAGACGAAGAGCTCTTTATGCCAAATGCAATATTCTTCGTTAGCTCAGTCGGTTAGAGCATCTGACTGTTAATCAGAGGGTCCTTGGTTCAAGTCCAAGACGAAGAGCAGAAAAAGAGGAGAGCCGCCGCTTTCCTCTTTTTTTGTATGCGCCCTTGCCCAGGCAGCCTCCCCTTTAGCTGCCCGCCACAGCCAGCGTCAGCACACTGACCTGCACCCCTTCCACTCCGTCCAGGGCATCGGCACAGGCTGTGACCGTGGCTCCCGTAGTAAACACATCATCGACAATCAGGACGTGTTTGCCCTTAAAGGCTTCGGGAGCATGTAAGGAAAAAATGCCCGCCACATTGTCCTGACGCTCCATCACCGACTTGTGGGTTTGCGTGTCTGTGTCTTTATCGCGCGTCACCGACTTCCCGTCGACCGGAATGCCGGTAACGGCCGACAGTCCCCGTGCCAGCCATTCGCTCTGGTTATAGCCCCTGCTCCGCTGCTTGCGCGGGTGAAGCGGCACAGGCACTATCACATCGACACCTTCGAAGAAACCGGAAGGCATGAGTTCGGCAGCAGCTTGCTTGCCCAAAGACAAGGCTATGTCTTTCCGGCCCTTATACTTCAACAGATGCAACACTGAGGCATAGCTCCCGCCCCGCCGGTAATAGACATAGGAAGAGGCACGCACCAGCGGCATCTTCGCCCACAACGCACGCTCCACGGGATTGTCCGGCTTCAGGTGATAGCCCGTACGGGGCAAGTCCATATTGCACCTGAGACAAACCACTTCCTCGCCTTCTTGCAGGGTATTGCCGCACACCACACAGCAGCGGGGCACCAACAGGCGCCACAAAGAACAGAGCCAGATTCTACCGATTTTCCACATATTAATATATATGTATGCAAAGATAAAGGATTCGGCCCGAATAACGGCAGGAAACAGGAAATCTTATTTGGGCACGGCTTGGTAACCGACCCGTAACACCGATGAAGACTATCTGACACGGAGAACCGCCGGCCTGAAGCGCACCGCAGTCGGCAACATAGGCGTGCGCCACAAACTCTGAACCGAAAAGACCGGCAGACACGCGGACAGGCAAAGCCTTATCGCCCCCGACGGGAAACGCTTGGCAGCACGGTGGAAAAGGCGCCCCGCCCTGCTGGAAAGCGCTGCGCGGGAAACCCATGCGCAAGGGAAAGTATAATTAACGATAAAGATTATATACCGCTCAACCAACCGCAACGAGGGCTATACGGACCGGCAGTCCTCACGCGAAGAGGATGCCGGCGTTTTTTTGCAGGCAGACCGCAACCCGGCATTTGCTTATCTGACGCAAAAAACGTAACTTTGCAGCCACAAAAAGATGGAAGGGACCCGACACGTAGCGAATACGCGCCTCCCGACAATCAGGATAATGACAAAGATATGGTTAAGAATCACATTCAGCAAACCTTACTGCACACTTTCCTGCTGCTCTTGCTGCCTATGCTGACACACGCCCAGACCGACACCCTGACACTAAGCCTGGAGCAACTCTTCGGACAAGGAATGGAGCACAGCCTGCAACTGGAGGCCGACCGGCTGCAAGAACGCATGGCAGGCGAACGCGCACAGACAGCCCGCAAAAACTTGCTGCCCGACATACAAATCGGACTGCGGGGGGCCATGACAGGACAGCCTGTCGTGTGGCAAAGAGGCTTGTCGGAACCTACACGGCCCGACGCTCCGGACTGGCAGCAGAATTATGCCGCCGACTTCACCCAACCGCTCTACCAAGGAGGAAGGCTGCGATATGCCATCCGGCAAAGCGACCTGCAAAAAGAAGCGGCTGCCCTGCAAACGGCTACCGACCAGGCCGACATCAAACTACAGCTGCTGCAACAGTACCTCAACCTATTCAGCCTCTACAAACAGCACCTGGTGCTGAAACGAAACATTGATGAGTCGGAACGACGGCTGATTGACATCCGACGCATGAAGCGCGAGGGACTGATAACCAACAACGACGTGCTGCGCAGCGAAATGCAGCTCACCGACAACCGGCTGTCGCTGCAACAGACGGAAAACGACATCAGCCTCGTATCCAGACAACTGAATATCTTGCTGGGAATGGACGAAGACTTGCTGCTCTACCCCGACACGACCTTGCTGCAACAGGCCTACGCCCCCGAACCTTGCGAAGACTACATCGCACAGGCCTACGGCAACGACCCGGCCATGCTGCTGCTGAAGAAACAGACCGAACTGGCACAGAACGATGTCCGACTGACTCGTGCCGAACTGTTGCCCCGACTGTCGCTCTATGCGTCGAACACCTTGGCACGGCCGCTCTCGCGCACCTTGGACGACCTCTACAACAACACGTGGAACGTCGGGCTCACACTCTCGTATCCGCTCTCTGCCCTCTACCGCAACAAACACCGGATAAACGAAGCACGACAGGCCGTGGAACTGCGACGAAATGCCGAAGCACTGAAGCAGCAGGAGATACGGATGACCGTGCACAATGCCTACCTGCGGCACCAGGAAGCCGTGGAACGGGTAGAAGCCTTGAAGCTGTCGGTGAAGCAAGCCAATGAGAACTACCGCATCATGCGCAACCGGTATCTCAACCAACTGGCTATCCTCACCGACCTGCTGGATGCTGACAACCTGCGCCTCAACGCCGAACTGCAACTGACCACGGCACGCACGCAGGTAATCTACACGTACTACGAACTGCTGCGCGCAGCCGGAAAACTGTAGGTCTGGGAAAAAGAAGGAAACCGGACGCCCTCTCAACGGGACGGAAACGGCTTCGCACACCAATTTCTAATGCTTAAAGTTTACTACTTACTACTTAACACGTAAATAAATAATGCCCTCTACCCTCGAAATGCGCTACCGACGTTTGAAAAAACGCAAGCGCCGCAACATCATCCTCAATACGGTATGCCTGCTCATTGCAGGCTCCGGACTGATATGGACCGTGACTTACTTCTGGCGTTACGTCAACTATGAGATTACCAACGACGCCTTCATCGACCAATACATCGCACCGGTCAACGTGCGGGTGGCAGGTTATGTGCGCGAGATTCGTTTCAAAGAACATCAGTTCGTACACAAAGGCGACACCCTCGTCGTGCTGGACGACCGCGAATACCGCATCCGTCAGAAAGAAGCCCGTGCCGCCCTGCTCGACGCTCAAGGTTCCGAGGGGGTGCTGCACGCAGGCATCGAAGCCTCACAGATACATATTGCCGAGCAGGAAGCCAACATTGCCGAAGCCAGGGCTATGCTGTGGCAGGCCGAGCAGGACTTCTACCGCTACAAGCGGCTGTTGGAGGAAGAGTCGGTGCCCCAACAGCAGTACGAACAGGCCAAAGCCAACTACGAAGCCGCTCAGGCGCGACTGGAGGCTTTGCTGCGCCAGAAGGACAGCGCACACTCGCAATACACCGAGACCAGCAAACGGCAGGTAAACATCGAGGCAGGCATACTCCGAGCCGAAGCGGCCCTCGATTTAGCCAACCTCAATCTGTCGTACACCGTGGTGACGGCGCCCTACGACGGATACATGGGACGGCGTACACTGGAAACCGGGCAGTACGTAGCTGCCGGGCAAACGCTGTCGTACCTGGTGCGCCAGACCGACAAATGGGTGACTGCCAACTACCGCGAAACACAAATAGCCAACATCTTCATCGGACAGGAGGTGCGTATCAAGGTAGACGGACTGCCGGGAAAGGTGTTCCGCGGACACGTCACCGCCATCTCCGAAGCTACCGGCTCGAAATATTCGCTGGTACCCACCGACAACTCGGCGGGCAACTTCGTCAAGGTGCAGCAGCGCATCCCCGTGCGCATTGAGTTCGACGACGTGTCGGCCGACGACATGAAACAGCTACGCGCCGGCATGATGGTAGAGACGGAGGCTCTGAGGCAATGAAGCTCACCCTGCAACAACTGGACATCCCGCTGCGCCGCGGACTGCCCGACTGGGTAGGCATCGCTGCGGTGTTTCTCATCATGCTGCCGGTCACCATGCTCAACGGCACCTACACGGGCAGCATGGTCGAGGTATCCAACACGCTGGGCGCCTATACCGAAGACATCACCATCGGGTTCTACGCCGCAGCCGCCGGCATGGCCGTGGCCTATCCCATCGTACCCAAAATACTCAACGCCTTCAGCAGCAAGTCGCTCCTGCTGGTCGACCTGACGCTGCAATTCCTGCTCAGCTGGGTGTGTGCCCGCTCGAACAGCACGGACCTGATGATTGCCTTCAGCTTCTGCATCGGTTTCCTCAAAGGCTTCCTCATGCTGTGGATTATCCGGCGCATCAAGCTCATATTCAGTCCCGGCGACGTGCGCAGCGAGTTCTACGCCTACTTCTACCCCCTGGTGTTCGGCGGCGGACAGGCTTCGATGGTCATCACCGCCCTGCTTGCCTACCACTACGACTGGAAATACATGTATTACTTCATGATGATGCTCCTCATGCTGGCCATCCTGGCAGTCATCCTGCTCTTCCGCCACGACCGCCCCTCGAAGGGTATTGCCCTGAAAGAGCTGCACATCCGCGAGATGGTCATCGTATCTACCGGCCTGCTGATGTTGGTCTACGTCATCACTTACGGCAGGATACTCGACTGGATGGCTTCGCCGCGCATCAACCTCTACATCGTGCTCGGCCCGCTGCTCATCGGCCTGTTCCTGTGGGAGCAGTTGCGCGCACCCTCGCCCTACGTCAGCCTCAAGCCCCTGATGCAGTGGAAAGCCATCCTGGGTTACTTCTACATGATACTCATCATGTTGTTCAGCACCTCCACCAGCCTGCTCACCAACTACATGACCTCCATCCTGCGCGTAGACAACACCCACACCTACACGCTCTACGTCTGGTTGCTGCCGGGCTACGTGCTGGGCGCCTTCCTCTGCTTCTGGTGGTTCCGCTGGCAGCGCTGGCGCTTCCGCTTCCTCATTGCCGGAGGCATGGCCTGCTTTGCGCTCTTCTTCGGGCTGCTCTACTTCACCATTTCGCCGGACAGCCGCTATGAGATGCTCTACCTGCCGCTCTTTCTCCGCGGATTGGGCATGATGGTGCTGCTCATTGCCTTCGGGCTCTTCGTGGTAGAAGACCTGCAGCCGAAGTACATGCTGAGCAACGCTTTCTTCCTCATCAGTTTCCGCGCCGTGCTGGCACCCGTGCTGGCCTCGTCGCTCTACAGCAACTGGCTCTACCACCTGCAACAGCGTTACCTGAGCGACTTGAGCGAGCACTTCACGATGGTCGACACACTGGCTGCCTCGCGCTACACGTCGTCGCTCACGGGCAACATCGCGGCGGGACACGGCATCAACGAGGCCATGCAACTCGCCACCAACACCCTCTACACGACCTTGCAGCAACAGAGCACGCTGCTGGCGCTGAAGCACATACTGGGTTGGCTCACCGTCATCACGGTGGTCATAGCGGTGGTGTCGCGCTTCATTCCGTTCCACAAGACCATCCGCGTGCCGGTCATCCACACGGGCGAAGACATGGTGTAAGGATTTCATATAGCGAAGCACCCTGCTGCCGGGCGCGTGGCAGCGGGGTAACAAGCGCGTGGCAATAGGGAGGGAATCTAACGCTTCTTGCTCATCTCTTTCTCCACCTCCTGCGGCAGGCGGATGGCGGTGAACAACTGGAACACGGCGGCGAGGGTGAGCGACACAATCCACTCGTTGCCGCGGAGGTAGAGCATGAGCGGACCGGTGGCCACCAACAGCAGGGCGCCCACTATCTGCTGGAAACGCAGACGGCGGATGACGGGACTGCTGCAGCCCACGGGCGTGAACACCTGCGACACCAGCACCAGCAACGAGCCGGTAATCAGCAGGTAGGGAGAAAGATACCAGCCCGTGATGTGGGCGGAAGCGCCGGCAAGGGACATCAGTGCCCCTACGGCAAAACAGGCGGGAAGCAGTTTCTTCATCATTCGGCTACGTCTCCTTCAAATACATAAATATCTTCGTTGGGCTTCTTCATGAAGTATTTCTCGCGGGCGATGCGCTCGATGGCACCCGAATCGATGAGCAGTTCGTTGAGGCGCTCGGTGCTCTCTTCGTACTCGGTGCGGTATTTGTCAATCTCTTCGAGCAGGCGGCTTTCTTCGCGCGCCAGGCTGATGCGGCGCAACAGGCTGTTGCGGTCCAGGAAGCCGATGACGACAAAGGCAACGGCCAGGGTGATGAGGTATTTGTGGCGGCCCACAAAGTCCCAGAGTGATATTAACTTGTCCATCTGGTTAATGGTTAGTGGTTAATGGTTAATGATTAATGATTAGTGGTTAATGGAATTTGTCCCCACAAAGATAAAACGAATAACTGAGATATTGCTTTTTTTTGCTTACATTTGCACACTTATCCAAGCCAATTGAACCGACCGTATATGGAGAACTATATCGTATCTGCCCGCAAATACCGCCCTGCCACGTTCGAATCGGTGGTGGGGCAACATGCACTGACCACCACGCTGAAGAACGCCATCGCCACCGGCAAGCTGGCACACGCCTACCTGTTCTGCGGCCCGCGCGGCGTGGGCAAGACCACTTGTGCGCGCATCTTCGCCAAGACTATCAACTGCCTGCATCCCACGGCCGACGGCGAGGCGTGCAACGAGTGTGAGTCGTGCGTGGCCTTCAACGAACAGCGGTCGTACAACATACACGAACTGGACGCGGCCTCCAACAACTCGGTGGACGACATCCGCCAGCTGGTGGAGCAGGTGCGCATCCCGCCCCAGATAGGCAAGTACAAGGTCTACATCATCGACGAGGTGCACATGCTCTCCACCTCTGCCTTCAATGCCTTCCTCAAGACGCTGGAGGAACCGCCCCACCACGCCATCTTCATCCTGGCCACCACCGAGAAACACAAGATTCTGCCTACCATCCTCTCGCGCTGCCAGATATACGACTTCCAGCGCATCGGCGTGGAGGACATCGTGGCGCACCTGGCTTACGTGGCTTCCAAAGAAGGAATCACCGCCGAGCCCGAAGCCCTGAACGTCATCGCCCTGAAGGCCGACGGCGGCATGCGCGACGCCCTCTCCATCTTCGACCAGGTGGTGAGCTTCACGGGGGGGCACATCACCTACCGGCAGGTGATAGAGAACCTCAATGTGCTGGACTATGAATATTACTTCCGGCTGACCGACCAGCTGCTGGGCAACAAGGTGAGCGACGCCCTGCTGCTGTTCAACGACGTGCTGAACAAGGGCTTCGACGGCAATCACTTCATCACGGGACTTGCCGCGCACTTCCGCGACCTGCTGGTGAGCCGCGACCCTGTCACACTGCCGCTGCTCGAAGTGGGCGCATCTATCCGCCAACGCTACGGCGAACAGGCGAAACGGTGCCCCCTGACGTTCATCTACCGAGCCCTGAAGCTGTGCAACGATTGCGACCTGAACTACCGGGCCAGCCGCAACAAACGGCTGCTGGTGGAACTGACGCTCATCCGGCTGGCACAACTCACGACCGAAGAAGAGGAGGTGCCGGGGGGGCGTAAGCCCCAATCCGACCTGAAACCCATCGCCCCCGCCACGCAGCCGGCTGCCCCACGGCCTGTCACGCAACCGGCTCCGGCCCCACAACCGGCTCCGCAACCGGCCCCGGCACCCGCACGGCAAGCCACGCACGCACAGCCTGCAACGGGACAGGCGGCCGCCGCGCACGTGGCGTCGGTGCTCAACGCTCAGCGGACCGAGGAGAAGAAAATACCGGTCGTGAGCAAAGGCGGACTGGGCATCTCCATCCGTCACCGGCAGACGGAAGAGAAAACCGCCACTGCCACCCAACCGGCTGCCGACATCCAGGCACCGGAACCGATGCCCGAAGAAGATTATATGTTCAATGAACGCGATGTCAACTACTATTGGCAGGAGTATGCGGGACGTCTCCCGCAAGAGCAGGTGGCCATCGCCAAACGCATGCAGAACATACACCTGACCATGCTCAGCGACACCACCTTCGAAGCCGTGGTCGACAATTCCATCGTGGCCAAGGAATTCACCGACCTGACACCCGTCATCCAAAACTACCTGCGCACCCGGCTGAAGAACCGCAAAGCCACGCTCAGCGTGCGGGTCAGTGCCCCCACGGAGAAGGTACGCGCCTATGGACGCAACGAGCAGTTCCAGATGATGGCCGAGAAGAACCGGGCACTGCTGGAACTGAAAGACGAGTTCGGACTGGAGTTTGCGTGACGGAACCGGGCAGAAACAGACAGCGGAAAACAAAGGTAAACCGAATATCCGACAAGTTTCTGCCTCCGGACCGTGCAAGTCTGTGCAATTTTCACTAACTTTACGCCCCGAAATCAGAAAAACATAGACCCATGCCACTGAAACTACCCGATAAACTCCCTGCCATCGAACTGCTGAAGCAGGAAAACATCTTTGTGATGGACACGACACGCGCCACCGGACAGGACATACGCCCGCTACGCATCGCCATCCTCAACCTGATGCCGCTGAAGATTACTACCGAAACCGACCTGGTGCGGCTCCTCTCGAACACGCCCCTGCAGGTGGAAATCTCGTTCATGAAAATCAAAAGCCACACACCCAAGAATACGCCCATCGAACACATGAAGGCTTTCTACACCGACTTCGAGCAGATGCGGCACGAGAAGTACGATGGCATGATTATCACCGGTGCACCCGTGGAGCAGATGCCTTTCGAAGAGGTGAGCTACTGGGACGAGATTACGGAAATCTTCGACTGGGCACGTACGCATGTCACCTCTACGCTCTATATCTGCTGGGCGGCACAGGCAGGACTGTATCACTTCTACGGGGTGCCCAAGTATCCGCTGCCGCAGAAGATGTTCGGCATCTTCCCACACCGTGCCCTGCAACCGCTGCACCCCATCTTCCGCGGCTTCGACGACGTGTTCTTCGTGCCCCACAGCCGACATACCGAAGTGCGGCGCGAAGACATCCTACGCGTACCGGCTCTCACCCTGCTCGCCGAATCGGAAGAGTCGGGCGTGTATCTGGTGATGGCGCGCGGCGGTCGGGAGTTCTTCGTGACGGGCCATTCGGAATACTCGCCCCTGACGCTCGACGGCGAATACCGCCGCGACCTGGGCAAGGGACTTCCCATCGAAATGCCGCGCAACTACTACGTGGACAACGACCCGCAGAAGGGTGTGCGCGTCAGCTGGCGTGCCCATGCCAACCTGCTGTTCTCCAACTGGCTGAACTACTTCGTTTATCAGGAGACGCCGTACAACGTCAATGAGATTGTCTGATGAAGATACAACGGAAAATAGAACTGCTCGCACCTGCCAAGAACTTGGCGTGCGGACTCGCTGCCGTAGACCATGGCGCCGATGCCGTCTACATCGGTGCCCCGCGCTTCGGGGCACGTGCCTCCGCTGGCAACTCGACGGACGACATCGCCCGACTGGTGGAATATGCCCATATATATAATGTGCGCGTCTATGTCACCGTCAACACCATCCTGCGCGATGAAGAACTGAAAGACACGGAACAGCTCATCGGCGAACTGTGGCGCATGAACGTAGACGCTCTCATCGTGCAAGACATGGGCATCCTGCGGCTGGACATCCCGCCCATCCCCCTGCACGCCAGCACACAGATGGACAACCGCACGCCGGAAAAAGTACGTTTCCTCGCCGACGAAGGCTTCCGGCAGGTGGTGCTGGCACGCGAACTTTCCCTGCACGAAATACGACGCATCCACGACGCTTGCCCGCAAATGCCGCTTGAAGTATTTGTGCACGGTGCCTTGTGCGTAAGCTACAGCGGACAGTGCTACGCCAGCCAGGCTTGCTTCGGGCGGAGCGCCAACCGCGGCGAGTGCGCCCAGTTCTGCCGCCTGCCCTTCACGCTGACCGATGCCGACGGACGAGTGGTGGTGCGCGACAAGCACCTGCTCTCGCTGAAAGACCTTAACCAGAGCGACCGACTGGAACAACTGCTCGACGCGGGTGTGTCGTCTCTCAAGATAGAAGGCAGGCTGAAAGACGAGGCCTATGTCAAGAATGTCACCGCCGCCTACCGCCGGAAGTTGGATGACATCCTGGCCCGACGGACGGAATACGTGCGTGCCTCGTCGGGCACGTGCCGCTACAGCTTCGTGCCGCAGTTAGACAAGAGCTTCAGCCGGGGATTCACGCACTACTTCTTAGAGGGACGCGGCGAAGAAGTGGCCTCTTTCGACACCCCCAAATCGCTGGGCGAAGAGATGGGAAAGCTCAAGGAACAACGCGGCGGCTGGCTGAGCGTGGCAGGCGTGAAACCATTCCACAACGGCGACGGCGTATGCTTCATTGACGGGCAAGGCCGCCTGCAGGGGTTCCGCATCAACCGGGTGGAGGGTAACCGGCTCTATCCGGCAGGCGAGGTGCCCCGCATCAAACCCCACACAACCCTGTTCCGCAACTTCGACCAGGACTTCGAGCGACTCTTGGCGCGCAAGTCGGCCGAGCGGAAAATCCGTATGCACTGGACGCTGAGCGAGACCGACACGGGCTTTGCCTTGGCTGCGGAAGACGAAGACGGGTGCCGCGCCGTGCTCTCTTTCGCCTACCCCAAAGAAACAGCACGCACCCCACAGACCGCCCACCTACGCACCCAACTCTCCAAGCTGGGCAACACGCCGTTCGAAGCGGACGGAGAACCGGAACTGCGGCTGACGGGCGAATGGTTCGTGCCCGCTTCGGTGGTGGCCGACTGGCGCCGACTGGCGGTCGACCGGTTGCTGAGTGTGCGCCGCGCCACGTATCGCCGCGAAATAGCCGTGCGGCATCCGGGCAAGCAACCCTTCATGCAGACCACGCTCACCTACTTGGGCAACGTGATGAATGCCGAGGCGCGCCGTTTCTACTTAGACCACGGCGTGCGCCAGGTGGCCCCTGCCTACGAGGCCCAGGCCGTACGCGGAGCCGTACTGATGTTCTGCCGGCATTGCCTGCGCTACAGCATGGGCTGGTGTCCGGTGCATCAGAAAGGGAACTCCCCCTACCGGGAACCTTACTACCTGCAGGCTTCGGACGGGAAACGCTTCCGGCTGTCGTTCGACTGCAAGAACTGTCAGATGAAAGTCTATGCGGCTGAATAAAATACACAGAAGAATCTGGCCGGGGGCATGCCGCCGGTGGCACGGGCTGTGGGTGTGGTGCCTGCTGCTGGTGCTGGTCTCCTGCCATTACACTCCCCCCGTCCCGGCAGACGAATGGCCGGACGAAACCTCGCGCGACTCGCTGGTCTGCCTGTACGAACACCACTACACGTGGAACACCAACTTAGTGCTGCACGCCGACTCGGTGCAGTTGGTGGCGCTGCCGCTCAAAGAAAGCTTCAACACCTTGTATCAGGGCGACCGCGTGGTGGTGGCCGAATTTGCCGTGCATCCGCAAGACCCGGTAGACAGCATCTGGGTGAAGCTGGCCCACTCGCAGGAGGTGCAGGGCTGGCTGCGTGAATGCGACCTGAAGGAAGCCTTCATGCCCGCCGACAGCATCTCGCAAGCCATCTACCTCTTCAGCCACACCTACGTGCCCTACTTCGTGGCGGTATGCGCCCTGTTCGTGGTGTTCTGGCTGGCACGCATGCTGCGCAGGCAACCCGCCCGGCGCCGCGGACTGGCGGCTGTCGACAGCCTGTATCCCCTGCTGCTCTGCCTGCTCATGGCTTGCTGCGCCACCCTCTACGAGTCGATGCAGGTCTTCGTGCCCGACACGTGGGAACACTTCTACTACAACCCCACGCTCTCGCCCCTGCACGTACCCGGCGTGCTGTCGCTGTTTCTGCTGTCGTTCTGGCTGTTCATCATCGTGCTGGTGGCAACGGTCGACGTGCTCTTCCGCCGCCTGCCTTTCGTGCAGGCGCTCTATGCCCTGCTGGGACTGTCGGCTGCGTGCATCTGCTGCTACTTCTTCTTCATCCTCACCACCGGCCTCTACGTGGGCTATGCCTTCTTGCTGGCCTTCATCATCTGGTTCGTCCGCAGCCTCTTCCGCTCGCTCCACACCTCGCGCTACCGTTGCGGCAACTGCGGCGAAGTGCTGGCGCGGAAAGGCATCTGCCCCCACTGCGGCGCGGTGAACGAGTAAGCCCCGGACCGGCAGTTTTTGCTCATTTCCGAATTAAATATTATTTTTGCGCCCGGCAGTGCCGGATGCCAAGCTATCCGGAGCACGCTCCCAAGAGCCCGGAAGCCGGCTCCGGAGGCATAAGCAGCCCCTGCCCTTTTTGACATCTGAAAACGAACGAGTTATGAACCCAAAGAACGAAGAAGACGAAAGATACATGCGCCGCTGCCTGCAATTGGCAGCCAACGGCCTGTGCCACACGGCCCCCAACCCCATGGTAGGCGCCGTGCTGGTGTGCGACGGCCGGATTATCGGCGAAGGCTACCACGTGCGTTGCGGGCAGGCCCACGCCGAGGTCAACGCCATCCGGTCGGTGAAAGACCCCGCCCTGCTCACACGTGCCACCCTCTACGTCAGCTTAGAGCCGTGCGCGCACTACGGCAAGACGCCGCCCTGTGCCGACCTCATCGTAGAGAAAGGCATCCCGCGCATCGTGGTGGGCTGCCAGGACCCCTTCGCCCGGGTGGCAGGACGCGGCATACAGAAGCTGCGCGATGCCGGACGCGAGGTGGTGACGGGGGTGCTCGAAGACGAATGCCGCGCGCTCATCCGGCGTTTTCTCACCTTCCACAACTGCCATCGCCCCTACATCACCCTGAAATGGGCGGAGTCGGCCGACGGCTACCTGGACCTGAACCGCACCGCAGGAGCCCCCGTGCGCTTGTCGAACGACCTGACTGCCATGCTGGTGCATAAGAAACGAGCCGAACACAGCGCCATCCTGGTGGGCACGCGCACGGCCTTGCTGGACAATCCTTCCCTGACCGTGCGCCACTGGTACGGGCCTTCGCCGGTGCGGGTGGTGATAGACCGCCGGGGTGTCTTGCCCGCAACGCTCCGGCTGTTCGACGGCCAGGCGCCCACACTCGTCGTCACAGAAGAAGATTGCCAGCCGCGGCCCGGCGTGGAATACTTCCGGGCAGACTTCCGGATGCCCCTCCTGCCGCAACTGCTGGACGAACTGCACAGGCGCAACCTGCAGTCGCTCTTGGTAGAGGGAGGAGGCGCCACGCTCCGGACCTTCATCGAAGCCGGCTTGTGGGACGAAGCTTTCGTCGAAGAATCGCCCGTGAGGCTCGGCGACGGAGTGCCCGCCCCGACCATCGACCGAAAAAAAATCTGCCGCATAGAGCAGCATTTTGGCAGGCTCATACGTCATTATTGGGAGAAGAAGAACCCGTTTTAGTCGACGAAGCACGGAGCCTCGGCGTGGAATTCGGTTATTTTATCTATAATTTTGTATAAAACTTCCTGCAAATGGGGCATATAGAAAAAATTGTTCCTATTTTTGCAGCTTGTAAATAAACACTAACGTAGAGAATGAGAACAAGATTTCTGTCAGTGATTGTAGCTTTCCTGCTGGTATCGGTAGCTGTCAGTTCGTGTCTGAACTCCGACAACAACCTGGAATACACCACAGATGCCACCATCAGCTCTTTCAGCCTCGATACCATTTACGGGGTGGATTATAAGTTTGAGATAGACCAGTTGAACAATCTGATTTATAATCCGGACTCCCTGCCGGTAAGCGCAGATACGATTATAGACAGCATCATGGTAGACCAGTTAGGCGCGGTGTGGGGAGTTACCTCGGCCGACACCACCTTCAGTACAGAGACTTATCACAACTTGCTGCCCGCCATGAACGCAACGGGCGACAATGGTGTCAAGCTGACCGTATATGGCGGCGATGCCTTGAACACACGCACCTATACGCTGCAGATACGCGTACACCGACAGGACCCCGACTCGCTGACATGGGTACACATGGACACCGTGGGAGCCATCTTCTCGACAGCCGTGAACCAAGGCGAGCAGAAGGCAGTGGCACTCAACGGGGAAGTGTGGCTCTATACGTCGCCGACCGAAATGTATCGCACATCGGGTGCCCCCGGAGCCTATGGCTGGACCCGGAACGACGTGAGCGGACTGCCCGCCGCAGCCGACATCAGCTCGCTCATCGTCTTCGGCGACAGACTCTATATGCTGGCTGAGGGCGACGTATATGTGTCCGATGCCACCGGAACGGCCTGGCAGCGGTCGGAAGGACTGAGCGGCAACGTGCAGGCACTGGTGGCCAGCATGCCTGCCAACAACGTGAGCGGACTGGAAGCCACGCTGAGCGCCATCCGGCTGAACGGCAACGGCACACAGGAATTCTGCACCACCACCGACGGCGAGACTTGGACGGCGGGCGATGACGTGCCCGACGGCTTCCCGCAAGACCATTTCTACTATACCAACTACACCACCGGCGGCGGAGCAGCCCAGGTCATGATAACCGGCATGCCGCTGAGCCATACGGAAAAGACAATCCCCTGGTTCTCCAACGACGGGAAATCGTGGGCGGCCTTGGAGACCGAACGCGAGGGCATGTGGTGCCCCGCCTTGTCGAACCCCTGCCTGATACATTACGACGAACAGTTCTATGCCTTCGGCGGCGAAATGGACACCATCTACACGTCGGAATCGGGCATCGGCTGGCAGGGCGTGGAGCGGAAATTCCTCCTGCCTCCCGACTTCGCCGGAAAACAGGCCTACACGGTGGCTATCGACGCCACACCGGAAGGAGCAGCCACCGCCGCCGACAAACGCAACTTCATCTGGGTGATATTCGGAGGCAACGGAACACCCAACGAAGTATGGCGCGGACGACTGAACAAGCTGGGATTTGAAAGAGAATGAATGCCTGAAGCCGACAGGCACTTTCGCACAGACGCACCGGACGCAACGAACGGCGTGGGCGAAGGAAAAAACGGCAGGAATATAAAAAGGAGAGATAACATGTCATATAAAGAACAATTGGACTTAGACCGGATTCCCGCTCACGTGGCCATCATCATGGACGGCAACGGGCGCTGGGCCAAACAACGCGGACGAGAGCGGAGCTACGGCCACCAGGCCGGGGCGGAAACGGTGCATGTCATTGCAGAAGAGGCAGCAAGGTTAGGCGTGAAATACCTCACACTCTATACCTTTTCTACCGAAAACTGGGGACGGCCCGCCGAAGAGGTAACGGCACTGATGGGGCTTCTCTTCGACTCCATCGAAGAAGAAACCTTCATGAAGAACAACATCCGCTTCCGGGTCATAGGCGACACGGAGAAACTGCCCGACTACGTGCAGGACCGGCTCAATGCCTGCATCGACCATACCGACTGCAACTCGGGCATGACGCTGGTGCTCGCCCTGAGCTACTCGTCGAGGTGGGAAATCGCCGAAGCGGGCAAACAACTGGCACAAGCCGTCAAAGAGGGAGAGGTGAAGGTGGAAGACATCGACAGCCACGTCTTTGCACAATACCTGGCAACCAACTTCATGCCCGACCCCGACCTGCTGATACGCACCGGAGGAGAACTCAGGCTCAGCAACTACCTGCTGTGGCAGTGCGCGTATTCGGAATTGTACTTTTGTGACACATATTGGCCCGACTTCCGCGAAGAGGAATTCTGCAAGGCGCTCTGCGACTTCCAGAGAAGAGAACGCAGATTCGGAAAAACCAGCGAACAGATAGGTTAAAGAACAGAAACAAAGACCGTTATAGTATTAAATAAATTAGAACAGTAAGATGCACGAACGTATTTTCGTCTTATTCATAGTGATTATGGGCCTGCTGGCAGGCAACAACCGCGCCATGGCGCAGGAAACAGCCCCCGACAGCGCCGATGTGGAGAAACCGGTGGTGCTTTATTCCGGCACGCCGAAGAAACTGGAAATTGCCGACATCAAGGTGGAAGGCGCCGACAACTACGAAGACTATGTCATCATCGGATTGTCGGGACTGAGCAAAGGGCAGGTCATCTCCATACCCGGCGATGAAATCACACAGGCTTGCAAACGCTACTGGGAGCACGGACTGTTCTCCGACGTCAGCATCACAGACGACAAGGAAGAAGACGGCAAGGTGTGGCTCACCATCCACCTGAGGATGCGACCGCGTGTATCGGAAATCCGCTACTCCGGAGTCAAGAAGTCGGAACGCGAAGACCTGGAGGAAAGAATCGGCATGATTAAAGGCGGACAGGTCACCCCGAACATCATCGACCGCGCGGAAACACTGATTAAACGTTACTTCGACGACAAGGGATTCAAAAATGCCGAGGTATTCATCAACCAGAAAGACGACCCCGCACACGACAACCAGGTCATCGTGGACATCAACATCGACAAGAAAGAGAAAATCAAAGTACACCGCATCGAGATAGAAGGAAACTTCGCGCTGACAGACAAGAAGCTGAAACGCGTGATGAAGAAAACCAACGAGAAGGGAAAACTACTCAACTTGTTCCGCACCAAGAAGTTCGTGGAAGAAAACTACGAAGCCGACAAACAGCTCATCATCGACAAGTACAACGAACTGGGCTACCGCGACGCCATGATTGTGGAAGACAGCATCAGCCAGTACGACGACCGCACCGTGGATGTGTATATGCGCATCGAAGAAGGACAGAAATACTACCTGCGCAACATCACCTGGGTGGGTAACACGCTCTATACGGCCGAACAGCTGGCACTCTACCTGCAGATGAAGAAAGGCGACGTCTATAACCAGAAACTGCTGGACCAGCGACTGAACACCGACGACGATGCTGTGGGTAACCTCTATTACAACAACGGCTACCTGTTCTACCACCTCGACCCCGTGGAAGTGAATATCGTGGGCGACTCGGTAGACCTGGAAATGCGTATCTCCGAAGGACGGCAGGCCACCATCAACAAAATCATGATCAGCGGCAACGACCGCCTCTATGAAAACGTGGTGCGCCGCGAACTCTTCATCCGACCCGGACAGCTGTTCAACCGCGAAGCCCTGATGCGTTCGTACCGTGAAATAGCCCAGATGGGACACTTCGACCCCGAGCAAATCAATCCCAACATCCAGCCGCGACCGGAAGACGGAACGGTGGACATCGACTGGGAACTCGTGTCGAAGGCAAACGACCAGGTGGAATTCTCCGCCGGATGGGGACAGACCGGTATCATCGGTAAGCTGAGCCTGAAATTCACCAACTTCTCACTGGCCAACCTGCTTCACCCGGGCGAAAACTACCGGGGCATCCTGCCGCAGGGCGACGGACAGACGCTGACCATCAGCGGACAGACCAACGCGCGCTACTACCAGTCATACAGCATCTCGTTCTACGACCCCTGGTTCGGTGGCAAACGACCGAACGCCTTCTCGGTTTCGGCCTTCTATTCGCGCCAGACGGACATCAGCAGCCAGTATTACAACGACGCTCTCTACAACAACTTCTACAACAACTACTATAGCGGCATGTACGGCTACGGCATGTACAACTACGGCAACTACCTCAACTACGAGAACTATTACGACCCCGACAAGTCGGTGCAGATGTTCGGATTGGCGCTCATGTATGGTAAACGCCTGAACTGGCCCGACGACTACTTCCAGTTCACCGCCGAGCTGTCGTACCAGCGCTATATCCTGAGAGACTGGCAGTACTTTATGGTGACCAACGGCAATTGCAACGACCTGAGCCTGAACCTCACCTTGTCGCGCAGCTCCATAGACAATCCCATCTACCCGCGCGAAGGTTCGGAATTCTCGTTCTCGCTGCAAATCACCCCGCCCTACTCGCTGTTCGACGGAAAGGACTACAGCCAGTACGACCAGAACAACCAGGACGACATCAATGCCATGCAGCGCTGGGTGGAATACCACAAGTGGAAATTCAAGTCGAAAATCTATATCCCGCTGATGGACCGCTTCACCGTGAAGCGCACCCCGGTGCTCATGGCACGCGTGGACTTCGGTTTGCTGGGACACTACAACAAGTATAAGAAATCGCCCTTCGGCACCTTCGAAGTGGGAGGCGACGGCATGACCGGCTATTCGACCTACGGCACCGAGACCATCGCCCTGCGCGGTTACGAAAACGGCTCGCTCTCGTCTTACGGACGCGAAGGCTATGCCTACGCCCGCCTGGGCATCGAACTGCGATACCCGCTGATGCTGGAGACCAGCACGAGCATCTATGCCCTGACCTTCCTCGAAGCCGGTAACGCCTGGCAGGAAGTAAGCGACTTCAACCCCTTCGACCTCAAGCGTTCGGCGGGTGTGGGCGTGCGCATCTTCCTCCCCATGATTGGAATGATGGGTATCGACTGGGCCTACGGTTTCGACCGCGTATGGGGCAGCCGCTCCTACGGTGGCAGCCAGTTCCACTTCATACTGGGACAGGAATTCTAAACAGAACAAAGTACATAACCATTTAATATTCGCAGACGTTATGAGAAAGAGCATCCTTATCGTTTTCCTGCTGATGGCAGCAACGCTGACGGGCAGGGCACAGAACTTTGCACTGATAGACATGGAGTATATACTCAAGCATATACCTGCCTACGAAAGCGCCAACCAGCAGATGGAACAGGCCTCGAAGCAATGGCAGAGCGAAATCGACAAACTCGCACAGCAGGCAAAATCAATGTACGAAGACTACCAGAAAAATGCTTCTACCCTGACGGATACACAGCGCAACGCCAAAGAAAAGGCCATCGTGGACAAGGAAACGGAACTGGCAGAACTGCGCCGCCAATACTTCGGACCGCAGGGAGAAATGGGAAAAATGCAGGAACAGCTCATGCGACCCATACAGGACGAGATATACAACGCCGTAAAGGACATCGCCACCGAGCTGGGATTGGCCGTGGTGACCGACCGAGCCTCGGCACAAAGCATCATCTTTGCCTCGCCCGACATCGACATCAGCGACGAAGTACTGGCACGGTTGGGCTATGCCAACTGATAAAAAGACTTATAAGACAAGGCAGAAAACTAAAAATAAACCGCTTTATTTTGACAAACACTTGCTTTGCCGTATATTTGCAGCACCGTAAAAATTATTAATCAATCAAATAAAGAAAAAACATTATGCTTAAAAAAATCGCATTGATTGCCGCTCTGTTCATCCTGCCGCTGGCAGCCGGGGCGCAGGCCAAGTTTGCACACATGAATTCACAGGAAGTGATGACTGCCATGCCGGAGTTTGCCGCAGCTCAGACCAAGCTCGACAACATGGCCAAGGAGTACCAGAGTGAAATGCAACGCTCGGAAGAAGAGTTCAACAAGAAATACCAGGAATTCCTGACACAGCAGGACTCGCTGCCCCAGAACATCGCTGAACGCCGCCAGAAGGAACTGAACGACATGTACCAGCGCCAGATGGAATTCCAGCAGGAAGCACAGCAGTCGATGGAGAAAGCACGCCAGGACGAACTGACACCCATCATGCAGAAACTCGACGCTGCCATCCAGGCGGTAGGCCAGGCAGACGGCTATATCTACATCTTCGACCTCGCACGCACACCGATTGTCTATGTCGGCAAGGAAAGCGTGGACGTAACGGCCAAGGTGAAAACCCAATTAGGCATTAAGTAAGCCGGCTGAACAAGGAGCCACGAGCTGACTGCTACAGCTACGGGCTACCCATGACATGCTACGGGCTACGGGTAAGGTAAACTGCTTTCGGGCAACTACCCGTAACCCGTAGCTTTTCGTAAGGAGCGCACCATGCCCCCCGCAGCCCCTCACACTAATCTCCCTCCTCCTATGCAACCATTCTCTTCCCAACCCGGTCCCATCGGCGTGTTCGATTCGGGCTACGGCGGACTGACCATCCTCAGCAAGATTCGCGAAGCACTGCCCCACTACGACTACATCTACCTGGGCGACAACGCACGCACCCCCTACGGCACCCGCTCGTTCGAAATCGTCTACGAATTTACCCGGCAGGCTGTCCACAAACTCTTCGGCATGGGATGCCAGCTGGTCATCCTGGCATGCAACACGGCATCGGCCAAGGCCCTGCGAAGCATCCAGCAGCACGACCTGCCGCAGTGGGACCCCGCCCGCCGCGTGCTGGGGGTCATCCGACCCACGGTAGAAGGCATCGGAGCCGTCACACACACACGCCACGTCGGCGTACTTGCCACCGCCGGCACCATCCGCTCGGAGTCGTACCCGATGGAGATACACAAGCTCTACCCCGACATCATCGTCTGCGGACAGGCGTGCCCGATGTGGGTGCCGCTGGTCGAAAACAACGAGGCGGGAAGCCCCGGAGCCGACTACTTCGTGCAGAAATACATCGGCGAACTGCTGCAACACGACCCGCGCATCGACACCGTCATACTGGGATGCACGCATTACCCGCTGCTGCTCCCGAAAATCAACCGCTTCATGCCCGACGGCATCACCGTGGTGGCGCAGGGCGAATGGGTGGCAGACAGCCTGAAAGACTACCTGCAACGACACCCGGAGATGGACGAACGCTGCACACGGGGAGGCTCCTGCACCTACCTCACCACCGAAGCCGAAGAGAAATTTGCCGACTCGGCATCGGTCTTCCTCAACCAAGACATCGGCGTGCAGCGGGTCTGCCTGGACTGAACCAGAAGGCACACGCCTGCCAAGCCCCCGGAAGCACGCTGCCCATAGCGAAGAAGCCGCATGACACGGGCTGAGAAGTAATGGCGAAAAGATGTTTTTCGGGCTGCCGGGCCGATTTCTCATTTCTTTTTCGTATTTTTGCCCGGAATGTACACAGCTATAGCCTGACTGACAAAGACTGACAAAGACATGAGAGTAATCGACCTGATAAACAGCCGGGAGAAGACCGCCTTCTCTTTCGAGATATTGCCCCCGCTCAAGGGAACGGGGATAGAGAAACTGTATCGCGACATCGACACCCTGCGCGAGTTCGACCCGAAATACATCAACATCACCACGCACCGCAGCGAGTATGTCTACAAAGAACTGGGCAACGGGCTCTTCCAGCGCAACCGACTGCGACGCCGGCCTGGCACCGTGGCAGTGGCTGCCGCCATACAAAACAAATACAACATCACCATGGTGCCCCACGTGCTGTGCAGCGGATTCACGGCCGAAGACATCGAATACATGCTGCTCGACCTGCAATTCCTGGGCATCACCGACCTGCTGGTGCTGCGCGGCGACAAGGCCAAGCACGAGGCGGTGTTCGTGCCCGAAAAGGGGGGCTACAGCCATGCCATCGAACTGGAGGAACAAATCAACAACTTCAACAAAGGCATCTTTGTCGACGGCTCGGAGATGACCGTCACCAAAACGCCCTTCTCGTATGGCGTGGCTTGCTATCCGGAGAAACACGAGGAAGCACCCAACCTGGAGTGGGACCTCTACTGGCTGAAACGGAAGATAGAAGCGGGAGCGGAATATGCCGTCACGCAACTGTTCTACGACAACCGCCGGTATTTCGACTTCGTGAAACGGGTGCGCGAGGCGGGCATCACGGTGCCCATCATCCCAGGCATCAAACCCCTGAAGAAGCTCTCGCAACTCAGCGTCATCCCCAAGACATTCAAGGTAGACATCCCCGAAGCCCTGGCGAGCGAAGTGCAGAAATGTACCACCGACGAGCAGGTGCAGCAGGTAGGGGTGGAATGGTGCGTAGGACAGTGCCGCGAACTCATGGCGCAGGGCGTGCCCAGCATCCATTTCTACTCCATCGGCGCCGTAGACAGCATCCGGCAGGTGGCAGAGCAGATTTATTAAATGGAGAATGAAAAGTGAAAAATGAAGAATGAAAAATGAAGAATAATCGGTGTGTTACGCCAATTATTAACCATTAATCATTAACCATTAACCATTAACACCGTGTTCTACTTCAAAGACGTCATAGGACAACAGTCGGCCCGGGCAAGGCTGATACAGGAAGTGCAGGAAGGCCGAGTGCCTCATGCACAACTGTTCTGCGGCCCCGCCGGAACGGGCAAGCTCCCCTTGGCACTGGCCTACGCCCGCTACCTGTGCTGCGCACACCCCACCGGCAGCGACGCCTGCGGCACCTGCCCTTCGTGTGTGAAGTGGAACAAGCTGATGCACCCCGACGTACACTTCATGTTTCCCATCGTGCGCAATGCCAAGGCCAAGAAGGAAGTCTGCGACGACTACCTCGCCGCCTGGCGCCGGCTACTCACAACCCACGCCTATTTCAGCCTGGACGACTGGCTCAACGAAATGGATGCCGACAACGGACAGGCCATCATCTATGCCCGCGAAAGCGACGAGATAACCCGCAAACTCAGCCTGAAAGCCGTGGAGGGAGGCTACAAAATCACCGTGGTATGGCTGCCGGAAAAACTACACGAGGTGTGCGCCAACAAACTGCTCAAACTGCTCGAAGAACCGCCCGCACGTACCGTCTTCCTGCTGGTGAGCGAAGCACCGGACCAAATCCTGACCACCATACAGAGCCGCACGCAACGATTCGGAGTGCCGCGCATCGCCGAAGCCGACATCGCCGAAGCACTGCGCACCCGCTACGGCGTGCAGCAGGCAGACAGCGAAGCCATCGCACACATGGCCAACGGCAGCTTCACACAAGCCTTGCAGGCCATCAGCCTGAACGAAGAGAACCAACTGTTCTTCGAACTGTTTGTCGGACTCATGCGCCAGGCATACGCCCGCAAGGTGCGCGACATGAAGCAGTGGAGCGAACAACTGGCTGGCATGGGACGGGAACGGCAGAAGCACTTCCTCGACTACTGCCAGCGCATGCTGCGCGAGAACTTCATCTACAACCTGCACTGCCCCGAAATGAACTACATGACCCGCGCCGAAGAAAACTTTGCCACCCGGTTCGCGCCTTTTATCAACGTGCGAAACGTGGCGGGCATCATGCACGAACTCGAAGAAGCGCAGCGACACATCGCACAGAATGTCAACCCGCGCATGGTGTTCTTCGACTTCGCCCTGAAAATGATTGTATTACTGAAAGCATAAATCAACGTTTAACATATAGCATACTGATATGAAGAATAATCCGAATATACCTCCCGCAGAACCTTCCGCACAGCCCTTCGTGCTCCACCAGGGCGGAGGAGGACTCTGCTGCAAAAGCTGCGGACGACAGGACCGCCAGCTGAACACCTACGACTGGCTGGCCGACATCCCGGGCAACGCCGGCGAATGCGACCTCGTGGAAGTGCAGTTCAAAAACACACGCAAGGGCTATTACCGCAACAGCAACCACATACCGCTGGAGAAAGGAGACATCGTGGCCGTGGAATCGACACCGGGACATGACATCGGAGTGGTCACACTGACGGGAAGACTCGTGCCCCTCCAGATAAAGAAAGCCAACCTGAAAAGCGAGGCCGACATCAAACGCATCTACCGCAAAGCCAAACCGATTGACATGGAGAAATACAACGAGGCCAAGGCTCGCGAACACAACACCATGATACGCTCGCGACAGATTGCCAAGGAACTCAACCTGCAGATGAAGATTGGCGACGTGGAATATCAGGGCGACGGCAACAAGGCTATCTTCTACTACATTGCCGACGAACGCGTAGACTTCAGGCAGCTCATCAAGGTGCTGGCGGAGGTTTTCCGCGTGCGCATCGAAATGAAGCAGATTGGAGCACGACAGGAAGCCGGACGCATCGGGGGAATCGGACCCTGCGGACGGGAACTGTGCTGCGCCACGTGGATGACGTCGTTCGTATCGGTGGCCACCGCTGCCGCACGCTACCAGGACATCGCACTCAACCCGCAGAAACTGGCCGGACAGTGTGCCAAACTGAAGTGCTGCCTCAACTACGAGGTAGATGCGTACGTCGAAGCGCAGAAACGGTTGCCCAGCAGGGAAATACCGCTGGAGACGAAAGACGGGACGTTCTACTTCTTCAAGGCGGATATACTCAGCAACCAGGTGACGTACTCCAGCGACAAGGAGGTCTTGGCCAATGCCGTCACCATCAACGGACGACGGGCTTTCCAGATTATCAACATGAACAAACGGGGCGAGAAGCCCGACAGCTTGCTGGAAAGCACTACACGCACGGAAGAACGTCGACCTGCCGACTTGCTGGAACAGGATGAGCTGACGCGGTTCGACCGGAGCAAGAAAGGCAAGGGCAAGAAAAAGAAAAAGGCTCAGGCCGAGGGCAATAACCAGCCGGCTTCTGCCACCCGCACACAGCAGTCGCCCAAGGCTGCAGCCAAACCTGCAACGCCCAAACAGGGAGGACAGCCGAAGCAGAACGACCGGACGAAACCTGCAACGCCACAGCAGGCAAAGGCGCAGACACCCAGACAGCCCCGCAAGACAAAGAAGCCGCAGACGGACACGCCTGCCGGCAACAAACCTCAGAACAAGCCAGATGCGCCTGCACAAGCTTAAAAAACTGCTGACCGTGATGCCCGCCGCCCTCCTGCTGGGGGCGTGCGAGCCGCACGTGTTGTATCACGCCTACCGCCCGCTGCCCAAGGCCGAATGGAGGCGCACGGACACGCTGCGCTTCGAGGCCGTCTTGCCCGACCCGACTGCCACGTTCCGCCTCTCGGTGGAGCTGCGCCACCGCACCGCTTTCCCCTACCGCACGTTGCCCGTAAGGTTCACCCTCGCCGTGCCGGGCCGATTGCCTGTGTGCGACACGCTGCAGATACCCGTGGCCGATGCGGAGGGCAACTGGTTCGGGCTGGGTTGGGGCGACCTGCGCGTCTCCACCTCTCCCGCCGTCGACCTGCCGCCCGGCATCGGCGACACGTGCCGCATCTGCCTCACCTCCGCCCTGCCGGACAGTCTCCTGCCGGGCGTGAACGATGTGGGGGTGAAGATTGCGGACGGGGAGTGAAAACTACTGCCTTCTCCTTTATTTCCGCGCATCCCTCCCCGCATCCATCCTCAGGAAGATGAACAGCAGGATGGTGAATCCCCACAACGACGAACCGCCGTAGCTGAAGAAAGGCAGCGGGATGCCGATGACGGGGGTCAGTCCCAGCACCATGCCGATGTTGATGAATAGATGAAACAGAAAGATGCTCGCCACCGCATAGCCGTAGACACGCCCCAACGTGGAGGGTTGCCGCTCTGCCAGGTGGATGAGACGCAGCACCAGCGCCAGGAAAAGCACCAACACCGCCGCCGAACCCAAGAAACCCTCTTCTTCGCCCACGGTGCAGAAGATGAAGTCCGTGTCTTGTTCGGGCACGTATTTCAGTTTCGTCTGCGTACCGTTCAGGAAGCCCTTGCCCGTCAGTCCGCCCGAGCCGATGGCTATCTTCGACTGGTTTACGTTATAGCCCGCGCCGCTGAGGTCTTCTTCCAAGCCCAGCAACACCTGGATGCGGACCTGCTGGTGTGGCTCCAGCACCTTGTTGAACATATAATCTGCCGAATACAGGAAGCCGATGGAGCAGACCATGAACACCAGCGTGGTGAGGTAGGCGGCACGGTGCGTCTGCAGGAACAGGCAGCCCAAGTAGGCAATGTCTGCCACGCACAACACCCACAGCACCCACACCAGATTGAACGGCACGAGCCATTCGGACACCGCCAGCGCCACCAGCAGCACGCCTGCCGTCACGCCGGCAATGAGCCTCGCCGCCTCTGCCCGCTTCGTGTAGACCCACGTCATGCCCGCCGAGAAGAGCAGCGCGATGGTGAGCACCAGAAACTGTCCCAGCGGCGTGGGCGTGTCGGCCAGCATCACCTCGGCGTAGCGGATGCCCAAAACGAAATAGAGCACGGCACACACTCCCGCAAACAGCACCGTGCCCGGCATGCCCTCGCGGTAGAGCACCAGGAAGAACGACAGGTAGACCAACGCCGAGCCCGTCTCGCGCTGGGCGATGATGAGCAGCATGGGCACCACGATGACCAGCCCCACGGTGAGGGCGTTGCGCCACGTCTTCAGCACAAAGCCGTAGACGTTCATGATGCGGGCCAGCGCCAGCGCGGTGGCAAACTTGGCAAACTCGGCGGGCTGCAGGCTGACCGGTCCGAGGATGAGCCACGAACGGCTGCCTTTGGTGTCGGGGGCGATGAAGATAGTGACCACGAGCAACAGCAGCAGCACGCCGTAGATGAGGTAAGCGTATGTCTCGTAGAAGAGGTCGTCGAGCATCAGCAGCATGCCTGCCAGCCCGAAAGAGCAGATAATCCACACGAATTGCTTGCCCGCGCGGGTAGAGAAGTCGAGCAGGTCGTGTTCGCTGTAATCGTAGCTGGCTCCGCAGATGCTGAACCAGCCGAACACCACCAGGCAGAGGTAGATGACCACCGTCAGCCAGTCGAGCGTCTTAAAAACAGATTCCTTGCGCCTCATCGTTACCTCCCTTCTTCGCCATACATCACTACCCGCTGGCTGAACTCCTCCGCCCGCAATTCATTCTCCGGCGACAGATGCCCGTGCAGGTACTGGTCCATCATCATGGCCCCGATGGGCACGCCGTAGGTAGCTCCCCATCCCCCGTTCTCGACGTAGACCACGATGGCAATCTTCGGGTCGTTCATCGGTGCGAATCCCATGAAGACGGAGTGGTCCTTGCCGTGCGGATTCTGGGCCGTGCCCGTCTTGCCGCATGCCTCCACGTCGGGCAGCATGAGGTTCACCATGCGGCAGGTTCCGCTGCCGGTGCTTCCCGTCACGGCGGCCCGCATTCCCTCGGCCACCCACTCGTAGTATTGCCGGTCGATGCCCGTGTATCGCCGCGTGGTATAAGCACTGTCGAGCGGATTGTCTTCGATGTCCTTCACGATGTGCGGCGTAATGAACCAGCCCCGGTTGGCGATGGTGGCCCCCAGGTTGGCAATCTGCAGGGGAGTGGCCAGCACCTCTCCCTGCCCGATAGCAATACTGATGACGGTAAGCCCGTTCCACGAGCCTCGATATGCCTTGTCATAAAACTGCGCATTGGGTATGAGTCCGCGCTGTTCGCCCGGCAAGTCGGTGCCCAGCCGATAGCCGAAGCCCTGCGCCACCATGTGGTCCTTCCACACGGTGATGGCGTTCTGCGGCGAGCCATACTTCGCCTTGTTGCCGAACATGTAATACAGCCCCCAGCAAAAGTAAGCATTGCACGACGTGGCGATGGCAGGCACCAGCGTGAGCGGCGAGGCATGCCCGTGGCAACCCACCCGCAGCCCCCGGTGGATGAATCCGTGCGAGCAGGGATAGGCAGGCGCCTCCTTGCCGATGATTCCCTCCTGGAGGAACGTCACCGCCTGTGCCGTCTTGAAGGTGGAGCCGGGCGGGTAAGTGCCCTGTATGGCCCGGTTGAGCAGCGGTTTCTGTTTGTCCTGCTGCAGCAAGGCGTGGTTTCTGCCCCGCTGTCGTCCGATGAGCTGGTGCGGGTCGAAGGTGGGCGACGACACCATGCAGAGAATCTCGCCCGTCTTGGGTTCGATGGCCACGATGCTCCCGATTTTGTTCTGCATCAACCTTTCGCCCAACATCTGCAAGTCGATGTCGATGCCCAGTTTCAGGTTCTTCCCGGGTACGGAAGGGCGGTCGAGCCGCCCGTCCATGTAATGCCCCTGTATGCGTCCGTGGGCATCGCGCAGCAAGATTTCCACGCCCTTCTCGCCGCGCAGGTACTTTTCGTAGCTTTTCTCGATGCCCTGCTTGCCGATGTAGTCGCCGCTGCGGTAATAGTCGTCTTTCTCAATATCTCGGCGCGACACCTCCCCGATGTCTCCCAAGGCATGTCCGGCGGCGTTATAGGTATATTGCCGTATGGTTCGCCTCTGTATGCCGAATCCGGGGAATTTGAAGAGTTTTTCCTGGAAGATGCCGCATTCCTCGGCCGAAAGTTGTGTCATGAACACCTGCTGCGTATAGCGCGAGTAGCCGGGATTCTTGCGCCGGTCCTTCACGTCGGCCATGAGCCGGTCGAACTGTTCGCGGGTGATGTTCAGCGTGCGGCAGAAGTCGGCCGTGTCGAGGTTGCTCACTTCGCGTGGCACGAAGGTGATGTCGTAGGCCGGCTGGTTGAACACCAGCAGCTTGCCGTTGCGGTCGTAGATGGCGCCGCGCGAAGGATACTGCACCTTGTTGAGGAAGGCGTTGTTGTCGGCATACTTCTTATATTCGTCCGACAGCAGCTGCAGGTCTACCAGGCGAATCAGATAGACGAGCACAATGAGGGCAGCCGCCCCTCCAATCACGAACTTCCTTTTTTCGAGTTTATAATCCTTAGCCATGCCAGTAATCAATCAGAATTAGTTTATAGAGTCAACGGGAGTGCGAGCGTCCGGGGTCACTTTCCCGGCCTTCACTCCCCTCCCCCGTGTCAGGGATTGCGCTGCGTGCGTATGCCTTCGAGCGCCAGTATGCAGCACAAGGTGAGCAGCGCGCCCGACACGATGCGCAGCAGCAGCGCCAGGGGGTGTGCCGTCGAGAAGAACTCGATGCACAGCAGTACGCCGTGATGCAGCAGCACGCAGGCGGTGATGTATTTCAGGAAGGGCGCCATGCCCATGGTCCGGATGGCAGGCACGAACAGGTCGGTCATGTCGCGCGGCACGAATAGCCTCAGCAGCAGCGGCCGCAGGAAAGCCAGCAGCACGGTGGCTGCGGCGTTCATGCCCGGCGTATCCGAATAGATGTCTATCACCAGTCCGAGGAAGAAGGCCCACAGCAGCAGTGCGTTGCGTGGCGTGTCCGAATCCATCTTCATAATGAAGTAGATGTAAAGAAACGGTGTGGCATAGCCGTCGATGTGCACATTGTTGAGAATCAGCACCTGCAGCAGCACCAAGCCGATGAACCATTCTATTTTATGCAGATAGTCTTGTAGCATGATGTGTCAATCTTCCTTGAGTTGTTTCATTTCGTCCTGTCCTTCCACCGCAATGACGCGCACATCGTTCACCTTGCCGAAGTCTGTTGCCAGCCTTACCTTCAGCAAATACGACAGTCCGTCGTGCGAGTCGCTCATCTCTTCCACGTATCCCACCAGCAGTCCGGGGGGGAACACGGCCGAATATCCGCTGGTCACCACCGTGTCGCCCACGCTGAACTCGGCATGCCGTGGCAGGTCGCGCAGGTAGGCATACTGTGCGTCTTCTCCCTCCCACTTCAGGTAGCCGAAGTATTCGCTTCCCTGGATTTTGCAACTCAGGCTGGACTTGCTGTTGAGCAGGGAGATGACCAATGCGTAGTGCGGCGTGGTTTTGTAGACGATTCCCACCACCCCGTTGGCATCCACCACTCCCATTTCCGGCCTTACGCCATCTGCCTCTCCGCGGTCCAGCGTCAGGTAGTTGTCCATGCGGTTGAGACTGTTCTTGACGACGTGCGCCTTGCGGAGCGTATATCCCGCCTGCGGGGGTATGGAATCGAGGCTGCGGAAAGCGGCGGTGTCGGAGCGCATATCGGCCAGTTGGTTTTCCAGCACGGCGATGCGTTGTTCCAGCAGCATGTTCCGGTCCAGCAGGTCTTCGTTCACTTCGCGCAGGTGGAAGTACGAGGCGATGCCGTTGCGTGCCTCATAGAGTTTTCCTGCCGCTTCGTTGGCCGAGGTGAAGAACACGCTTTGCTGGTAGCGGTTGAAGCGGAACAATAAAACAAAACTGGTCACCTCCAGCAGCAGGAAGAGGAACCAGTAATTGTATTTCATCAGGAAGTTGAGCAGATTCCGCATAAGCTTCCCTCCGTTATCTCATCAGAAACGAGAACTTGTCGACGTTCTTCAGTGCGATGCCCGTTCCCTTGGCGACGGCATGCAGGGGGTCTTCGGCAATGTGGAAGGGGATGTTTATCTTGTCCGTCAGACGCTTGTCCAATCCGCGCAGCAAGGCACCTCCTCCGGCCAGGTAGATACCGTTGTGCACGATGTCGGCATAGAGTTCGGGTGGCGTGTTTTCGAGTGCGCTGAGCACGGCGGTTTCTATTTTCGAGATAGACTTCTCCAGGCAGTGTGCTATTTCCTGGTAGCACACGGGCACCTCCATCGGCAGTGCGGTGATGCGGTTAGGTCCGTGCACGATGTAGTCTTCGGGTGCGTCCTCGCCCAGTTCGGTGAGTGCGGCTCCCACGTGAATCTTGATACGTTCGGCCATGCGTTCGCTCACCTTGACGTTGTGCTGGCGGCTCATGTACTCCTGTATGTCGGCGGTGAGGTCGTCGCCGGCGATGCGTATGGAGTTGTTGCTCACGATGCCTCCGAGCGAGATGACGGCAATTTCGGTCGAGCCTCCGCCTATGTCGACAATCATGTTGCCCTCCGGTGCTTCGACGTCTATGCCGATGCCGATAGCTGCCGCCATGGGTTCGAAGATGAGGTAGACGTCACGTCCGCCGGCGTGTTCGGCCGAGTCGCGCACGGCACGCAGTTCTACTTCCGTACTGCCCGACGGCACTCCGATGACCATACGCAGCGAAGGCGAGAAGAGTCGTCCCTTGCGGTTGACCATCTTCACCAGTCCGCGTATCATCTGCTCACAGGCATAGAAGTCGGCAATCACGCCGTTGCGCAGCGGGCGGATGGTGCGTATGTTCTCGTGTGTCTTTTCGTGCATCATCTTGGCCTTTTCGCCCACGGCAATCATCTTGTCCGTGCGTCGGTCGAGGGCCACTACCGAAGGCTCGTCCACCACAATCTTGCCGTTGCTGGTGATGATGGTGTTGGCCGTGCCCAGGTCCATTGCTATTTCTTGTGTAAAAGAGAAAATACCCATTAGTGGTTAATGTTTAATGGTTAATGGTTAATGGTTAATGATTAGTGGTTAATGATTCATTTCGTGCTAATCACTAACCACTAATCCCTAATCACTTACATTTTAGTGTTTGAAGTGTCTGAAGCCGGTGGTCACCATTGCGATGCCGTGCTGGTTGCAGTAGTCAAAGCTCAGTTGGTCCTTGATGCTTCCTCCGGGCTGTATGACGGCAGTGACTCCTTCGTTGCCGGCAATCTCCACGCAGTCGGGGAAGGGGAAGAAGGCATCGCTGGCCATCACGGCGCCGTGCAGGTCGAAGCCGAAGCTTTTTGCCTTTTCGATGGCCTGCTTCAGGGCGTCGACGCGGCTGGTCTGTCCTACGCCGCTGGCGAGGAGTTGCTTGCCTTTGGCGAGGACGATGGCGTTCGACTTCGAGTTCTTCACGATTTTGTTGGCAAAGAGCAGGTCGTCCACCTCCTCCGGCGTGGGTGCCTGGTTGGTGACCGTCTTCAGGTCGGCAGGAGTTTCTACCTTCAGGTCGCGGTCTTGCGCCAGCACTCCGTTGAGCAGCGAGCGGAATTGCTTTTTGGGCAGTTCTACCGGCTTGCGCACCAGTATGATACGGTTTTTCTTTTCGCCCAGCACCTCCAAGGCATCCACGTCATAGTCGGGAGCGATGATGACTTCGAAGAAAATCTTGTTGATTTCCTCGGCCGTTTCCCTGTCGACCACGGCATTGGTGATGAGCACGCCTCCGAAGGCCGACACGGGGTCGCCCGCCAGGGCATCTTTCCACGCCTGCAGCACGGTGGGCCGCGAAGCCAGTCCGCAGGCATTGTTGTGCTTCAGGATGGCGAAGGTTGTTTCCTGGAACTCGTCGATGAGGTCGACAGCCGCGTTGATGTCCAGCAGGTTGTTGTAAGAGATTTCCTTGCCGTGAATCTGGTCGAACATCTGGTCCAGCTGTCCGTAGAAGTAGCCCTTCTGGTGCGGGTTTTCGCCGTAGCGCAGGGCGGTGGGATGGTTGGCCGAGCAGCGGAAGGCCGAGCCCTCCCCGCCGTCGAAGTAGTTGAAGATGGCCGAGTCGTAGTGCGACGACACGCCGAAGGCTTCTTTGGCAAACCAGCGCCGTTCTTCGAGCGTGGTGTTGGCTCCGCGTTCCATCAGGATGTCGCGCAGCGGCTGGTATTGTGCCTGCGAGGCCACGATGACCACGTCGTTGTAGTTCTTGGCAGCGGCGCGTATGAGCGAGATGCCGCCTATGTCGATTTTCTCGATGATGTCGGCTTCGGGGGCTCCGCTGGCCACGGTGGCCTCGAAAGGATAGAGGTCGACAATCACGAGGTCTATTTCGGGGATTTCATATTTTTCAATCTGCTGGCGGTCCTGCTCCAAGGCGCGGCGGCACAAGATGCCTCCGAATATTTTGGGGTGCAGTGTCTTGACGCGTCCGCCCAGGATGGAGGGATACGTGGTGAGGTCTTCCACTGCCTTGCAGGGGTAGCCCAATGATTCGATGAACTGGCGGGTGCCGCCTGTCGAGAGGAATTCAACGCCTTCCTCGTGCAGCTTGGTGATGATTTCGTTCAGTCCTTCTTTGTGGTAAACGGAAACCAGCGCGGTCTTGATTTTTTTTGTTTCGGACATGATGTTTGTATTAATAAAGTACGCGTAATTATATAATCAGGGGCAAAGGTACGAATTTTACCGCTTTGCGCGTATAGGAAGAACACAGAATTATAAGTAAATGTGCAAAATTAAATGATACTAAACACAGAGGCACGGAGACACAGAGTTTTTGTTTTCTTGCCCATAGTTCACAGAGTTAATTTTCCTTCTCTCGTATGCGGCGAAGCCGCGAACTCTGTGCCCTCCCGTCATTTTCCCGACAGACAGTTACAGAACTTTGTGTCTCTGTGTCTCTGTGTTTGATAGATACTAAATCTAATTGATTACTCGCACGCAAAGACGCGCGGCCAAGCCGGGCATTCCGGGTTTTGACGTTTTAAGAAAAATCCGTATCCACCCTCCGGGGCACCGCCGTCCGCCCCTCGCCGCCGCGGGCTGCGGAGGCAGGATGCCAAGGGGTAGGAAGCACGCACACAAGCGGTGCGAAGGCGGCTGCGCATAGCGAAGAAGCAAACGGATGGAGAAGAGAGCCAACAAGTTAACGATTTCTTTGAAAATAATCGCCGGATGTTTTTTCATAATTGAAATTATCTGCCTATCTTTGCAATATAGATGGAAGGAAAAACACACATATCCTCCAACTTATCTATCCATATTTTCAAACAAATAACCAACAGATGAAAACAACAGGAATACCAGAAGACACTCAAGCTTCCCAGCCTGCACCCAGTCAGCGAATCTGCTCATCCTGCCACCGGCTCCTGCCGCTGACAGCCTTCTCGAACAACAGCAACGGCCGGCCCGAATCGCGATGCAAGGAATGCCAGCGCACCCGGCAACGACAGCGCCGGCAAGCGGCCGGCAACACCCAACAGACAACGGCTTCCAAACCGGAACGGGTGCTCATCACCGACGTGGCCGAACGGGAGACGCGACTGGAGATGATACGCAATGCCATCGAGACCGTACAACTTAGCATGATACGAAGGGCCTGCAAACAACACGAAAACGAATTCTACCTCGAAACAGGATGGAAAATCAAAATGTTGTATAAAGAAGAACTGTAAGGAAACACAAAACGAAAGATTGCTTAACCCACAAACCATACATTATTATGCCCAAACTAAAAAGACAAGGAATAGATTTTTTTACCATACATACCGACTACCTGCACAGCCGCGCCGTGAGACGCGTCATGAAACGTGAAGGAGAAGCCGCCATCGCCGTGCTCATGGAGACATACGCTGCCATCTATGCCGGCGACGGCTATTACGTGGAGGCCGGGCCCAGGCTCTTCGACGACCTCGCCGACCTGTTCTTCCGTCTGGAGCCCGAAGACGTGAAGCGGATTCTGGAAACCGCCATCGAAAACGGACTGTTCGACGCCGGACTGTACAGCCAATATGGCATACTCACCTCGTCGGGCATCCAAAGCGAATTTATCTATGCCACCCGCAAACGCATCAACAAGAGCATCGACCCGCGGTTCAACCTGCTGACCGACGACGACGAGGCCCTCTGCTGCCGCGACATGCCCGAACCCAAGACGCCCGACGGACAACGGTCCGGACTGCCCAGACGGAAGGAGGACGGCGAAAACGAGGGGACAGAACCCACGGAAACCTGCCCGGAAAAGGTGCCGGGAAACACGCAAAAGGTGCCGGGAACAACCCAAAAGGCGGAAGATAACGCTAAAAAACGCGATTTGACGCCCCAAAGTACACACACTACACGACACAACACGACACGACACGAAGAAAACCCTCTCCTCAAAGGTTCCCCCGGCGACGGGGAAACCGAAGGCGCAGGCTGGAGGCCTGCGGAGGTGGATGCCGGGGCTGGGGAAAGGACGAACGGAAAACCGGCCGCCAAACAGAAGGCCCGCGAATGGACGCAGCAGGACATCGACGCCCTGCAACCGCCCGACGACGGACTGCCGCGCAACCTGGAAGGGCTGAAAATCAACTTCCTGCAGCACCGGATACCGCCCAAGGAGCAGTATGCCATCATCCTGAAGAGCAACTACGGCGTCATCGGGCATCCCGTGTGGAGGGGGTTCGGCGTGCTGCGCGAAAGCCACGGCAAAATCCGGCAACCGTCGCGTTACTTGCTGAGTCTCTGCGTGAAATGACACCGGAAAAAGGGGCAGATGCATTTTGTGGTACAAAACACCCCAAAATCCGGGGGAAAGTTTGCAGAAAGCATTACCTTTGCAGCGTCGTTAAGCTTAACACAAAACACAATTAAAACGATTATCAACCATTTAACACAAAACAATTATGCCAGTAATTTACAAACCTTGTCAGTCGACCATTGCCAACCGTTCGGGCAAAAAACTGTTCTATCCGCGCGTCAAACTCACGGGCAACGTCGACACCAACACCGTGGCACGCGAGATTGCCGAACTCTCTTCGCTCACGTCGGGCGATGTGAAAAACGTCATCGACAACCTCATCACCGTGGTGACCCGCCACTTGCAGTCGTCGGAAAGTGTCACCCTCGACGGGTTCGGCTCCTTCCGCTATGCCCTGAAGACAACCGGAGGGGGCGTGGAAAACGCAACCGACGTCAGCGCCAGCCTGGCGCAGCTGATGGTGAGGTTCCTCCCCGCCTGCCGGCGCAACACCGACGGCACACGAAGCACCCGCTCGCTGGTGGACGGAGCCAAGTGTGTACGCTTCGACCAAATCCAGGGCGAGGATATTCCCACCCTGCCCGATGACAGCGAGGAGGAGGAAGAAGACGGTGGAGGAGGAGCCTTGGGATAAACCTCCGGCAACGCACGGACCACAGACGGCATCCACCCTCCGACCACCGGACGGAACGGAAAGAAAGATTTCAACACGAAACATACGGGCAGATGTCCGTTTGTGGTCAAAATAAGAACATTACAAAATGAAACACGACTCATGCAAGCAAAGAATAATGAAATGAACACACAAACTTCTGAAAAAGGCAACGGGCGGAAAGCCCTCTGGGACAAAATATTGAAAGTAGTCATCGCTCTGCTCTCGGCCATCGCCGGGGCACTGGGCGCCCAGGCCATGAATCTGTAAACCTTCGGAACGGAACGGGGGACAGGCGCACGCCAAAAGACCGACATCTTACCAGGCGCCGTCCCCCTACCGTCTCCTTTCACACCCGACCGACAGCACGCAAAAAAAACTTGCCACCTTGCTGCGACACACAAAATAAATCTCTATCTTTGCGCCCGCAAAAAAAATAAATCCCATGCCACAGACTCCCGCCGAATGGCGCAAACTGCTGAAAACCAAATACGATGAACGGGAAGCAGCCGCCTTGGCACGCATCGTGTGCTGCGAACTGCTGGGACAGCGCCCCACAGACTATGTGCTGAACGAACCGCTCCCCGACGACCCCCGACAGGCGCAACGGGCCCACGAACTGGCACAACGCCTGCTGGACTACGAGCCGATGCAATACATCGAAGGGAAGGCAAGGTTTGCCGGACGGGACTTCGGCGTGAAACGGGGCGTGCTGATTCCACGACCGGAAACGGAGGAACTGGTGGAACGCCTCGTGCAGACAACACCCCCCGGAGCACGCATCCTCGACGTGGGAACGGGCAGCGGATGCATCGCCGTGACCCTGGCGCTGGAGGTGCCCGGCGCACAGGTGGAAGCATGGGACATCGCAGACGAAGCGCTGGACACGGCACGAGACAACTGCCGACGACTCGGAGCGCACGTCTGCTTCCGGCAACAGGACGTCCTGGCGTATGAACCGGAGGAGGACACGGAAGGAAGGTTCGACCTCATCGTCAGCAACCCGCCCTACGTGACCGAAAACGAACGCAACGACATGCAACCCAACGTGCTGCTGTATGAACCGGAAAGGGCGCTCTTCGTGCCCGACAACGACCCGCTGCGATTCTACCGCCACATCGGACGGATAGGACGGAAACTGCTGGTGCCCGGCGGACGGATGGCTTTCGAGATTAACCGCGCCTTCGCACAAGAAACGGTGGCGCTACTCCTGCAACAGGGATACACGGAGGTAAGCTCCACCCGCGACCTGAGCGGCAACGAAAGGTTCGTCACAGGACGCAACCCCCTGGCCTGACAGCAACCCCCAGCCTCCATACACACGGCCGGACGGGGAAAAACTGGCCGGAACACTTGATTTTGCTCACCATAATCATAGTAAAGATGAACGAGATAAACGAGAACGAAGAACTGAAACGCATGCAGACCTGGTGCGCCGCCGGCGAACACTGCCGCTCGGAAGTGACCGAAAAACTGGTGAAACGCAACGTGCCCTACGACGTGGCCGACCGCATTGCCGACCGGCTGGAGCAGGAGAAATTCATCGACGAAAGCCGATACTGCCGCGCCTTCATCAACGACAAATTCCGGCTCGACAAGTGGGGAAAACAGAAAATAGACATGGCCCTGCAGCAAAAAAGACTGGACCCATACATCTACCGGCCCCTGCTCAACGCCATCGATGCCGACGACTACCTCGCCACCCTGCGCGCCCTGCTCGAAGCCAAACGCAAAAGCATACGCGCTGAAAACGACTACGAACGCAACGGAAAACTGATGCGCTTCGCACTCAGCCGGGGCTTCGCGGCAGATGACATCCGACAGTGCATCGACCTGCCGGAGGAAAATGAAGAAACAAAGTAAAAAATAGGCATATCTCTTCCTTTTCTCATTCTGATTACGTACATTTGCAGTGGATTAATCACATAAGCACAGATTAACAATGAAAACCTTAGAAAGACTGTTTGCTGAAAAGCTACTGAAAATCAAAGCGATTAAGATTCAACCGGCCAATCCTTTCACGTGGGCGTCCGGCTGGAAGTCGCCTTTCTATTGCGACAACCGCAAGACACTGTCCTATCCGTCGCTGCGCAGCTTCGTGAAAACGGAAATCACACGGCTGATTCTCGAACGCTTCGGACAGGCCGACGCCATTGCCGGCGTAGCCACCGGAGCCATTCCACAAGGCGCTTTGGTAGCCGACGCATTGAATCTGCCTTTTGTCTATGTGCGCTCCACCCCGAAAGACCACGGGCTGGAAAACCTCATTGAAGGCGAACTGCGACCGGGCATGAAGGTCGTAGTGGTAGAAGACCTTATCTCGACCGGAGGAAGCAGCCTGAAAGCCGTTGACGCCATCCGACGCGACGGCTGCGAAGTCATCGGCATGGTGGCAGCCTATACCTACGGATTCCCCGTGGCCGAAAAAGCATTCAAAGACGCCAAAGTATCACTGGTGACGCTCACCAACTACGAGGCCGTGATGGATGTGGCACTACGCACCGGATACATCGAAGAACAGGACATCGAAACGCTGAACGAATGGCGCAAAGACCCTGCACACTGGGACGCTGCCAAATAAACAACGAACGAATGACGAAGTTTGAAAGCAGCATCAAGCACGTAGCAGCCACACAGGCGGCTGTATACGCCAAATTGTCCGACCTCAATAATCTGGCACAAATCAAAGACCGACTGCCGGAAGACAAGGTGAAAAACCTCACTTTCGACGCAGATACGCTCAGCATGGACGTACCTCCCGCCGGAACCGTCACCCTGCAGATTGTGGAACGTGAACCGGAGAAATGCATCAAGTTCGGAACCACGTCCTCGCCACTGCCCTTCAACCTCTGGATACAGATTCTGCCCGTCAGCGACACAGAGTGCAAAATGAAACTGACCATCGGCATGGAACTGAACCCGTTCATGAAGACCATGGTGCAGAAACCATTGCAGGAAGGACTGGAGAAAATGGCCGACATGCTGGCGATGATCCCGTATAACTCATAAGACAAGAAAGAAAAAAGAGAAAAAGAAACAGCAGAAGACAAGCCGACTGTTCGCCACGCAAAGGCAGAACCGCCGGCTTTACTCTGCCGCTTCAAGCTCTCTTACATACCCCGCATACCCGATAACCCCTCTAAAAACAACACCAACGTGGCTCTGAAACTTTGGGAAAAATCCGTCGAAATCAATAAAGACATCGAACGATTCACCGTGGGACGCGACCGCGAAATGGATCTCTACCTGGCGAAATATGACGTGCTGGGTTCTATGGCACATATCACCATGCTGGAAAGCATCGGACTGCTCACCAACGACGAACTGCAACGGCTGCTGGCGGAAATGAAGCTCATCTACGCCGAAGCCGAACAAGGACGTTTCACCATCGAGGACGGCGTGGAAGACGTACACTCGCAGGTGGAACTGATGCTGACCCGGCGACTGGGCGACGTGGGCAAGAAAATACACAGCGGACGCTCGCGCAACGACCAGGTATTGCTCGACCTCAAGCTCTTCACACGTGCCCAAATCAAAGACATAGCCGAGGCGGTGCAGCAGCTCTTCGGCGTGCTCATACAGCAGAGCGAGGCCTACAAGGACGTGCTCATGCCGGGATATACGCACTTGCAGGTGGCCATGCCCTCGTCGTTCGGCTTGTGGTTCGGAGCGTATGCCGAAAGCCTGGTGGACGACATGATGTTCCTGCAGGCTGCCTACCGTCTGTGCAACCGCAACCCGCTGGGTTCGGCGGCAGGCTATGGCTCGTCGTTCCCGCTCAACCGCACGATGACTACCGAACTGCTGGGCTTCGACTCCATGAACTACAACGTGGTCTATGCACAGATGGGACGCGGCAAGATGGAACGAAACGTGGCGTTCGCACTGGCTTCCATCGCCGGAACGCTGTCCAAACTGGCGTTCGACGCCTGCCTCTTCAACAGCCAGAACTTCGGCTTCGTGAAGCTGCCCGACGACTGCACCACCGGCTCCAGCATCATGCCGCACAAGAAGAACCCCGACGTGTTCGAACTGACCAGGGCCAAGTGCAACAAACTGCAGGCGCTGCCCCAGCAAATCATGATGATTGCCAACAACCTGCCATCGGGGTACTTCCGCGACCTGCAAATCATCAAGGAGGTATTCCTGCCTGCTTTCGACGAACTGAAGGACTGCCTGCAGATGGTTACTTACATCATGCACGAAATCAAGGTGAACAAACACATCCTCGACGACCACCGCTACGACCCGATTTTCAGCGTCGAAGAAGTCAACCGCCTGGCACGCGAAGGCATGCCTTTCCGCGATGCCTACAAGAAAGTGGGGCTGGAGATTGAGGCGGGACAGTTCACGCCCGTCAAGGAAGTGCACCACACGCACGAGGGCAGCATCGGCAACCTGTGCAACGACCGCATCACTGCTCTGATGCACGAGGTGACCGAGGGCTTCCACTTCGAGAGAATGGAGCAGGCCGAAAAAGCCTTGCTGGGCAGATAAATCTTGACGGCGGGGAGGCTCTCCCTGCCCGTTTTCTTCAGACCGACGCCCCTTCTTTCGCCCCTCTTCGAGGCCGGGCATCATATTTATTTAAAGAAATAGTTGCCAGTAAACAGAAAACTTCCTATCTTTGCAGCCGTTCTTTAAGCCCTGCGGCAATAGCTCAGTTGGTAGAGCACGACCTTGCCAAGGTCGGGGTCGCGAGTTCGAGTCTCGTTTGCCGCTCATCTTCACAAGGTCCGCCCGGATGGTGGAATGGTAGACACGAAGGACTTAAAATCCTTTGGCCAGTAATGGCTGTGCGGGTTCAAGTCCCGCTCCGGGTACAGAAAGGACCAACCGTTATCCCATACGGTTGGTCCTTTCTTTTTTCACTTCTCCACGTCGCCCCCTGCCGCCTGCCAGCCCTGGAAGCCGGTGGCAAGTTCGTACACCCGGTAGCCCGACCGGGTAAGCACCTCTGCCGCCTTCTTGCTGCGCTTGCCGCTGCGGCAATACACAGCCACGGGACGGTCTTTCTGCAAGAGCGAGTCGGCCATCGGGGCAAACTGGCTGTCGAGCACATTGATGTTGAGACTGCCGGGGATATGCCCTTCGGTGTATTCGGCGGTAGTGCGCACATCGAGACGCTGCACGGAGGGGTCGTCTATCAGGCTCCGGAAGTCGTCGACGGAGAGAGTTTCAAAGCCGCCGGGTTGTTGCTGGCAGGCCCACAGAAAGGCAAGGACGGCCCCCAGCACGGTAAGAATGGTTTTCATATTCAATTCAATAAAATCTGCTTGTATCTTGCCTGCGGCTACCGCCGGGGCAGGTAATTGAACGTATAAGTTTCCGTCTCATCCTCCTCGTTTTGCAGGCTGAACCGGACGGTAAGCGATTCGGTCTGGTCTGTAATATAGGAGCAGAGCGGTACGGAGAGATAAGCACGGCGCGTGTAATACGGTGGGTCGTCGGCGGCATCGTGGTAAAGCGTCAGCGCAACCTCCCGGTGTGCCTCCTCCTCCCCGCCTTCCACCTTGTCTTCTACGAAATGAAAGGCATGCGCCGCATCCGTCCCCTTGATTTCCAGCACCACGTTCAGGTAGTCCAGCCCCATCCAGATGCTCAGCACCGAAGCGGGGTCGGTCTTCACCCCTCCGGCAAAAGCTGCGGCAGGCTGGGGCACGGGCGACACCACCGTGCTGGCCGAATAAAGCAGGACGCCCGTCGTGTCGCCGTTGTCGGCAAGCTCGCAGGCATAGTTGGCAATGATGCGCAGGGTAGAGTCGGCGGCACGGTTGGGCGCGGTCACCTCGTTGAGCACCGCATAAAGCCCTCCCCCGTCGGTCAGCACCGTTTCCAGCGTGCCGGCAGAGTTGCTGCGAGCCGTCAGATACTCCAGGCTGACCGACGGATAGTGGTAGTCGTCGTCGCTACATGCCGCCCAGAGCAGCAAGGCCGCGGGCAGCATCAGGAGTTTTCGCAAAGAGCCGTGCATTTTTCTCATCTTCACAAACTTAACTGGTTACGCAAGGGGTTGGCATACATCTCCAGAAGTTTCCCGCGCAAGAAGTCATCGTCTTTGCCAGGCAGGTCGATGCGCCCCAACTGGCGGTCAATGTAAGCAGTGAACCGCTGGCGGTCGTCGGCCGTATAATGCGCGGCGAATCGGTTTCCCCCCTCCAGCAGGTCGGCCGCCACGTAGTTGTTGGGATAGAGTCGGTAATTGGCAAAGATGCCCCGGTCTATCAGTCCTGCCACGCGGGCGAAGAGTTCCTGTTTGGGCAGCGCGGGGTCCAGGCGTTCCAGCTGCTCATTGAGGCAAGGTGCGGTGCAGAAGTGTACGTGCCCCTTCCATCCCATCAGTCCCGTCTGCATGTTCAGCAGGTCGTCGGCGGTGGTTTTCTTGTAGTCGGGGTTATCGCGCTTCATCTGGAATTCCTTGGCCTTGAGATAGTCGCAGGGGTCAAACTCGTAAGAGATGGCCAGCGGCACGATGTTCATCTCCTTCAGCCGGCTGATGACATCGCCTTCGCCCGCCATGGCAAACATCTTGAGGATGCTCTCCTGTGTGCGGTCGTTGGAGTCTTTGGCACGTCCTTCGCGCTGTGCAATCCAGATAGACTGGTGTTTGAGCCCGATGGTATAGTGCATGTATCTCGACATGCGTGCCGACGCCTCCAGCATCTGTCGCATGGTCAGCGCCCGCTGCACGATGAACGACTTGTTGATGCGCACCAGTTTCTTAATCCAGGGGTAGATGAGCAGGTTGTCGCCGATGGCAATCTCGACCGTATTCAGCCCCTTTTCCACCAGCATCAACGAGAGGAATCCGGAGTCGAGCACGATGTCGCGGTGGTTGGACACATAAGTATACGCCTTTCCCTCGTCGGCCAAGGATGAATTGTCGAGCGTCACTCCCAACGTAGCCTCCCGTATGATTCTCTTCAGGAAATCATAGCAGAAATCTACCTGGAATTGCAGTTTGCTCTTGCACATACGCATCCTGGATGCCAGCACGTCGAAAGGCACGCCGGGAAGGGCCAGTTCCAGCACATGACGGAAGGCGGGGTCGGCAATCAGTTCTTCGAATACGGCGGGCAGTTCCTCGTCGTAATAAGGGCGGATTTCGTCAAATTCTTCGTACATGTTCATTGATGGTTAATGGTTAATGGTCAGTGGTAGTCGGCGACGCTACGGTCAGCCCTGCTCGATGATGTCGGTCATCACGTCGCTGATGTCCAGTCCGGCGGCGCGCACCTGCTGTGGTATGAAGCTGGTGGCAGTCATGCCGGGCGTGGTGTTCACGTCAATCAGGTTGATTTTAGAGCCCTCGGTGATGATGTAATCCACGCGTATCAGTCCGGCGGCCCCCACGATGTCATAGACGGCCGAGGTGAGTTTCTGCACACGTTCGCTCAGTTCATCGGGGATTCGTGCAGGCGTAATCTCGTCGGAGTCGCCGCAATACTTCGCGTCGTAGTCAAAATACTCGTGGTGCGAGACGACCTCCGTGACGGGGAAAGTCACCGCATGCTGCTTGGTCTTGTAGCATCCGCAGGTCACCTCCGTGCCGTCCAGGAACGCCTCTACCAACACCTCATCAGCCTCGGCAAAAGCCTTGGCGATGGCCGGTTGGATTTGTGCGGGCGTATTCACCCGGCTTACTCCGAAGCTGGAGCCTCCCAGGTTGGGTTTGACGAAGCAGGGCAGTCCGATTTTCTGCACCACGTCCTCGTCGGCGATGCCCTGTCCGCGGCGCAGGAGCAGCGATTCGGCGATGCGCACGCCGAACCCCTTGAGATACTGGTTGCAGACAAACTTGTTGTAGGTGAGGGCCGAAGCCATCACTCCGCAGCCGGAGTAAGGCAGGCGGAGCATGTCGAAATAGCCCTGCAGCCGTCCGTCTTCGCCGGGCGTGCCGTGGATGGTGATGTAGGCATAATCGAACCGCGTCTTTTCTCCTGCCAGCGTGAAGCTGAAGTCGTTGCGGTCGACAGGCGTTGTGCCGCCTCCCGGCAGTTGCACGTGCCAGTCGGTGCCGTGCATCACGACGATATAAGAGATGTACCTGTCCTTGTCGAGAAAGGATTCGATACCTTGCGCGCTGCGCAGGGAAACTTCATACTCGGAGGTGTCTCCTCCGGCCACAATAGCAATCGTACGTTTCATACTGAATCTCTGTTACTGATATAGCCTCGCCATTTGTCGACCAAGGCAGTCATGTCGGGAGGAACGGGACAGGTGAAGTCCATCTCCTCGCCCGTGACGGGGTGTTTGAATCCCAGCGTCATGGCATGCAGTGCCTGCCGCGGACAGATGTCGAAGCAGTTGTTGACAAACTGTTTATATTTGGCGAAACGGGTGCCCCTCAGGATTTCGTGGCCCCCGTAGCGTGAATCGTTGAAGAGAGTGTGTCCGATGTGTTTCATGTGTACGCGAATCTGGTGCGTGCGTCCTGTTTCGAGCACACACTCCACCAAGGTGACGTAGCCCAGCCGTTCCATCACGCGGTAGTGTGTGACGGCATGCCGTCCCTCTCCTTCGGGCAGGACGGTCATCAGCATGCGGTCCTTCGGGTCTCGTCCGATGTTGGCGCAGATGGTTCCTTCGTCTTGCTCTACGATGCCCCACACCAAGGCACGGTAGCGTCGCCGGGTAGTTTTGTGCAGGAATTGGTTGCCGAGGCAAGTCTTGGCGTCGGGTGTTTTTGCCACGACGAGCAGTCCGGACGTATCCTTGTCGATGCGGTGTACGAGTCCCACGTGAGGGTCGTTGGCATCGTAGCGGGGGTTGTCCTTCAGGTGCCAGGCGATGGCGTTGACCAGCGTGCCGTGCCAGTTTCCATGTCCGGGATGCACCACGAGCCCCGCCGGTTTATTGACCACGAGCAAGTCGTCGTCTTCGTAGACCACCTCAAGCGGAATGTCTTCGGGGATAATGTCGTTGTCGTAAGGCGGCCGGTCCATCGAGAGTGTGATGACATCGAGCGGCTTCACCTTGTAGCTGCACTTCACGGGCCGTCCGTTGGCCAGGACAAACCCCGCGTCGGCAGCCTTCTGTATGCGGTTGCGCGAGGCGTTGGTGATACGGTCGAAGAGATATTTGTCTACACGCACCATCTCCTGCCCCTTGTCCACCACCACGCGGAAGTGTTCGTAGAGTTGCGTTCCGTCGCCTGCGGCGGCAGGCTCCAGTTCGTCCAGTTCATCGTCCGTCAGTTCGTCCTGTCGGCCGGCTAATTCTTCCTCCATCATTTTTTCTTTCTTCGTTCTTCACTCCACCCGTCAGAACCACGACTCATCGGCCGCCCCCGTCGTCTGTTGCTGTCGTTGCAAGCCCATAGAGTCGGTTGCCAAGGTCTCGGGCATGATTTCGGTATGTTCCAATCCGTCGCCCACGACGATGGTCAGATAGGCACCCTGCGGCACCTTCTCCTTGAAGTCGAGCACTCGTCCTTCGCACTTCACGCCATACACCCAGTCTTTCTCGCCGGGCACGGTATCGTTGGGCATCAGTTTGAATCCGGCAGCCAGGAGCCGTGCTTCAGCCTCTCGCAGAGAGCTGTTGTCGGCCACGTCGGGCAGTTCCACCAAGGGCACGTTGCTGGTGTTGACGGTCAGGTAGACGATTCGTCCGCGCTTCACGCGCTGGTTGACGGCGGGCCGGTATTCGAGCACACAGCCCGGCGGGAGCGTCTTGACGTAGGTCGAGTCTGCCACCACGCTTTGCAGTCCGTCTGCCGCGAGTATTTTCTGCGCCTCGGCCACGGGTTTGTGTTTCACGTCGGGCACCGTCACCGCTTCGCCGTGGTGCGTATAAGCGTCCAGCCACCTGAGGGTAGCTATCACCAGGATGGTCAGCACGACGGGCATGGCCAGCAGGTTGAGCCAGAAAAAGCGGTTGGCGCGGAAGGAGAAAAATTCTTTAATCGTCATAATCTGTCTCTGCGTTGAGTTATGCGCCACAAAGATACGGATTATAATGAAGAATGAAGAACGAAGAACGAAGAATTTCGCATTTCACCCGTCAGACAAGGGATGCCGGGCCGGCACGCAGGACAACAGTCCTCCGGTTCACGGTCTCGCCGGGATAAGCCCATGTCTGAGTAAAATCCGATTGATTACTCAGCCTGCTTTAAAGATACACAGCACATACGATTGCCTACACTATGACAGAGGTAGCACACCAGCAGGCTGAAATGACAATTGGGGCACAAGACACCCCGAACGGGATTCCACCTCCACATAGTCCGTCCCGTACAGTCCGAAAATATCGGCATCGGAGGGAGCGTGCGGGGAAACATTCCCGTCACCACGCCCCACCCCTGCGCCAATATGAGAATTTAAACAGACCTTATTCTGCCAATAAAAGCTGTCCTTTCAGCAGCCGCCCTGCCCGGTTCACGGTTTCGTCGGGATACAAGGCCTGGAAGCTTGCGGTCAGATCTTCGCATAGCCACAATTCATAGTAGGGTTCGGCATCCGTGCGCACGGCAAACACATGGTAGGTGCGGGACGCATCGTCCGCTTCGCCGAACGACGTTTCACAAAGCATGTAGAAATAGAAATAAGGAATCTCATAGTCCTCGTACACCGCCTTTTGTTCGTCTGATGCCTGACGGTAGAAATTGAAATTCTCTTCGCTGAGCACCTGCTTCACGGTCATTTCCGACTGCACGGACGTTCCGTCCGGCGAAGTGATGGCCAGCGTGCCGGTCTGCCCCGCCTCTATCCGACCGTCGGGAAATTCGAGTCTGAAACCCGTTCCGGCCCCGAAAGGCAACTTGGCGAGAGAATCGGTTATCTCATCGGCAAGCGTGGCATCGACCACCGGGCTTACATCGTCCAACTGCCACGGCGCACCGTTCAGCACGGGCGTATCTCCCGCCGCACGGGTCACGGTGAGCAAATCACTCTCCTGCTCCGGTCCTTGGTTGAGGGAGAAGCGGCGCACAATTTCGTGGTCATCCTGCGCATGGATGAGCAGGCGGTTGTACACGGTGATTACATCCGTACTTCCATCACCCCAGTGCAACGTGAGCGGTTCGTTCTCGTAGGTGTTCTCGCCCGCCAGTTCACCGAAGCGCAGATAGTAACGCTCTTCGTCACCTCCGTACACCAACTGCAGTCCGGTGAATCTCGCCAGATAATAACGGGTCTGCACGACCTCGGCATTCAGTTCATACGTGTCGCCCATGAAGTCTGCCTTGATGTCCTGACCAAGGATATTGCCCTCGGTCTGCGGATCGAGCAGGTCATGGCCTTCAGCATCCTCCACGGCCACATAACACACCACCGGGGAATAATCCCAAATGGTCAATGCCTCTTCCCCGTTATCGCACGCCACAAGGAACAAAGTGCAGAGCATGAAACTGCACGCAGCTAAAAAGGAAAGTTTTGTCTTCATCATTATTGCATTTAAGAAATTAAACCATCATTACTGTTTACACTAATAGTTACAAATCTGACCTACATTCATATTACTCTTTCTCAAGAAAGAATCCGGCTAACAAGCCATTACTTTAATTATTAGGATATATATCAACAATATCTTTTCTATCATTAACATAATTCACTAATGTACCATCACCCAGATCCGTGGTTAAATTATCATCGAAAAAGTAACCATTACTAATACCACCCCATCCCCAGTTCATGTGGTACCTTGATGATGCAACGCCATGACCTAAACTATATGAATAAAGATTTAAAAATTTAGTGGGTTCATATTCAGGTGGACAATCTTCAAGCGTCATCAGTAATAACTGTTTTGGTCCAGTATATGTAGATCTAAATCCATCACAAACCCAACCATGTCCTGCTTGGTCAAACCCAGTCATCAATACAGGAAGATTATTTTTCAAGTTATCTTCCACAACTGATGCATCATGCCCGACTTGCCGAGATTGAGAATATCCAAAATTCTTCAATACAGCAAGCATTTCATTGATATTAGCACCGGAATCGCCATGTTCATAATCAATCCCGAGAGCCCTGCCAACTTCCACAAGGAACTGTGACGTTACAGTTTCTGGCTCTGTATTAGGCATATCATCCCATGGATAGTACGCAGGATATTCATGATAACGCATGATCTGCCCAACCGCAACTGTAGCACAGCCTAATTCTTCTCGATTAGGCACACATTCATTATAACCACCTATTTGATCCCATGTAGTCTTCGTCAAAGGAAGAACTTCCTCTACAGTAGTTGTGGTCTTACATAAGACAAAAGTAACCGCATCTCTCCCCCCATAATTAGGATTGGCATATCCTAAAGGCAATGTCAAGAACTTATCCTGAACATCCGAAGGCAAAGCTTTGAATTCATCCGTATTCTTATAATCGGATAGGAAATATACGGTATATCCTTCTGCTATCCATTGATTATATTGGCTGCTAACCAAATTTATAACATCACTATATGCACGAGTTTGAGGCATCTCTTTCTTAGCATCGGTATATTCCATCCACCTTGACCGGAATTTGAGCTTCAAACTATCCGGGAAACTGCTTGCCTTATCAATATTATACTTCTGTTCGTCCAGCCAGACTGAAAGTCCACTATTCTCAGCCGCCGTAACATCAAAAGTGCCCTGATCGGAATAAGCAAGCACGGGTTCATAGTCTTTAGTGGCAGAAATAACCATGAAACCGGCGTTATTACTGTAGTTAACCACATAGAGTTGGGGAACATCTGCCTCTGACCGAATGGTCAAGACAGATTCAATGCTTTTCTCACCCGTCGCTTTCGTTTCAACGAGTTTATTTCCGAAGTTAGCGGCTACCCGTTCTACAGTTTCCATGGTAACTGCATCACTGGTATCAGGCACAGTGACATATACAGACGATAAAGCCTGAACCTGCTGAGCAATTATCTCCTCGTTTTCTGCAGAACACGAAAGCAACATGAGGGCAATTGCCGGTAAAAGACTCAAATGTTTCATATTTTCTCTATTTAAAAACGCTTTTAGTCCACATAAGATGTCGGTAGCAAAATTAATAAAAAGGGAAACAATATCCAAGAGATTTTGCATAAATCGCGCATTTCTTTGTCAAAATCCTCCCAAGCCACCATGAGGCGCCTGAGCAGGGCCGGAAAGGCCGTTTTCAACGGCGGCGGGCAGCGGGGGAGATTGTCCGAGAACTCTTCCGACACTATCATTCTAAGGGAGCGCAGTCGAGGGATCTCAAGACACGTTCCTGTAGATTTAGTGAGATGGCTCGACTTCGCTCGCCATGACAGAATGATAGCAGCTGATAGGTTTTCGGACAGCCTGGGGGGAGGGAACGGCAACGGTATACGAAGCACGGAGCAACGGTATCTGGGACGGACAGCGAAGGTATATGCACGCCAAAGGGAAACTGAATTCGGATGATTTCATAAAAATTACCAGTCTTTTGCCCATAAATGGAAATTTTCTGTAATTTTGTGCCAAAAAAATAAACAGACCGACTTCCCTCGGACCATCAGGGAACCCTTATTCTAATCCACCCCATCTGCACTCCCGACCTCCCAATAAAAGGAGCGGCAGGGGTTGCGGAGCAACAAAGACTTATGACGGAAGAACAGATTTTTGAACATTTATTCCGGACACATTACCAGGACCTATGCCAGTATGCCGCCCATTATGTATCCGACCCCCAAATAGTCGAAGACATCGTGCAGGGATTCTTCGTAACAATTTGGGAGAACAAAACGCTGTCTGCCAACGTACACCACTTCCAGTCATACGCCCAACGCGCCATCCACAACCGCTGCCTGAACTACTACAAGGCCGAACTGTCCAAAGAAAATTTCCTCGCCCTGTTTCTCGAAGAATGGAAGGAAATGCAACAGGAGCGTGACGATTTTCCCCACAAAGAGCGCATCCAGGCTGCCCTGCACCGCCTGCCGCCCCAATGCAAGCGTGTGTTTCTGCTGAGATGCCTGAAGAATATGAAATACAAGGAAATAGCCGACATCGCGGGTATCTCGGTCAACACCGTCAAGTATCATTTGGGAGAAGCGTTCCGCCTGATGCACGAAGAGCTGAAGGACCTGCTCCGGTTAATGCCCCCCGTGGCGTTCGTACTTGCACAACTGTTCTGAAACGGAAGAAAAGAGAGGGGGAACACCCCGCCCGCAGAAAATTTTTTCAAAAAAAAGTCTTTTTTACCCTACCCATTTCGGGCAGGCCGGTTGTCTTATAAATAAAAGCAAGAAAAAACATGGAATCATTTACAGACCCTATATACTCGATTATCTTAGCCGTGCTCACCGGAGAAGCCACGGAAGAAGAGCGCCGACGCCTGCAAAACTGGCTGTCGGAGTCGGAAGCCCACCGACGGGAGTTCGGCGAGATGGAAAAGCTCTACCGACTGGCCAACGTCTCCCCCCGGAAAGACCACAGACAGTACGACGTGGAGAAAGCCTGGCAGAAAGTGCGCCGGCAAACCATAGCCAAGAAACAACGGAGCATCGTGCGGCAGTGGATGGGCTATGCAGCCATGATAGCCCTCGTGTGTCTGGCCGCCTACTTCATCGGGCAACCGTCTTCCGAGCCTGCCAAACCGTCGCACATGGCCTACGAACGCCCTACCCTGCTGCTGGACAACGGAACGACCATCGACCTGCGCGAAGACAGTTTCTCCATCAGCACAGGAAAAGCGACCATCCACAACAACCTGCAAAACCAGCTGTGTTACCGGTCGGACGAGAAAACAGCAGACAACGAACCGGTCAGATGGAACCACCTGATTATCCCCAAAGGCAACGCCTACGAACTGACTCTGTCCGACGGCACACACATCTGGCTGAATGCCGAATCGGAGCTGTCCTACCCCACCACTTTCCAAGGCGGAGAGAGGGAAGTGAAACTGAAAGGCGAGGCTTACTTTGAAGTAGCCAAGAATCCCGATAAACCTTTCCGGGTGAAAACCGGCGGACTGGATGTCGAAGTGCTGGGCACCTCGTTCAACGTATCGGCCTACGACAACGAAGCCAACATCTGCGTGACGCTGGCCGAAGGAGCAGTGGCCGTACAGACCGGCAAGGGCGAAGAATTCAGAATATCACCCTCCGAACAGCTCACCTACCACAGGGAAAGCCGCCAATCGGACATCAGGACCGTACAAACCCAGATGTTTACATCGTGGACGAGGGGAGAGTATATATTCAAAGATGCCACCTTGGATGAGATACTGACAAAGCTAAGCCACTGGTATGACTTCCGTGTGCAATACGAAGACCAGCGACTGAAAGATAAACGTTTTTCCTGCACCGTCGACCGCAGCATCAGTCTGCAGCAATTGCTCGAACTGCTCAGCTACACGTCCGATGTCAAGCTGAAACGAACCGGAGACCAGATAACAATCAGTGTAGAACCAACAAGCAAGGAGGTGGAATGACCAGAAAAAGAAATACCGTGAGAGAATAAAAAAAGGAGACAGGTATGTACCAGATACCAATCTCCAGTCAACAGATTTAGTGAGTGAAACTCTTAAATTTAAACCTGAAAAGTATTCAAAGTTATGAAGAAAAACAGAGAGAAGACTTCTGTCTGCTTAAAAAAAGTCTTAAATCAACTGTCTTTTTTGATTTTATTAGCAAGTTCATTGCTTATTTCACCCCAAATAAAGGCAGCGAACTCCATTTTTGAACAAGATTATCAATTACAATTATCTTTTGAGAATGCTCCCTTAGAGCGCGTATTAGATGCCATCACCGAACAATCGGGCGTAAAAATAGTGTATAGCAGCGACGTAGTCGACGCCAGCCGGAAAGTAACCGTCAACATCAAGACATCCGACATTCTGGTTGCCCTGCAATCGGTATTCGGCAAAGATTATTCGTTCAAACAAATTGAAGACTACATTGCCGTCAGCAAAACCGAAGCATCCGCTGTCGACGATGGCGAGAAACGCAACTGGACAATTGCCGGACAGGTACTGGAAAACACCGAACCACCTTATCCGCTGCCCGGCGTAAGCATCCGCATCAAAGGCACGAACCTGGGTGTCATCAGCGACGCCAACGGCTACTTCAGCGTCAAAGCCAAACGCGGCGATGTGCTGGTGTTCAGCTTCATCGGTTATCAGGATTTTGAACACGTGGTTTCCCGTTCCATCAACAACCTGACCGTCGCCCTGACACCCGACAACGAACTGCTGGACGAAGTCATCGTCACCGGTTTCTCCGAAGAAAAACGCGTCAACTCCGTATCGGCCGTATCTACCTTGGACGTATCCAAGAACTTAGCCACCAAGCCTATCACTTCGCTGTCGCAATCGCTGCAGGGCGGTATCACCGGTCTGACAGTGACGCAAAGCTCCGGTCTGCCTGGCGCCGATGCCGCCACCATCAAAATCCGCGGTATCTCATCCATCATGACCAACAACGACCCGCTGGTGCTGGTTGACGGTATCCCCATGGACATGAACCAGCTGGACCCGAACACCATTGAGAGCGTGACGGTATTGAAAGACGCCGCCGCATCTGCCATCTACGGTGCCCGCGCCGCCAACGGTGTCATCGTGGTAAAGACCAAGCGCGGCGTGCCGGGCAAGGTATCGGTGTCCTACAACGGCTATGTGGGCATCCAGCAAGCCACTTACCTGCCCAAATTCGTCGATGCAGCCACTTACATGGAAATGGCCAACGAAGCCAACATGAACATCGGAGGTGACCCCACGTATTCACAGGAGACGATTGATATCACGCGGGCTCATACCGACCCCATCAATTACCCCGACACCGACTGGATGGACTACATCTTTAAGAACGGCATGATCCACAGCCACTCGGTAAGCGTGTCCGGCGGTAGCAACCTGGCGCGTTTTGCCCTGACAGCTAACTATATGCAGAATGAAGGTCTGATAGAAAAGGCACGTTCCAACCGTTTCAACATCCGTGCCAATACAACGGTGAACCTGTTGGATAACCTCTCGGTCAACATGGACTTCAACTCATATCGCACGGTGCGCTATGAGCCCATGTACCGCACAGACCAGCATGCCTATCATATACTATATTACACTTACCAGACTCCACCCAACGTCATTCCCGTCTATCCGATGAAAGAAGGCAGCGACATCGTGTTCTACGGTAACCGCCCGGAACAACGCAACCCGGCCGCCATGCTGCAACACGGTGGTGAGTACAAGGCGCTGGAAGACAACATCAGCATCAACATCGCCCCGCGCTGGGAAGTGATTCCCAACCTGGTACTGCGTGGGCAATTCTCGTACCGCATCAGCAGTTCGGCCACCAGCGAAAAACGCCGTTCCTACAACTTCTTCGATTATGACACAGATGCCTTCCTGCAGACGTGGGATGCCATCAGCAGTGCCGGCATGAACCGCAGTAGTTACTACTACTTGGGTGCAACGGCTGAATATACGTTTGAGAAAGGCAAACACCGCCTGTTCGCTATCGGTGGCTACAACCAGGAACTGACCAACAGCGGAAGTTGGGACCAGTGGGCCATGGTGTCCATGTTTGCCAAAGCCAACTATACGTTCAACGAACGCTACTTGCTGGAAGGCACAGTGCGCCGCGACGGTTCTTCCCGCTTCGGCAGAGGACACAAGTTCGGCGTATTCCCCTCCATTGGTGCCGGCTGGAACCTGCACGAGGAATCGTTCATGGAAAACCTGAAGTTCATCAACAACTTCAAGATTAGAGGCTCGTTCGGTATGCTGGGTAATGAGAACGTCGGATTGTACCAATACCAGAACCTGATTAGTGCCAGCGATGGTACGGAGACTTACTTCGGTAACCCCAACCTGACGTGGGAAACCGTGCAAATGGCCAACATCGGTGCCGACATCCGCCTGTTCAACGAACTGGACATCACCATCGACTACTACAACAAGCTGACGAAAGACCTGATTCTCGAGCCGCCTATCTCCTACATCGGCGGTACTTCAACCGTACTGCTCAACTCCGGCCGCCTGCGCAACCGTGGTTGGGAAATCGACCTCAACTGGAACAAGCAAGTGACCCGCGACTTCGGCTTCAACCTTCACGGTGGTGTGAGCCAGAACAAGAACAAGATTCTGGAACTCTTCGGCGGACCGTATGACAACGGCAGCACCATCAACAAAGAGGGCTATGCACTGAGCAGCTACTTTGTATATCCTACGGACGGATTGTTGCAGGAAAGCGACTTCACGAAAGATGCCGACGGCAACTGGGTGCCCAATGAAGGCGTGGTGATTTTCGACGGCCAGCAGCCGGGCGACATCCACTACCTGGATACCAACAACGATGGCACGATTTCGGCAGACGACCGCGTCATCCGCGGCAATGACCAGCCCAAGCTGAACTACTTTGCCAACCTCACGCTGAACTGGAAGAAGTGGGAACTGGAAGTCCTGTTCCAAGGTGTGCAAGGCGTGGAAGCTTACTACGGACAGCCCTACTCGTATGGTCTGGACATCACAGGCGACGGTTTCACGCCGCTGGCCGTGCAGACCGATTACTGGACACCGGAGAATCCCGACGCCCGCTATCCGCGCCTGGCCCCGAATGCCACCTACGGCAACAATGCCCTGCAATCCGACTACTGGAAATTCGACGCCAGCTACTGCCGTGTGAAGTACATACAACTGGCCTACACTTTCGACCAGATGGGCTTGAAACGCTGGGGCATTTCCAGCATCCGCGTGTATCTGAATGCACAGAATCCCTTCACCTTTGCCAAGGAAGGACTGGTAGACCCGGAAAGCCGCGGCCAGTTGGGCGCCTATCCGCTGGTAAAGACCTATTCCTTCGGTGTTAATCTGAACTTCTAATTATAGACAATACCATTATGAAACTGAATAGCATTTTCAACAAGAGAGCGTTGCCCGTATTGGCCCTGTCGCTGATGTTTTGCAGTTGCGAAGACTTCCTGACCCGCGACCATCCTACGGGCGTGACTGATGACGATTTCTGGGGAACCACCAACGAAATTTCGGCTGCATTGGGTACCTGCCAGTACTGGCCGCAGGGCACCCACCATTATACATCGCCCTATCTTTCATGGGTACACATGGAAGGCATGACCGACAATATGTATTGGAGCGGAAACTTCAAAGGAGAGATTGTCAACATCGGTAACGGCTCGCTTACCACAACAACGGGCGGGTTCAACAACGATGTGTGGACACAATATTACATTTGGATACGTCGCTGCAACCGTCTGCTGGACCACATCGACCAAGCCTACTTCACGGATGAGGCCGAACGCGAGAGAATGCGCGCCGAAGCCCTGACCTACCGCGCGTGGTACCACATGCAACTGTTGCTGTATTATGGCCTGAACGAAGGCATACCCATTGCCGACAGGGTACTGGACGGAGAAGACATCTATCAGGCACGCACCCCGGCTCAGGAATGCCTGAACTGGCTGAATGGTGAATTCGACCATCTGCTGAGCATCACAGACGATGCCGTCTTCCCCTTCCTCTGGGACCGCGACCGTCGCGGACGTATGTGCAAAGCCTACGTCCTGACGCTGAAAATGGACCTCAACCTGCAGTTCCACCAATATGACATTGCCCGCGATTGCGCCAAGCAACTGATAGATTCCGGCGAGTTTGAACTGTATTATTCGGAATCTACCGATGACGATCCGGGCAAGAACTACCGCGACATGTTCCGCTACGTGGGACAGGACAACCGGGAACGAATCATGTATCGTAACAGTGGCTGTTCGGAAATATGGTTCCGCCATGCTCCTCAGAACCTGAGCGGACAAGGAGCAGCCAGCGTGCTGAAGTCACTGGTGGATGAATATGAGACCATCGACGGTGTGCCCTTGGCAGACCTGCCTGCCGACGAACGTACCAACTACGAGCATTCGCCGTTGTACAAACCGCGCGACCCGCGCTTGTATGCCACCATCGTGGTGCCGGGCGACAACACATCGTTCCAAGACTATTCGTACAACCCGTTTGGCGAAGGCGTGGTAGAATATCCCGGTGCCATCGGCTATTCACGCACTGGCTACTGGGCCAAGAAATTCCTGGACGAACAGGACCGCCCGAACGGTTCTGGCGGAAGCTTGTACTTCCCGCTCTACCGTTATGCGGAAGTTCTGCTGGACTATGTGGAATGCTTAGTGGAAAGCGGCGACTGGCAGAATCCCGATGTAGAGACCTACATCAACCTGATACGCAACCGTGCCGGCATGCCCAACATGGACAAAACCGTGTATAACACACAGGAGAAAGTGCGTGAATTGTACCGCCGCGAACGCCGGGTGGAGCTGGCCTTCGAAGGTAAACGCTATTGGGACATCCGCCGCTGGGATATTGGCAACGAGGTAATGACCGGACCCGTCTTAGGTGCCTGGAACCCCAATACCAATGCATACGTACAGGTGGAAACGCGCAACTGCACATTCCCCAAATATGACCAGTGGCCCATCCCGCTCACCGAGCAGACGGCTAACCCGTACATCACGCAAGGGGCGGGCTGGTAAACCAAACGCCAACAATTACAGACTGCTACTATTTTTTACCGTTCCATTAGGTACCCGCATGTAGAGAGAGGTCAGGAGGCCGGGCTGATACCCCGCATCCGGCGAGATTTACGGGCATACACCCGGCCTTCCTGACAACCTGCGGGAACGCAAAGTGAACTTCCTTTTAACCGAACTACCATCAATCAGACAAATGAAAACAAGATTTTTAACCGGCCTGTTACTGTCGCCCTTGCTGGCATTAGCGGCTTGTTCAGGCAATCATTTTACCATAGATTCCCATACATACATCGTGGCAGACACGGTACAGAATCCCGTAACAACCTTGGCATGCACCGAGTTACAGTACTTCATCCATCAGGCCACAGGCATCCAGGTGCCCATCATTACTTCACCCAACCAGGCAGGGCAAGACAGCCGCCTGATTTGCCTGGGCGAAAGCTTCATCCCGCGGTCGGGAGCAGACGTATTGGAGGGAACTCCCCTGGGCGAGCAAGAATACCTGATACACATCACGCCTGATTTCATCGTGCTGGCCGGTAAGGACAAAGAATCGGTCCCCGACTATGTGAAAGACGGCGGACGAGACAATAACGGCCTTTCACCCGCCACGGACCGTGTACAGATAAACTACCGCCGGGCCACCGGTTCGGATGATGTACCCGCCACGCTTACCCTGCCTTCGGTGTACGATGCGCAAGGCACCTGCTATGCGGTCTATGACTTTGCCGAACGCTTTCTGGGCATCCGCTTCTACGGACCGCACCCGCAAAACGTGTGCATTCCCCAAACGGACAAGGTGAAACTGGAGGCACAAAGCATCCGCCGCACCCCGGCCGTGAAATACCGCTACGGTACGCCGTCTTTCGGCTACCTGATGATGAAAGACCAGTACATGGACTCGAATGACGACATGCAGCAACTCTTCAGACGGCGCCTCCGTATGGGCGGACGGCGCTGGGCAGCCAACCATGCCTTTGGTGCTTACCAGGACCGCTTCCTGAAGAAGAACCCGCAACGCCCGGAAATCTTCGAGGGCTATCACCCGGAGTACTTTGCCAAAGGCCGCGGAGGCAGTGCCTACGAACGGCAGTTCTGCTACACCAACCCCGGCTTCATCAAGCAGGTGGCCAAAGATGCCGTCGACTACTTCCAGGGCAAAGGGACAGTGGGCGAACAAATTGCCTTGGGCGACTACTTCGCCTTGGTGCCTATGGACAACGCCACCTGGTGCCTGTGCGACGAGTGCCAGAAACAACTGGCCTTGGACAAAGACAACATACGAGGCAGCCACTTCAACTGCGGAACGGCCACGCATTACCTGTGGAACTTTGTCAACAACGTGGCACGCGAAGTGAAGAAGATGATGCCGGATTCAGACAAGAAGATTGCCGCACTGGCCTACCACGTCTACGCCTACCGGCCCAAAGACATCCAACTGGAAGACAACATCTCTGTGGCTCCTTGCCTGCATACCCGCAATTATTGGGCGCCGGGCATGGAACGCAACGAGACCCAGTTGTATAAAGAATGGATAGAAGAAAGCAAGCAGTCCGGCCGCGACATCTTCCTGTGGAGCTACCTGTGCTTCCCCACGGAGCGCGGAGCCATCGGCGGATTCAACGTATTCCCCGGATTCAATGCGCATAAGACAGGCGAGCAGTTGCGGATGTATGCTGCCGACGGGGTGAAGGGAATCTTCTTCTGCGGCATCGGAGAGCAGCTGGACTTCTACTTGGCCATGAAACTGCTGGACGACCCTACGCAAGACACGGACGTGCTGCTGAACGAGTTCTTTAACACTTACTTCGGCAAAGCGGCCGAACCCATGCAGGCTTTCTACCGCAAGATAGAGGACGTCTACAGCACACCTGAAAATTACCCGGAGAACGTGCAGACCGAAGAGGCCCAGTTCCACCAGACGGAAGAGATAGCCTGGAAGTATCTGGGCACACCGGAAGTAATGAACGAACTGCGCGGCTACATCGAAGAAGCCACCCGGCTGGCCACGACCGACGAGGAAAAAACGCGCGTACAAAGCTGGGTGAAGGGCGTGTGGGAGTATATGCTGCAAGGACAGGAGCAATACAACAGCAAGACCCAAGGAAATCGGTAACAGAAAAACAGAACAACAATGAAAGCTAACTGGATATTTATCGCCGGTATGATGCTGGTCGCAAGCTGCTCGGACAGCGAATCAAAAACACCGGCTACGCCAGACTCTGGCGAAGACAACCCCATCGAAGAAGTGGTGGCAGAACCTTTCCGAGCCAACCGCCTGCTGATTAAGCACGGGCTGCAACTGCAGTGCTGGGTGGCTACGGACAATTACGAACTGGGCGGCGCAGCCGGACAACCGGCCTACAACATGCTGCCATCGGACTGGGCGCTGACCGGATTCACGGGACCCACGTTCTTCGGTCCACCGCTCATAAACCCCTCTTATTTTGAATCGTTCCCCGAAAGCCAGTGGGCCATCGCCAAGGCACCGCACGGCGACCAGCTGGACGTGGAGCCTACGGACTACGAACAGCGTAACGGGTATCTGTCTGACGAACAGAAGGCACACATTGACAAACTCACCACCGTGTGCTTTGGCGACGAAGAAGCCTATTCCTACGAACTCGTCGGCAAGCTGAAGGCTTGGTACGACCTGTCCAGGCGTCTCTACCCCGATGTGCTGGTACACAACAACCAGTATATCGGACAGTGGACCGAGTCGAACATGCGGACCTACATCCGAGAGGCAAAGCCAGACCTTATCACGTATGACTGGTATTACTTCCACACCAGCGACCCGGCCACCTACATAGGTGCCCGCGACATGGCAGAGGATTTGCAGATTTACCGCAACCTGGCCCTCGAAGGCTGGAATGGAGACAAGTCGGACTACCTGGCTTTCGGGCAATACATCTTAGGATTTGCCAACGAAGGCACCTACCGCCCCACAGAGTCGCAGCTACGCTTGTATTACTACCTGACGTGGACCTTGGGAGGAAAGTGGATCAACTGGTTCCGCTATCTGCAGGGCGACGGCTACGGAGGCAAGACCGCGCCGACACAATGGGCCCTGCTGCTCGAAAACGGTATGCCCGGCCAGCCCACACACTACATGGATTGGGTGAACTTGTGCAACACCGAGAGCAAATACATCGGCGACTACTTGGTGCGCCTGAAGACAACCGACGTGCGCTACGTGGCGGGAAGTGACAAATACACCGAAGGGAAACCCGGAAACATCGGCGACTTCAGTCCCTCGGCCTCCTACATCAAGACCATATCTGCCGAAATACCGGATGAACCCGGACAGGGAACCGACCTCTACCTCGGATTCTTCGGCATCATCCCGGAAGAGGAACAGGGTGACCCCGGCTTCTTCAGGGAGGGAGAAGACAAGTTCTTCATGATTACCAACGGATGGGCCTCGATGACGGTACAAACGGCCGAAGACTTGAGCCAGAAAATACGCTTTGCCATCGACATGGAGGAAGCGGGAGCCGCATCGTGCGCATGGATAAATCCGCACACCGGACAACGGGAGGTGCTGAACCCCGTGGAACAGACCGACGGACTCACTTATTATGAAGTGGAACTTTGGGGAGGAAGCGGCGCCCTGTTCATGCTGAATGCAGAGAGCTGACCCTTATATAGAAGAAGCACGGTCCGCATACAGATGCACCACGCTTCCTCTATATTAGGACAGAATGACAGCAGTGCCTATATGATGTCTCGGCTGCAGCCCCTTCCCCCCGCTCTCTTCTTTTTAGGAGGGAAGGGGCATTTTATCCCCCCACAACTTGCACCTTACCCCACATCTTCTTAATTTTGCTCCCGGATGGTTAACCCTCCTTACGAAAAACCTAAAAACAACATGCTGACATGGACTACACGAACAGATTCTTATCATTAGCCATGGGATGCCTGCTCGCCTCCGGTGCCGGAAACGCGGCGACGGGAGACATTCCGCAGTTGAACATTCACTTGAACGGCAACGGCGACTTGGTGTACGAGGTGGAATACGCCGGCAAGGAAACCGTGCGCGAGTCGCCCTTGGGAATGGTGGTCGACCACCGGGCATGGGGCGAGGATGTCGCCTCACTCACGGCAGACACGCTGGACAGCCGGCACATCGTCTACCAGGTGACGCAGGCCGACCGCTCGACGTTCTGCCTCGAAGTACGTCTCTTCGACGATGGGCTGGCTCTGCGCTACCGGCTCCCTGCCCAAGGACCCATCTGCATCTATGGCGAGAAAACGGGCATGCGATTCCCGGAACAGACGCAGACGTGGTATGCCAGCGGACCCTTCCAGTATGGCTGGCTGCAACAGTACCAGCAACGGACCACCGACGCGATAGAAGGCGAACTGCTGGCACCGCCAGCCACCTTCCTGACACCGGAAGGCATCTACGCAGCCATCACCGAGGGCAACCTCACGCACTTCCACGGCGCCGTGCTGTTGGGCAGGGAGCAGGGACTGGTGCAGTTTGGCTACGTGGACAACAAAGGGCATTTGCTGAGCGGAACCAGCACCGGCATGCCGCAGGGACAGTATGCACACGAGGCTGTGAGGGATGTGCCCTGGCTCGTGGCACCCCGCAACGGTGAAACGGAGGTGGTGACGCCCTGGCGCATACTGATGTTGGCAGAAGATTTGAACGGACTGGTGAACAACGGCATCTTGCGGCAGGTAGCCGACCAGCCCGACCCCGCCCTGTTCCCGCAAGGTGCCGAGACCGACTGGATACGCCCGGGACGGGCCGTGTTCACCTGGCTCGCGGAGGGAGGCATCGAACGCCTGAGCCTGGCCAACCATAAGAAGTATGTGGACGGATGTGCCGAACTGGGCATCGAATCGGTGGTGGTGGACGACGGCTGGGAGCTTTGGCCGCAGACCGACCCGGATGCACACGGACGCGACAAGTGGGAGATGCTGACGGAATTGGTGGATTATGCCCGCCACAAAGGGGTGAACATCTGGGTATGGAGGCCCTCATCGCCACGCACCGGCAACCGCACGGACATCGGTCTGCTCGACCCGGAGGAGCGGAAGGACTTCATGCACCGCTGCGCGGAAATCGGTGTCAAGGGGCTGAAGGTTGACTTCTTCTGCACGGAAAACCTCTTCACCGTCGACTTCATGGAAACCCTCCTGCGCGATGCCGCCCGCGAGAAGCTGATGGTCATCTTCCACGGAGTGAACAAGCCGACGGGCGACTCTTATACCTATCCCAACCTCCTGGCCAAGGAAGCGGTGCGCGGGCTGGAATGCGTGGGTGGAGAAGACTCGTGGGCTCCGGGACCCGCCTGGCCTTTCCACAACACCGTGCTGCCTTTCACGCGATGGCTGGCAGGACCGGCTGACTATACGCCGCTGAACTTCCGCGCTTTCTGTCCGCCGTCGGTCACCTTTGCCCACCAGCTTGCCACCATCTACACGTTCACCTCGCCCATGCTCATCTTTGCCGCCGACATGGAAGACATGCTTGCCTGCCCCGCCCGGAAATTCATCGAAGAAGTGCCCGTGGAGTGGGACGAGACCCGCGTGCTGCCGGGCAGTGAGATAGGCAAGCTTGCCGCACTGGCACGGAGAAAAGGCGACGTGTGGTATGTATCGGTGCTGAACGGCGAAGAGTCGCGCACGTTTACCTGTCCGCTCGATTTCCTCCCCAAAGGCAGCTACCAGGTCGAAATGGCCTGCGACGCACCCGGCAACCGGAAGCAAATCGTCCTGAAGAGCTTCCGCACCCGCGCCGGAAAGCAGGTCAAGACAGACCTGATGCCGGGAGGAGGATGGGTGATGCGGATAGAACGGAGGTGAGAATACGCTTCTGACTTCGTCTTCATCGCCCCGCCAGCAATTCCGCTTCCACTTCGTGACTGCCGGTAAGCTGCCACGAACGGTTGTCGGCATCGTAGGCATACGCCTGGTAGGTAAGGCCGAAGGCATCGGCGGCGTAGACAGCCTTTTCGCGCACATCGCTGTAGGCCTGGTCGCGCGTGTTCCACAGAGCCAGTTCCACGGCCACGGAGGCATCGGCGGCATAGGCGTAGCGCAGGGCGAAAGCGGGACGGTAGCAGGCAGCAACGGCATCCCAGCGGAGGGTTTCCTTGCAGAGCAGGCGGTGGGCATCGTCGTAGGTGTAGCGGTATTTCAGGTGGTGGCGCAGGGTCAGACCGTCTTCGTTCACCTTGTAGACGTATTCCGTAGTGACACCCGTACTGTCTGTGTCGGAATTGTAGGCGAAACGTTGCGAAGGGGTGACGGCAAAAGCGGAGTTCAACATACCGGCTGCTGCAAGGGCGAGAGAGATAACTAAAGTTTTCATAATCTGTAATGTTTTTAAATGTGATACTTATTGAATGATTTTGATTTTGTCTTTCTGACACTGCAAAGGTAAGCGAAGCCGGCAAGGCTTCAGGTTAAGGCTGTGTTATCGTTAGGTTAACAAGAAAGGATTCTACTGTTTTTAAACTCTATACCATTATGAACTCATTTGTAAGAAACCACCGGCAGGCCAGGACTCAGCAAGCCTGTGCAAGACAGCCTCACCATGCGACAAACGGCATGAAGAAATTTTTAACCGGCTGCCTGCTGGCTGCCACAACTCTCCTGAACGCACAGGAACAACGACTGATACTCCCTGTCCCCTCCGACCGGCCCAGCCCGGCACAACAGCAGCAGATTGCGCGAAAGTATGGCATGTTCATACACTTCGGCATCAACACTTTCCACAACGAGGAGTGGACCGATGGCTCGAAACCTGCTTCTTCCTACTGCCCCACCGACATAGACGCGGAACAGTGGGTAAAAACGGCCCGGGATGCCGGCATGAAATATGTCATCCTGATAACCAAACACCACGACGGGTTCTGCCTCTGGGACAGCCCGTACACGGAATATGACGTGGCAAACTCCGGCAACCGGACCAACGTGGTGGAGGCCGTGGCAAAGGCTTGCAAAAAATACGGCATCGGACTGGGATTCTATTACTCGCTGTGGGACCGCAAAGTCAATCCCGACGTCGACGACCAGAGCCGGGATGCTGCCTACAATGCCTACATGCTCAAACAAATCAACGAACTGATTGACATCGCACAGAAGCATACGAACCTCGTCGAGTTCTGGTTCGACGGGGGATGGGTGAAACCCAACTACCGCTGGCCCGTCACCGACATCTACCAGGCCATCAAGTCGAGGGAACCAAACTGTCTGGTGGGCATCAACTGGAGCATCGGAAAACCTGAGAACCCCGACGCACAATCCGTCACGCCCGACATACAGAAGGCTGGATTCCCCATCCGTTACTTCCCCAGCGACTTCCGGTTGGGCGACCCTTATCTGCCTGCCGACAACGACCCCAAAATGTTTACACACGACGGCAAAGACTACTACATGCCCTGGGAGTCGACCGTGTGCATCAGCCAGCGCTGGTTCTACAACACCACAGACACGGTCTTCAAGACGGTGGACGAACTGGAGAAAATCTACCGGCAAGGCACTAAGAACGACAACATTCTGATATTGAACTGCCCGCCCGGACGCGACGGAAAGATTAGAGAACAGGACATCGACATACTGAAAGCACTGCGCAAACGACTGGGGTTATAAACGCTCCTGACACTCGCCCCACTGCCTGGCCCGGTACTCCGTCGGAGAACACCGGGCTATTTTCGTAATCACCGGCAGGAGCAGACGGATGGGCACAAAAAAATCCGGACCCTGCATCACTGCAGAGTCCGGCGCTTCCTTATTATTTTAACATAACGGCATTTACGCTTTCACGCCGTTATACTCATCGGAAACGGTGAGTTTCTTTCGACCTTTGGCACGACGGGCTGCCAATACGCGACGCCCGTTGGCGCTGGCCATTCTTTCACGGAAACCGTGTTTGTTTCTTCTCTTTCTGTTCGAGGGTTGGAATGTCCTTTTCATTACTATATCTTTTTATTTTTTATTCTTGTTCTGATTTCGGGTGCAAATATAAGGCACTTTTTTGAATCTGCAAAATATATCAGTCATTTTCTCGTATTTTTTTTGATTTTTTTCTGATTTGCATTACTTTTGCAGTCGAAAACGGTAGCGATACCGCCCTAAAAGGCCCGGTGAGGCACCCGCAAAAGGGAGAAAGGCGGCGCACAGACTGGCCATTGGCAAATACTAACATATATATAATAAAGAGAATTACGTATGATTAATGCCCAAGACATTAAAATCGGCACTGCCATCCGCATGGACGGCAAGCTCTATTTCTGCATCGACTTCCTGCATGTAAAACCCGGTAAAGGTAACACGTTCATGCGCACCAAGCTGAAAGACGTGGTGAGCGGATACGTTCTGGAACGCCGCTTCAACATCGGCGAGAAGCTGGAAGACGTGCGTGTGGAACGCCGCCCGCACCAGTATCTGTACAAGGAAGGTGAAGACTACATCTTCATGAACCAGGAGACGTTTGAACAGATTCCCATCGCACACGACCTCATCAACGGAGTAGACTTCCTGCTGGAAGGCATGGTAGTGGACGTGGTGTCCGACGCATCGACCGAAACGGTGCTCTACGCCGAAGTGCCTGTGAAGGTTCAGATGAAGGTGACGTACACCGAGCCGGGCCTGAAAGGCGACACGGCCACCAACACACTGAAGCCTGCCACGGTGGAATCGGGCGCAACGGTGCGCGTGCCGCTGTTCATCAACGAAGGCGAGACGATTGAAATTGATACGCGCGACGGCTCTTACGTCAGCCGCGTAAAGGCATAAGGGAAACGGGAGGAGGCTTGCGCTTCTCCGGTCCCGACTGTAAGGAAAAGGGGTGTGACTGTCTGGTCACACCCCTTTTTCTGTTCCGTGCAGGCTGTTGCCGCTACTCACTCCACCACATACCACGTATATCCGTTGGCAGGAATCTCTACCTGGAGCGTGACGTGCTGCCGGGCATCAAGGGAGTAAGACACTGCCTGCCCCTCCTGTTCGCGGATAAGTGCCTTGTCTTTCAGCCCGGTGTAATAAAGGGACAGGGTGATGGTGCGCGTCATCGGCCGGGAGGTGGGGTTGAAGAAGAGGGCGAGCGCCTTCTCGCGACCGCTGGGGTCGACGTGCATAATACCGTCCCAGTCGCGTGCATCGGGCTTACGAAGATGGATGATATCGCTATTGAGGATGCGGCGATAGCGCTTGTACCACGCGATGATTTCCTTCACCGCCTCTTTCACCTCGGGCGAGTCGTACAGCCGCGGGCCCCGGTAGCAGGCCTGTATGCCCGCCCCGTAGTTCTGGAACATCAGCGTCCGGTATTCGTCCAAATGCTCGTGCAGGGGCTCCAGGGTAGCTGCCGCCCCGCCCCCGTGATATTCCACCAAGGGGACAAAGCTCCAGAGCGACGAGGGGATGCGCTCCCACGTGCAGTCGTAATTGAGCTGTCGCGTGTGGACCAGCTGCCGGTCGCGGGGCAGCGACCAGTTCACCTCCCGGTAGCCGATGCTGGTCTTCGACGAGCCGTTGAGGAAGTAGAAGTCGGGCACGTTGAGGTAGATGCCTTCGCTACGCATCCAGTGGTAGAGGTCGGTGATGCGGCCGAACTGGTTCCACTGCGAGTCGTCCAGCCCCTTGTGTCCGCTGTGCGAAGTAGAGGCGCAGACATCGCCCGGATAGGAGCCGTCGTGTTCGAAGCAAGTCATGCCTGTCCGCTCGAAGAAGGTCTTTATCTTCCGGAAATACTCCTCCCCCCAGTCGCTGCTCAGGCAGGGCGAGCTGCCGAAGGTCATGCCTCCCCGCTTGCCGGTCTTCGGGTTGATGACGTCCACCTCGTCGCTTATCCAGCGGCTGGCGAGCAGCGAATAGCATCCCATCTCGATGCCGCGGCTGCGGGCGTAATCCACCAGCGACTTGAACTTGGCGATGTTTTCTTCGGAGATGTCTTCGGCATTGGCGCCCGACCCGAAGCTGAGGATAATCATCTCGTAGCCCGTCTCGGCACACTGGTCGACGGCGCGGCGCACCGTGGCGGGGTCGCTGGAGGTGAGGTGCATGAAGATGGGATTCTCCGTGGTCCAGGGAGCGACGGTGCGGTAGAAGCGGCGGGTGAAGAGTCCTTTGCGCTCGCGGTCGTAGCTGTCGAAGGGCATCTCATAGACGCTGAAGGTCCGGAACGTGCCGCCCGGGCTTACCGTCTGCCCCGGACCGAGGGGCGGTGCCACTTCGAGGATGCAGCGCGTCTGCAGCAGGTAGTTGCGCTGCGAGGTATAGGCGGGGTCTTCCACCCAGTGTTCGGTGATGTCGGTTTCTTTCTCCGTAAAGCTGCCCTTGCACTGGTAGTCGCTCTCGACGTGGATGTTGGGCAGCAGGAAGGTCGACGGGTCGCCTCCGCTCGGCGATTCGGGCTCGGCCATTGCCAGTTCTTCCAGCTTGAAGCGGTCTACGCCGACGGGCACCGCCGAGCCGTTGACCACCTCTATCCACTTGCGGACCACCGGCACCCGGTCGTAGACTGCCACGTGCAGCTTCAGCACGACGTCGGCCAGTTCGCCATCGCCCCGCAACCTGAAGACCACCTCCTGCCCCGTAGGCGACTGTTTGTTCAGCGCCCAGCGGTTGCGTGCCCACGCCAGCGTTTCGTCCAGCGGCTTTATCTCAAAATCCTCCAGCACAAACGACCGGGGCACCGTCTGCAAGCTGTCGAGCCATTCTTCTTTCAGATAGCCGCGCTCGGGCTGCCCGGCCAGTCCGCCTATCTGCCAATCCTTGCCGTCTATCCGGATGCTACCTTCGCTGCTCACGGCGCGGAGCAGGCTCTCGCCGCACATGCGGTTGGTGTAGTCCACCGTCGCCAGATTGGGCATGAGACGGAAAGTGCGCGCCACCAGTCCGTTGTCGAGCACCAGTCCCTGGCCGTCGGCAGTGCGGTAGACACCCGCCTTGGCACGTTCCGGCTCCAACAGCCAGTCGAAGGGAGTCTTGTCCGAAAGCAGGGTGTTGTCTACGGGCAGGGCAGCCAGCTTGGCTTGCAGGTGCTGCACCACCGCCTCCGACTGCCTCGGGCCGTCGCCTACCGCATCTGCCGCTGCCATCTCCGGCCGTTCGCCCCGATAGGTGAAGCCCGCCGACAACAGCCGGAGCAGGTCGCCGCTCGGCCCGTCGGGTGTGGGGTCGACCTCCATTTCGAGCAGGTGCACACCCTCCAGAGGCACATCCACATCGAGCGTCTTGCCTTGCCGCAGGATGCCGCTGTCATACACCGGCTGTCCGTCGGCCTTCAGCACAAAGCGCACCGAGCCATCGCCTACCCTGCCGTCTTTGCCCGCCACGCCTACCAGTTGTTTGCCGCCGGAGGTGGAGCGGAACAGTAGTTTCGTACCGTCCACCAAGGGTTGCACGAGCCAGTCGGGGTTGTCGGCATCCGGCGTGTGGCTGTCCAGTGCCAGTTGCGTCCTGAACCGTTCTGCCCGGCCGTCGAGCTTCACCTTCAGGATGCTGCGCGCCTGCAGTTCGAGGGTATCGCCTGCCACCCGCGGATTGCCATACTCTTGCCAGATTCTCGTCACATCAAGTTCCTGCAGAGCGAGGGTCTTCTGTGCTCCTGCAGGTACAGACAGCGCCAGCAGCGCTGCCATACACAAAGGTTTCAATCGCATAGTCTGTATGTTTGTAAAAGTGAATGTCTGAATGCAAATCTGTAGAGAACGACACCGAAGCGATTCAAGCTTGCTTCATTCTCCTACAACCGACCCCAAAAGTAAAGCACAGCGTACAAATGAAAGCAAATGTACACTGTGCCCGACAAAGATACGATTAAATATGAAATATAGCCTCATCTTTCCAAGGCTAAACGTGGATAGGGCGTTCAAGGCTGGGCCACGAATCCTTGTGCGGTAAAAGCATAAGGTACGTTCACCCCTTCGGTATAAGTCAGAGACAATAAAAAAGGGGACACAGCTTCACAGTCATGTCCCCCCTCTCTCTTATTATGCTAAAAGCGTAGTGTTTAAGATAAACGTAATTTTAACATAAGCGTGGTGTTTAACATAGTAGCGGTTATTCTATTCATCCCAACCGGGGTTCTGCGGTTGCAGTTGCGGGTTGCGCTGCAGTTCACCGGTAGGAATGGGTTGCAGGTACATCTTATCTTCCCACGTGCGGCTCTTGTTTTCCTGATAACTCAGGTCAGGATTAGTATATTGAGGATATACCATTACATAACCGTCGTTAGAGCGGAAGCCTTCTGCAGCCATCGAGCTTGATGTAGAAATCTTCTTGCCTACGTAAGTCATTACGTTGTTCAGCAGGTTACCGGCTTTCCAGCGTACGAGGTCATCCCAGCGGAAACCTTCACCGGCCAGTTCCACGCGGCGTTCGCGGCGGATTTCCTGCAACACCGGACTGAGCGTATAACCATAGTCCGGCCAGTTGGGATCCGTGAAACCTACGTTCACATCGAGGTGCGGCATACCTACGCGGTCGCGCAGAACATTGATGGTGCGGTCCAAATCGGCTTGCGTGATGGTTCCCAACTCAGCTTTTGCCTCTGCGTTGATAAGCAAGGTTTCGTCATAACGGTAGGCAATACCATCCGATGTTTCCACGAAGTAACCGCTCGCCAGGCTGGGGTTGTAACCCTTGATGGTCTGATAACCAGTGGGGCAATACTGCGTCACATAGTTATCATCAGCCGTTATGTGCCTGTAATAGTCAAGAGACGGATAGTCCAGGTTGGTGAAGAAGCTTTCCACCTGGATAGTCTGCGTGGCACGCGGGTCGCGGTTGGCCAGTTCCTGTTCCAGGGTTGTATCGTCCGTAGGATAGGAAGTCAATGCCTTGGGCAGACCGTCGGCATACAGGATGCAGTCTACAAAGTCTTTGGAGAAACCGCAGCTGGACTCCATGGCGCCGTGGCTCATGTTGTGTTCGCGCAAATCTGCTGCATAGTCAATGTAGAGGATAGCTTCGCTCAGGTTGCTCTTGTCTTCCATGATAAACATGTGATAGAAGTCGCGGGCAGGGTCGCCGGTGCTGTAGATTTCATAATGACCGGAGTTAATCAACGCGTCCGATTCGCTGGCAGCCAGTTGCAGGAAGTAAGTGCTTTCCGAAGCATCGTAGCCCAACTCCGTATGATACTTGTAGTGCGTACCTTCGTTCAGGCAGATACGTGCCTTGACGTGGCGGGCAATATCCTTGTTCAGGCGGTTGGCTTCTTCTGCACCTTTTTCCGGCAACCACTGGATAGCGAAGTCCAGGTCTTCTACGATGTGGCGTGCCACTACATTACGCGGGTCACGCGGACCATACAGTTCCTCACTGTCCGTGTTCAGGTCTTTGTCCAGCCAGGGCACATCGCCGTAGGTACGGATTTTGCTGTAATATTCCAGGGCACGGAAGAAGCGCATTTCGGCTACGTAGATGTTGATTTGGTTTTCATCGCCCGTCACCGTTCCGTAGTGCGTCATGAAATAGTTGATGTTGCGGATGTTCTGCCAGTTGTCCTTGCTCCAGTTACCGCCTTCCGTGGGAACCGTAAACTGGTTCCAGATAAACTGGTTGACGCTGCTGGGCACCTGGTCGTCGCTCTGCGTGTCGCTCACATTATTGACACCGCCGGGCAGGATGCCGTAGAAATTGTTGGCGTATGCCATCAGGTCGTTGGGAGTATTCCAATAAGTATTGTCATTTAAGCTTTGGGGCGCTCTTTCCAAAAAAGCGTCGTTACAGCCAGTCAGCGATGTGGCTGTCGCTACTCCCAGGATTGAACTATATAAAATATGTTTCAGTTTCATATTGGTATGAATTTAAGTAATTGGATTAGAATGTCAGGTTGACACCGATTGACAGAGCGCGCTGTTGCGGATAAGCATACGGGTTGTCCAGTTCGGGGTCGAAGCCTTCGGGAGTATGTTTGATAGTAAACAAGTTCTCAGCCGTGAAGTAGATACGTGCTTTCTGGATGTAAGCCTTCTGCGTCAGTGTCTCGGGCAGTGTGTAGCCGAAAGACAGAGATTTCAGTCGCAGGTAAGAGCCATCCAGCAGGTAACGTGTCTGGTTCTGTCCCAGTGCTGTACCGCCGTTGAAACGTGCTACGGGGAAGTAAGCGTCACGGTTGCTTTCCGTCCAGTAGTCATTGGCATAAGCCGTAGGAACCTGCCACTGGCTGCCATACTGCCAGCGGAAGCTGTTCGGCAGGTAGAGGTCGCGTTTGCCCACGCCCTGGAAGAAGAGACCGAGGTCGAAGCCTTTCCAGTCGGCTGTGATGTTAAAGCCATAGTTGAATCGGGCCGTGCTGTTACCGATGATGCGGCGGTCACCCGGGTTGTCCAGTGTGTTATCGCCGTTGTTTACTACACCGTCACCGTTGATGTCGATGAACTGGATATCGCCCGGAATCTTGCTGATACCGCCATCCACTTGTGACTGGTCGGGAGCATTGGCGATGTCTTCGGCAGTCTGGAAGATTGTAGATTCATAGCCCCAGATTTCACCTAACTTTTCGCCTACATAGTGGCTGGAGAGTGAGTTGGTGGGGTTGTCGAACTTCGTGATTTTAGCCTGTGCGTCGGCGATGTTGAAGCCTACCGAATAGTGCAGGCCGTTTTCCAAGCGGTCGTTCCAGGTCAGGGCAAGTTCCCAACCGTAAGTCTTCAGGTCGGAAGCGTTCTCCTGCGGCTCGGTCATACCCAGGATGTTGGGAAGCAGTTTACCGGTGCCCAACATGCCGGTAGTCTTACGCTGATAGTAGTCGAAGGTACCGGTCAAGCGGCTGTTCAGGACGGTGAAGTCAAGACCCAAGTCCCACTGCGTCACCTTTTCCCACGTAACGGTGTTGCTCACCAAGGAGCCTGCTCCGATGACGCGCAACTGCTGGCCGCCGAACAGATAGCTGCTCGTGCCTGTGCCGTAAGTAGACAGGTAAGCATACCAGCTACCGGTATCGCTTCCAAGTGCCTGGTTTGCCTGGCTACCGTAAGAAGCTCTGATCTTCAAATCGTCGAAGAAGCGGTTGGTGGGTTCACTGAACCATTCTTCTTCAGAAAGTCTCCAACCCAAAGAGAAAGAGGGGTTGAACACGGCGCGGTCGTTCTTCGGGAATTTGGACGAGAGGTCGTAACGTCCGTTCAATTCCACCAGGTAGCGGTCGTTGAACGTATAGTTGATACGGGCGAATCCGCTTCGGGTTGCCCAGCTGTCGTCAGTGTTACCTACGTAGCGTTCGCCGGTAGCATTGTTCATAGAGGGCAGGTCGTTGTTTATCAGGTTGTTGCGTTGTGCATAGAACGAGCGAACATGCTTGGACTCCTGGTTGTAACCTACCATCACCTTGAAGTAGTGCTTGCCCAACGTCTTTTCGTAGTTGCCCACCAAGTTGAAGGCATTGTACGTATCGTTGTTCTGGTATTCATACACGTAGTTCGGGTCCGTGTACTGGAATTCCTGCAGGTAAACGCCGTTGGCACCATATTCCGAGAAGCTCTTCATGTGGTTCTTGTTGTGCTGGGCATAGTAGTTGAAGGTGTAGTCCATCTTCACGCTCAGTCCTTCCAGCGGCTTGATTTCGATGGCTGCCGTATTCCAGAAGTCGTTCTTCGTGGTTCTGCGGTCACCACCATCTTCCAGCACGGCTGCGAAGTTGGTGTAGTTGCCCTGTCCCGACCAGTGTCCGTCCGGGTGTCTTACAGGCATCAGCGGCTGCGTATCGTTACCAATCCATGCATTGCCGTGTACCTCATCCTGCTGGATGCCGGTCTGCTCGGTACGGATGAAGCTGGTCTTCATCGAGATGGTCAGCCAGTTGTTAATATCGTAGCTGATGTTGTTCACTACGTTGAACTTGCGGAAGCTTTCATCGCCGTAGCGCAGGATAGAGCCTTGGTCCATGTAGCCCACCGAGGTGTAGTACGTAGTCTTGTCGCTACCGCCGCTCAGGTTGACGTTATACTTCTGCAGCGGATAGCTCTTCTTGTAGATTTCGTCCATCCAGTCCGTGTTGCCGCAATAAGCCCACTTGCCTGCCTGGCAGTTACCGTATTGCCAGCTGTTGGGGTCGGTAGCAATGAACACGGGCAGATTGTTCACCGGGTCGTTGTAGTAAGCCTGGATATGGTCCATTTCTTCCTGGCTGAAGATGTTACGGCCGTTGGTATTCATATTGGCCGTGTTCATCCACGTAGCATACTCCATGGAGTCCATGTAGCTGGGACGTGTAGTCGGGCTGTTGAACGATACGGATGCGTCGAACGATACGCGGGTGGGCTGGTTCTTCTTACCGCCCTTGGTCGTAATCAATACCACACCATAGGCGGCGCGGGCACCGTAGATAGATGCAGAAGCGGCATCCTTCAATACAGATACGCTCGCCACATCCTGCGGGTTGATAAGGTTCGGGTCCATTTCCACACCGTCTACCAATACCAACGGTGAGCCGCCGTTCAGTGAGGTAGTACCACGCACGTTGAACGAAGAGCCGCTACCCGGCTGCGGGTTGGTGGTAATAATCAAGTTAGGGATGGTACCCTGCAAGCCTTGACCCAAGTTGGTGATAGGACGTTCTTCCAACACTTCGGAATCCACGGCCGATACGGCACCTGTCAGGTTGGCTTTCTTCACCGTGGCATAACCTACTACCACCACTTCGTCCAACAGTTCCGTGTCTTCCTTCATGATAATGTTCAGCGGTTTGCCTTCCCATTTGATTTCCTGCGTCACATAACCGATATAGGAAATCTGGATGATGTCTCCCGGCTTTACATTATTCAGGCGGAAATTACCGTCGATGTCCGTGATGACGCCGTTGGTTGTACCTTTCACTAACACTGATGCTCCGATAACTGTTACACCGGTAGCATCTTTCACAACTCCGGTACACGCACCCTCCTGCTGGACGGAGCTGATACCTGTGGCTGCATTTGGCGCTGCGTATGCGGTTCCTCCCCAAGCTAAAGAGCCGAGCAGGAGAGCGCCCAATGGAATAAAATGCTTTAACATGGTTTTGTTTATTTAAAATTCTCGTTGCAAATGTACTCATTTTTTTAAATCAGAAATCAATCATTAGTAATTTAACAATGGGAATCCACCATTTTTAACCTATTTAAACAGAGAAGCAATTATATATGTATCGGTTTTGACAAAAATATCCGATAGAAACTGCATATATATAAGAAGCCTACTCCTTATAGACAAGAAGCGGGCTCCTTATAGACAAGAAGCATAACTGTGACTTTGAGCGGCGTAACTGTGACTTTGAGCAGCGTAACTGTGACTTTGGGAAAGCCTAAGATGCGAAGAAAGTGTGAAAGCAGTGGGAGTCCACCCCGCCAGTCCCCCGCCAGGCTATCCGAAAACCTCTCAGCTGCTATCATTCTGTCATGGCGAGCGAAGTCGAGCCATCCCACTAAATCTACAGGAACGTGTCTTGAGATCCCTCGACTGCGCGAGATGACAGAATGATAGTGTCGGAAGAGTTCTCGGAAATCTCCCGCACAAGAAAAGAAACTCTTGCCCCGCACACCCGGCAACCTCAAAGAGGTTGAACAATGCTTGAGAGAGTGTATCAAAATAGAGAGTACCTATCATTTTGTCTAAGGGAGCGTAGCCGATGAATCTCAAGATGGGTTGAGTGAGATGTTTCGACTTCGCTCCGCTCCGCTCAACATGACAGACTATACCTTCATGAAATAGTCAAAAGAGGTTCTGAGCGAAGCTAATAACAGTTGTTTGTCATTTCGGCACTCCCTCCTTTATATATTATAATGTGTATGCCCCGATGGGCACCGATGACGGCTGCAGGCAGGCGACACCCGCAGCCGGTCACTTATAGAAAGTCTGCTTGAACGCCTCGAACTCTTCCTTGCCGCACACGCAGCGCCTCCACCAGGCACGCCAGAACCCCGTGCCGTAGCCGATGAGTTGCACGTAGGCGGCAACCACAGCCAGTACCCCGATGTGCAGGCTGCGGTTCTGCACCGCCGCATCGAGGCATACCAGCAGGGCGTAGAGCAGCAGGGGCAAGGGAGCGTAGGGGCAGACGAGGGTGCCGAGCAGCAGCAGGGCGGTGCCCAAGGTGAACAGGCCCGGCAGCAGGTGTACCAGCTTCAGCGAGTCGGGGTATTTCTTGTAGAGGTTGATGCGGGCAATGCCGGAATTGTGCACCTGCCTGAAAAACTTGCGGAAGTCCGTGCGCCGCTTGTGCCACACCCAGGCTTCGGGAAACAGCCGGCAACGGTAGCCCCCGCCGAAGATGCGGATGCTGAAGTCGATGTCTTCGCCGAAGCGCATGGCCGAGAATCCGCCCAGGGCGTGGTAGACTTCGCGCCGCACGCCCATGTTGAAACTGCGCGGATAGAAGCGGTCCATCTTCTTGCGTCCGCCGCGGATGCCCCCGGTGGTGAAGAACGAAGTCATGGAGTAGTTGATGGCTTTCTGCAGGGGCGTGAACGAGGGATGGGCGCGGTCCGGTCCTCCGAAGGCGTCGCACGGCTCGCGCCGCAGTTCGCTGTCGACCGCCTCCACATAGCCGGGCGGCACGATGACGTCGGAGTCGAGGATGAGCAGATAATCGCCCTGCGCCCGCCCGGCGGCATAGTTGCGGGTCTGTCCGGGACCGGAATTGGGTTTCTCGAAATAGTGCACGTCCAGCCTGTCGGCATACTTGCTGACCACCTCGGCGCAGGGGGTGGTGGAGCCGTCGTCGACCACGATGACCTCGAAACCGGCCGTGGTCTGTGCGGCGAGGCTTTGCAACAGTTCGTCCACTTCGTCGGGACGGTTGTAGACGGGAATAAGGAATGAATACTTCATAAGGATGTTTACGTATGGCTTCGCCGGACAAAGATACTCGTTTCGGGGTGTATTTGCGGCATGGGAATATATTTTTTTGTATTCCGACACAAAAAGAAAGGCAGAATAGTTGGAGGCGTAAGAATTATGCATATATTTGCAGATTATTTGTTAACCGGTCCTGCATCCGCATGCATGACTATTTTAAACCCAGTTCATCTTATGAGATACGTTCTTTTCTTGTGGCTATTCCTACTGTCCGGACTGGCCTTTGCGGGAAACATCAGCGAGCAGGAAGCCCGCCGGGTGGCCGCCGCTTTCCTGCAGACATCCCCCCAAACCCGAGTTGGCGCGTCGTCCCTCCAATTGGTGTTCGACAGCGAAAGTATCCTGACCCGCTCCGACGGTTCGGCTCCCGCCTATTACGTCTTCGACAACACGGCGGGCAGCGGCTTCGTCATCGTGGCGGGCGACGACCTGGTGCGCCCGGTCCTGGGCTATTCGTTCAGCGAAGAATTCCCGCAAGGCACCCTGCCACCCAACCTGCGCGACTGGCTCGACAACGTGCGCCGCGAAGTCAACGACCTGCGCCGCAGCGGTGCAACGGCCGAAGAAACCGTCACACGGGCCTGGACCGACACCCGCGCCGGGAATGTTGTGGTAGAACTGCAGACGGCCGACTGGAACCAGGAGGCACCCTACAACCAGCTCTGCCCGGTGATTAACGGCCAGAAAACCTACACCGGATGCACCGCCACGGCACTTGCCATCGCCATGCGCTACCACCAGTGGCCGGCAAGCGGCAAAGGCGTACTGCCTGCCTACACGTCGGCCTCCACGCAGACAGCCATCCCTTCGCAACGACTGGGACATGCCTACGACTGGGCAAACATGCCGCTGACGTACGGCACCGGCTATTCGGACACCGAAGCAAAAGCCGTGGCTACGCTCATGCGCGACTGCGCCCTGATGCTGCAATCGGACTTCGGCGTCATCGGCAGCGACGGCACCGCCGCCTATGCCGGCAACATACCCACCGGACTGATTACGTTTATGGGCTACGACAAGGCCATGCGCTACGTCGAACGGGGATATTATACGATGGATGAATGGATTGCCCTGATGAAAGGCGAACTGGACAACGACCGCCCCGTCATCTACACGGGCTATAACTCCAATGCCGGACATGCCTTCGTATTAGACGGCTACACCACCGACAACTACTTCTCTGTCAACTGGGGATGGAGCGGCCGGTTCAACGGCTATTTCCTGCTCACGGCCATGGAACCGGACGGACAGGGAGCCGGAGGTTCGGGCAGCTACAACGACGGACAGGGAGCCGTTATCGGCATGCAACGCGATGCAGGTGGAGTAGCCGAGGACATCGTGCTGTTTGTCTCCTACGAAGATGCCAACGGCACGAAATACAACGGCCTGACACTCGACGGGACCATCGCGCAGAATGAACCGTTTACCGTCCGCGCGGGACTGATTACCAACCGCGGCGTGATGAACATCACCCCCACGGTGAAACTGGCTGTGACCGACAGAAACGGACAGGAAGTGGAAACACTGGGCAACCCGGTAGTCTCTCCCGAACTGCAACCGGCTTACGGATTCTCGTTCGAACAGCAGTGTGTCATCACACAACCCATCCGCAGCGGCTACCGCATCCGCGCCTTCTACCGCACCGACCAGATGGCAGACTGGGCGCTGATACGCGGCAACGAAGAGACCGACACGGCGTGGGAAATCATCCTGGCAGAAGAAAGCATCGAAGAAAGCACCTCCTTCACCTACAATAGGTACGAACGGGTCATCCGCCTGCAGGTAGATACGGACGTCAGCGTGACCCTGACCGGAGCCGACGGCACCGACCGGAGCAGTCTGTGCAGCCGCAGCGGACAGACGGTTTCCATCGACACCTCACAGCTGGAGGCCGGCACCCACACGATTGTGCTGAAAAAAGGGAACGTGGAGAAGCGACTGCAGTTTACCACAGGGGCTGCCAACCGCTAACCGCCTCCCAATGAAGTGATACTAAACACAAAGACACGGAGGCACAGAGTTTTTTGTTTTCTTGTACACGGCTCACAGAGCTAATTTTCTTTCTTTCGTATGCGGCGAAGCCGCGGACTCTGTGCCCTCCCGTCATTTCTCTGACAGACAGCTACGGAACTTTGTGTCTCTGTGTCTCTGTGTTGAATATAAATTAAATCTAATTGATTACTTAAATTTGATTGATTACTTACGATTTATAAGATTACGACAATGAAGAAATATGGTTACTTACTGATAGGATTCCTGTTGTTGGCATGGACAGCCTGTTCGGACGACAACAAAGAACCGGGTGCGCAGACTCCCGTGATTACCCTCGATAGCGAAGAAGGAGAACAACTGCTGTTTGAGAACACCGGTGGAAGCCGGAACCTGAATTTCAGCACCAACGTCGCCTGGACAGCCAGAGCCGACCAGGAATGGTGCAGCGTATCGCCCGCCTCGGGCCAGGCTGGCAACCATTCGCTGACAGTCACGATAGAAGGAAACGATACGCCCAACGAACGCAATGCCGCCATCATCTTGCAGGCAGGCACGACCACGAAGCGCATCGTGGTCGTGCAAAAACAGAAAGATGCCCTCACGGTGACGTCGGGCAAGATAGAGGTGGCAAAGGCCGGTGGAGAGATTGCCGTCGAAGTGCAGGCCAACGTCGCGTTCGACTACGAAGTGGAAGAAGCCGCCTCGGACTGGATAGTGCCGGTGCAGACCAAAGCCCTGGAGACAACCACCCTACGCTTCACCGTGAAACCCAATGAGACGGAAGAGAAACGCGAAGGCAAGATTCTGCTGAGCAGCGGCACACTGAGCGAGACGGTCACCGTCTACCAGAGCGGTATCGTGCCGGAGATAGTGCTGACGAAGAACGAATATACGGTGGGCAGCGACGGCGAAGAAATCGTCATCGAACTGCAGAGCAACATCGACTATGAAATGCGGCTGCCCGACGTGACGTGGATTACCCAAGCCGACACCCGCGCCCTGTCGACCTACACGCACCGCCTGACAGTGGCACCCAACGATGGCTACGACCTGCGCACCGCCGAGATTCACTTCGTCAACGAAGCAGAGAAAATCGACGAGGTGGTGACCGTCACCCAAGTGCAGAGAGATGCCATCTTAGTGGCGAAAGAGACCTACGAGGTAAGCCCTGCCGGCGGCAACCTGAACTTCAGCGTGAACACCAACGTGACGTTTGAGGTGAGCGTTTCTGCCGACTGGCTCAGGCAGGCTACCGGCACCCGCGCCCTCCAGGAAGTGCCGCTGAGCTTTGTGGTCGATGCCAACGAAGCACTCGAACCGCGCGAAGCCCTCATCACACTGACTTCCGACGGGCTGAAGCAGACCATCCGCGTAGTGCAGAGCGGCGTACAGCAGGCGGGAACCGTGGTCATCGTACATACCAATACGGTCTTTACCGCCCCCACCCTGACCGGACCCTCCCTGGGCACGGCACGCATCAACTGGGGCGACGGCACCGAAGAGGACTATGCCGCCGGAATCTCACATACGTATGAAGACGGCGGGACGCAGCACGCCGTGTCCATCGAGTCGGAAGGCGCGGAAGAAATCAGCCTGCCCGACCTGGTGGGCGTGTCGTCCATCGACCTGAGTGATTTCTGATAAACCGCAGCCACTCCGACACAGAAAGCCGGAGGCACAGAGAAGAGGAATGATACAAGCCGCTTGCGGCAGACCTCCCCTGTGCCTCCGCCGCCGTTTCCCTGCCGCAACCGCCGGAAGCGGAAGACCCGTGCGGCCCTGTGTGCAGTAGAATCCACCCAACAACCTCTGCTTAACCGACCCGCTCCCCATGAGCAAACTGAACATCAACCAATGGGCGGAAGAAGACCGCCCCCGCGAGAAAATGATGCAGAAAGGCGCCGAAGCGCTGAGCGATGCCGAACTGCTGGCCATCCTCATCGGCTCGGGCAATACGGAAGAAAGCGCCGTGGCACTGATGCAGCGCGTGCTGGCTGCCGCCGGCAACAACCTGCACAACTTAGGCAAATGGCAGGTGCAGGACTTTGCCCGCTTCAAAGGCATGGGACCCGCCAAGAGCATCGCCGTGATGGCTGCCCTCGAACTGGGCAAGCGACGCACCTTACAGCAACGGCCCGAACGCGCCGGCATCCGCTCGTCGAAAGACATTTATGATTTGTTCTATCCCCTCCTGGGCGACCTGCCCACCGAAGAATTCTGGGTGCTGCTGCTCAACCCGGCAGGACGTGTCATCGACAAGGTGCGCATCAGCCGAGGGGGCATCGACCAGACAACCGCCGACGTGCGGACCATCTTGCGCGAGGCCCTCCTGCAACATGCCACCCAACTCGCCTTGGTGCACAACCACCCGTCGGGCAACGCACAGCCCAGCCTCGACGACATCAAGCTGACGCAGAACGTGCAGCAGGCTGCCCGCCTGATGAACATACGCGTGCTGGACCATCTGATAGTGACCGACGGCGCCTGGTATAGCTTCAACGACGAAGGAAGGCTGTAACCGCTTCGCACCGCATGCCTCATACTGCCTCTCCGGGAAGTTAATCGGCGCAATCCGGCAGATATTCCACAGATTTCTCGTATCTTTGCGGCTCATAACGTAAGGAACGCGGGAATGCAACAGTTGAAAAAAGGTAAGACAAGGATCAAAGCCCTGTGCCTGCTGGTACTTTTCGCTGTGTATCAGGCAGGATACACGGCATTCCTGCACGTACACTATGTAGACGGCGTTCCGGTGGTGCACTCGCACCCATTTCACCAGACCCACGGACACACACACTCCTCCTACCTGGCTATCGGCCATGCAGAGCCTCTGACTTCCCCGACCGGCGGAGAAGCGGTTTGCCCGTCGCCGCTCTTGGTGTTGCTGACCGTGTTGTACTGTGCCCCGCTGGCGCGGCTTGCTGTCCGCAGACCGTGGGGACGCCTTACGCTCAGAGCCCCTCCCACATCTTTCTTCATCCGTTAAACATGCTGTCTGTGCCCGGCAGTGGCACTGTCGTGCGACGGTGTTCCTGCACGAGGACGGAAAGGGTGTGCCCTGTCGGCATGTTTTTCCACCCTGCATGGGCGATGCGCCTCCCCGCATGACGGACGGCAATCGCCCCAAGAGACGCTTTGCGTTCTGAGGAAGAGACTTCAGGACGCAGCAGATGGACTTTGCGCCATCAATTACCAACCATTAAAACGAATCATCAAGATGAAGAAATATCTACTGGCGCTATGCGTGGCACTCGCCGCCTGCATGGCATACGCGGGAGAGACGAAACCCGTGAAAGAAGGCAACATGATTTCCGGCCATGTCATCGTGAAGGGCACGGAAGAAAACATACCCTATGCCACAGTGCTCATTGTGGGCACGGGACAGGGCACGGTAACGAACGAAGAAGGGCAGTTCTCCCTGACCGGACTGCCGGAAGGTACGTACAGACTGCGTGTCTCGTTCGTGGGATACAAGACGCAAGAGAAGGAAGTGAGCGTACACAAGGACTATACCGCCGTGGTGCATTTCCTGATGGAGGAAGAAAGCTTCCTGACGGACGAAGTGGTGGTGTCCGCCAACCGCAACGAGGTAAACCGCAAGGATGCCCCCGTGGTGGTGAACGTGATGAGTGCCAAGCTGTTTGAAACGGTGAACTCCACCGACCTCGCCAAGTCGCTCAACTTCCAGTCGGGACTGCGCGTGGAGAATAACTGCCAGAACTGCGGCTTCCCGCAGGTGCGCATCAACGGACTGGAAGGGCCTTATTCGCAGATACTCATCAACAGCCGGCCCGTCATCAGCGCATTGGGCGGAGTGTATGGGCTCGAACAGATACCTGTCAACATGATAGAGCGTGTCGAGGTGGTGCGCGGAGGAGGTTCCGCCCTGTTCGGGGCCAATGCCGTGGGAGGCACCATCAACATCATCACGAAAGACCCCGTCAGCAACTCGTTCCAAGTGTCGGGCACCTTCTCCAACATGGACGGACAGTCGTGGGAGCAGTACATGGGTGCCAACGTATCGCTCGTGGCCAAGGACAACTCGTATGGCATCGCCCTGTACGAAAGCTACCGCAACCGCAATCCGTACGACCGCGACGGCGACGGATTCTCGGAACTGGGCAAGCTGAACATGAACACCTTCGGACTCCGGGCGTATTACCGCCCCACCCTTTTCAGCCGCATCAGCCTGGAATATCACACCACGAACGAATTCCGGCGGGGAGGCAACAAATTCGACCTGCAACCCCACGAGACCGACATCACCGAGCAGACCAAGCACGTCATCAACAGCGGTGGACTGAGCTACGACCTGTTCTGGAGAGAATACAAACACAAGGTGTCGCTCTATGCCTCCGTGCAGCACACCGACCGCAACAGCTACTACGGCGCGCAGCGCAACATGAACGCCTACGGCGCGACCGACGACCTGACGGCAGTGGCGGGCGGCATGTATGTGGGCAACATGGACAACTGCTTCTTTGCCCCTGCCACCTTTACGGGCGGACTGGAATACCAGCACAACTCCCTGCACGACATCATGACCGGATACCACCGCGACATGAAACAAAAGGTACGCATAGCCAGCGCATTCGTGCAGAATGAGTGGAAGATGGAACAACTGACGCTCCTTGCCGGACTGCGCCTGGACAAACACAACCTGATAGAAAAACTCATCGTCAGCCCCCGCGTGAACCTGCTCTATAAACCGGCAGACAACTTGCAGGCACGCCTGACATACTCCACGGGATTCCGCGCCCCACAAGCCTACGACGAAGACCTGCACGTAACGGCCGTGGGCGGCGAGGGCGTGCAAATCAGACTGGCCGACGGACTGCGCGAGGAACGCTCCAACAGCTACAGCGGTTCGGTGGACTGGACCACCTGCTTCGGACATTGGCAGGCCAACGTGTTGGTGGAAGGCTTCTACACCGACCTGCGCCACGTGTTCGTGCTGGAAGACATAGGCTACAACGAACTGGGCGACGTCATCAAAGAACGCCGAAACGGCAACGGAGCACGGGTGTACGGGGCCAACATCGACGCCCGGATAGCACACGGCAAGGAAGCTCAACTGCAACTGGGCTTCACCGCGCAACGCAGCCGCTATACGCATGCGGAGGCATGGACGCAGGTAGACGGCGTGGACCTCACCACCAAACGCATGCCCCGCACACCGGACTACTACGGCTACTTCACCTTCTCGTCTGCCCCGCTGAAGAACTTCGACTTCTCGCTGTCGGGCACCTACACCGGACGGATGATTGTGCCCCACTATGCAGGCTATATAAAGGCCGACCGCATGGAACACACACCGCAGTTTTTCGACATGGGGGTGAAGCTGAACTATACCTTCGTGCTGCACGACCACATCAAGCTACAGCTGAACACGGGCGTGCAGAACCTGTTCAACAGTTTCCAGAAAGACCTGGACCGGGGGGAGTTTCGCGACTCAGGCTATTTCTACGGGCCTACCCAACCGCGCACCTTCTTCGTCGGGTTTAAAATAACGAACTGACATACTGCATCTTACAACCTCCGTACTCGGAACATATCCGGAGCGTGCTTCCAACCGCGTGGAAGCACGCTCCGACTGTATATGCACCCCGCCTCCGACAGCACGGGCACCCCAAAAGAGGGGCATGCCGCATTTGTGGAGAAAAGCCGCCCGGCATTTTGTCATTTCAATGAATTTATTTAGTTTTGCCCGTCGAACCCTTAACCATCTGCGATATGACCAAATTTGAAATAGAAGAGAAAATCGTGGCCATGCTGAAGACAGTCTACGACCCCGAAATCCCCGTGGATGTCTACAACCTCGGCCTCATCTACAAAATAGACGTGACGGACGATTTCGACATCAGCGTAGACATGACGCTGACCGCCCCCAACTGCCCCGCGGCAGAATTCATCATGGAAGACGTGCGGCAGAAACTGGAGTCCATCGAAGGCGTGAAGTCCGCCACCGTCAACCTCGTGTTCGAACCGGAATGGGACAAGGACATGATGAGCGAAGAAGCCAAACTGGAGCTGGGATTCCTCTGAGAACAAACAGAATAAACACTTATCTCCCAAACAAGGTATGAAAAAGAATCTACTTACCATGCTGGCGGGAACAGCCTTGCTCTGCGCCTGCCAACCGGCTACGCAAAGCACCGGAAGCATCGACATCGAACTGGACGAGATGAAGGGCGATACCCTGATTGTCGGCTCTTACCTCATCTCGGACCTCAATCAGAACAACCTGAAGGCAGACACCGTGCTGCCCGGCCAGACAACGTACACCTATACGGCCGAAACAGACAGCTGTGTCTATAAGGTGTTCGTGGTGTCTGCCGGAGAGAGCGGCAAAGGCATCGTCCTCGCCCTCCTTCCCGGCGAACAGATAAAACTGACAGGCAGCCTGAATGACTGGCAAGTGACCGGCAGCCCGTTGAACGCCACTTACGCATCGATACAAAAAGCCTGCCTGCCCTATATAGAAAAGATGGATTCGCTGGAAGAAATCATGACCAATGACATCTACCGGAACGAATACTTACCCACCTGGCACCAAATGGACAGCCTGCAAGCCGACTACGTCCGGCAGCATCCGGACGACGACCTGTCGCTGTTCATACTCGAAGAAATCCTGGGGAAATGGATTGATGAGCTCTATCCGACCCTGACCGAACGGGTGAAAAACGGCCCGTTCGCCCCCATCGCTCAAGCCTTTGAAAAAGGCTTCCAAAGAAGAAAGATATTCGAAGCGAACAAAAAGAAAATCGTGGAAGGCGCCGAAGCCCCCGACTTCACGCTGAACGACCTGCAGGGCAAGCCCTTCACCCTCTCGTCCCTGCGCGGCAAATACGTGGTGATGGACTTCTGGGCAAGCTGGTGCGGCGCGTGCATCCAGGAAATGCCCGACATGAAGAAGTATTACAAGAAATATAAAGACAAGATGCAGATTGTAGGCATCGCCTGCAACGACAAGGAAAAAGACTGGAAAGCCGCCGTCGGGAAGCACGAAATACCCTGGCTGCACGTGCGCAGCACCGACGACTCAGACGTCAGCCTGCTCTATGCCATACAGGCTTATCCCACCAAGATTGTCGTAGACCCCGAAGGCAAGATAGCGAAGATTTTCGTAGGCGAAGGACCGGCACTCTACGAATACTTAGACAAATTGTTTCATTAAAACCCATACATGCAAATGAAGAAGAACGTATTTACACTGCTGGCAGGCACCGCGCTGCTCTGCGCCTGCCAGCCGGCACAGAAAGAAACGACCATCAGCGGCACGCTGACGGGAATCGAAAGCGACACGCTGCTGGTAATCAACGCACCGATGCCCACCGCTTCCAACGAGAATACCCAAAGCAAGACGGACACCGTTGCCATGCAGGACGGCAAGTTCACGCTGACACTGGCATGCGACTCCCTGCCCGTACAGGCCGTCATCTTTGCCAAGCCTTCCGGCAACAAGGCCCTGAACATGGCACAGAACATCCGAATCGTGGCTTTCCCCGGCGATGCGCTGACGGTGAACGGCTCGGTGGATGACTATGTAGTGGAAGGAAGCGACTTCTATGCCACGCTCAACGAAGCACAAAAGACGTGGCAACCCGCCCAGGATTCCCTCATGGCCATCTTCGAAAAATATAAGGGAATAGACCCCGAAGACCTGCCCGAAGGCACCAACCCCACCGAAGAGATACAGGAAGCAGGCAAACGCCTGACGGCCCTATACGTGGACTACATCCGCCAGCATCCGGACGAAGATGTTTCCGTCTACCTGGCTGCCCAGACCGGCACGTACATGGAAGAAGCCTTGGGGCTCCTGAGCGACAAAGCCAAGAACGGCATCCTGGGCGGATTCTACCAATACATGGACGCAATGATGCAGAAAGAAAAAGCCCTCGAAGAGGCTGAAGCCAAAATCAAGGAAGGAGCCGAAGCACCCGACTTCACGCTGAACGACCTGCAAGGCAAACCTCTCGCCCTCAGCTCGCTGCGCGGCAAATATGTCGTGCTGGACTTCTGGGGAAGCTGGTGCGGCTGGTGCATCAAGGGAATACCCGACATGAAGAAATACTACGAGAAGTATAAAGGCAAGATGGAAATCCTCGGCATTGACTGCCGCGACACCGAAGAGAAATGGAAGGCCGCCGTCGAAAAGCATGAACTGCCCTGGCTGCATGTGCGTAACGAAGGCAACCCCGATGTCAGCATACTCTATGCCATACAGGGCTATCCCACCAAGATTGTCGTAGACCCCGAAGGCAAGATTGCTAAAATCGTAGTAGGCGAAGACCCGGCATTCTACGAATATCTGGACGAACTGTTTAAATAATCTCCTACGCTTATGAAGAACGTTTACTTCCTCTCCGATGCCCACTTAGGCTCGCTCGCCATCCCCCACGGACGGACGCAGGAACGCCGGCTGGTCCGCTTCCTGGACAGCATCAAGCACAAGGCTGCGGCCGTCTACCTGCTGGGCGACATGTTCGACTTCTGGTACGAATTCAAGACCGTCGTGCCCAAAGGCTACACGCGCTTCCTGGGCAAACTGTCCGAGCTGACGGACCTCGGCGTGGAAGTGCACTTCTTCATCGGCAACCACGACATCTGGTGCGGCGATTACCTGGAGAAGGAGTGCGGCGTCATCCTGCACCGTGAACCGCTGACTACCGAAATCTACGGCAAGGAGTTCTACCTGGCACACGGCGACGGACTGGGCGACCCGGATGCGGGATTCAAGCTGCTGCGACTCTTGTTCCACAGCCGCACGATGCAGCGGCTCTTTTCCACCCTGCACCCCCGATGGAGCGTGGCGCTGGGCCTCAACTGGGCCAAACACAGCCGCATGAAACGGGTGGACGGCAAGGACCCGGACTACTTAGGCGAAGACAAGGAGCCGCTGGTGCTCTATACCAAGAACTACCTGAAGACGCACCCCGACATCAACTTCTTCATCTACGGGCACCGCCACATCGAACTGGACCTGATGCTGAACGCTACGGCGCGCGTGGTCATCCTGGGCGACTGGATAAACTTCTTCTCTTACGCCGTGTTCGATGGCGAGCACCTCTTCTTAGAGAACTATATCGAAGGGGAAACGCAACTGTAAGGCTGCTATTTCTCCACACATAAATTACGCGGGTTACGCCTGCGGGCTCCTGTCGGAGGAGACCCCAAGAAGGCGTAATCCGCGTAATTGGCTTTTTAAGAAGGCTGGCGCACCTTATTTATAGCCGGCAGCCTTGGCGATGCGCTTGGGGATGTCCGTATTGTCCATCTTGCCGTAGAAGGCTTTCGAACCGGCACCGATGGCAAAGACAGGCACGTACTCGTCGGTATGGTCGGCCGAGGTCCAACCTACCAGCGACAACTGGCTCATCACCCGGCAGGCGGCAGCAGCCAGCGGCTCCGTCTTGGCATACATGCTTTCGGCAAACTCCACATGGTTGCGCACGAAAGATTCTTCGTAGATATCACGCAGGAGTTTCTCTTGCTCCCAGCTGATGGGAAGCTCTTCCCAGAAACCCATCTTGTCGGCCAACAGCGCCTTGACCTCTTCCCACGAAGCCTTGTGGTCGGCTGCCTTGCGCAGGTCGGTGATGGCACGCGACAGCATCTCCTGCGAGTGCTCCTGGTTGGCCAGCGACTTCAGCGACAGCGTGTAGCCTTCGTAGCCCATGCCCAAGCCGCCCGTCTCATGGTCGGCCGTGATGACGATGAGCGTTTCTTTGGGATGCTTCTTATAGAACTCATAGGCCACCTTGACAGCCTCGTCGAGGTCCAGCACCTCTTTGACCACCGTGCCCACGTCGTTGTTATGGCAAGCCCAGTCGATTTTTCCACCTTCCACCATGAGGAAGAAGCCCTTCTTATTGTCCTTCATCAGGAAATCGACGGCACTTTCGGTGATTTGCTTCAGCGTCAGGTCGCCTTCCCGGCGGTCTACGGCGTAGGGCAGGCAGGAAGGGTCGGCGCCTTCTTCCTGGATGAGCACCATCTTGTCGGCTTCGTCACACTTCTCTTTATATTCCTCCACGCCGCGCGCCAGTGTATAGCCCGCCTTTTCGATTTGCGGGAAGATGCTCGGCGCCTCCTTGCCGTCGAAGGTGGTAGAGGGTTTCAGGAAGCCTCCCCCGGCGTAGAAGTCGAAGTCCGCCTTGAGCATGTCCTGCGCAATCTCGTAGTACATGTTGCGGTCCGGCTGATGGGCATAGAAAGAAGCAGGCGTGGCGTGGTCCACGCTGACGCTGGTCGTGACGCCTACCTTCTTGCCGGCCCTCTTGGCCTGTTCGGCCACGCTGGTCAGCACATTCTTGTCGACATCCACTCCGATGGCCCCGTTGTAGGTTTTCGAGCCCGTGGCCAGTGCCGTGCCTCCAGCGGCAGAGTCGGTGATGGAGTTGGTGGCCGAGTAGGTAGTGGCCATGCCAGCCACAGGGAACGAAGCAAACGTCAGCGGCTGTATGCCGATGCGTCCCTCCCGCTCGCCCAGATACATTTCGGTGGTGTTCACCTGGTTCAGGCCCATGCCGTCGCCAATGAAGAAGAACACATACTTGGCCTGCTGCGCGTGTGCGGCCACGGCGAGCAGAACAAAGAGCAAAAGATACGTTAATCGTCTCATAAAAAATTTATTTTAATTGATGAATTCATTCCAAGGGAAGCAGGGCAGTCCGCTCCTGCGGCAAGAGAAGGGCAGCGTGCCAAGGCACCTCCGCTCCCTGCTGCCATGAAGTCCGAGCAAAGATAGTCATTTCCGTCCGACCTTAGCCTCACCTCTGCGTTAAAACAACGAAAGAAAAGCACTTTTATGGCTTGCCGTCCCTGTTCTGCCGGGTGTTTGTTACAAAGCGATGACAAGCCAGCTTCCACGGTACACGAAGCCCGCTCCCACGCTATATGCCATTTGCCCGGAAGCGATAGGAAGATTTTCGCCCGGCAACGGGCAGGACGGGCAGGCGGCAGTACCCTACAAAAAAGCGGACTGTCGCCCGGAAGGCGCAGCCCGCTCTGTTCTTTCATCCGTGCGGATGCTTATTTCTTCAGGATAGCCATCGTGTCCGAAGCAATCATCAGTTCCTCGTCCGTGGGGATAACCACCACCTTCACTTTCGAGTCGTCGGTCGAGATAACGGCCTCTTCGCCACGCACCTTGTTCTTCTCAGCATCCAGCTTCACGCCCATGAATTCCAGTCCTTCACAAGCACCCCAACGGGCCGTGGCCTGGTTCTCGCCCACGCCGCCGGTGAAGACGATGATGTCCACACCACCCAGCGCAGCCGCATAGGCACCGATATACTTCTTGATGCGGTAGAAATACATGTTCTCTGCCAGACGTGCCTTGGGGTTGCCGGCAGCCACAGCATTCTCCAGGTCGCGCATGTCGCTCGACTCGCCGAAGATGCCCATCACACCGCTTTTCTTGTTCAACAGGTTAGACATTCCGGCAGCATCCAGTCCTTCTTTCTCCATGATGTACGTCACGGCACCGGCGTCGATGTCGCCACTGCGTGTACCCATCATCAGGCCCTCCAGCGGAGTGAGTCCCATGCTGGTATCTACGCTCTTTCCGTCTTTGATGGCCGTGATGGAGCCTCCGTTGCCGATGTGGCAAGTGATGATGCGCTTCCCTTCGGGGCTGATGCCCAGAAATTCGCAGACCCGCTTCGACACATAGCGGTGCGAAGTGCCGTGGAAGCCGTAGCGGCGCACGCCATACTTCTCATACAGAGCGTAAGGCACGGCATACATATAGGCATAGTCGGGCATGGTCTGGTGGAAAGCCGTATCGAACACCCCTACCTGCGGTACGTTGGGCAATATGGCCGAGATGGCATGCACGCCCTTCAGGTTGGCAGGGTTGTGCAGCGGCGCCAAGTCGTTGCACGCCGTGAAAGCGTCGAGCACTTCCTTCGTCAGCAGCACCGACTCGCTGAACTTCTCACCGCCGTGCACCATGCGGTGTCCTACAGCGCCTATTTCATCCATCGAGCTGATGGCTCCATACTCGGCACTTGTCAGTGTCTGCAGGATAAACTCCACACCCGCCGTGTGCTCAGGGATGTCTTTCTCCAGAATCTTCTTCTGTCCGTCGGGCAGCGTCAGTTTCAGGAAAGAATCTTTCAAACCAATTTTCTCAATGCCTCCTTGGGCGATGACGGCCTTGTGTTCCATGTCAAACAGCTTGTATTTGATGGACGAACTGCCGCAGTTCAATACTAAAACTTTCATGTCTATAGATTAATGGTTCTTATTTCTGGTTCTTGGCAGCGATGGCCTGGTTGGCCGTGATGGCAATCATGCGGTACACGTCCTCGATGGAGCAGCCGCGCGACAGGTCGTTGACAGGTCGGGCAATGCCTTGCAGGATAGGTCCGATGGCATCGGCATGTCCCAGACGCTGCACCAGTTTGTAGGAGATGTTTCCGACTTCGAGCGACGGCACGATGAGCACGTTGGCATGTCCGGCGATGGCCGAGCCCGGTGCCTTGCTGGCTCCTACCTCGGGCACGAGAGCCGCATCGGCCTGCAGTTCACCGTCGATAGCAATATCCGGTGCCATTTCCTTGGCTATTTTCAGGGCTTCCACCACTTTGTCCACCACTTCATGCTTGGCAGAACCTTTCGTCGAGAAGCTCAGCATGGCCACTTTCGGGTCCAAGCCTACTACGGCCTGTGCCGTGCGTGCTGTGCAGATAGCAATCTGAGCCAACTGTCCGGCATCGGGCACGGGCGTTACTGCGACGTCTCCCATCACCAGAATGCCATTCTTTCCATATTCGGGTGCGTGTGTCAGCAGCAACATGGCCCCCGAGACGCACGTAATGCCCGGCGATGTCTTGATAATCTGCAGGGCGGGACGGAGAACGTTACCCGTCGTGTTGCGCGCACCGGCCAGCTGTCCGTCGGCATCGCCATTCTTTATCATCAGGCAGCCTAAGTAAAGCGGGTTGTGTACCAGTTCGCGGGCTTCTTCGATAGTCATGCCTTTCTTCTTGCGCAATTCGCACAACAACTGGGCGTATTCCTCTGCCCGCGGATTGTTGTCCGGGTCGATGATGGTGGCCTTGCCGATGTTGCCCAGTCCCCATTCTTTGGCACAGGCATGGATTTCATCCGGATTGCCCAACAGAATCAGGTCGGCCACACCGTCTGTCAGAACTTGGTTGGCAGCTTTCAAAGTACGTTCTTCCGTGCCTTCGGGAAGAACAATGCGTTGGCGGTTCGATTTGGCGCGCTCAACGATTTCATTAATTAACCTCTGCATAATACTTTATAATTGCATATTACAATACTCGGAATTTGTCATTCACTTTGCAAAAATACACAATTTTGTCAGATGCAGATAGCAAAAGCGGGGCGTAAATGCGCCCCGCTTCTCAATTATTATAAAATTTAACACTCAGAAAATAACTTGCGGTCCTACCGCCTTGTACTGTTCCATACAGCTGCCCACCGGCGCGCCGATGTACGTCGGGTCGCATACCACGTAGCGGGTTCCGTCGTACAGCACCACGGCATCGCCCGGCACATCTTCGGTAAAGCGCACGGCCGAAGCGATGTGGTTGGGATAGTCCAGCAGGATGGTTTCCAGTCCCAGCAGTTCTTTTACCAGTGTCGAGTAGAGCATGGCCCGGTCTTCGCAGTCGCAATACGGATAATAGAAGGTCTCGTCGGGGAAGAAAGGCTTCTCATAACCAAACTGTTCTCCGTCTGTCATATACTGGAATCCGGTCTGCACAAAAGAGAGCAAGATATTGGCAGCTTCCAGTTGCGACTTTCCCTCGATGGCCGCTTTCAGTTGCGGATAGACGGCAGCACGCAGTTCGTCGCTCATGGGCGCCTTGTAGTGGATGACCACATCGCACTGCGGATAATCGCGGTAGAAGTCCATCAGGTTCTTGTTGACCGCAGTCTGCACCTTGACAGAGCCATCGGCCGAAGCAAAGGTCCGCATTTCTTCCTGCACGTCAAAGGCGGGAATGCTTTCGATGTTCAGACATACCAGATTCTTGGCATCGGCAAAGTCCTGCTTATAAGTATAGATGCGCATGGAAGCATCGGGGTCCGGCTCATAGACATAATACTTATCGCCGTTTATCCGCAGGTAGGGCGTGCCATAGACCGTTCCGGCAGGTGCCACCAGCAGCTTCAGGTGGTTGTCAATCTTAGCCAAGCGAGCCTTATAGCCCGACTTATTGAGCAGGAACATCTGCAGGAAAGCGATGTCATCCGGGCGGTCGTTGCCATACAGTTGCACGCCGATTTGCCGGGTCAGCTGCAAGTAAGCCCAGTCGCTCAGCCGTCGTTCCTTCTTCAGCGTCACACAGTCGCTCACCATCGGCTCATAATCTTTGCCACAGAGTTCTTTCCAAGCGTCGGCCACTTGTGCCTCCTGCACGCCAGCCAAGGCAAGGCCTTCGGCGGCATCGGTAGCAATTTCGAAGTCCGTGCCGTAGAACTTCACCGGTGTGCGATAGATGCTGCGGTCCGGCTTCACCACGGGCACAGGCACCACCACCGGCGTATAAGGCAAGCCGGGCACATACACTCCCGGCGCCGGTTTGTTTTCGAGGTCGGGCACACCCGGATACTTCACCGGCACCTTCTCGCCCACTCCCGGCACAGGCGCCTGCGGCACCTTGAGTTGTCCGGGCTTGATGGCCACAGGGGGCATGTCGGGCATCGTGCGGTCGAAAGTCACGGGTTTGGGCGGTTCGGGTCTGACGGGAGCCTGTTCGGGTGCAAAGGCATCGTAAGCCTTCCAGGCTTCGCGCAGGAAAGTTTCAAACTCGGCATCCGCCTTGTTCTTGAAGTCTTCGAACTCCTGCTGCTGCTGTTGCGTGAACTTTTCGAATTCCTCCTCCACGCTCTGCGCATGCAGGGTCAGCGTCGGCACAGACAGCGCCAGGCAGCATGCAGCCGCGCTTATCAGTTTATTCATAATCGCAGTGTTTATTTTATCATCACCATATCATATTGTGCACAGCGCTGGCTGTTGGGGATGGCATATATCCATTTCAGTACATTGGCATAGGTCACTTCGCCCGTAAAGGGGATGTTTTCCTTCGTGGCCACCCACATCATGTTGATTTTCTCACTGCCGCTGTTTCCCGCCTGCTTATCCAGCAGATACTGCACGCCGTAGCTGAAGGGGAGTTTGTATTCCTTGCCCGCCTCCAAGACGCTGTTGCCTTCGTAGTCGTTGGGATAGAGCAGCGAGCCGCCGTTGCTGTCAAACCAAAAGAATTTCAGGTAAGAGTTGGTGCCGAACACCCGCAGCGTGCAGGTAAACTCTTCGCCCGCGTTGTAGACCGGTGCGAATCCCTTCACCTCCAGTGCGTATGCCTTGTCGGCATCATCTTCTTTCTTCACTTCGGCATCGATGGTCACCACCTTGAAGAGGCTTCGGGTATCCACGTCCCACACCTCTTCCACTTTCTGCTTGGTGACATTCACCATGCCTCCGATGGCCAACACGTTCATCTGCGAGTAGGCCTCTTCAAACTCGGTACCGTTCTCCTGGGTAATCTGCCCGAAGACGGACCATACATTTTCCATCACCCCGGCACGCCGCAGCGCCTCTTTCTTGGCCTCCATCAGCGCACGTTCCTCCGCTTCCTTCAGGGTGACATTGTCGCTCACCTGCCAGCGCCCCTGCACGTTTTTCACCTTGACGGTCTTCTGTGCATACAGCGGCGCGGCAAGCGTCAGCGTCAACAGGAGAAACAGATACTTCACCAGACTGTTCCGTCTCATGCAGCCGTAGTTCTCCCGTGTGATTAATAGCCCAGTTTATCCAGTTCCTTGGCCAGTTCTTCCGACTTGTCGGCCAGAGCCTTGCGTATGGCCTTGATGGCCGTTTCGTTGGCCATTTGCGCCGTGCAGCCGATGGTCACCATCACTTCAACGTTCTTGTTGGGCAGCGTACGATACACCTCCACCAAGGGCACGGTACGTCCCAACGTCCCCGAGATGATGCTCTTGCTGGTGGCCACCATGCTCTTCAGGCTGGCCGCTTCTTCCTGTCCCATGTCGTCGTTGGCAGTCTTGTCTTCGATGAGCTGGGTGACTTTGGTCTGAATCTGTCCGGCGATGTCAATCTTGGCAGCATTCGTGGCCTGCACCAGCGCAGCCGACTGGTTGCCTCCGATGATTCTCGACGAAGCCACATACCAGTACGGATTGCCCTCCATGTCCAGTTCTGCCTGTTTTTCCCAGGCAGACTCCAGTTGCTTGTCGAGCGGCAGCTTGCCCACGGGCGTCTTGAAGCCTTCTTTCTTCAGGCGTTTGGCTTCCTTGCGGGCTTCTTTCAACGCTTTCTTCTTCAGGTCCTTATCCAACACTTTCTCGTGTTTGAGCAAATCCTTGCGGGCATCACCCGTAGCTTTCTGCTGGGCACTTACATTCCATGCAAACATCAGTGTAATAGCAGTCAATACACTGACCAAAAATCCTTTACTCATATTCATTGTTTTTTTAAGGGTTAATACTCGTCATCAGGCAGATTTCCACCTGCACTATGTGTGGGCAAATATAAACAAATATATCCAAATGCCATATACTTTTTTTTGCCATTTTTCACTTTTCGGGTACTATCCGGCAAATGAGGCGCTTATTGTTGCCAAAATAGCGACTAAAAAGCCCGGTTGCTTCCGCGCGCTCCGGAGCCGGCTCCGAAGCGCGTGCGGGCAGGCTGCTTATATAGATGAAAAAGAGGCGACAGCACTTGGCAAGAAATGCGTGAGAAAAATAAAATCCGCCGATCCGCAACAGGACATGCCAAGAATATGTACCTTTGCGCCCGTTTTCAGAGATAACCGTATTATTCAGTTCGAAAAGTAAGACACGTTATGATTCGTCAATGCACCATCCTCTTCGGATGCTTAGCTTTGGGTGAGCTGATTGTCTGGCTGACAGGCATCAAGCTGCCGTCGAGCATCATCGGCATGCTGCTGCTCACCTTGTTTCTCAAACTGGGTTGGATCAAGCTGCACTGGGTGCAGGGCATGTCCGACTTCTTAGTTGCCAACCTCGGTTTCTTCTTCGTGCCGCCCGGCGTGGCGCTGATGCTCTATTTTGATGTGATTGCCGCCGAATTCTGGCCCATCGTCACGGCTACGGTCGTCAGCACGCTGCTGGTGCTTATCGTGACGGGCTGGGTACACCAGTTGGCACGGAAAATAAACCATTAACTTTCCTGATTTACCCGACATGAATTTCTTAGAAAACGAATTCTTCCTGCTGGCGGTCACCTTCGGGGTGTTCCTGCTGGCCAAGATGTTGCAGAAAAAAACGGGGTTGATGCTGCTCAATCCCATATTGCTTGCCATTGCCGTGCTCATTATCTTCCTGAAGGCGACAGGCGTCAGTTACGAAACTTACAGCGAAGGCGGACACCTCATCGAGTTCTGGCTGAAACCGGCGGTGGTGGCCTTGGGCGTGCCGCTCTACCTGCAACTGGAGACCATCAAGAAACAGCTGTTGCCCATCCTGCTGAGCCAACTGGCCGGCTGCATCGTGGGTGTGGTGTCGGTGGTGCTCATCGCCAAATGGATGGGCGCTTCGGACGAAATCATCTATTCGCTGGCACCCAAATCGGTCACCACTCCCATCGCCATGGAGGTGACACAATCGCTGGGAGGCATCCCGTCGCTGACGGCAGCCGTAGTGGTATGCGTAGGTCTGCTGGGAGGCATCCTGGGTTTCAAGACGCTGAAGCTCACCCATGTGGGAAGCCCCATGGCGCAGGGCCTTTCGATGGGCACGGCGGCTCACGCCGTAGGCACGTCCACAGCCATGGACATCAGCCGCAAATACGGAGCCTTCGCCAGCTTAGGACTGACGCTGAACGGCATCTTCACCGCCTTGCTGACTCCCACGATACTGAGGTGGATGGGGTTGCTGTAAGAGGGCGGTTCAGCCTTTGGTCAGCAGACTCTCCAACCCTTCGGCGTTCAGGCGCAGGTAGAACTGTCCCTTGTAGGCCACGGAGATGGCGCCCGTCTCTTCGGACACGATGACGGCATGAGCGTCGGACACCTGCGAGATGCCCAGTGCCGCGCGGTGGCGCAAACCCAGCTCCTTGGGGATGTCGAGGTTGTGCGACACGGGCAGGATACAGCCCGCCGCCTTGATGCGCTTCTTGCTGATGACCATGGCGCCGTCGTGCAGGGGACTGTTCTTGAAGAAGATATTCTCGATGAGCCGCTGGTTGATGTTGGCATCAATCACCTCGCCCGTGCGTACCACGTCGTCCAGCGGCATGTCATGCTCGATGACGATGAGTGCTCCCACCTTCTGGCGACCCATGCTGACGCAAGCCATCACTATAGGCATGATGTCTTCGTGCGTCACATCTGCCTCCTTGTTGCCCGTAAAGAACCGGACAAAGCGTTTGATGTGCTGATGCGAACCCAGCGTCAGCAGGAAACGGCGTATCTCTTCCTGAAACAGGATGATGAGCGCCAGCACACCCACGCTGACTAATTTGTCGAAGATGGAACCCAACAGCTTCATCTCCAACACCTGCGACACCACTAACCAAATCAGGATGAATACTAAGATGCCGACAAACACATTGAGGGAGCCGGAGGCTTTCATCAGCTTATACGTATAGTACAGCAGCAGCGCCACCAGCAGGATGTCTATGAAATCTTTGATACCAAATGCGAAAAACACGGGTAGTAACGGTGAATGATTAAGGGTTAATAATGTAAGATTCACGGGAGGACTGGGCCTGCATGGCTTGCACGAGACGGACCGCCTCGACTGCCTGACGCACATCGTGCACACGCAAGATGTGGGCTCCTTTGGTAAGGCAGAGCGTGTTGATGACCGTCGTCCCGTTCAGCGCATCGTCGGGGGTGATGCCCAGCAGGCGGGTTATCATCGACTTGCGCGAGACTCCCACCAGCAGAGGCAGACCGAAGATGCCGAACTCATCGAGGTGGGCCAGCAGCGCATAGTTGTCTTCCATCGTCTTGCCAAAGCCGAAACCGGGGTCGAGAATGATGTCCTTCGCGCCCAGGTCGCGCAGTTGCTGCACCTTGCGGGCGAAGTAGAGAAAGACGTCGCGCAGCAGATGGTCGTAGTGCGGAGCCTGCTGCATGGTCTGCGGCGTGCCCTGCATGTGCATCAGGATATAGGGGACACCCAAAGCGGCTACGGTAGGAAACATCTCCGCATCCATCTCGCCGCCCGATATATCGTTGATGAGGGCCACGCCATATTCTTCCACACACTGCCGCGCCACTGATGCCCGGAAGGTATCGACCGACACCACCGCTTCGGGATGCACGCGCCGTATCACTTCCAGCCCGCGGCGCAGACGTGCCATTTCCTCTTCGGGCGAAACATCGGCAGCCCCCGGTCTCGACGAATAGCCGCCAATGTCGAGGATAGAAGCCCCCTCGGCCACGACCTGCTCCACGCGGCGGGCAAGGGCCATCTCGGTCTGCGTGCGGCTGCCGGCATAGAACGAATCGGGCGTCACGTTGATAATGCCCATCACCTGAGGGCGGGACAAATCCATCAGACGGCCGTTTACATGAATATATACTGATTCTGACATAGATGTTGGATAGCTTTCGTTGTATTAAAACAGGTTTGACTTACCGCCTGCAAATGTAGAGAAAAAAGACATGCCATGCACACGGCAGACAGACAAAAAAACATTTTTCCTTTTGCGGTCAGCACAGAAAGACATACCTTTGCGGGGATTCGAAGACGGACTCTGCCCTCCCGAACCAACCTTTCACTCCTAAAGACAAGTAAGAATATGGACATCAATACCCTCTACCGCCTGTTTCTCGACAGCACAGGCGTGACTACCGACAGTCGGCACTGCCCGGCAGGCTCGGTGTTTTTCGCCCTCCGAGGCGAAACGTTCGACGGCAACGCCTTTGCCGCCCAGGCCCTGAAAGACGGATGCGCATACGCCGTCATCGACAACCCAAGCTACCTGCCCGAAGGCGATGCACGCTATTTCGTGGCAGACGACTGCCTGAAGGCTTTGCAGCAACTGGCACGCTACCACCGGCGCACGCTGGGAACGCCGCTCATCGCCATCACCGGCACCAACGGCAAAACCACCACCAAAGAACTGACGGCCGCCGTGCTCTCGACCACCTGCCGCCTGCACTACACGCAGGGCAACCTCAACAACCACATCGGCGTGCCCCTCACGCTGCTGGCGCTGAAGCCCGAACACCAGCTGGCCGTGGTGGAGATGGGAGCCAGTCATCCGGGAGACATCCGGGAACTGGCTGAAATAGCCGAGCCCGACTTCGGTCTCATCACCAACGTGGGGAAGGCGCATCTGGAAGGGTTCGGCTCTTTCGAAGGAGTCATCCGCACCAAGGGAGAACTGTTTGACTACCTGCGCGGAAAGGGAGAAGCCACCGTCTTTGTGCACGACGACAGTCCTTACCTGAAAGAGATGGCGCACGGACTCAAACAGGTGTGCTATGGCACCCGACAGGGACTCTACGTGAGCGGACAGCCCACCGGACAGTCGCCTTTCCTGACCTTCGGATGGCAGGCGGACGGAAAACCGGAGGACCGCATCGTGCAGACACACCTCATCGGCGACTATAACCTGCCCAATGCCCTCGCCGCCCTCGCCGTGGGACGTTATTTCGGCGTGCCGCCACAGACCGCCAGCCAGGCCATTGCCGACTACCTGCCGCAAAACCACCGCTCGCAGCTGGTGCAGACGGCCGACAATACCCTTATCGTCGATGCCTATAACGCTAACCCCACCAGCATGACTGCCGCCATCGACAACTTTGCCCGCATGAAAGCCGACGGCAAAATGCTTATCTTAGGCGACATGCGCGAACTGGGAGCCGACAGCCTCGCCCTGCACCAGCAGATAGTGGACCACATAGAAGCGTGCGGACTGACGGAGGTCGTTTTCGTGGGAAGCCAGTTTGCCGCCACGAGACACCACGGCCCCACTTATCCCGATGCCGACGCGCTCATTGCCGACATGCGCGCACACCGCCCTTGCGGAAAGACCATCCTGATAAAAGGTTCCAACAGCCTGCACCTGGACCGGGTGGCACAAGCGCTGGAAGACTGAACGGGGAAAGACCTACCACCGAACGCCGTTCCTGCAAATACCTTGGCAGCGCGGCTGTAATGCCTTGGCAGCACGGTCGCAAAGGCGTTGCAGCCGCGCTGCTGCATACCTGCCTGCTCCACCTGCCTCTTTCCTACCGATATAATGATGTATAACAGCCAGGAAATCAGCCATTCCGGTTGTCCCTTGCCTGCATCTTCTTACGGACCCACTGCGCCACGCCCGATGCCAGCAAAGCCCCCAGCGAGTTGGCGGCAAAGTCCAGCCAGTCGCCCCCGCGGTAGGTGGTGCAGTACGCCTGCAGCAACTCAACCACCCCGCTAAACAGGATGGGGCAGATCAGGGCGCCCACCCAGGCATGCCACAACGGCGTATGGTCGCGGCGGTGCGCCCGCAGGAACTCCAGCCACAACATGCCCGACATGCCGAAATACATGCACACGTGCACCACCTTGTCGATGTTGGGAATGCCGTCCAAATCGGTGCTGGGCGGACGGAAAAACGAAAGATAAACCACTGCCGCAATCACGAGCAGAGATACGGGATATTTCTTCAAAAAATACAGCATAGTCAAAAACTTTACGATTTGCGCCCCAAAAGTACGGAACTTTTTCTACATTTGCACAGAACAATTACTTTTAATAACATTTTGAAAGAAGCACCACAAGTATGACAACAAACAACAGAGCCAATTTCGGCAGCAAATTAGGAGTTATTCTCGCCTCTGCAGGGTCGGCAGTAGGCCTGGGAAACATCTGGCGATTCCCCTACATGACAGGCGAACACGGCGGTGCCGCCTTTATCTTGGTCTATCTGGGCTGCGTACTGCTGTTCGGCGCACCTATCATGATGGCCGAATTCCTCATCGGACGACGCTCGCAGTCCAACACCGCCCGTGCCTACCAGAAGCTGGCCCCCGGCACCCCGTGGCGCTGGGTGGGACGCATGGGCGTGCTGGCAGGCTTCCTCATCCTGAGCTACTACTCGGTCGTGGCTGGATGGACACTGGAATACATCTGCGCAGCCGGACTGGGACACTTTGCCGACAAAGCCCCCGCCGATTTCGTGAACTTCTACAACAGCTTTGTCGGACACCCGTGGCTGCCGGTGGTGTGGGCGGCAGTCTTCCTGCTCATCACCCACCTCATCGTGGTCAAGGGCGTGGAGAAAGGCATTGAACGCTCCTCCAAGCTGATGATGCCCTTGCTCTTCATCCTGCTGCTCATCTTGGCCATCTGCTCCGTGTTGCTTCCCGGAGCGGGCCAGGGCATCGAATTCCTCCTGAAGCCCGACTTCAGCAAGGTGGACAGTAACGTACTGCTCAGTGCCATGGGACAGGCTTTCTTCTCGCTCAGTTTAGGCATGGGGTGCCTCTGCACCTACGCCTCCTACTTCAAGCCCGATACCAACCTGCCCAAGACAGCGTTCAGCGTAGCAATTATCGATACCAGCGTGGCCATCCTGGCAGGCTTCATCATCTTCCCTGCCGCCTTTGCCGTGGGCATCCAGCCCGACCAAGGTCCCGGCCTGCTGTTCGTCACCCTGCCCAACGTCTTCCAGCAGGCCTTCGGAGGAGTGCCCTTCATAGCCGCCCTGCTGGCCGTGATGTTCTACATCCTGCTGGCCCTCGCCGCACTTACCTCCACCATCTCGCTGCACGAAGTAGTGACTGCCTACCTGCACGAAGAGTTCAACCTGACACGCAGCAAGGCGGCGCGGCTGGTGACGGGCGGCTGCCTCGTGCTGGGAATGCTCTGCTCGCTCTCCCTCGGCCTGGGCAAAGACTACACCCTGTTCGGCATGACCTTGTTCGACCTCTTCGACTTTGTGACGGCGAAGCTCATGCTGCCGCTGGGCGGATTATTCATCGCCCTCTTCACCGGATGGTTCCTCAACAAGAAAATCGTGCGCGAAGAACTGACCAACCGAGGCACCCTGCACCTGCGCATCTACGGCCTCATCATCTTCTTGCTGAAGTTTGTAGCGCCCATCGGCATTGCTTTCGTGTTCATCAACGAACTGAAGCTGCTGTGAACCATCAAGCGACAGAGAAACAGAAAGGCCCGGAGCCATATCCCAAGGGCGGGCAAGGAAGCTCCGGGCCATTATATGCCGCATCAAGACGTTTTCTCCCCCGAAAATTTTGGCATACAACAAAAAAACTGTATATTTGTGACAAACTCTAAAATAGTGTGCCATGAGACTAATAGCAGTAAGCAGCGCCACACAGACCGAATGGGGCTTAGTGGAAGACAACCAACTGATACAAAACGCGTTTACAGACAGTCTGAACCCTTCATACCAAACCAGGCGGGAAATCAGCCGCTGCGTACGCCTGGGCCTGCCCGAAACTTTTTTCAGGAAGAAACTGCCATGCGTACACTTTTATGGGAAAGGCTGTCTGTCGCGCGAAAAGAGAAGCATCGTAGAAGCTTCGCTCGTGGCACAATTCAGAACGCCCGTCCAAGTAGAAAGCTACTTGCTGGGAGTTGCCCGCAGCCTGTTCCAGAGTAAAGCCGGTATAGCCTGCATCCTGGACATCGACTCCGAGTCGTGCCTCTACAACGGCAGCCGCATTGTCACCAATGTGCATCCGGGAGGTTACATATTGGGCGACGAAGGCAGCGGCGCCGCATTAGGGCGTGTGTTTCTGTCGGACGTGCTGAAAGGACTGGCACCCTCGCACCTCATCAGCGACTTCTACGAGAAATTCCGTATCAATGCGGAGGGAGTGATGGAATCGGTCTACAATCATCCCTTCCCCAACCGTTTCCTGGCCACCATACCCTATTTCCTGGACGATTACATGAAAGAAGATTATGTCCTCAACCTCATCCGCGACAACCTGAGGAGCTTCTTCGTCCGCCACATCTGTCAATACGACTACCGGAACTATCCCGTCCGCTTCATAGGCACGCAGGCCTGCCACTACGCGGAATTCCTGCAAGAAACGGCCCGCGAGTTCGGCATAGAACCGGATACCATCGCAAAGACTCCGATGGAAGGGCTCGTCAATTTTCACTCGATCAACGATACCGATTAGCTGCAGGAGAAGAAAAAAGACTATCTTTGCGGCATCGAACGAAACCTCTAAAGAAGAACATATCATGAAGCATCTGCTCCTCTTATCCATCTTTCTGCTGTGCGCGACTCTGTCGGCGGGGGCACAGCAACGGGTCGTCATGGGCGACGAACAAACTTCTGACTACTTTCCACTGCTGGAAGGCAAGCGGGTGGCTATCTTCAGCAACCATACGGGCATGGTGGGCGACAAACACCTGCTCGACGTGCTGCTGGAAAACGGCTTCAACGTAACGGCTATCTTCTCGCCCGAACACGGATTCCGGGGCAAAGCCGGGGCAGGCGAACACGTGGCCAGCACGGTGGACGAAAAGACGGGAGTGCCTATCCTGTCGCTCTACGACGGCAAAGTAGGAAAGCCCTCTGCCACTTCCATGAACAAGTTCGACCTGCTGGTGGTGGACATACAGGACGTGGGACTGCGCTACTACACCTACTACGCCTCGATGTGCCGACTGATGGACGCCTGTGCCGAGCACGGCAAACAGATGCTGATATTGGACCGCCCCAACCCCAACGGCCATTACGTGGACGGTCCTATTCTGGACATGAAATACAAGTCGGCCGTAGGCTGGTTGCCCATTCCTACCGTGCACGGCATGACACTGGGCGAACTGGCGCTGATGGTCAACGGTGAAGGCTGGCTACCTAAAGGGCGGAAGTGCGATGTCACCGTTATCCCTTGCCGGAACTACACCCACCGCACGCTGTACCGGCTGCCTGTCCCGCCCTCGCCCAACCTGCCCAACATGAAGGCGGTCTACTTATACCCTTCCCTGTGTTACTTCGAGGCGACGCCTGTCAGCTTAGGACGGGGCACGGAGCTGCCTTTCCAAGTGTACGGACATCCCTCCATGAAAGGCTGTGACTTCAGTTTCACGCCGCGCAGTGTGCCTGCCGCCAAGAATCCGCCGTTGCGTGACAAGCTGTGCCACGGCGTGAACCTCAGCAACCGGAGTGATGAAGAAATACTGCGCAAAGGCATCGACCTGAGCTACCTTATCGACGCATACCAACGACTGAACATGGGCGACAAGTTCTTCACACCGTTCTTCGAGAAGCTGATGGGAGTGGACTACGTGCGCAAGATGATAGAAGAAGGCAAGAGCGCTGACGAAATCAAAGCGACGTGGCAGGATGACGTGGAACGCTTCAAGGCCCAACGGAAACCTTACCTGCTCTACAGCGAATAAACCCGAACAGCCATGAACACCGCCTGGATTGTACTGGCCACCATAGCAGGCTACTTCGCCCTGCTGCTGCTCATCTCGTGGGTCACGGGCCGACGGGCAGACAATGCAGCCTTCTTCACCGGCAACCGCCGCTCGTCGTGGTTCCTGGTGACGGTGGCCATGATAGGCGCCAGCATATCGGGCGTCACGTTCATCTCGGTGCCTGGCGCGGTGCTGGCCGGCGGATATTCGTACATGCAAATGGTGCTGGGGTTCTTCGTCGGCTCGGTACTGGTGGCGCTGGTACTGATACCGATGTTCTACAGGATGAACTTAGTGAGCATCTACGGCTACTTAGAGGAGCGCTTCGGGCTGGCGGCCTACCGCACGGGGGCGTGGTTCTTCTTCGTGTCGAAGATGCTGGGGGCTTCGGTGCGTTTCTTCGTGGTATGTGTGGTGCTCCAGGCCCTGGTATTCGACCCGCTGCAGGTGCCTTTCACGGTGAACGTGGTGCTGACGGTGGCGCTCATCTGGCTCTATTCGTTCCGGGGCGGAGTGAAGTCGCTCATCTGGACCGACTCGCTCAAGACGCTCTGCTTAGTGTTGTCGGTGGGTTGCTGCATCGTGTTCATAGCCCGCAGCTTAGGGTTAGAGGCATCGGAACTGCCTGCTGCCGTGGCGGGGCATCCTACCAGCCGGATGTTCTTCTTCGACAATCCCGACGACGGGCGTTACTTCTGGAAGCAGTTCGTGGCGGGTATCTTCATGGTCATTGCCACCACGGGACTGGACCAGGACCTGATGCAACGCACGCTGAGCTGCCGTAACTTCCGCGAATCGCAGAAGAACATGATTCTGAGCGCATTCATACAGATATTCGTCATCGGCCTGTTCTTAGTGCTGGGCACCCTGCTCTACTTGTATGCCGACGCCCGCATCCCGCAGGCAGAACAGGTGACGGGCGACGCCCTCTTCGGACTGGTGGCGTGGAGCGCAGACTTCCCGCTGTTTGTCGGCATCGTGTTCATCATCGGACTGATAGCCGCCGCCTATTCCGCCGCAGGCTCGGCGCTGACGGCCCTTACCACCTCGTTCACCCTCGACATCCTGCGTGCCCACGAGAAGCAAGCCGACCGGGACCTGGCGCTGACACGCAAGTTGGTACACGCCGTCATGTCGCTGCTGATGGTCATCGTGATAGTCATCTTCTACGAACTGAATAACGACAGTGCCATCAACGCCGTCTACAGCCTGGCGGCCTACACCTACGGTCCCATCCTGGGCATGTTCATCTTCGGACTGGCCTGCCGCAAACGGGTGCGCGACCGCTGGGTGCCGTTGGTGGCGGTGCTTTCGCCCCTCGTCTGCTACGTGCTGCAAAGCCACAGCGAAGCGTGGTTCGGCGGCTACCAAATCAGTTTCGAACTGCTGCTTATCAACGCCCTCGTCACAGTGTGCGGCCTCTGCCTGCTCATCCGCAAGGATAAAAAGACGGGCTAATACGCATCACCCGTATTTCTCTATTTAAAAGACTGTTACTCTTTTCCAGACATTCCTCCTGCTGCTTATACCCCGGAAGCCGCCTGCCGAAGGCTTGGCACCGCGCTTCTTATACCTTGAAGAAATGCCCGCCATTCGTTTGCCGACCGAATGAAAAAGTGTACCTTTACACCCGTATAACATACACTCAATGGAAAAGAACCGATACACAGATTTCCTGCACGACGCCTTAGCGTTCATTCCGCAGGAACGCATCTATACCGACGAACTGCGCCGCTTAGCTTGGGGCACGGACGCCGGATTCTACCGCCTCATCCCGCAGATTGTCATCCGCTCGAAGGATGAAGACGAAGTGTCACAACTCCTCTGCCTGGCCACCCGCCACCGGTTGCCCGTCACCTTCCGTGCCGCCGGCACCAGCCTCTCCGGACAGGCCATCAGCAACTCCATCCTCATCGTGGCAGGCAAGCACTGGGAGCAATACTCCATCAGCCCCGACCACGAGCAGATTACCCTGCAGCCCGGCATCATCGGGCAGCGCGTCAACGAACTGCTCGCCCCCTACGGACGCAAGTTCGCGCCCGACCCCGCCTCGGTAAAGAGCGCCATGGTGGGCGGTATCGTGATGAACAACGCCTCCGGCATGAACTGTGGAACCCACGCCAACAGCGACCGCATGCTAACCTCCGTGCGCATCGTGCTGGCCGACGGAACGGTGCTCGACACGGGCGACAGCGTGAGCCGTGCTTCTTTCGAAGTGACGCACCGCGAATTCCTGCAACGCCTCTGTGCCCTGCGCGATGACATCCGCGCCGACGAACAGCTGACGGAACGCATCCGCTACAAATACTCCATCAAGAACGTGACGGGGCTGAACCTGCTGCCTTTCGTCCGCTTCGACGACCCGTTCGACATCATCGCCCATCTCATGGTGGGCAGCGAAGGTACGCTGGCCTTCCTCTCGCAGGTGACCATGAAAACGGAATACGACTACCCCTGCAAGGCCAGCGCGATGCTCTACTTCACTTCCATCCAAGAAGCCAGCCGCGCCGTGGTGGCCATGAAGCCGCTGAAGAATGCCGCCGGCGAATGGCTGGTGAAGGGTGCAGAGATGCTGGACTACAAAAGCCTCTCGTCGGTGGACGATGCCCACTACCTAACATACAAACAAGAAGTAGACGACCCGTCCGGGCTGACCGCCGTGCTGGCTGAGACAAAGGCACGTACCCCTGAGGAATTGCAGCAGAACATTGCCGCCATCACCCGTTGCTTAGAGAAATTCCACACCTACATACCCATACGTTTCACCGACGACCCTGCCGAATACGGCAAGTACTGGGCCATCCGCTCGGGCATCTTCCCTGCGGTGGGGGGCACACGGCGACCCGGCACGACCTGCCTCATCGAAGACGTAGCCTTCCACATCGACCGGCTGCCCGAAGCCACCGCCGACCTCCAGCAGCTCATCGCCCGGCATGGCTACGACGATGCCTGCATCTACGGACACGCACTGGAGGGTAACTATCACTTCATCATCAACCAGAGTTTCTCTACCGAAGCCGAGGTGAAGCGCTATGCCGACCTGATGGAGGATGTCAAGGCACTGGTAGTAGACAAATACGACGGCTCGCTGAAGGCCGAACACGGCACGGGCCGGAACATGGCGCCCTTCGTGCGTTACGAATGGGGCGACCGCGCCTACGAGTGCATGAAAGAGGTGAAACGGCTCTTCGACCCGGATGGCATTCTCAACCCGGGAGTCATCTTCAACGATGACCCGCAGTGTCATCTGAAACATTTCAAGCCGCTGCCGCTAATCTTTGGAAATGAAGAACAAAGAATGAAGAATGAAGCATCGGGAAGTAGCTTCCCTGCTTCATTAAAACGTGTAGACAAGTGCATCGAATGCGGCTTCTGCGAGGTAAACTGTGTATCGTGCGGTTTCACCCTCTCGTCGCGCCAGCGTATCGTCATTCAGCGCGAAATAGCCCGACTGCGCCAAAGCGGAGAAGACCCCGAACGACTGGCGCTGCTGACCCGGCAATATTACTATCCCGGCAACCAGACCTGTGCAGGCGACGGGCTCTGTGCCATGTCCTGCCCCATGGGTATCAACACGGGCGACCTGACGCACTTCGTCCGACAGCAACTACTGCCGTCTTCCAGCAGCGGATACAAGGTGGGCGACTATGCGGCACGTCACCTCTCTGGCATCGAAAACGCCCTGCGCCCCGTGCTGACTCTGGCAGATACGGCCCATGCCGTGCTGGGAACCGACACCATGAGCAAGCTGACACGCGCCCTGCACCACCTGGCGGGCATCCCGCAATGGACACCCGCCATGCCAAAAGCGTTTAAGATTAGCATGAACAATGCCGAAGACACAACTCTTCATGCTTCAGTAAGAAAAGTGGTCTACTTCCCCAGCTGCATCAACCAGACGATGGGTCTGCCCCGCAAATCGCCCGTAGAACAGCCGCTGGTCAATAAGATGATGCAACTGTTGCATAAGGCAGGATTCGAAGTCATCTTCCCCGAAAGCATGGACAAACTGTGTTGTGGCACCATCTGGGAAAGCAAAGGCATGCCGGACATAGCCGACCGCAAAAGTGCCGAACTGGAAGCCGCTCTCTGGAAAGCCAGCGAAGAAGGAAAATATCCCGTGCTGTGCGACCAGAGTCCTTGCCTGCACCGCATGCGCCAGACCATCCGCCGGATGAAGCTCTACGAACCGGTGGAGTTTATCTACACTTACTTGCGCCCGCACCTCCGGTTCGTACCTACCGACCGCCCCGTGGCTGTACACATCACCTGCTCCATGCGCGAAATGGGCCTGGCAGACATGCTGGTGCAGCTTGCCAAGCTCTGCACCACAGGGCGGGTGCTGGTGCCGGAAGAAGTGGGCTGCTGTGCCTTTGCCGGCGACCGCGGCTTCACGCACCCCGAACTGAACGCCTACGCCCTGCGCAAACTGCGCCCGCAGATTGAGGCTGCCAACATACAGATAGGCTACAGCAACAGCCGCACGTGCGAGATAGGGCTGACTACCAACTCCGGCATTCCCTACGTGTCCATCGCTTATCTGGTGGATGAGTGTACAAAAAGCCTGAACAGTCAAACGCAAACGGAATACAGCCGATGAAGATACTGATAGCCGACAGCGGCTCCACCAAGACCGACTGGGTTCTGGCCGAAGACGGAAAACTGCTCCGACGGATAAGGACGAAAGGCATCAACCCGGTGTTCCAGGCAGAAGAAGAGATAGCCAGGGAGGCAGAAGTGGTGGCACAGGCACTGGAAAAAGCTCTGCCGGAAACAGTCTGCTTCTATGGAGCGGGGTGCATCCCCACCCACATCGACACGGTAAAGCATGCCCTGACGCATGCCCTGCCCGGCACAGACCGCATAGAGGTACATACCGACATGCTCGGTGCCGCCCGCGGACTGTGCGGACATCACCCCGGCATAGCCTGCATCTTGGGCACCGGCTCCAATTCCTGCCTCTACGACGGACAACAGATAGTGGCCAACGTCTCGCCCTTAGGCTTTATCCTGGGCGATGAAGGCAGCGGTGCCGTGCTGGGCAAATTGCTGGTAGGCAGCCTGCTGAAGAACCAAATGACGCCTGCACTGAAAGAAGCATTCCTGGCCGAAACCGGACTGACGCCTGCCGAAATCATCGAACGGGTTTATCGCAAGCCTTTCCCCAACCGCTTCTTGGCGAGCTTGTCGCCATTCATCGCGCAGAACCTGCAAGAGCCGTGCATACGGCGGTTGGTGCTGGACAGCTTCCGCGACTTCTTCCGCCGCAACGCCATGCAGTATGAAGACTACAACCGCTACCCCATCCACTGCACCGGCTCCATCGCTTTCCACTACCGGGAGTTGCTGGAAGAAGCCGCCGCCGGTTTGGGGCTACACCTGGGAACCGTGGTGCCAAGTCCCCTGGAAGGACTGATAGCCTACCACTGCCCGCAATGATACCAAAGCAGGCGGGACGAACGCCTGATGAACAGCATTCGTCCCGCCTGTATAAAAGGTTTCTCCGAAACGTCTTTTCCTTCTATTCCATTACTCCACAATATCGCCGATAACGAAATCGAACGTCAACGCAGAGTAAGCGGGTATGGTGGCCGAAGAGCCCAGAGGAGTATAATCGCTCTCACCGTAGCCCACATTATTGTAATAAGGCACGTAGATAATCCAGCGTTCACCCGTGCGCGCCATCTGCAACACCCATTTGACACCGCCTATCATACTACCCGGCGAAAACGTGGCAGGTTCGTCGAAATCCGTGGGCCACTTCATTTGCTCCACATCCAGAGGAATCTGCTGGTCCAGTGCGCCGTAACCGTCAAAGTTCCCGTCAAACTCCTCACCGTTGATGTAGGTGCCGCGATAGTACATGTTCACTTCGTCCGTATAGAGCAGCCGCGTCCCTTCGGGGTTATCCACCAGCTTTTTTGCATAGGCATAACGGTAGGGGTTCACGTTGGTGCCGCCGTCCTGCACCTGCACGGCATACAATTCGCCCACGTTCATGGCCGGCACCTCGGTGGAGACGCGCGTGTCGGGATGGGTCCACACTAAGTAGTTTTCGCCCGCGATGGCACGCAGCGAGTCGATGAAAGCATCGTTGCGCTCGCGCCAGTTGTCGTAGGCAGTGGGTTCTTCGGTCTCCTCACAAGCCACGAAAGCCAGCAGGAGCAGACTGAAGAGAGGAAAAAGAAGGAAAGATTTTCTCATATTCTACAAGTGCTCCTTCCCCCTCCCTCCCCGAAGGGAAGGAGCCGGGAAGGCAGTTGTTTAATTATACATTCAGATACATGATATACTTTAGAGTGTCTTCAGCAGCGACGTGATGCTCACGCGGTCGGCAATGATGTGGTCCAGTTCGCTGATGGGCACCCGCTCCTGCTGCATGGTGTCGCGGTTGCGCAGCGTCACGCAGTTGTCTTGCAGCGTCTCGTGATCCACGGTGACGCAGTAGGGCGTGCCGATGGCATCCTGGCGGCGGTAGCGTTTGCCGATGCTGTCTTTCTCGTCGTACTGGCAGTGGAAGTGGAATTTGAGCGCGTCGATAATCTCGCGTGCCTTTTCGGGCAGGCCATCCTTCTTGACCAGCGGCAGCACTGCCAGCTTGACGGGTGCCAGGGCAGCGGGCAACTTCAAGACCACACGCGTCTCGCCGTTCTCCAACTTCTCCTCGCAGTAAGCGGCAGACATCACGCTGAGGAACATACGGTCGACGCCGATACTGGTCTCAATGACGTAGGGCGTGTAGCTCTCATTGGTCTCGGGATCAAAGTATTTGATATTCTTGCCAGAGAACTTCTCGTGCTGCGAAAGGTCGAAATCGGTGCGGCTGTGTATGCCTTCCACCTCCTTGAAGCCGAAGGGCATGAGGAATTCGATGTCGGTAGCAGCGTTGGCATAGTGCGCCAGCTTCTCGTGGTCGTGGAAGCGGTAGTGGTCGTCGCCGAAGCCCAGGGCCTTGTGCCACTTCAGGCGCGTCTCCTTCCACTTCTTGAACCACTCCAGTTCGGTGCCCGGCTTCACGAAGAACTGCATCTCCATCTGTTCGAACTCGCGCATGCGGAAGATGAACTGGCGTGCCACAATCTCGTTGCGGAATGCCTTGCCTATCTGTGCGATGCCGAAAGGAATCTTCATGCGGCCCGTCTTCTGCACGTTGAGGTAGTTGACAAAGATGCCCTGTGCAGTCTCCGGACGAAGGTAGACCTTCATCGCGCCATCGGCGGTAGAGCCCATTTCGGTAGAAAACATCAGGTTGAACTGGCGCACTTCAGTCCAGTTCTTCGTGCCGCTGATGGGGCAGACAATTTCTTCGTCGAGGATAATCTGGCGCAGTTCGTTCAGGTCCGGTCCGGCATTCATGGCCTTCGTGTAACGTTCGTGCAAGGCGTCGCGTTTCTGCTGGTGCTCCAGCACGCGGGCATTGGTCGAGCGGAACTGAGCCTCGTCGAAGGCATCGCCGTATTTCTTGGCTGCCTTGGCCACTTCTTTGTTGATTTTGTCATCATACTTGGCTATCTGGTCCTCGATGAGCACATCGGCGCGGTAGCGTTTCTTCGAGTCGCGGTTGTCGATGAGGGGGTCGTTAAACGCATCCACGTGTCCGCTTGCCTTCCAGATAGTGGGGTGCATGAAGATGGCGGAGTCGATGCCGACGATGTTCTCGTGCAGCAGCACCATGCTCTGCCACCAGTATTGTTTGATGTTATTCTTCAGTTCCACGCCGTTCTGACCGTAGTCGTACACCGCGCCCAGTCCGTCGTAAATCTCGCTGCTGGGGAAGACGAAGCCGTATTCCTTGCAGTGCGAGACGAGTTTCTTAAGAACGTCTTCTTGTGCCATTTTCCGTTATCTATGAATTAGGATTATATTTCTTTCTTCTACCCAAGAGCCTGTCCGGATTTTCCTTTCAGAGCGGCTTACCCTGCCGCACAACGGAAAGCCGTCTTCGGGAACAGTTCTCCCCCTCCTGCCGGGCAGCATTCAAACAAGCTCTCAAAAAGCGCCACAAAGATAGGGATTTATCGTGGAAACCTCTCTGTAAACTCCCTTAATTTTCACGAAAAGCCGCAGAAAGCCTTCCGAAACGGCATAAAAAAGCTCCCATGCTCACGCACAGGAGCCCCATGAAACACGTTAAAAAAAATAATTGAAAAACATGTGAAAAACAGTGTGCGGATGATAGGACTCGAACCTACACGCCTCGCGGCACCAGATCCTAAGTCTGGCGCGGCTACCAATTACGCCACACCCGCATATTTGATTTTATTGGTAATGTCTTTTGATTGGGCAAAGATACATTTTTTTTCTCTTTCAACCAACTATCTGCAACAGAAAGTGCAAATGATTTCTATAAATTTTGCTTTAGGAAGCAGCAAACATCGTCCTATCACACACATTTTCAACATGTTACTTCTTATCTATAGGAAGCATGCTCCCAAGCGGTAAGGAGTGCGCTCCGCATAGCGTGGCAGGTTGCTCCAAACCGCTTCCGACAGGCGGGAGAGCGTGTGTCAAGGCTGGTTCAGCAAGGCGCGGGCGGCTTCGATGAGGGTATCCCGCCCCTGGTCTTCGTCCTCGTCGGTCATGTCGAGCTTGACATCGGGGTCGATGCCGAACTCGATGTGCTGCTTCTGCGCGTCCAGCATGGGACTGGCAGAGAAGCGCACCGCCCAGCCGTTGGGCAGTTCGGAGGAGAAAGGCAAGCCGGAACCGCCGCCGGTCTTGTCGCCCAGCAGGGTGACTTGCGGGAAGCAGTTCATGGAATTGACGAAATCGTTGGTGGCGCTGTACGCATGGCGGTTGGTCAGCACAACGACGGGTTTCTGCCAGCGCACGCCGTCGGATGGATCGAGGTAGACGGGTTCGGGGTCGGAAAAGTCGGAGTGCCCGGGTCCGGTCTTGTGCTGGATGTATCCCGTCAGCACGCGCTCGTTGGTGAAGCGGGCGGCAAGCTTCGAAGCGGTGGTCAGGTTGCCGCCTCCGTTGTTGCGCACGTCGATGATGAGTCCGTTGCACACGGAGAGATAGAGCAGCATCTCGTCCAGGTTGCCATCGCCGATGCCGGAAGAGAAGTCGCCGTAGTACACGTATCCGATGTTGTCTTTCAGGATAGTATATTCCGCCCCGCCGCCGATGCGGTAGTCACTGCCCAAATACTGCTCCACCAGCGCCTCGTCGAAGTTGCGCGGGTAGTCCAGGTACCAGTTCCAGTAGCGTGCCGTGTTCCAGGCGGAGTAAAGGTTGACGTGTCCGTCCTTCAGTTCGGCAAGCATGTTGCCCAGCACCTCAAAGAGCGCCTCATCGCCCATGTTGTCCGTAACCTGCGGACTGTAGACGCTGTAGATAGAATCCCAGTCTATCTGCTTGTAGTCCAAGAAGCAGTAGTGCTCGTCGATGAGCTTCCAGAGAGCCTCGAAATTGCCCCTGGGACTGTTGTCGTACTCGTCTTCTCGAATGCAGCCGCCCAGCACGAAAGGCAGCGCACACATTATAATAATAGACAGCGGAGAAAGGAAACGTTTCATTTTTTCGTCCTGTTTTTTATCGGTTAGGAAGGAGAGAGAATTGCTTGACGAAGCCCACCATGAAGATGTGCGAATAGGCATGCGTATCAATGTGGTTCAGGCTCGACTGCTGGGCATCCCACAGGTAGGTAAAGCGCATCTTGAGCCGTCCGGCAGGAAAGTCGAGCGACAGCCGGTGGCGCCACGACGGGCGGTTGTGCAGCGAGGTGAAGCGCACCACGCCTCCGGCATTGCCCAGCGAGAAGATTTCGTAGTACGACTGCCCGTAGTGGGGTGAGAACATCACTCCGGCCAGGGGAACGTCGAGCTGGTAGCGCAAAGTGAAAGGCACGCGCCGCACGCGGAAGTCCCACACGGCAGCCACCGAAGCATCCAGCGCCACGGAAGCACGTGCCGAGGCGGGATTGTTGCCGTTGCGCAGGTTCCACACAAAGCCACCCGCCGCATCCACCAGTCCGCCCGCCAGCAGCCGCAGATTGCCCGCCTGGCAGAGGCGGTAATGCAGCCCGTAGTTCCAATTCAGGAGAGCCGCCACCGTATTGTTGTTGTCCACCCGGTTGTGCGTATAATTGGCATAGCCTTGAAAGAATACCTGGCGCATCAGTTTACCGTCCGCCCACCGGGTCTTACGCAGACTCTCGCGCGACAAGCGGAACTCCACGCCGCGGTATTCTTGGGGCGAAAGGTAAGTATCATACATATTGGCAAAGCCCACACCATACATCGTAGCCCGCTGGATGGGGCGGTCAGGCACGGAGTCGGCCGTTTCGCCTCCGGGTGCGGCAGCAGCCCGCATCGCCGGCAGGAGCAGTAACAAGAAGAGTAAAGCAGTTCGTCTCATCGGCAGTAGGGTCAGAAAAGTTTCATTTGTCCGGTCAGCTCGTCCAGAATATCCCCGGGCGACTTATCTTTATCGGGGTCGAGGTTTTCCGGTTCCTCCCCTTCATCGTCGGCTTCAGGGGCGGGCAGGGTTCCTGGTTCGGGAGAGCGTGTCGGCTCCAGCTCGTTCACCGTGTCGAGGGTGTAGGTAGTCAGGCGTTTGCCCTTGGCCTTAAAGCCTTTGACGGCAATGAACTCGTCGGCCTCTACAACCATAGGATCACGGAAAGCATCGTGTCCGCCAAACACCACCTCAAGGCGCGGATAGGGTTCGTCGGTCAGCAAGATAAGGCGGTTCTTGCGGTTCTCGCCCAAGTAGTTCTGCTTTCGGGCGGTTGCCTCTAAGCAGAAACGCTTGATGTAGGGATAGTTTTGCTGGTCGGCATCGTAGAGTACGGCGGTCCATACCTTGTGCGGGTCGAACTTCTCGAGCAGGCGGATGTCCGGCTCATAATGGTTGGCAGGGTCGAAGTTGGTGGTATAGAAATCGCCGCTCTCCAGGATAACGAGGATACGGTCGTCCGTCTGGAACTCGCCCACGTATTCGCCGCGTCCGTCGTAGTTCAGGCGCAGCACGTCGCGGTCGAACCACACCTTGCGTCCGCCCAAGGTAGAAGCCCCTCGCTGTTTCAGCACAATCTTGTGTACGGGCAGGCGAGTCAGTATGTTGCCAATGGCTTGGCGGCCCTTGATTGTGAGCTGACTGAAATCTTCCTCAAACACAATCTTGCGGACGCGGGGGTTTGGCTTGAGGGTGACTTTAATGACTTCGGCTTCTCCGTTGGGGTTGGCACTGAAGTAGAGGATGCGTGAATCGGGCTTGCCCTGGGTAACGTCGTACTCGCGGTCGCGCACCACACCGGTCACGGCAAAGCGCTTCATGTAGCACGTACCGTCCTTGCCGTCGCGGTAGGCCACGTTGTAGATGGTACGTCTGTCGTTCTTCTTGAAGACGTTGATGTAGAGGATGTTCTTGCCTACGAACTTCTTATCGGCCACGGGGGTGATGAGGTACTTGCCGTCGCGGTAGAAGATGATGACATCGTCGATAGGCGAACAGTTGGCCACAAACTCGTCTTTCTTCAATCCCGTACCGATGAAGCCCTCCTCGCGGTTGATGTAAAGCTTCTCGTTGGCCTCGATGACCTTGGTAGCCTCGATGACGTCGAAACTGCGCAGTTCGGTACGGCGGGGGAAGTTCTTGCCATACTTCTCGCGGAGCATCCGGAACCAGTCGACGGTGTATTCGGTCAGGCTGGCCAGGTGACGGTCGGTTTCGGCGATGTCGGCCTTCATGCGGGCAATTTGCTCCTCAGCCTTGTCGCTGTTGAACTTAAGGATGCGTGCCATCTTTATCTCCATCAGGCGCAGGATGTCGTCCTTGGTCACCTCGCGGACAAAGGTTGGATAGTAAGGCGTCAGCCTCAGGTCGATGTGTTCGCAGGCGGCATCCATCGACTTGGCCTGCTCGAACTCGGCATCCTTGTAGATGCGTTCTTCGATGAATATCTTTTCGAGCGAAGCGAAGTGGAGAGCTTCCATCACTTCGGCGCGGTGAATCTCCAGTTCGCGCTGCAACAGGTGCTTCGTGTTGTCCACCGACTTGCGCAAGACGTCGCTCACGGTAAGGAAATGCGGCTTCTGGTTGTCGATGACACAGCAGTTGGGCGAAATGTTCACCTCACAGTCGGTAAAGGCATAGAGAGCATCGATGGTCTTGTCGGACGAGACGCCGGGTGCCAGGTGGACCAGAATCTCGACGTTGCCCGAAGTAAGGTCTTCCACCTTGCGAATCTTGATTTTACCCTTCTCGCTGGCCTTGACGATGGAGTCGCACACACCCGCCACGGTCTTTCCGTAGGGAATCTCGCGGATGGCCAGCGTCTTGTTGTCCACCTTTTCTATCTTGGAACGGACGCGCACGGAGCCGCCGCGTTCACCGTCGTTGTACTTAGACACGTCGATGCTGCCGCCCGTCTGGAAGTCGGGATAGAGGGCAAAAGGTTCGCCGTGCAGGTAATGGATGGCAGCCTCGCACAGTTCGTTGAAGTTGTGCGGCAGAATCTTCGAAGAGAGGCCGACGGCAATGCCCTCCACGCCCTGTGCCAGGAGCAGAGGGAACTTGACGGGCAGGGTGACAGGTTCGCGGTTGCGGCCGTCGTACGACTGTTTCCACTCGGTAGTCTTGGGATTGAACACCACGTCGAGCGCGAATTTCGTCAGTCGCGCCTCGATGTAACGGGCGGCGGCGGCATCGTCGCCGGTCAGGATATTGCCCCAGTTGCCCTGGCAGTCGATGAGCAGGTCTTTCTGCCCTAACTGCACCAGTGCGTCCTTGATGGAGGCGTCGCCGTGGGGATGGAATTTCATGGCTTCGCCCACGATGTTGGCCACCTTGTTGTATCGTCCGTCCTCCATACGGCGCATGGTATGCAGGATGCGTCGCTGCACGGGCTTCAGTCCGTCCATGATATGGGGCACGGCGCGCTCCAGGATGACGTACGACGCATAGTCCAGAAACCAGTTCTGGTACATGCCGTTCAGGCGATGGCGCACTTCGCCGTCGCCAATGTCTGCCGGTTTATAGTCTGTATGTTCCACGCTCCCGCCGTTGTCACCGGGTTGCGTCAGGTCTAAATCGTCTTTAGGTTCTTCGAAGTCTTCGCTCATATCTGTAGTCTGGGGATTCTGTAAAACGGCTGCTGCAGGGGAGTCCCGACAAGGCCGCAGGCAAAAATACAAAATTCTGACGAGACACGAAAAGGATTCGGGAAGATTGTTGCGGAAAACAGGCGGCAAGCTTCACAAGACAACGGCCGGAAACGGCTTATATATGGGAGCGCCCAAGCAAAAGGCTTCGGAGCGGGAAGCAAAGAGCTTCGGAGCAGGAAGCAAAGGGCTTTGCAACAAACAGCCCATACAGAGGGAGCACCGCGAAGACGGCGAAAGAAACGCAGAAGTTACACCAGACACGACAACTCATTAGGTTTCAGACGCTTGTCACTTATCTATTCAAATGGAGACACTCCCCATACATGGATATTCGGCAAAATCTCTTATCTTTGTCCTCCAAACAGATAAGAAATATGACCACACAGACTTTCGCCCCTTTCGCCCGCCCGCTCTACGTCATGCTGAAGCCCGCAGGCGCGCTCTGCAACTTAGCTTGCGAGTATTGTTATTATCTGGAAAAAAGCAAGCTTTACCACGACAACCCCAAGCACGTGATGAGCGATGAACTGCTGGAAAAATTCATCCGCGAGTACATCGAAGCGCAGACCATGCCGTCGGTGCTCTTCACCTGGCACGGGGGAGAGACGCTGATGCGCCCCCTGGCATTCTACCAGAAGGCTATGGAACTGCAACGCAAGTATGCCCGCGGACGCACCGTCGACAACTGCATACAGACCAACGGCACGCTGCTGACCGATGAGTGGTGCCGCTTCTTCAAGGAAAACAACTGGCTGGTAGGCATCTCAATAGACGGCCCGCAGGAATTTCACGACGAGTACCGTAAGAACAAACAGGGACGCCCCTCGTTTGTCAAGGTGATGCGCGGCATCGAACTGCTGAACAAGCATGGGGTGGAGTGGAACGCCATGGCGGTAGTGAACGACTTCAATGCCGACTATCCGCTGGAGTTCTATCGCTTCTTCAAGAGCATCGGCTGCCGCTACCTGCAGTTTGCTCCCATCGTGGAACGCATCTTGCCTCACGCCGACGGACGCCACTTGGCGGCTGTCGATGAGACGGACGGGGCGCAGACGCAACTGGCCGACTTCTCCATTACGCCCGAACAGTGGGGCTCGTTTCTCTGCACCCTGTTCGACGAATGGGTGAAACAAGACGTGGGAAAAATCTTCGTCCAGCTGTTCGACTCCACGCTTGCCAACTGGGTGGGCGAACAGCCGGGCATCTGCACCCTCGCCAAGACGTGCGGACATGCCGGCGTGATGGAGTTCAACGGCGATGTCTACTCGTGCGACCACTTTGTCTTTCCGCAATACAAATTAGGAAACATCTACTCGAAAACGCTGGTAGAGATGATGTACAGCCAACGGCAACTGGATTTCGGCCAAGCCAAACAGTCGGCCCTGCCCCGCCAATGCCGCGAATGCAATTACCTCTTTGCCTGCAACGGCGAATGCCCCAAGAACCGCTTTGTCCGTACGGCCGACGGCGAACCGGGGCTGAACTACCTGTGTGCCGGCTACCACCGCTTCTTCACCCACGTGGCGCCCTACATGGACTACATGAAACGCGAACTGCTGGCCGAACGTGCACCCGCCAACGTGATGGACGCCATCCGCCGCGGGGAGTTGTAGCTCCCCGCCTCGACGGCCGGGCTTATTCGCCGCCCATGCCTCCCGACGAAGACGAACCGCCGCCTCCGCTCTTCACGTCGTCGTTGCTGATGGTACGCGCCGCCTTCTTCACACTGGCCTTCAACTCACCGAAACGGTAACTGATGCTCAGCCCGACACGTGCCTGCGGATAACGGTTCCAGTTTTCCTGGCGGAATCCTGTGCCTTCGGTGTGCGAACTGTACTTCTGGTATTTCTGGAAGAAATTGCTGGCGTAGGCCGAGAGTGTCAGGCGCTTCTTCAGGAATGACTTGTTCAGGCTGATTGAATAACCCACGAAGTTGCTGCCCTTACCCTGCAACATGATATACGGTGTCTGCCCGTAAGCATTCAGGCTGAGGCGCCAGTCGTGCTTGAACGTCTGTTGCGCGCCGCCGAAACCGAAGAAATTCCAGCCGTGGTTCTCCAGATCGCCCGCGCCTTTCATGTGCACGTAGCCGCCCGACATATTCAAGTAGATACGTGTGTTGGGCGAGGCATTCCAGTTGATGTAGGCGTTCAGATTGGCATTGCGGCTCTTTCCGATGTTGCGGTAGGTGGTGTAGAGCACATCCTTGCCCGTCAGGTTGTCGGGGTTCAGCCCCGGAATGTCATCTTCCGATACCAAGTTAGTGACGCTCTGTATGCTGTTGTTCGTAAACGAATAGCGTGCGGAGAGGTTGATATTGAACTTCTGCGAGAAGCTGCTGTAGCTAAGGTCTACCGAGTGGTTCTTCTCGCTGTCCAGATCCGGATTACCCTGACTGACCGCCGACGGGTTGCTGTCGTCCAGATAAGGGTTCAGATACCAGATGCCCGGGCGATAGATGCGCATGTTGTAACCGACCCGCACGTTGGAGAAGTCGCTCAGTTTCCATCCCACCGACATGGAAGGCACGGCATCGTTGAAGTGTTTTCTGAAGTCGTCACCCCTTCCCAACAAGTATTTCACGTTCTGGATGGTATGCTCGTAACGCAGTCCTGCCCGTGCCGAAAGCTTCTTCCAGCGGAGCGCATAACCCAAATAGGCTGCCAGAATGTCGTTCTGGTGGCGGTAGTGCGTGCTGTACTCCTCGTCAAACACATAGTCGTCCATCCCGCTGGTACGTTCGTAGCGGTCGTTGTCCGACGAGTTGTTGCGGCGTATGTATTTGACACCCGTCTCCAGCGTATGCCATTTGCCGATGGGCGTAGTGAAGTCGACCTGCGCGGTATGTTCCACCGTATTCTGGCTGTTGTCCATATACAGGTCTTCCAGACGCTTCAGATAATCGGCCCAGTCGGCGCTGTAGTTCGGGTCGATGTCATATTCAGTGTACGACTCCGAGGCATCGGGGTTTGTGTTAATCTTGTAAGAGACAGTCAGCATCCGGTTCTTCACATGGGGGAAGATGTGCTGGTAGTCGATGCTCCCGTCGATGGAATACCACGATGAGGAGCCGCGGTTGAGCAGGCTGTAGCGGTAAAGCTCGCCCGGTGCCGACGCGAGAGAAGATGTCCCCACGTAGCCCGTACTGCCGTGGTTGTCGTAGCCGCCGCCCCACAGCCCGAAGGAGGCCGATACGAGGTTCAATGTATCTATCTCGTAGCTGGCTTCCAGACTACCCGACTGGAATTGGTTGTCGCCTTTGCTGCTGCCTTCATAATCCAGGTTGGCAGTTGTAGACGAAGGTTCCGTGGCGCGCCGGTTTCCGCCGGAATAGCTGCGGGGACTGGTACCGTAGTCGTAGTTGTAGCGGGCGCTCACTGTCAGTTTTCCGCTCTGTATGGTGCCGAACACGCCGCCGCCTGCGCCCCGGTTGCTTCCGTTGCCGTTCACGGTGACGGTATAGCCTTCGAAGCCCCCGCCTTCGGTAATGATGTTCAGGATACCGCCCACGCCTTCGGCATCATACTTCGGTCCCGGATTGGTGATGACCTCGATGTTCTTGATGGTGTTGGCAGGCATGCTCTTCAGTACCTCTTTAGGATTATTGCTCATCATGTTGTTGGGCTTGCCATTGACGTAGACTTTGAAGCTGCTGCTTCCGTTCACCTGGATATTGTCCTCACCGTCTACGGTCACCATAGGCACCTTGCGCAGCATCTCCATCAAAGAATTGGTTTCCGAGTCGGGATCGTCTGCCACGTTGTACGTAATCTTGTCGATGTCCGCCTTGACCAGAGGTTTCTGGGCCACGACCTCCACTTCCTGCAGCACATTGTCGGCAGAGGTAAAGTAGAGAGTGCCCAAATCCACCTCCTGCCCGTCTTCCTGCACCGTGAAGCTGCGCACGATGTCGTTGCGTCCCACCGAAGTGACGGATACCATAAACTCCCCTTGTCCCGTGCCCTGCACCAGGAACTTTCCTTCATCGTTGGTCAATACCATTTTCAGGGCCTTGCCGGGCTGCGCTTTCTTTGCCAGCCGGACAGTGGCATAAGACTCTCCTTGTAATGTCAGCGAATCGAGCACCAGCCCCTTCACGCGGAAAGAGGCCTGCTTCTGCGCCGTTGCCGTACCGCATATAACACACAGGCACAGCAGCAACAGCATCTGTTTCAGTTTCATTTTGTTTCTGTTATTTAATAAGATATTCGACGAAACGTTCCAAGTCTCCCGCTACCCGACGCAGACAGTCCACAGACAGATTACGCCCCCCGGCTTTTCAAGAGGGAAACTTCCAAGCGGTAAGAAACGTTTTTCCACGGTATAAGAAGCTACCTTCCAAGCGATAAAGAGCAATCCTGTTATATATAAGAAGCAATCCGCTGCTTATCAGCGACATAATACGAAAATCCTTTCGGAATCTTCGTACTGGGAGAAAAATAAAGCATTTCAGCGACGCAAATATACGCCCTTCTGCCTAAAGAACAAGACCGCAATACGTTAAATAAAATAAAAGAGTAACAGCACTCCTGCGTGCACGGCAATCACAATGCCGAATCCCAGCACGGCCCAGCGCCGCAAGGGACTCCGGCGTCCGGCGAAGAACAGGGCATAGCACAGGTTGACAGCGATGTTGCTGATGATAGCTTGCAGACTGCAGGCTGCCACCAACCCAACGGTGACATTGCCCGTGCCCTGCAACAAGTTCAGGATGAAAGGCGTAATGTCGCTCACACCAGAGACGAACGACAGCACCGTCAGACCGCCCGTACCGGCATAGAGCAGCGTGTAATGCGTCAGCAACGTAAACACCACGAAGAGCAGGGCAAATATCAAAGCCACCTTGAACTCCAGCGGGTTGCCGGCATCGGTATCGGCAGCCTGGACGTCGACCCGGGCACTGCGATGCCGGTGCAGCCACCATGCCACCGCGGCAGACACCCCTGCCATGAGCAACAGATAAGGATAGATGACGGCCAGTGTCTCGCGGCTGAAGATACCCGTCAGGATAAGAAAGCGCAAGAACATCATGCTCACAGCCATCAGCATGGCCGCCGCATATTCGGGTACCTCGCCGGGAGAAGCCCCGCGGCTCTTGCGCGCCAGCACCGAGATGGTGGCAGTACTGCTGTAGAGCCCGCCCACGATGCCCGATACCAGGATGCCTGACTCGCGGAAGACATACCGCCTCAGCAGATAAGACAAATAGGAAATGCCCGATACCACCACCGTGGCCAGCCACACGCTATAGGGGGTCAGGTTGATGCCCGGAATCAGTACCTTGTCGGGCAGCATGGGCAGGATGATGCCGCTGATGGCAAGGAATTTGGCCAGCGTAATCATCTCGTCGTTCTTCATGCGCTGCGCCAGTTCGGTAAAGGTGTGCTTCAGCTCGGTGAGCAGCAACACGACCACAACCACCATGACATAAAACCACGATGGCTGCGTAATGACGACAGGTGCCAGGCAATAAGTGATGAGGGCAATGATAATGGTTGTGACGCCGAATACGTGATATTGTGCCTGCTTGACGTAATAGTTCAACGCCAGCAACACACCCAACACCGCTCCTCCACCTAAGAACAAGCGGTATTCGGCTGGGTCAAGAATATAAAGCAGATACCCCAGTATGCCGATAAAGGTAAAAGTGCGGTCGGTACCGAACAGCGTCGTCTCGCCTTCGCGCTTCAGGCTGATGCGCCGCTGCGACAGGCCGATGAGCAGCGAGAAAAGCGTCACCAGCAGAAAGGTGACAAACTCTTGGGGCAGATATTGGTAGACTTTCTCCATCGGCTGTTTACATCGTCGGTTGTTCCCGTTACATTCCCGATTTTTCTTCTTCGCTCCACGTGCTGTACGGCCTTTGCATCAGCTGCGAATTGTAATAGCGCACCTGTCCTGTCACCTCACGCCCCAGGAAAGGCGGGCGTTCGAAGGCTTCGCCGGTAGCAGAAAGCTCGACTTCTGCCACCACCAGTCCGCGGTTGTCGCCCTGAAACTCATCCACCTCGAAGGTATGGCCGCCATAAGGCACTATATAGCGTGTTTTGTCGATGACGCCGCCCACGCAAAGCTCCATCAACTCACGGGCTTCGTCTGCGGGAATTTCCTTTTCCCACTCGTAACGGCTCAGGCCGTTGTCAGCCGAAGGGCCTTTGATGGTGAGGTAGCCGTGGTTGTCGCGGATGCGCACACGGACCGTCCGTCCGCGGTCACTGCAGATGTAGCCCTGCGTGATGCGGCTGGCAGAGACAGCAGCCGACTGCCAATCGCCCGCCAGCAGAAACTTGCGTTCAATCTCCTGCGCCATACGACGTCATGCCCAAATGGTATAAGCCACCAACATGATAACGATAAGGATGAGAGCTATGACGGTAAACGTCAGCATCACTTTCTTGCCTTGCTGTTCCTCACGCTGTGTATGTGTCACACGTTTTCTCTGGTTCTTACTCATGGTCTTGAATGTTTTTTAAGTTCAACGGGAAGCAAAGTAAGGAGAAATTCCGGAAGTTTGCAAGAAAAAAAAGAAAAAACCGTCTTACCCGGTGCCGCGCCCCGTCCGGCATGCTCAGTTCAGCCTGTATTCCCCCGGCGCTTGTCCCGTATATTTCTTGAATACGAAACTAAACTGGCACACGTTGGCAAAGCCCAGCCTCCGCGACACCTGGGCAGGCGTGGCACGGTCGGCTTGCAGCATCCGTTTGGCAGCTTCGAGGCGGCGGAAATACAGGTACTCGGTGGGTGTCTTGCCCGTCTGGAAGCGCAGCAAGTCGCAGAAATAGGCCTCGCTAAGCCCCAGGTCTGCTGCCCATTCGGCAGCCGTAGGGAAATGCCCGCGTTCCAGGCAGCCTTCGTCGATGCCGCTGTCTACCAATCGTTCCAGGCGGCGGAGCAGCGACTTGTTTTTTTCTTCACGCGTGATGAACTGCCGTTCGTAGAAACGCGAGCAGTAGTCGAGCAACAACTCAATGAGCCGTGAGAGCAGTGTACGGCTGTGCATATCGATGGGATGGTGCAGCTCCTCGCCGATGTCGTCGAAATAACGGCGCACACAAGCCGTCTCCCGTTGCGACAAGTGCAGGGCCTCTTCCTTGCAGTAACGGAAAAAAGAGTATTGTCCGATGTGGCTGCTGAGCGTGGTACACAGCAGCAGGGCCGGGTCGAACGCCAACAGCAGTCCTTTGCCCGGCAGGGTATTGTCGCGGCTCATGCGGAACACCTCGCCGGGCGTGAGAAACACCATAGTGGCATAGCCGAAGTCGTAATAGCGCCGCCCACAGCACCCGCAGTTGCCGGGACAGTCTTCGATGAGCAGGATGGCATAGAACTCAAACTTCACGGCATCCTGCTCCACGCCCGGATTTTCCAGATTAATGAGCGAAGCCTGCGGATGCAGCGTCCGACTTCCCAGGCAGCGGTTGCACTCGTACACGGTCTTTATATCCAGAATCTTCTTTTCGTCCATAGTCAGTCTGAAGAAAGCAAACGGCACAGATGCTGTTTGCACGCTGCAAAGATAGGCACCGGCGCAGGAAACGGCTCTACCCGGATTACTTTTACATTAACCTTTTTTACGGTTTTCGCCCCATCCCCCTCCGGCATGCCCTTCCTGCCCGCCGACAAGCACTTCTCCCACTAAGTTCCGGAGGCCAACCGGAAATACCTTTGCAGCCCGCTGGAAAGCCTTTGGCAGTACGCTTCCAACAGCTTAGCAATCAACGTCCGACAGCCTGGGAACGGTTTCCTGCGGGATGCCTGGCGGAAAGAACGGAAAATGCCATTGCCGTAAAATGGGTAGCAACATCTGTAATCAGGATACGATTCGGGAAGCCGGGAGGTGTTATCTTTGCAGCGTTTTTCCCGCCCTTCTTCTACGGAGACGGAATAACGAATTACCTATAACCCCCTAAAAGAATACAAGAATGAAACAACTCCTCCTTTCTGCCCTGCTCTTAGGGCTTGCCCCGGCTGCGCTTCCGGCCGCCGAACCGGCAGACTCCCTCGGCGTGCGCGAGGGCGACATGCTGCACGAAGTAGTAGTGACCGGCACCCGCAACGCCACCGACATCCGACACCTTCCCATGACCATCAGCGTCGTAGGCCGCCCGCAACTGGAAAACCGTTACCAGCCCTCCATCCTCCCCGCGCTGGCAGAGCAGGTGCCGGGACTGTTCGTCACCAACCGCGGTGTCATGGGCTACGGCGTGTCGACCGGCGCGGCGGGCGGACTGAGCCTGCGCGGCCTGTCGGGCAGTGCACAGATGCTGGTGCTCATCGACGGACACCCGCAATACATGGGCCTCTTCGGGCATCCTATCTCCGACTCCTACCAGACGCTGCTGGCCGAACGCGTGGAGGTGCTGCGCGGACCGGCCTCGGTGCTCTACGGCTCGAACGCCATGGGCGGCGTCATCAACATCGTCACCCGCCGGATGTACGAAGACGGTGTAAAGACCGACATCAACGTAGGGGCAGGCTCTTACGGCACGGTGCAGGCAGAAGCTGTCAACCGCGTGCGCAGCGGACGGTTCAGCAGCACGGCAGCCTTCTCTTACAACCGCACCGACGGACACCGCGCCGACATGGGCTTCGAACAATACAACGGCTATGCCAAACTGGCGTATGACCTGACGCAAAACTGGCGCTTGTGGGGCGACGTGAACATGACGCACTTCAACGCTTCCAACCCCGGAGAGGTCGGCGAACCGCTCTTCGACAATGACTCACGCATCACCCGCGGTATGGCATCTGCCATGCTGGAGAACCACTACGACCGCACGTCGGGCGCACTGAGTTTCTTCTACAACTGGGGCAGGCACAAGATAAACGACGGCTACGGACCGGGCGAAAGTCCGCAGGAATCGCTCTTCCACAGCAAAGACCTGATGATGGGCCTGTCGTGGTATCAGAGTGCGGAACTCTACGAGGGCAACCGGCTGACTGTGGGATTCGACTACCAGCACTTCGGCGGCGAATCGTGGAACGTGGCCGTGGCCGACGGCACGCGCATCCCCGGCGTGGAAAAAACACAAGACGAGGTAGCTGCCTATGCCGACTTCCGCCAGGATTTCGGCCAATGGCTCTCGCTCAATGCCGGCTTACGCGTCGACCACCACTCGCACGTGGGTACCGAGCTTATCCCGCAGGGCGGACTGGCCTTCCACCTGCCCCGGCAGACCGAACTGAAGGCCATGGTCAGCAAGGGTTTCCGCAACCCCACCATCCGCGAAATGTACATGTTCCCCCCACAAAACCCCGACCTGAGACCGGAACGGCTGATGAACTACGAGCTGTCATTCAGCCAAATGCTCTTAAACGGCGCACTGACCTACGGTGCCAACCTGTTCTACATCGACGGCTCTAACCTCATCATGACCACCCGCGTAGACGGCCGGCCGCACAACGTAAACAGCGGCGACATCGAAAACTGGGGGCTGGAGGCCAATGCCGCCTGGCGCATCAGCCCCTCCTGGAACGTAAATGCCAACTACAGCTGGGTACACATGGAGAATCCCGTCATCTCTGCCCCCCAACACAAATTCTACGCCGGAGCCGACTTCCACCGCGGCCGTTGGAGTGCTTCGACCGGCCTGCAATATGTCAAGGGGCTGTATACCTCGGTAGGCGAAAACGCCACAACGGAAAACTTCCTGCTCTGGAACCTCCGCGCCTCCTACCGTCTCTGCCCCTATGCCTCGCTCTTCGTGCGCGGCGAAAACCTGCTGGCACAACGCTACGAAGTGATGCTGGGCTATCCCATGCCCAAAGCCACGTTCCTGGGCGGGGTAAGCGTAAGTTTCTGAACAACAGCACCGGTACGCCGACATGCCACACTGCTGCACAGGCGACTGTCGGCAAGCGCTTAGAAGCTGGCTTTCAAGGGCTTGGCAACACGCTGCCAAGCCCTTGGAAATTTGCCCGTGAGCCCTCGGGCCGCTTTCGGTCCACTGTGCGGGAAGAACGGCCGGAACCCGGCAAGTTCTGAATGATTTCTGAATAATTCCTAAAAGAAAGAACCGGAGACCCAAAAGATAAGGCGAAAGTCTTATCTTTGTTTCCGGTTCTTTCTTTATGTTAAAACAGATGGGAACCATCCGCAAGAGCTTTTATACTATTATTATTCATTAAACAACAAAACCATGAAAGGAATCACCCTTTTCCGAAAAGCCCTGTGCACCGCAGGCATGCTGTTGCTCACCTGCCTTTGCGTGCAGGCGCAAAATCCCAAACCCTTTGTCATCCCCGAACTGAAAGAGTGGCAGGGGAAGAAAGGTGACTTTATGCCCACCAGCCAGACACGCATCGTGTGCGATGCCGAAGAACTGTTGCCCGTGGCCCGGCAGTTTGCCGAAGACTACGAGGCCATGTTTGGCGTAAAGCCCGAAGTGACTACCGGCAAAAGCCGCAACGGCGACTTCCGCCTCAGCCTGAAGAACAACAAGAAGCTGGGCACGGAAGGCTACACCATCCGCATCGGCAGCCAGGTGAGCGTATCGGCTCCCCAACCCATCGGCGTTTACTGGGCCACACGCACCCTGTTGCAGATGAGCGAACAGAGCGAAAACCGCAGCCTCCCCCAAGGCAACATCACCGACTGGCCCGATTATGCCGTGCGCGGATTCATGATGGACTGCGGACGCAAGTATATCCCGCTGGACTACCTGCGCGACTTCGCCCAAATCATGTCCTACTACAAGATGAACACGTTCCAGATTCACCTCAACGACAACGGCTTCAAACAGTTCTTTGAGAACGACTGGGACAAGACATACGCCGCCTTCCGCTTGGAAAGCGAAACCTTCCCCGGACTGACAGCCCGCGACGGACACTATACGAAAGCCGAATTCCGCGACTTCCAGAAGGAAGCCGCCGCACGCTACGTGGAAATCATCCCCGAAATAGACGCTCCCGCCCATACGCTGGCATTCAGCCATTACAAACCCGAACTGGGCAGCAAGGAATACGGCATGGACCACTTCGACCTCTCCAACCCGGAAGTTTACACTTTCATGGACGCATTGTTCAAAGAATATCTGGAGGGCGATGACCCTGTGTTCGTAGGTCCGCGCGTCAACATCGGTACCGACGAATACTCCAACAAAGACAAGGAAGTGGTAGAGCAGTTCCGCGCTTTCACCGACCACTATATTAAGTATGTAGAAGGATTCGGCAAGCAAGTCTGCATGTGGGGAGCCCTGACCCATGCCAAGGGCGAAACACCGGTTAAATCGGACAATGTCATCATGAATCTCTGGTACAACGGATACGCTAACCCGAAAGACATGGTGGAACAGGGGTACAAGCTCATCAGCATGCCCGATGGCTTGCTCTACATTGTGCCTGCCGCCGGTTACTACTACGACTACCTGAATACCGAACACCTGTATAAGAACTGGACTCCGGCGCACGTGGGCGATGTAGTGTTCGACGAGAAAGACCCCGCCATCCTCGGTGGCATGTTTGCCGTATGGAACGACCATGTAGGCAACGGCATCTCGGTGAAAGATATTCATCACCGCGCTTATCCCGCCCTTCAGACGCTGGCTGCCAAGATGTGGGACGGTGTCAACGTCACCTTGCCCTACGAGGAGTTTGCCGCCAAGAGCCAGCTGCTGAGCGAGGCTCCGGGTGTCAACGAACTGGGACGCTGGGGCAAACCGGGCAACCTCATCCTCTCTTTGCCCGCTGTAAAGGCTGGCGACAAGATGGGCTATCCGGAAGTGGGCTACGACTACACGGTAGAGTTTGACATCACTGCTGCCGACGAGCAGCCCGGCACGGAACTGTTCCGCTCGGACAACGCCGTATTCTATCTCTCCGACCCCATCAGTCAGAAGTTAGGTTTCGCCCGCGACGGCTACCTGTACACTTTCGACTACCAGTTCTTCCCCGGTGAGAAGGCACATGTATCCATCGAAGGCGACAATACCTCTACCATACTGCGGGTTAACGGCAAGGCGGTAGGACAACTGAATACCCGTACCGTCTACCACTCCAACGAGGATAAGAAAGCAGGCCTGAGAGTTGTTCCCACCTTAGTGTTCCCGCTGCAAAAGGCAGGCAACTTCAAGGCAGGCATCGCCAACTTCAAGGTCTACAACTACAAGGTGAGCGAGAAGAAATAAGGCTGCGAAAGCCAGACACTACAAAGGGGGCAGATACCTTCTCCGCCATGCGCGGTGGTATCTGCCCCCTTTCTTTGAGTTGTATTCCGTACAGCCGTTACTCGTTCTCTGCCCCGGCAAACTCCATCAGGTAGGCTTTGATAAAGCCGTCTATCTTGCCGTCCATCACGCCGTTCACATCGCTGGTCTGGTAATTGGTGCGGTGGTCCTTGACGCGGCGGTCATCAAAAACATAGCTACGAATCTGCGAGCCCCACTCAATCTTCTTCTTGCCCGCCTCTACCTTAGCCTGCTCGGCCATGCGGTGCTTCATCTCCTTGTCGTAGAGCATGGAGCGGAGCAGTCGCAAGGCATTCTCACGGTTCTTGGGCTGGTCGCGCGTCTCGGTGTTCTCGATGAGGATTTCCTCTTCTTCGCCCGTATAAGGGTCTTTATACTGATAACGCAGGCGCACACCAGACTCCACCTTGTTCACATTCTGTCCGCCGGCACCACCACTCCGGAAGGTATCCCACGAGATACGTGCCGGTTCGATGGTCACTTCGATGGTGTCGTCCACCAGAGGCGTAACGAATACCGAGGCAAACGATGTCATACGCTTGCCTTGTGCGTTGTAGGGCGACACGCGCACCAGGCGGTGCACGCCGTTCTCTCCCTTCAGGTAACCGTAGGCATAGGCACCGCTAATCTCGATGGTACAGGTCTTGATGCCCGCCTCATCGCCCTCCTGCAAGTTGGCGATGGAGGTTTTGTAGCCATGCGTCTCAGCGTAACGCAGATACATGCGCATCAACATGCTGGCCCAGTCCTGGCTCTCAGTGCCTCCTGCGCCCGAATTGATTTTGAGCACACAATCCATCTGGTCGGCCTCGTCGCGCAACATGTTCTTCAGTTCCAGTGCCTCGATGGCAGCCAGCGCCTTGGCATAAGCCTCGTCCACTTCCTCTTCGCTCACCAGCTCGTCCTTGTAGAAGTCGAACGCCAGTTGCAGTTCATCGGCCAGGGTCTTCACCTCGTTATAGCCGCTAATCCACTGCTGGAGACTTTTCACCTTCTTCATCTGCGCCTCGGCAGCCTTCTGGTCGTCCCAGAATCCGGGTGCCTGCGTGCGCAGCTGTTCTTCTTCCACTTGTATCTTCTTGCCTTCGATGTCGAGGTAGCGGTTCAACGCTTCGGTACGTTCCTGGACATCCTTCAGTTGTTCTATGGTAATCATAATCTTGAAAATTCTCTGTATTCGCTGTGCAAAGATACGAAAAGATTCAATGGTACAGTCGATTTGGCGATTTAAAAAGATAAAAGGAGCAACCCGCCGGCTCCTGCCGACCTATCCGGAAGCAGCAACCGGCAACCCGAAACAGGATTGCCACTTTGAAAAACAAACCCCAAAGACAAGGGGACAGCCCGCCCGCAGGACAGCACTGGCTAACTACCTGCAAGGCAATACGTTGCAAGCGATTTCCTGCTAAGGTATCCGAAGCGCGGTGCTTATACCTTAGCCAGCCACTGCTTAGCGCCCGGCAACCGTCGTCCTACGCCTTTGCAGGCGATATGCGGGCACATAGCCTCAAAATTTGTATTTACGCCGGGGATTTTTGGGGAACCAGCCCTTGCGCACGCGTTCCTCCTGCTCGAAAATCTCCTTGATGGTCCAGAAAGAAGAGAAAGCAAACACACCCAGCAGCGATGACCAGAACAGGCTGGACACCCACACCGATGCCGCCACACCGCCAAGCCCCAGCAGCAGGAAGACCCACCAGCAGCGCGTGCCCCAGTAATACTCGGCCTTGACCACCACGGGATGAAACACACCGATGATGAGAAACGTGCAGATGCCGATGGCGAGACCTGCCAGATGATATTCATTCAGAAAATCCATATAAGAAAAAGAGAAAAGTCAATACACAAAAAGGTTGCCCCGGAAGCAGCCGTCCGGCACACCATACCGGCACCGGGCTTCCGGGGCAGCCCCCGCCTGCCTGAAGCCTCCCAGCATCATTCCGGCAGAATAGGGATTTCTTTCTTGATGCTCTGTTCCAGCGAAATCAGCGTTTCGGTAGAAATAACGCCGGGAATCTCCTGCATCTTACTGTTCAGCAACTCCATCAGGTGCTCGTTGTCGCGGGCATAGACTTTGGTGAGCATGGTGTAGGGACCGGTAGTGAAATGGCATTCCACAATTTCGGGAATTTTCTGCAACTCGGCCACGACGGATTTGTACATGGAACCTTTCTCAAGCTTGATTCCGACATAAGTACAAGTGCGGTAGCCCAACGATTTCGGGTTGACGTGATAACCCGAACCCACGATGACGCCCAGATCTATCAGCCGCTGCACGCGCTGGTGTATGGCCGCCCGCGACACGCCGCACTCTGCCGCCACGTCTTTGAAGGGGATGCGTGCATTCTGTGAGATAATCTCCAGAATCTGTCTGTCAAGACTGTCTATTTTCTCCATGATAGTAATAGTAAAGATGGAACAATTATCAAATAGTAAGCAAATATAAAGGATTTATTTTAATTTATCCACCAACTACGAGAGAAAAAATACAGAAAAGGCAAAAAAAGACGGGCAAAACCCATGCTTTTGCAGCATTTGTCTTGCCCGTCTCCGTTGACGTTATGTCAGCAAAGGGTCTGTTTTTACTCTTTAATGCCCAACAGTTCCACCTCGAAAATCAGTGCCGAGAAAGGCTTGATTTTGCCACTCTGACGAGAACCGTAAGCCAGTTCGTAAGGGATGTAGAGTTCCCACTTGGAACCGACAGGCATCATCGTGAGCGCCTCGGTCCAACCCTTAATGACGCGGTTGGCCAAGAAAGTGGCAGGTTTCTTGCGCTTGTAAGAGCTGTCGAACTCTGTACCGTCGATGAGCGTACCGCGGTAGTTCACCTCAACGCGGCTGGTATCGGCAGGCACGGCGCCGTTGCCTTTCTTGATGATTTTATATTGCAAGCCGCTGGCTGTGGTCTGTACACCTTCCTTGGTCTTGTTTTCGGCAAGGAATTTTTCGCCTGCCGCTTTGTTGTCGGCAAACTGGACAGCTACTGCCTTCTCGCGGGCAGCCTCCATTTCGGTGCGGCGGTAAGCAGCCGCCTCCATCTTGGTCATGACCTTCTCACGGCCCACCACGCCGTCTACAAAACCTGCCAGCAGGTTGTCGCGGTTGAGAGACATGGTAGAATCATTGCCGAAAATCTGGCGGTTATAGCCCTCTACCCACTGGTTGCCTACCGTAAGACCGACCTGCAGACCCAGCACATAAGCGATGTCTTTGGGTCCCTGCTTCGAGGCTCCCTCGTTAAAGCCCTTGACGAAATCGGCTACATGCGCCGAATCAATACCTTGCTGCATGAAGTATTGTTCCAATCCTTCCGTGCCGGCCATGCCGATGGCATAGGACAGAGAATCGACGTTGTTTTCAAAATCAGCCTTGGGGCTCGGAGCCGAGCAAGAGGCAAAGCCGGCGGCAATGGCTACGGCTGCCAAAAAAGATAACTTTTTCATTTTGCTTTAAATTGTTGTTTTTTTATTTGTTGTTCAATACTTTCAGAAGCTCTACCTCGAAGATGAGCGTGCTGTGGGGCGGAATCATCTCGCCGGCCCCCTGTGCGCCGTAGGCCAGTTCGCTGGGGATGTAAAGTTTCCACTTGGCTCCTTCGGGCATCAGTTGCAGTGCCTCCACCCAGCCGGGGATGACCTGATTGACACCAAACGTGGCAGGCTGTCCGCGACGGACGGAGCTGTCGAACAGCGTGCCGTCTACCAGCGTGCCTTCGTAGTGGCACTCCACGCGGTCGGTCAACCGGGCGCGGGGGGCTTCGGGGTTGCCCGGCTTCAGCACTTCATACTGCAAACCGCTGGGCAAAGTCACTACTTCGGGGCGTTTTTTGTTTTCCTCCAGCAGTTGTTTGCCTTTCTCCACATTTTCGGCATTGACTTTCTGCTCCAATTCTTCGAAATACTTGTTTACGATTTCGCGGGCTTCGGTGTGGCTGATAGCGGTCGTGTTGCCGTCCAGCACGTCTTTCACGGCCTGTGCAAAGTCTTCCACGACCAGTCCGCGCGCACCCATGCTCCACAGGTTCTGACCTATACCCAGGCCAATGGCGTAACTGAATTTGTCCATATTCTTGTTTTAGTATAACCGGCAGAACGGGTTTCGTTTTCAGCCGATTGTAGTTTTGCAAGGCGCAAAAGTACGTCTTTTCTTCGAATGGATACCTTTCGGATAAATTAAAATTTCTTAGAACGGTAAAAAAAGAGCAAAGTGACACCCGTTTTTCGGATACGGCCAGACAGACGGCAGCACATGACCGCTATGCAGGGTATCCTTTCGCAGAAAATTGCCAAGCGATAAGCAGCCGACTGCCAAGCTACAGGCAGCACATTTCCAAGCGATAAGCAGTCTGTCCGTCATAAAGTAGAGGCTGGCATGGTCCGGATTCACGCAAATGTTGTATCTTTGCAGCGAAGAAGGCCGCCTCCGCAGAAGAGCTTACCCACTGCCTATTTCAGTACGTTCCAACGACATACACCGCACGGGCACTTCGGATGGGAAACCGGACTGAAGCGAGGCGGACGGTCTTCTTTTTTTCATCCGGCAGGCATCAAAATAGCAGATTTTTGTATAAGTTTGCACGGTTGAAACGACTGACTGGCAAATTCGTATTTATTTAATGACAGACTATATATAATATGGAAAAGAATTTCAAACGTACTACCGTGACATCGGCATTGCCCTACGCCAACGGACCGGTGCACATCGGACACCTGGCAGGGGTATATGTACCGGCCGACATCTACGTGCGCTACCTGCGTCTGAAGAAGCAAGATGTGCTCTTCATCGGTGGAAGCGACGAACACGGGGTGCCCATCACCATCCGTGCCAAGAAAGAAGGCTGCACGCCGCAGGACATCGTAGACCGCTACCACGAACTGATTAAGAAGTCGTTCGAGGAATTCGGCATCTCGTTCGACGTGTATGGACGCACCACTTCGAAGGTACACCACCAGACGGCGTCGGACTTCTTCCGCAAGCTCTACGACAAGGGCGAATTCATCGAGAAGACCTCCATGCAATATTACGACGAAGAGGCAAAGACCTTCTTGGCCGACCGCTACATCACGGGTGAATGCCCCCGCTGCCATGCACAGGGCGCTTACGGCGACCAGTGCGAGAAGTGCGGCAGCACGCTGAGCCCCACGGAGCTGATTAACCCGAAGAGTGCCATCAGCGGCAGCCAGCCCGTGATGAAGGAGACCACCCACTGGTATCTGCCCTTAGACAAGCACGAAGCGTGGCTGCGCCAGTGGATTCTGGAAGACCACAAGGAGTGGCGCCCCAACGTCTACGGACAGTGCAAGAGCTGGCTCGACATGGGCCTGCAACCCCGTGCCGTGAGCCGCGACCTCGACTGGGGTATCCCCGTGCCCGTAGAGGGGGCCGAGGGAAAGGTGCTCTACGTGTGGTTCGATGCACCCATCGGCTACATCAGCAATACCAAAGAACTGCTGCCCGACTCGTGGGAGAAGTGGTGGAAAGACCCTGAAACACGCCTCATCCACTTCATCGGCAAAGACAACATCGTATTCCACTGCATCGTATTCCCCGCCATGCTGAAGGCCGAAGGCAGCTATATCCTGCCGGACAACGTGCCTGCCAACGAATTCCTCAACTTGGAGGGCGACAAAATATCGACTTCGCGCAATTGGGCCGTGTGGCTGCACGAATACTTGCAGGATTTCCCCGGCAAGCAGGATGTGCTGCGCTATGTGCTGACAGCCAACGCTCCCGAAACCAAAGACAACGATTTCACGTGGAAGGACTTCCAGGCACGCAACAACAATGAGTTAGTGGCTGTCTATGGCAACTTCGTGAACCGCGCCCTGCAACTGACCAAGAAATACTTCGACGGCAAAGTGCCTGCGTGTGGCGAGCTAAATGCCTACGACCAGGAAACGCTGCAAGAGTTTGCCAACGTCAAAGGGGAGGTGGAGCGCCTGCTGGATGTATTCAAGTTCCGCGATGCACAGAAGGAGGCTATGAACCTGGCACGCATCGGCAACAAGTATCTGGCCGACACCGAGCCTTGGAAGTTGGCCAAGACTGACATGGAGCGCGTAGGCACTATCCTGAACATCGCCTTGCAACTCGTAGCCAACCTGGCCATCGCCTTCGAGCCGTTCCTGCCTTTCAGCAGCAAGAAACTGCGCGAGATGCTGAACGTGGAACAACTGGAGTGGGACAACCTGGGACGCACAGACTTGCTGCCCGCAGGCCACCAGTTGGGCGAACCGGCACTGCTGTTCGAGAAGATTGACGACGAGACCATCCAGGCACAAGTGGACAAGCTGCTGGCTACGAAGAAAGCCAACGAGGCTGCCAGCTACAAAGCCAACCCCGTGAAGCCGGTCATCGCTTTCGAAGAGTTCGAGAAGCTGGACATCCGCGTGGGTACGGTGCTGGAGTGTCAGGCAGTGCCCAAGATGAAGAAACTACTGCAGTTCAAGATTGCCGACGGATTGGAAAACCGTACCATCGTGAGCGGCATTGCCCAGCACTACAAACCCGAAGAGCTGGTGGGCAAACAGGTACTCTTCATCGCCAACCTGGCTCCCCGCCAATTCAAGAACGGACTGGTGAGCGAAGGCATGATTCTCAGCGCCGAAGACTGGGACGGCTCACTGGCCGTGACATCGGTGCTGCGCGAGGTGAAGCCGGGCAGTGAGGTGAAGTAATCCTTCTAAATGCAGGAATGAAGAATGAGAAAAATTCATTAAAAGAAAAGACTGCCCGCGGATTGTTTTGGGGAGGTATCAGCAACGGCGTACAGCAGTTGCTGAACCTCCTTTTCGGCATCTTCCTGGCCCGGTTGCTCACACCCGACGATTACGGCATGGTGGGTATGCTCTCCATCTTCAGCCTCATCGCCTCAACCTTGCAGGAAAGCGGATTCACCGCCGCGCTGGCCAACAAGAAAGATGCAGGGCAACGCGACTATAATGCCGTCTTCTGGTTCAGCACGCTGATGGGGGCAACGCTCTACGTCATCCTGTTCTTCTGCGCCCCGCTGATTGCCGACTTCTACCATACGCCGGAACTGACACCGCTGGCACGGTACAGCTTTCTGGGCTTTCTTATCTCGAGCACGGGCGTGGCCCATTATGCCGTGATGTTCCGCCAACTGAAAGTAAAACAGAACGCCATACTGACCTTGACCAGCCTGACGCTATCGGGCGTGACGGGCGTGGCAATGGCGTGGTGCGGTATGGCTTATTGGGGCATCGCGACACAGAGCTTGGTGTATGTGGCGGGAGTAACGGCACTGCGCTGGCATTATTCAGGCTGGAGACCGACGTGGAAAGTCGATTTCCGGCCCTTGGGCGGGATGGTGGCTTTCAGTTCGCGACTGTTGGTAACGAACATCTTCCAGCACATCAACTACAACCTGCTGAGTGTGGTGTTGGGACGTTTCTACGCTGTACGCGAAGTGGGCTTCTTCAACCAGAGCAACAAATGGAACTACATGGGCTTCTCCGTCATACAAGGAATGGTGCAGGGCGTGGCACAACCCGTACTGCGACAGGTGGACGAAGACCCCGGCCGGCAGTTGCGCGTCTTCCGCAAGATGCTGCGCTTTGTAGCGTTTGTCAGCTTTCCCTGCCTGCTGGGGCTGGCGATAGTGGCACCCGAACTGATTACGATGGCCATTACCGACAAGTGGGCGCGCAGTGCAGACCTGCTCCAGATGCTGTGTGTAGGCAGCGCGTTTATCCCTGTGCAGAATCTCTACTCCAATTTGGTGGTGAGCCACGGACGGAGCGACACGTTCATGTGGAGCGTCATTGTGCAAGGCGTGGTGCAGGTGGGTGTCGCCCTGGCCTGCTGCCGCTATGGAATGGAAGCAATGGTAGCTTGTTATACCGGTGTCAATATCCTGTGGACCTTCGTATGGCACTGCCTGGCGGGTCCCGGCATTGGCCTGCGGCTGCGCGATGCCCTGCGCGACGTGTTGCCTTTCCTGCTCATAGCCGCTGCCGTAATGGGCGTGACGGGGCTGACGGTCCCTTACCTGACGGATAATATCTACGCCTCGTTGGTTGCCAAGGTAGTGATGGCTGCAGTTCTCTACACAGGCATCATGGCTGCCTGCCGCGTGCAGACGTTCCGCGAATCATGGGCATATTTCCACCGGAAAAAGCAAGAAGAATAATAGCAGTAATAAGATGGTAAAGGTTTCTGTCATTATATGTACCTACAACGGAGCGAGCTACTTGGCCGGACAGCTGGACTCGCTCTTGGCGCAGACATGCCCCCCGTATGAACTGGTGGTGCAGGACGACGGTTCGTCGGACGGCACGTGGGAAATGCTCGAAGCCTTCCGCGCGGCACATCCCGGACTCTGCATCCGCCTGTTCCGTAACCCCGAACGCCTGGGCTACAACCGCAACTTCCTCTCTGCCGTGCAGCGCGCCGGTGGTGACTTCATCGCCTGCTGCGACCAAGACGACCTGTGGCACCCTGAAAAACTGGAGATGCTGGCCCGCGAGATAGGCAACGCACCGCTCGTCTTCCACAACTCCATGCTGATGGACAACGAGCACCGCGAACTGGGATTGCTCCACGCACGCCCGCTGCCGCCGCTCATCCCCTCGCTGGGTGCCGTGCTTTATCCGCGAGCTTATGGACACCAGCTGATGTTCCGACGCGAGTTGCTGCCGGTACTGGCGGCTTTTACCCACGAAGAGGTCTCTTACGACTACCTTATTTATACGGTGGCAGCAGCCTGGGGCGCCCTGCACTACGTTCATCAGCCCTTGGTGTGGTGGCGACGGCATACGCAGGCCACGACCTACAACCCACAGACGCAGAAAGCAGGACGGTGGGACGGATATGTACGCGCCGTAGAAGCCTTGCGACAAAACGAGAACCGCGAACGGACACGCCGCTACTTCGCGCTGTTGCAAGACCGCCTGCCGTGCCGCGACGCACGGATAGCCCGGGTTGTCCGCCTATTGGCTAAAGGCAGTCTGACGGATCTGCTGGCAGCCTGCCGCCTCAGTCTGCGATACAACCGCGAAGCCGTGCCCGACGTGGCCGACGCCCGCACCCGCCGCCTGCGTGCCTTCTTCCTGCCCCTGTTCTTTGTCCGCGACCACGGACGTTATATTATTCGCCTATGACACAGATACCTATTTTCTTCACCTTCGACCGCCATTACGTGGTGCCTGCTGCCGTGGCCTTCCACTCGTTGCTGCGCCACGCCGACCCGCAATATGCGTACCGACTCTACGTGCTCCACACCGACGTGCCCGAAGCCGACCGGCACCGTCTGACTCGCCTGGTGGAACAATCGGGCAAGGGCACGCTGGAATTCATCGACGTATCGGCTTTCGACACCGATGCTATCCGCGGACAGAAAGGACACTTCTCTAAAGAAATCTACTACAAGCTACTGGCGCCCGACCTGTTCCCGCAATATGACCGTATCCTCTGCTCGGATGTAGATGTCGTGTTTACGGACGACATCGCCCCGTCCTACTTTCTCCATCCCGACGAGTTCTTCTACTACGCCGGAGTGGGACAAGTCTTAGAAAGCGACCGCATGGCAGGCTACGGCAACGACTTCACGCCCAACGAACTGGACATTCTCCGCAAGGAAATCGCCGCAGGATATATGATGCTCAACCTCAAACTGATGCGCGAGTACGGCATCCAGCACCGCCTGACCCAGTTCTACCAGACCAACTATCCCCGCCTGCGCCTGCCCGAGCAAGACTGCCTGATACTCTGCTGTTACCCCTACGTGCGGCAGATGCCCCTGCGTTTCGTGGTGGCCAACACTTACTACCGCATCCCGCCGGAGCAAGCCGACTTCTGCCCTTACAGCGATGTGCTTCCTGCCGACCGCAAGGAGTGCGAAAGACTCTACGCCGATGCCCTTGCCCACCCCGTGCAACTGCATTTCGTAGGAGCCGACAAGCCGTGGAACAGTCTGCGGGTGCCGTGTTCTGCCACGTGGTGGCAGGCGTTACGCGCCAGCGGCTTCACCTTCCGCTACTTGTGCGCCTTGCCGGGCATCGTGCGGCAGAAGCTGCGCCGCTACAGCCTGCGACGTTTCCTACACAAATTATCCGACCAACTTTTCAAACGCTCATCATCAAAGCATGGAAAAACAATCTCCTGACAACACCCGGCGCACCGCGCGCGTCATCGCTTTTTACCTGCCGCAATACCATCCCACGCCGGAGAACGACCGCTGGTGGGGCAAAGGCTTCACAGAGTGGACCAACGTGGGCAAAGCACGCCCTCTGTTCCGCGGACACTACCAACCCCGCGTGCCTGCCGACTTGGGCTATTACGACCTGCGGGTGCCCGAAACACGCCAGGAACAGGCCGATATGGCCCGGCAATACGGCGTGGAGGGCTTCTGCTACTGGCACTACTGGTTCGGAAACGGACGACGCCTGCTGCAACGCCCCTTCCAGGAGGTACTGGCATCCGGCAAGCCCGACTTTCCTTTCTGCCTCGCCTGGGCCAACCATACGTGGGAAGACAAGCAGTTCAGCAAGGAGGGCACGCACCGCGTGCTGATGGAGCAGCTTTATCCCGGCGATGCCGACTACGAGGCGCACTTCCGCGCACTGCTACCGGCCTTCCGCGACCCCCGGTATATCTGTGTCGACGGCAAACCGCTGTTCATGGTATATAATCCACACGAACTGCCCGACGCGCCGCACTTCATCGGCTTGTGGCAACGCATGGCGCAGGCAGAAGGATTGCCCGGCATCCACTTCGTAGGACAGACGGACCATGCCTCGGAGATTGACCGCCTGCGCTCCTTGGGCTTCGACGCCGTAAACGTGGTGCGCCTGTTCGACTTCTTCCGCAAGGATTTCTCCCTGCCCGAAAAGGTATATATGAAACTGATGCGCGTCGTCTTCGGACGCGGACGCGTCGTGGATTATGCCCGCGCCGCCCGCTTCTTCACCGGCGATGAGGACCGGCGCGAAGACTGCTACCCGACCCTCATCCCCAACTGGGACCATTCGCCCCGCTCGGGACGCAAGGGACACATTCTGGTACACTCCACCCCCGCCAAATTCCGCACCCACGTAACAGCTTCGCTCCGCAACCTGGCCGACAAGCCCGAAGAGCACCGCATCGTCTTCCTCAAATCGTGGAACGAATGGGCAGAGGGCAACTACATGGAGCCCGACCTGCGCTTCGGACGCGGCTATCTGGAGGCGTTGCAAGAGGCGTTGGAAACCTGCCGAAGCTGAAGAAAGAATCTCTTCGCACTGGTTTATTCCAACAGATTGCCGTATCTTTGCCTGCGTAGAAAAAGATTTCAGTCATGAACACCAACGCTCCCATCCTGCTCTTTGTTTACAACCGGCCGGCCCACACGCGCCGCTTGGTAGAAAGTCTGCTGCGCAATGCCGAAGCCACCGGAAGCTCCTTATTCATCTACTCCGATGCCCCGCGCGACGAATCGGTGCGCCCGGCCGTCGACGAAGTGCGCCGCTATGTACGCAGCATCCGGGGTTTCGACCGCGTGGAGGTGGTGGAACGCACGGAGAACTGGGGCCTGGCACGCAGCATCATCGACGGAGTCAGCACGGCCCTGCAACGCTTCGACCGTGTCATCGTGCTGGAAGACGACCTGGTGCTCTCGCCCTATTTCCTCCGCTTCATGAACGAGGCTCTCGAAACGTATAAAGACGAACCGCGCGTGGGCCACATCCAGGCGTGCGACTTTACCCAAGACCCTTCGCTGCCCGATACGTTCCTCATCAAATGGACCGGCAGCTGGGGATGGGCCACGTGGCGCCGCGCCTGGAAGCACTTCAACCCCGACGGACAAGCTTTGCTCGACGAACTGGAACGCCGCCGCCTGACTCGTACCTTCGACTTCGACGGGGCCTACCGCTATACCCGCATGCTGCGCCGACAAGTGGAGGGCAAAAACAATTCCTGGGCCATCCGCTGGAACGCCAGTCTGTTTCTGGCCGACATCCTCTCGCTCAACGTCGGCCGCTCGTTGGTGCAGAACACGGGGTTCGACGGCTCCGGCACGCATTGCGGAGGGGGCGGACTGTACGCCTCGACGTTGTGGATGAAGCCCCTGCCGGTCGTACGGATTTCGCCTGCCGTAGAGAATCCTGCCGCCCGGCATGCCATAGCCCGCTACTACCGGCGCCACTTCGGATTCTGGGCCAAGGCCGTGCGAAGAATAAAACGCACCCTGCGGGGAGATTTCGGTGCGTGAAGGCCACGCAAAGGGCATCCCTTTCGGGCGCAGTGCCAATACGTTGGAAGCAGACTGCAAAGCGATAGGAAACACGCTCGAAACAGATAAGAAGCAAGCATCTGTGTATGTGGCATTTATAAGACGACTGCGATGAGACATCCCCCTCCGGCAGGCAGCGGGAAGGCGGTGTACCGTCTTCTTCCGGAGGCACGGAAATGCCCACCGGAAAGGCCGTCGGCAGCCCGGCACCGGCAGACTACCCAAGCTTGTCGGGCAAGGAAATGACATTCATAGGCTTTCTGACACGCTTTTTTTCTCTAATATTTTGCAGTCGAACAGATTATTACTATCTTTGCAGCGGATTGGATGATAGGAGAGGGGCGATGAAGCTCCTCTTTTTTGTTCCTAATGGTGTTAATCTTATGATAGAAAAGAAAACTGTTTGCCAAATCGTTGACGAATGGCTGGAGGGGAAAGACTACTTCCTGGTAGAAGTAACCATCAGCCCCGACGACAAAATCGTGGTGGAGATTGACCACAAAGAGGGAGTTTGGATTGAAGACTGCGTGGAACTGAGCCGCTACATCGAGTCGCGGCTGAACCGCGAACAAGAAGACTACGAGCTGGAAGTGGGCTCGGCGGGCATCGGGCAGCCCTTCAAGGTGCTGCAGCAATACCTCTGCCATATAGGCGAAGAAGTGGAGGTGCTCACCAAAGACGGCCGCAAGCTGTACGGCATACTCAAGGAAGCAGATGCCGAACACTTCGTCCTGACCGTACAGAAGAAAGTAAAGGAAGAAGGCGCCAAGCGTCCTAAGATGGTGGACGAAGACCTGCCCTTCAGTTACGACGATATTAAATATACTAAATACGTAATCAGCTTTAAATAGAAGATATGGCTAAGAAAGAAGAAACTGTAAGCCTGGTGGATACCTTTGCGGAATTCAAGGAACTGAAAAACATCGACCGCCCCACGATGGTGAGCGTGCTCGAAGAGTCGTTCCGCAGCGTGCTGGCCAAAATGTTCGGCACGGATGCCAACTACGACGTGATTGTGAATCCCGACAAGGGAGACTTCGAAATCTGGCGCAACCGCGAGGTAGTGGCCGACGAAGACCTCACCAACCCTAACATGCAGATTCCGCTGACCGAAGCGCAGAAGATAGACTCTTCCTACGAAGTGGGCGAAGAGGTGACGGACGAAGTGAACTTCGCCAGCTTCGGACGCCGCGCCATCCTGAACCTGCGGCAGACACTGGCTTCGAAGATTCTGGAGCTGGAGAAAGATACGCTCTACAACAAGTACATCGACAAGGTGGGCACCATCATCAGTGCCGAAGTCTACCAGATCTGGAAGAAAGAAATGCTGCTCATGGATGATGAAGGCAACGAACTGCTCCTGCCCAAAAGCGAACAGATACCCAGCGACTTTTACCACAAGGGCGAGACGGTACGTGCCGTGGTGGAACGCGTGGACAACAAAAACAACAACCCGAAAATCATCCTCAGCCGCACGTCGCCCACTTTCCTGCAACGGCTCTTCGAACTGGAAGTGCCCGAAATCAACGACGGACTCATCACCATCAAGAAAATCGCCCGCATCCCCGGCGAACGTGCCAAGATTGCCGTTGAAAGCTACGACGACCGCATCGACCCCGTAGGAGCTTGTGTGGGCGTGAAGGGCAGCCGCATACATGGCATCGTGCGGGAACTGCGCAACGAAAACATTGATGTCATCAACTACACCAACAACACGCAGCTGTTCATACAGCGCGCACTCAGCCCTGCCCGCATCTCGTCCATCAAACTGAACGAAGAGGAACGCAAAGCCGAAGTCTTCTTAAAACCCGAAGAGGTATCTTTGGCCATCGGTAAGGGCGGACTTAATATCAAACTGGCCAGCATGCTGACAGAATATACCATCGACGTCTTCCGCGAAGTGGACAACAGCGTTTCTCCCGAAGACGAAGATATTTACCTCGACGAATTCCGCGACGAGATAGAAGGATGGATCATCGACGCCATCAAGAGCATAGGCATTGATACGGCACGGGGTGTGCTCAATGCACCGCGTGAAATGCTCATCGAACAGGCAGACCTGGAAGAAGAGACGGTCGACGAGGTTATCCGCGTGCTGAAAAAAGAGTTTGAAGAAGACTAATGAACGTGCTCGTCTGTAGCACACACAACGTTGAACATTAAAGGTAATATATGACGATAAGGTTAAATAAAGTAACGAGAGATTTGAACGTAGGAATCACGACGGCTGTCGAATTCCTGCAGAAGAAGGGATTTACCGTGGAGGCAAATCCCAACACAAAGATTACGGACGAGCAGTTCGAGATGCTGAAGAAAGAATTTAGTAACGACAAAGACCTTAAAATAAAATCGGAACGATTCAGTCAGGAGCGCCACAGCAGCAAGGAACGCAACAAGGCTGCTGCCCGCCATGCGGCGCACGAAAACAACGACGCACCCAATAGCGGCAAGGAGAAAATGGAAGAAATCAAAACCGTATTGCCCGAAGACAAGCTGCCAAAGTTTAAGGTGCTGGGCAAGATAGACCTGAACAACCCGCAACTTGCGCCAAAACCGGCAGAGCCGGCATCGAAACCGGAACCGGCTGAAGTGGAAGAACCGGCAATCGCTCCCGAACCGGAACCGGCACCGACACCAGCTCCGGCCCCTGCGAACGAAGAACCGGAACAGGTGACTGAGCCTGAACCGGAACAGTCGGCAACCGCACCGGCAGAAAACCGGCAACCCGAAGAACCGGCAAACGCTCCGGCTGAAAACGCTTCTCAAACAACAACCGACACTGAAGAAACCGTGAAAGAAGAAGAGACAGAGGAACAACCGGTGAGCCAACAACCCAAAGAAGAAATCTTTAAGATTCACCACGAAGGCTTAGGCACCAAGATAAACATCATCGGCCAAATCGATCTGGCTGCGCTGAACCAGTCTACCCGCCCGCGCAAGAAGACTAAGGAAGAAAAGCGCCGCGAACGCGAAGAAAAGGAAAAGCAGCGCCAGGACCAGCGTAAGCAGATGAAGGAAGCCATCATGAAAGAGATACGCCGCGACGACAAATCGAAAGAGGGCGGAAAGGACAGCGATGGCAACAGCAAGAAAAAACGTACCCGCATCGGCAAGGAAAAGGTGGATATAAACAACGTGTCCAACTTCCCGAAAGGTGGAGGGGCTTCCGAACATGGCAAGAACAGTGGTGGCAAGGAAGCACAAGGAGGCGGCAAAAAGAATAAGGAACGCTTCAAGAAGCCGGTCATCAAGCAAGAAGTGAGCGAGGAAGATGTGGCCAAGCAGGTGAAGGAAACCTTGGCACGCCTGACCGCCAAAGGCAAAAACAAAACCGCCAAGTACCGCAAGGAGAAACGTGAGCAGGATGCAGAGCGCCGCCAAGAACTGGAAAACCAGGAACAGGCAGAAAGCAAAGTGCTGAAGCTGACGGAATTCGTAACGGCCAACGAGCTGGCGAGCATGATGAATGTACCTGTCACGCAAGTCATCAGCACCTGCATGAGCGTCGGTATCATGGTGTCTATCAACCAACGCCTCGATGCAGAGACCATCAACCTGGTAGCTGAGGAGTTCGGTTTCAAGACCGAATACATCAGTGCCGAGGTGGCACAGGCCATCGTTGAAGAGGCTGATGCCGAAGAAGACCTCCAGCCGCGCGCTCCCATCGTAACGGTGATGGGTCACGTAGACCACGGTAAGACTTCGCTGCTGGACTACATACGCAAGTCGAATGTCATTGCTGGCGAGGCCGGCGGTATCACACAGCACATCGGTGCCTACCACGTGACGCTGGACGACGGACGAGAGATTACCTTCCTCGACACGCCGGGACATGAGGCATTCACCGCCATGCGTGCCCGCGGTGCCAAGGTGACGGACGTGGTTATCGTCATTGTGGCTGCCGACGACAATGTCATGCCGCAGACCAAGGAGGCTATCAACCATGCCATGGCTGCCGGTGTGCCCATCGTTTTTGCCATCAACAAGATAGATAAGCCGGGAGCTAACCCGGACAAGATAAAGGAGGAACTGGCCAACATGAACTTCCTCGTCGAGGAATGGGGCGGCAAGTACCAGTCGCAGGACATCTCGGCCAAGAAGGGCATCGGTGTCCATGAACTGTTGGAGAAGGTGCTGCTCGAGGCCGAAATGCTCGACCTGAAAGCCAATCCCAACCGCCGCGCCACGGGCTCCATCATCGAGTCGTCGCTGGACAAGGGCCGGGGCTATGTGGCTACGGTGCTCGTGTCGAACGGTACGCTGAAGGTGGGCGACATCGTGCTGGCCGGTACGCACTACGGCAAGGTAAAGGCCATGTTCAACGAGCGCAACCAACGCATGAAACAGGCAGGGCCGTCAGAACCTGCCCTTATCTTGGGCCTGAACGGTGCGCCTGCTGCCGGTGATACCTTCCACGTGATTGAGACCGAACAGGAGGCGCGTGAGATTGCCAACAAACGTGAACAGCTGCAACGTGAACAAGGATTGCGCACGCAGAAGATGCTGACGCTGGACGAAGTGGGACGCCGTCTGGCACTGGGCGACTTCCACGAACTGAACATCATCGTCAAGGGCGACGTGGACGGTTCGGTAGAAGCTTTGAGCGACTCGCTCATCAAACTGTCGACGGAGCAGATTCAGGTGAACGTCATCCACAAGGGCGTGGGACAGATTTCCGAGTCCGACGTTTCGCTGGCTGCTGCCTCAGATGCCATCATCGTGGGCTTCCAGGTGCGTCCGTCGAGCGGTGCTGCCAAGCTGGCCGAACAGGAGGGCGTGGACATCCGCAAGTATTCCATCATCTACGATGCTATCGAAGAGGTGAAAGCCGCCATGGAGGGCATGCTTGCCCCGACGCTGAAAGAACAGGTGACTGCCACCATCGAGGTGCGCGAGGTGTTCAACATCAGCAAGGTAGGCCAGGTGGCAGGTGCGATGGTGAAGACCGGCAAGGTGAAACGCACCGACAAGGCACGTCTTATCCGCGACGGCATCGTGGTCTACACCGGTGCCATCAACGCCCTGAAGCGATTCAAGGACGATGTGAAGGAGGTGGGTACCAACTTCGAGTGCGGTATCAGCCTGACCAACTGCAACGACCTGAAAGTGGGCGATGTCATCGAGACCTACGAAGAAGTGGAAGTGAAACAGACGCTGTAAGATACCGATAGATAGGTAAGCAAAAGGCTGTGTCCCAATAGGCACAGCCTTTTTTTCTGACAAGGCAGAAAGACACCCAACAAGGTCCTGACCTTTCACATGCCGGGGCATTACATACAAGAAATCCAGTGTAACTTACTGACAAAAAACACGCTGCAAGAACCGGTCTAAACTTTTTACGCGCACGACCGCCACGCTGCATATAGGGCAGCTTTTCCGGCAAGCTCTTTACAGGAAACTGCCAAGCTATAAGCAGGCTACTTCCAGGCGATAAGCAGCAGGCTCGTTATATATTAGAAACGGAGTGCTGATTACCAACAGCGATGTGACCACCAACTTTTCCGAAAAAAGTAGCTATTCTCCGAAAGGATTTGGTCAAACCGGTGTCTAAATGAATAGAAACTTTCAAAAAAAGAACGGATACGTGATGGACAACAAAGAACAAGCCTTTATTACGATGGTCGGCAAGTACAAGAAGACCATCTATACCGTCTGCTATTTCTTCTCGCAAGATGAAGAAGAAGTAAAAGACTACTTCCAGGAAATACTGATAAACCTTTGGAAAGGGTTTGAGGACTTCCGGGGCGAAAGCAGTCTGAAGACGTGGATATGGAGAGTCAGTCTGAACACTTGTACCAACCAGGAACGAAAGAAGAAACGTAGTGTACAGACGGTTCCCCTTTCGGTCGATATCGACTTGTACAACGATACCGACACCCACAGCAGGCAGATTCAGCAGTTGTACGACCGCATCAGTCGGCTCGATGTCTTCGACCGCGCCATCATTCTTCTTTGGCTGGAGAATATGAGCTATCAAGACATAGCCAACGTAGTCGGCATATCGCTGTCGGCCGTCACCACCCGCCTGTTCCGTATCAAGGAGCAGTTGAAAGCCATGTCGAACGATTAAAAACACCGAATGATTATGACACAAGAAACGCACTTTGCCGAACTGCAGACGTTGAAAGAACAGTTTGCCCTGCTCAGCCAGAAACTGGACAAGCAGGCCATCATCAACGACAGTATACTGAATGAAGCTATGACCAGGCATGTCTCCGTCATCGAACGGGAGTATAGATCCCGCTTCCAGATTGCCCTGATTGGAGCACCGGTGCTGACGGTGGTTTTCCTCCTCATCACAGGATTCCACTGGGGATTTATCCTGCTGATGGATGCGGTGGCCGCAACCGAGTTTCTGCTGGACAGGCGCTGTTACCGGGCTTTAGCTCCGCAACGGCTGATGACGCTCAACATGACCGATGCCGCCGAAAGGGCCATCCGCTACCGGAAGCTGCGGTCGCTTACCCACCGGATTCTGCTGATACCCAACATCGTCCTGACCGCGTGGGCGGTACTGATAGCCTGCGATTATAGTTGGAATGTGCCTATCCTTTCGCTTTGCCTGGTCGTAATTGCCGTAGCGGTTGAAATACATGTTTATCAGGAGAAGAAGGTCAACCGGAACCTGGACAGCCTGCTGAAGCACATCCGGGAACTTCGAGAGTAAACCGGCACTCAGATAGCACAAATGAAGGCAGATGACCGCAGATTTATCAGCGTTTAAAATCTAATCAGCGGCCATCTGCCTTATTTGCGTGTCAGAAGGTAGGACACGCGGCGAATTTACTTACACATCATCTTGCAATCCCTGCACCGTCCCAGTTCGCCGCGGAAACGCTTCTCCACCAGGTGATGCAGGCGGTCGCGCAAAGCATCAAGACGGATGGTGTCCACCACTTCGCCCACGAAGGCAAACATCAGCAGCAGACGAGCTTCACGCAGAGGGATGCCGCGCTGTTGCATGTAGAACAGAGCCTGGTTGTCCAACTGGCCCACGGTGGCGCCGTGGCTGCACTTCACATCATCGGCATATATCTCTAATTGAGGCTGGGTGTACATACGGGCATCGCGGGTAGCGCAGAGGTTGCGGTTGGTCTGGCGGGCATCGGTGTGCTGCGCACCGGGGCGGACGAGAACAAGTCCGGCAAAGGCACCCGTGGCGTGGTCGTCCAACACATACTTATAAAGTTGGCGCGAGGTACACGAGGGTACGGCATGGTCCACGACGGTGCGGTTGTCCACATGCTGGTTCTGGTCGGCGATGGCCATGCCACAGAGGTCAAGGGTAGCCTGTTCGCCTGCCAGGAGAACCCGGGCAGTGTTGCGCGTGGTGCCGCAGGTCAGGGTCATACCGTTGAGCAGGACATTGCTGCCGGCTTCCTGACGGACGTAGAGGTTGCTCAGGCGGGTGGTACCCGTGTGCGTTTCCTCCAGTTCGTAGAGGTCGAAAGTAGCGTTGCGTCCCACGAAGACTTCGATAACCTGCGTGGCCAGAAAGTTCACCTCGTCCATGGCATGGTCGCACACCAGGAGGCGAGCCTGTGCATCGTCTTCCAGCACAATAAGCACGCGGCGGTTGACCAGCAGGGGCACGGTGCTGCGCAGGATGTTGATAAGCTGGATGGGCTTCTCCACCACTACGCCACGGGGCACGTAGAGCACCACGCCATCTTGCGCGAAGGCGGTGTTGAAAGCGGTCAGCCCGTCGTTGGACGTATCGGCAAGGGTACCGAGGTAGCGGGAAACGAGTTCGGGATAGTCGCGGAAACTGCCGATGAGCATGCCGTTGGCATTAGCTACGGGTGACGAGCTACGAGTTACAAGTTCTTCTGCATCACTACTCGTAGCTTGTAGCTTGTAGCTTGCAGCTGAATAAAACATGTCGTTCACCACGAAGAAGAGCGAAGTACTCATGTTGGGCACATCGCACTTAAACACCTCATAAGGGTTGACAGGCATCTGCAAGCGCTTGAGGTTCATACCGTAGTCGGGCTCGAAGGCCTGTGCCACGTCGGTGTACTTACAGTCTTCCTGCCGGCGCGTGGGAAAGCCCAGGCGTTCGAAGTCGGCAAAGGCACGGGCGCGCAGTTCGTTCAGCGGGGCGGCGCTGTGGGCGCGCAGCAAGGCTTCTGCCTGGGTATATAAGTCAATGTATTGCTGTTCGGGTTTCATATATCTTAATGAGGAATTATGAATGAAGAAGGAAGAATCATTTTCACGAAGAATAAAGAAAGATGAATGAAGAATGCTGCATGAAGAATATCCGGTCGTTTTCTGTTCGGCTTCCTGCCGGATGCCTGTACGCGTAATTCTTCATGCATCCTTCGTCATGCTTCATGAATCTCCCGTTTTATCCAGTCGAAGCCACGCTGTTCAATCTCCTGCGCCAGTTCCGGTCCCCCCGTCTTGACGATGCGGCCTCCGAGCAATACGTGCACCGTGTCCGGCTTCAGGTAGTCCAGCAGGCGCTGGTAGTGCGTGATGACCAGAGCCGAAGTCTGCGGCGTACGGAGTTTGTTGAAGCCCTCAGCCACGATGCGCAGTGCGTCCACGTCCAGCCCCGAGTCTGTCTCGTCGAGGATGGCGAAGGTCGGCTCCAACATGGCCATCTGGAAGATTTCGTTTCGTTTTTTCTCGCCTCCGCTGAAGCCTTCGTTCACCGAGCGGTTGGCCAGTTTGCTGTCCAGCTCGACGATGGCACGCTTCTCGCGCATCAGTTTGAGGAATTCCGAGGCGCTGAGGGCAGGCTGGTGGCGGTACTTGCGCTGCTCGTTGACGGCAGTGCGCATGAAGTTGACCATCGACACGCCGGGTATCTCCACCGGGGTCTGGAAGGAGAGGAACAGCCCCTCGTGGGCACGGTCTTCGGGCGAGAGGGCGAGTAGGTCCTTGCCGTTGAACAAGACTGTGCCATGCGTCACGCGATAGGCGGGATGCCCCACGAGGACGTTGCTCAGCGTGCTCTTGCCCGCACCGTTCTGTCCCATCAGGGCGTGTACCTCGCCATCGCGGATGGTGAGGTCGATGCCTTTCAATATCTCTTTGCCGTTTATCTCGGCATGAAGGTCTTTTATCTCTAACATATATTATATAAGGTGTTAAGGTGAGTGGTTTGAGGTGCAAAGATACGAAATAAAGCGCGTATTACGAGATAAATGTTTAACTTTATGCCATTCAAACCCATAAAGGAGGAATGATTGTGAACGCGACCCCGTCATTAGAAAGAATGACGCTGCAACGTCCACAGCCCTTCCTGCCGATGCTACTCAGCATTCTTGCTCCGGCGATGTAACTCAGTTCGAGTCGGCGGCCCGGCAGGAAGGCCCTTGATTCTACCTATCCGGGTAAGGATTAATGCATTGTTCGGGCATAATGATACGAATAATGTGCGAAAAAGGCAGGAATCAACAATTGATAACGGCGACGAAGCAGAGGTTACAGCCCTCTGAAGAAAGCGATAAGAAGCCAACTGCCAAGCGCACAGAAGGAAACTGCCAAGCGCGTTGGAGCAAGCCTCCAAGCGCTTGGCAGTAACCATTTGTTTAACAAGCAAGTACAACTACAGCATTGGAGCCATTGCTTTTCCAACCAGGCAGGAATCTGCACAACAAATTAACGGGGAACGGCTGAAGGCCACAACCCTTCCTGTCGGCGAAACTCAGCGATTTCGCTGTCGGCAATGTAGTTCAGTTCGCACAACAGCTCGGCGTTCAGCTTCATAGCGTTGTCCTTGTCAATTCCTTCTTTTATCAGATAAGATGATTGGCCTTCAGCCATTTCTTGCCGCTGGGGGTAAGAAAATACACCAAAGCAATAGCGCAAGGAATGCCCAAGAGTAAAAAACCGATAATTGCTCCCATAATTATTGTTCCTTCTTTTTATTGGTAAGTATTAATCCTAATATCAATGCCAGCAAGGCCGATGTGAAACCTAATCCATAAATCAGCCATTTGTTGTCTCCCATATCCTTAAACAAGGAAGCGATGACGACACCGGTAAAGATATACTTCGATATATCAATCAGATAATTGCCCAGCTTCTCTTCCCACATAACTGCTGATAAGCCCTACAAAGTTAGTAATTTATATCCATGCGGCAAGCGTCTTATCCATATTCTATCCCACGCTCCCTTCCAGCGACACCGAGAGCAGCTTCTGCGCCTCAACAGCAAACTCCATAGGCAGTTTGTTGAGCACCTCCTTGGCATAGCCGTTGACGATGAGGCCCACGGCATCTTCGGTCGATATGCCGCGCTGGTTGCAGTAGAATATCTGGTCCTCGCTGATTTTCGAAGTCGTGGCCTCGTGCTCTACCACTGCCGTCTCGTTGTGTATGTCCATGTAAGGGAAGGTGTGCGCTCCGCACGCCGAGCCCAACAGCAACGAATCGCACTGGCTGTAGTTACGGGCATTGTCTGCCCGCTGGCCCACACGCACCAATCCGCGGTAAGAATTCTCGCTTTGTCCGGCAGAGATGCCTTTGCTGACGATGGTGGAGCGGGTGTTCCGTCCCAGATGAATCATCTTCGTGCCCGTATCGGCCTGCTGGTGGTGGTTGGTGACAGCCACGCTATAGAACTCACCCACGGAGTTGTCGCCCGCCAGCACCGTGCTGGGATACTTCCACGTAATGGCCGAGCCCGTCTCTACCTGCGTCCAGGAAAGCTTGGACGACTCACCCTTGCACAGCCCTCGCTTGGTGACGAAGTTGTACACCCCGCCACGGCCCTCGGCATCGCCGGGATACCAATTCTGCACGGTACTGTACTTCACCTCGGCGCGGTCGTGCACCACAATCTCCACGATGGCGGCGTGCAACTGATTCTCGTCGCGCATCGGGGCGGTACAGCCTTCGAGATAAGAGACGTACGAGTCGTCGTCCGCCACAATGAGTGTCCGCTCAAACTGCCCCGTATTCCGGGCATTGATACGGAAGTACGTCGACAATTCCATCGGGCAACGCACGCCTTTGGGTATATAGACAAACGAGCCGTCGGAGAACACTGCCGAGTTGAGCGCAGCGAAAAAGTTGTCGCGGTAGGGCACCACGCTTCCTAAATAGCGTTGCACCAAATCGGGATGCTCACGCACGGCCTCGCTGATGGAGCAGAAGATGATGCCTTTCTCCATGAGTGTCTCCTTGAAGGTAGTCTTAACAGACACGGAGTCCATCACCGCATCCACCGCCATGCCGCTCAATGCCATCTGTTCCTCCAGAGGAATGCCCAGTTTGTTGAAGGTCTTGATAAGTTCGGGATCTACCTCCTCCATCGACTTGGGCGCGTTTTTCTTCTGCGCCGTAGGGTCGGCATAATACGATATGCTTTGGTAATCAATCTCCGGGATACGAAGATGCGCCCACGTGGGCATCTCCATCGTCAGCCAATGGCGGTAAGCCTTAAGGCGGAACTCCAGGAGCCAGGCGGGTTCGCCCTTCTTCTCGGAGATAAGGCGGACAGTGTCTTCGGTCAGACCACGGTCGATGATGTCGGTGTGCACGTCGGTAGTGAAGCCATATTTGTATTTCTCTTCAGCCAGGCGGCGCACCAGTTCGTTATCCGCCTTGAGGGTATCTTTGTTCTTGTCAGATTCGTTCGGTTGCATCGTTTATCTCGTTATAAATTTGTCTGGTAAATTCTTGTGCGGCGGGCAAAAAGAGTCCGGCCAACGGCTTCAGCCTGTCGTAGAGCACGGACTGTCGCTTCTGGCTGCGGCTCAACAGGACATCGTCCGTATCGACCACCTCCAGCACGCACACCAGCAGGCTCAACACCAGGGCATGCAACAGCCCGCCCAGCACCGCGCCCAGCAGGCGGTTGAGCCAGCCGAGCGACACGGCTTCCATCATCTTGGTCAGCAGCGCGGCCACTAACCAGAAGAGCAGAGGCACCGCCACCCAGATGGCCACGAACGACAGCACCTGGGCCACCGTCAGGTTGTCCGTCACGTGACTGAACACCCGCTCTGCCACCGAGGCATACAAGACCTTGGCCGCCAGCAGTCCCACCACCAGCCCCAGCAGTCCCGCCAGTTGCTTCAAGGCTCCCCGCAGGAAGCCCAGCAGCACGCCGAGGCCGATGATTATAAGAAGGATAACGTCGAGTGTAGCCATGTATCTTCTTTGTTTACAGACGGCAAAGATACAAATATTCCTGAAGAAAAGCCTCACTGCTCCCTGCATATTGAGCAGAAAGCCCCATCTTTACCACAATTAACGAAAGAAGAAGGCTGGCGATGGAAATGTAAGCCATTGGGGCGGAAAAGCCAAGCCAGGCAGTGCATTATTGCCCAAAAGGCAGTATCTTTGCCCCCACAATCAAAGAAGGAGAAATATGCCTATGTACGACATCAACCAGATACGCGCCGACTTCCCCATTCTCGAGCGCACCGTCTACGGCAAGCCGCTGGTCTACCTGGACAACGGCGCCACCACGCAGAAACCCCGATGTGTGGTCGAAGCCATTACCAACGAGTACTACAACACCAACGCCAACGTGCATCGCGGTGTACACTTCCTATCCCAACAGGCTACGGAATTGCACGAAGCCAGCCGCGAGACCGTGCGCAAGTTTATCAATGCCCGCAGCACTGCGGAAATCGTCTTCACCCGCGGCACCACGGAGAGCATCAACCTGCTGGCCACCACCTTCTGCCAGTCGCTGATGGAAGAGGACGACGAGGTTATCATCTCCGTGATGGAGCACCACAGCAACATCGTGCCTTGGCAACTGCAGGCGCGGCTGTGGGGTATCACGCTGCGCGTCATCCCCATGAACGACCGCGGCGAACTGCTTTTGGACGAATACGAAAAGCTTTTCTCCCCCCGCACAAAACTGGTCTGCGTGACTCACGTCAGCAACGTGCTGGGCACCGTCAATCCCGTCAAGCAGATGATTGCCACCGCCCATGCCCACGGCGTCCCCGTGCTGGTGGACGGCGCGCAGAGCATCCCCCACATGCGTGTCGACGTGCGCGAGCTGGATGCCGACTTCTACGTCTTCAGCGGTCACAAAGTCTACGGCCCCACAGGTGTCGGCGTACTCTACGGCAAGGAAAACTGGCTGGACCGTTTGCCTCCGTATCAGGGCGGCGGCGAGATGATTCAGCACGTCTCGTTCGAGAAGACCACCTTCAACGAACTGCCTTTCAAGTTCGAGGCCGGCACGCCCGACTATATCGGCACCACGGGCCTGGCCCGCGCGTTGGACTATGTCTCCGCTCTTGGCATGGACAACATTGCCGCCTACGAACACGAACTGACCACCTATGCCACCCGTCGCCTGAAAGAAATCCCCGGCATGCGCCTCTTCGGCGAGTCGGAACAGAAGGGCAGCGTCATCTCCTTCCTGGTGGGACAAATCCATCCCTTCGACCTCGGCACCCTGCTCGACCGCTTGGGCATCGCCGTGCGCACGGGTCATCACTGCGCCCAGCCGCTCATGACACGCCTCGGCATCGAAGGTACGGTGCGCGCCTCGTTCGGCCTGTACAACACGAAGGAAGAGATAGACGTGCTGGTGGCAGGCATCGAGCGAGTGAGAAAAATGTTCTGACAGCCGTAACCCGTAGCTTGTAACCCGTAGCTTGTAACTCGTAACTATATACTATATGAAAGGATTCTACACCATTCTGCTGCTCATCGTCTCCAACATCTTCATGACCTTTGCCTGGTACGGGCACCTGAAGCTGCAGGAGATGAAGATTACTACCCACTGGCCTCTGTTTGCCATCATTCTTTTCTCGTGGGGCATCGCCCTCTTCGAGTATTCCTGCCAGATTCCCGCCAACCGCATCGGTTTTGCGGGCAATGGCGGTCCGTTCTCGCTCATGCAGCTCAAGGTCATCCAGGAGGTCGTCACCCTCATCATCTTCACCGTCTTCACCACCCTGTTCTTCAAGGGCGAGACGCTGCACTGGAACCACCTGGCGGCATTCATCTGCCTCATCCTGGCCGTCTATTTCGTGTTCATGAAATAAGCGGCCCGGCAGCCGGTGACGGCTGTTCCTCGCGCCCCTCTCCTATCTTACTGGCAAACAGACGATTGTTCCCAAGCCCTTGGAAGTCTCCTTCCAAGGGCTTGGGAGCCTGCTTCTCAGCGCCTGCAAGCCGGCTACGAAGAGCTACGGACTTCCCGCGTACCGTCCGAAGAAGAAAAAGAATGTTTTTTGCAAATTTCGCCCCCTCCCTGCAACTTTTCCTCGCTTCCGGACGACTAATAGAAAAAACATGTATTTTTAAACGCTGAACAACTATGTTAGTAACTACAACAAACACCATCGAAGGCAAGCGCATCTCGCGCTACTTCGGCATTGTATCGGGCGAGACCATCATCGGCGCCAACGTATTCCGTGATTTCATGGCCGGCATCCGCGACTTCTTCGGCGGGCGCAGCGGCTCGTATGAAAAAGTATTGCGCGAAGCCAAAGAAACCGCCTTGCAGGAAATGCAGCAGCAGGCCCAACTGATGGGTGCCAATGCCATCATCGGCGTAGACCTGGACTACGAGACCGTGGGCGAGTCGATGCTGATGGTCACTGCCGCCGGGACGGCCGTGCTCTTAGAAGAATAGTGCTGCGGACGCCCCGCAGGACCGCGAAGGCAGGAATTTCCGCAGGCAGACCGAAGAAACTCATGCCGGAATGTCTGCCTTTCGCGGGAAAAAGCGTATTTTTGCAGGCAGAAAGAATAACCCGGCAAACATTGTGCCTTTATGAGAGTACTGCTGATAAATACGTCCGAACGCATGGGCGGTGCCGCCATTGCCGCCGGCCGCCTGATGGAAGCGCTGAAAAACCACGGCATCAAGGCCAAGATGCTGGTGCGCGACAAACAGACCGATGAAATTACCGTCGTCCCCCTGCGCCAGAATTGGTGGTTGGTGTGGAAATTCGTGTGGGAACGCATCGTCATCTGGACGGCCAACCGGTTCAGCCGCAAAAACCTCTTTGCCGTAGATATTGCCAACACGGGCACCGACATTACCACCCTGCCCGAATTCCAACAGGCCGACATCATCCACCTGCACTGGATCAACCAGGGCATGCTTTCGCTGCGCGACATAGAGAAGATTCTCCGCTCGGGCAAACACGTCGTATGGACCATGCACGACCTGTGGCCCTGCACCGGCATCTGCCACTATACCCGCGGTTGCGAACGCTACCGCACCGAGTGCGGCCATTGCCCTTTCATAGACGGCGGACGGCATTCGCACGACCTGGCCTGGCGTGTCTTCCGACGCAAGCGCGACATCTATGCCCACTGCAACATCCACTTTGTCACCTGCAGCAACTGGCTGGGCGAACAGGCCAGACGCAGTTCGCTGCTGGCAGGACATCCCGTCACGGTCATCCCCAACCCCATCAACACCAACCTCTTCAAACCGCACAACAAGGCTGCCGCACGCGAGAAGTGCCGCCTGCCGCAAGACAAGATGCTGATGCTGTTTGGCTCGGTGAAGATTACAGACAAGCGCAAGGGCATCGACTACCTGGTAGAGTCGTGCCGCCTGCTTGCCGAACGGCATCCCGAACTGAAAGAGAAGTTAGGCGTGGTGACCTTCGGCAAATACTCCCAACAACTGAAAGACATGTTGCCTTTCCGCGTCTATCCGCTGGACTTCGTGCGCGACGACCATCGACTGGTGGACATCTACAACGCCGTTGACATCTTCGTCACCCCTTCGCTGGAAGACAACCTGCCCAACACCGTCATGGAAGCCATGGCCTGCGGAACCCCTTGCGTGGGCTTCAACACGGGCGGCATCCCCGAAATGATAGACCACCTGCACAATGGCTATGTGGCGGCCTACAAGTCTGCCGAAGATTTTGCCAACGGCATCTACTGGACGCTGACCGACCCCGGCTATCCCAGCCTGGCCGAACAGGCCTGCCGCAAGGCAGTTGCCTACTATTCGGAAAATACCGTGGCACGCCGCTTCATCGAACTGTATAACAAACTCTGACCTTCTTTACGCCGATGCACAACCGCCCTACTCCCGTTTTCAGCGTCATTACCGTGACCTACAACGCTGCCGCCGTGCTGGAAGACACCATCCAGAGCGTCATCTCACAAACCTACCACCACGTGGAGTATATCATTGTAGACGGTGCCTCGAAAGACGGTACGCTGGACATCGTCCACCGTTACCGCGACCGCATCGCCCGCGTGGTGAGCGAGCCGGACAAGGGATTGTATGATGCCATGAACAAGGGCATGGCACTGGCTACGGGCGACTACCTCTGCTTTCTGAACGCAGGCGACAGCTTCCACGAAGACGATACCCTGCAGCAGTTGGTGCATTCCCTCCCGCCGCATACCGAAGAACTGCCCGGCGTCATTTATGGCGACACGGACTTAGTGGACGGTGAGGGACATTTCGTGCGCCGACGCCGCCTTTCGCCCCCCGATGTCCTGACGTGGCATAGCTTCCGACAAGGCATGCTGGTGTGCCACCAGGCGTTCTTTGCCCGGCGCGACCTGGCAGAGCCTTACAACCTCGACTACCGCTTCTCTGCCGATTTCGACTGGTGCATCCGTGTCATGAAGAAGGCACACACGCTGCACAACGCCCATCTGGTGGTCATCGACTACCTGGACGAAGGCCTTACCACTGCCAACCGGCGCGCTTCGCTGCTCGAACGTTTCCGCATCATGGCCAAGCACTACGGCTTGCTGAGCACGGTGGCACACCATGCCTGGTTCGTGCTGAGGCTGGCGCTGAAGCGGTGAGGCGCAACCGGTACAACCGCCATCGGAGCTCCCAAGAAGATGTATGTTCTTTCTTATGTTATGCAACATAATGAAAGAAAAACACGCATGAATATTTGCGGGGGGGGGGGAGAATTTGCTATATTTGCGGCATAAAGTCAAAGGAATGTGCCTGCACCCTGTCTGATACCAGTTCATCGCGACACGCACTCCTTCTAAAAGCTATACCATTATGATAAGACACAAGTTTCTCATTCTCTTTTTCGCACTGACAGGTTTCCTCCCTATATTCGCACAGAAGACCTATCATTTCCCCCTGACCATCACTTACGACATGTACCTCAACTTCAACAAGCGGCAGCAGATGGACGCCCGCCTTTCGTGTTCGGGGGAAGCCGCCTGTTATACCTACCGATATATCCGGGATTACAGTCACGCAGATGAACCCAACCCGGAAATAGACACTTGGACGTTGGCCGTCAGCGACACCACGCAGCACGTCCTCTGGTGCGACAAAGCGTTGAACGAATGCAGCGAACTGAACCCTCTCGCCGGCCGCACGGTGCGCCTGGCCGAACCGGTGCCCGTCATCCGCTGGACGATGGAGAAAGACACGCGAGAGATAGAAGGCTTCCGCTGCCAAAAAGCCACGTGCCGCTTTCGCGGACGGAACTACACAGCCTGGTTCACTACGGACATTCCCTGCAACTGGGGACCGTGGAAACTGCACGGCCTGCCCGGTGCCATTCTCGAAGCCTACGACGACACCAACGAAGTCTCTTTCTACGCCACGGGCGTGAAACGGGGCGAAACAACGGTGGAACGTGCCGACGAGTCTGCCTACCGCTGCCTGACGATGAAAGAATACCACGAACAAGTAGCGGAGAAGTTAAGCGAGAATATGAAACGTCTTGCCTCACGCATGGGCGAGGGGTTCAAGGTCAACGTTTCCAAGGCGAAAATCAAAAGCATAGAATTGGAATACGATGAATAAGGAGTGGTGGCTGTTCGGATGGTTTCTGGTCTGGAGCGTTGCCCTGTCGGCACAGACCGTGACGGGAACGGTGCGCGACGAAGCGGGCAGTCCGTTGGCCTATGCCTACGTGTCGGCCCGCGAACCCGGCAGCACGCTCTTGGTGGCTTTCACACAGACGGCCGACGATGGCTCGTACCGGCTGGAGCTGGAGCGCGCGGGAGAGTGGATGTTGGAATATTCGCTGATGTCCTACGAGAAAGACAGTGTGGCGCTCTCGCTGCGACAAGGGGAAGTACGGATACACAATGCCGTGCTGCGCCCGGCGGCGTGGATGTTGCAGGAAGTGGTCATCCGTCCGCAGGTGCCCGTTTTTATGAAAAACGACACCGTAGTGTTCAACGCCAAGGCCTTTCTGCGCGGACACGAGCGGGTGGTGGAAGACTTGCTGAAGAACTTGCCGGGCATCGAAGTAGATGACAACGGTGTGATACGGGCGCAGGGCAAGGAAGTGGAAAAAGTATTGCTCGAAGGCGACGACCTCCTGAACAAAGGCTACCAATTGCTAACCAAAGGGCTGGACGTGAAAGCCATCAGCCAAATAGAATTGCTGCAGAACTACGTAGACAACCCCTTGGAGAAAGGACTGGTCCATACCGACGACGTAGCGCTGAACCTGCGCCTGGAAGACGATGCCAAAGGGCAATGGATAGGCACGCTCTACGGCGGAGGCGGCACGGAACGAGGCTACAACACGCAGGGCAACCTGCTACACGTATCTAAGAAAAACAAGCACTACCTGTCTGCCAGCCTGAACAACATAGGCTCGCAGATGGTGACAAACATTGCCCGCGTGTTGGAACTGGACAATCCGCAATCGTTCAATCTCCGTCCGGCAACGGTGCAGGGCAACCTGCCCGGTGTGAGCCTGAAACGTGGCAACTTCAACCAGGAGAAAACCTTTTCCTACAGCACCGTGCTGAACCCGACAGAAAACCTGAAGGTAGAACCCGCCGTGGCATGGGCCTCCGACCGACGGAAAACGGATTATGCCACTGATCGTACCTACACTTGGAACAAATACAGTTTTACCAACCGGTTTGAGAAGCAGACAACTACCCGCCCGGACAACTACGTGGGGCGGCTGAAGGTGACCTATACCCCCCAGAAGAAAGTGGAATGGAAATCGACCACGCAGGTACTGATAGAACGCAGCGAGGCCGACGCCGCCACCTTGTTCGACGGTAATCGTTACAGAGAGCAAGCAGACAATCGGCAAACCTTTGTCGCGCAGCGGCTGTCATATAGCAACCGTGCCGCCGAAAACCGTCTGTGGGAGGCAACGGTGAGCTGGGTGTACGGACGCGCGCCGCAGCAATACGGTGTAGACAGTCTGACAACCGAAAGCGAAATCCCGACAGACCGCTTCGAACAGCAGACTACCGACCGGCGAATGCGTCTGACAGGCGGCGTGAGCTACCTGCACGCTCTCAACCCACACCACAGCCTGCGCACAAACGTCATGTTCCATTGGGACCAGGACCGCTTCGGGCTCGCAGCTTTCGACACGCTGCAACTCACTGAAACCTCGCTCGCCCTGAGTCTGTTTTACACTTGGAAGCTGCGCAAAGCCCGGTTAGAAACGGGCGCACAATTGGAGTGGCTGCGCACGGACTACAACGGTCTTTTGCGCAACGACGTGTTGCTCCAGCCGGTGGCATCGTGGGAATGGATGCCGGGACGGAAACACAATCTGAAGGTGCAATGGACCTTCCGCAGGCAGACGCCCGACCTACATGAATGGTTGCCGTGGACAGTGCGCGGCTCTCTCAATGCCTACCAACGGAGCAGTGGCAACACCCGGTTGTTGTCCGACCAAGTAATGAGCCTATCCTACAAATATGGCGGATGGAGCGACCTGTTTGTGGGGAACGTGTTCCTGACTTATGTACACAGCCCTCGCTACCTGTCCGTCCAACAGGACATCCATCCGGAATACATCCTGACAGAAACCTTGCCGTTAGAGGGACGGGATGCATTCACAGCATCCGGCAGTACGGACTTCTACCTCAATTCCTTGTCATCCAACCTGAAGCTGTCGGGTGGTGTCGGTGTGTCGTCCTACGACTATGTGCGGGTAGATGCCGGAAAACTGCCCTACAACAATGTGTCCTACCGAGTGGGCCTCCAGCTGAAGTCGTCGTTCCAAGGGGCGTTTAATTACGACTTGGGCGGCAACTACCTGCATCGGCGCAATCGCTCAGCCAACACCCGTGTAGCAGCCGTCACCGCCTTTGCCAACCTGTATGTGCAGGCCGGCCGGTGGCGCGCACAAGCACATGGAGACCTTTGCCGCTGGACAGGCGACGGAAGTAGTGCGGACACGTATGCCTTTGTTGATATGGAGGTGTCGTACGAAGTATGGCGTAACCGCCTAACACTCTTTGTGCGCGGCGAGAACCTGCTGGGTGCAGACACTTACGTAGAAGAAAGTTTCGATGAGACCTCACATACGTATGGTGTCTATCGCCTGCACCCCCGCCGGGTGATGTTCCTGGCCATGTTCCGCTTCTGAGCCCCGCCACCTGCGCGGTGCCTCAGGGAACCAGCAATCCCCGCAGTTCCCTCACCCCTTCCGACGCTCCCTTGCGGATGACGTGCACCGGGCGGTCGGAATGCGTGTCTACCGGCTTAGGATCGATGAGGTAGACCTCAGCCCCGGCCGGCACATAATAGAGCAATCCAGCAGCAGGATAGACATTCATCGACGTGCCTATGATGACGAAAATATCAGCTTTCTCCACATACTTCACGGCAGTTTCTATCTCCGGCACAGCCTCACCGAACCACACGATAAACGGACGCAACTGACTGCCGTCGCCTGCCTTGTCGCCAATGTGCACTTCATATTCCTCCGGTTTCAGTTCCCTGATATAATGCGGGTTGTAAGGATCGCGGCTGGAGCAAACTTTGGTCAGCTCGCCGTGCAGGTGGATGACATGCGTGCTGCCCGCACGTTCATGCAGGTTGTCTACGTTTTGCGTGACGACAGTCACATTGAAGTCCTGCTCCATGGCTGCCAGTCCGCGGTGTCCATCGTTGGGTTGCACGTCCAGCAATTGCTTGCGCCGTTCGTTGTAGAAATTGATGACCAGTTCAGGGTTGCGCGCATAACCTTCGGGCGTGGCCACCTGTTCTACGGGATACTGCTCCCACAAGCCACCGGCATCTCGGAAGGTACTGATGCCACTCTCGGCGCTCATACCGGCACCGGTCAGTACGACTAAGTTCTTTTTCATACGTTTGAATCTTTTTTGATTAAGTCTTTACGAAAAGCCATACATACCGCAGATTATTTATCAGCTTCATGATGGGTCCACCATTAAGCTCTAATTATCGGATGTACGATTTATACACAAAGTTCGTCAGAATATTCGGGATATGCAAGCAAATTTCATGTCACCCCGTTAAGAAACAAGACACAACCTTCAAGTACGACAAGCTTATAGCCCCTTCCCTACTCCACGTCTGTAATGACAAACTCCAGGTGACATCGAAGCAAGGGGGAATAAGCAGTTTTTAGGGACAGTCAGACAGAAGAAAAGCCGCTGTAAATAAGCGGCTTTCATTTTATTAGCGTGGACCAGCCAGGGCTTGAACCTGGGACCTCCAGATTATGAGTCTGTTGCTCTAACCAACTGAGCTACAAGTCCGGCATATCCTCGGATGGGATAGCGGGCACAAAAGTACGGGTTTTCATTGAAATATACAAGGGTTATCGGAGTTTTTTTAGGTTCAGAGAGGCGCTTTTCTCTTTTTCCATGATTGTTAGGGATTGTTATACGATTCATAATTTTGTTCTCTTTCTTGGTTATCCGGAATTTTCTTGATAAACTTGCTGCCGTTCTTCCTGACCTGACTGGAGGAAACCGGCTAACTTATAGGGGCATTAAGAATCTGACTATCAATGAAAATGCCGGTTTAATAAGATAAGGAAATCTGTTACTTAACTTTAATAGGATGAAAATAAAATCTTGTATCGTGGCAGGGGCACTTCTGTGGTGCCCACTGTGCCTGACTGAAGCCCAACAAGTGTGGAGCCCGGATAATGGAGACGGCAGCTTTACCAATCCGCTGCTGTGGGGGGATTGGCCGGACCCGGATGTAATTCGAGTAGAAGATACTTTCTATATGGTATCTACAAGTATGCATTATGTGCCGGGATCGCCGATACTCAAATCCAAAGACCTGGTAAACTGGGAGATGGCGGGTTATGCCGTGGAACGCTATGACGAAGACCCGCGCTACGACATGCAGGGAGGGACGCTGTATCTGAATGGTTCGTGGGCTAATTCTATCCGTTATCACAACGGAAAATTCTATGTGGCGTTCTGCACGCCAGGAGGATGGGGAACGGAAAAGGGGCACTTCTCTGTCTGCGAAGCCGAGCAGCCGGAAGGACCGTGGACAAGGACTATCTTTCCGGAATATCTCTACGACCCGGGGCTGTTCTTTGACGACGACGGGAAAGTCTATGTCGTACACGGGCAGTATAAACTCTATGTGACGGAACTGAACCCAGATGTCAAATCGGTCAAGTCTAAGCCGGTAGAGATATGGAACAAGGGGGTGGACGATGCCCGGTGTTCTGGCAAGAATGCAGGCATGGAAGGCGCACATGTTTATAAAATAAACGGCATGTACTACATCCTGTGCCCGGCAGGTGGGACGGAAGGCTGGCAGGTATGCCTCCGCTCTAAAAACATTTACGGACCGTACGAACATAAGGTGGTGATACAGGACGACAGTTCTTATCCGCCCAACGGCTTGCATCAGGGGGGAATGGTACAGTTGGAAAACGGCGACTGGTGGTTCATCATCATGCAGGACCGGGGGGCCATCGGACGGGTTCCGCACTTGCAGCCGGTCTGCTGGACAGACGGCTGGCCGATGTTGGGTAGCAACGGACACGATGTGGCCATCTATCGGAAACCGGATACAGGGGTGACCTGCCCCATACAGTCGCCGGCAACGACTGATGAATTTGAAGATACGCAATTAGGACTGCAATGGCAATGGAATCATAACCCGGACAACAGCAGATGGTCGCTGAAAGAAAGGAAAGGCTATATGAGACTGAAAGCCTCGCAGGCGACCGACCTGACTCATGCCCGCAATACGCTGACCCAACGGGTGCAGGGACCGCTCTCTACCGGAACCGTCGAGATGGACATCGCCGGACTGAAGGAGGGCAATGTGGCTGGATTCGGCATTTTCCAGTCGCCGTATGCCTACCTGGCTGTGAAGCAGAAGAACGGTGTCAGGCAGTTGGTGGTCTGCCACAATGGGAAAACGGAAACCGTAGCCGACCGCCTCACACAAGACAAAGTCTGGCTCAGGGCGCGGGTCACCGACAAAGACTTTACCGCCCGGCTGTATTACAGCTTGGACGGAGCCAACTTCTTGCCGGCAGGCGAAGTGCTGCACATGGATTTAGGCTATCCCTGGACAGCCAACCGTTTCGCCCTCTTCAATTTTTCTGAAACAGAAGAAGGGGTGGGTGGCATGGCCGACTTCAATTGGTTCAGGTTCTACAACAAATAAACTGCGGCTGCCGGAGGAAAGAGGGGGGCAAAGCTTGCGCAGAGATTCTCCTCTCTCCTCCGGCTAAGGTCGCCAGACAGGCTGCTGCAACGGCATATTTCCAGCATTTGCTTCCAAGCGACAAGGAGCCAACTTCCAAGCTATCGGAAGACGGCTTCCAAGCGATAAGAACCCCCACCCTTCCATACATCACCGCACACCATCCGAAACTGGTGCTGTTGACACAGGGCAGAAAAGCCTGCTGCGTGAAATAACTCCTCTTTTTCTTTTTATTCACACCAAAAAGACGTACATTCGCAGGCGCAAAGCAGCATCCCTGCTTTCTGCCACTCACTTTAAACACATACCTCTTGGATGAAGAAACTCTGTATAGTATGTCTCATGCCCGTCATGGCGCTACTTCTGGCAGCCTGCGGCAGTAAGCCAACCGGCAAAGCAGCCCGCCTGAGCGGCAAAATCGAAGGGCTGGGCAACGACACGATTTACGTCATCGGCATGGACCGGCTGTTCGACCGGACAGACACCTTGGTGGTAAAGAACGACAAGTTCTCGGACACGCTTTCCATCGACACCCTCTCAGGCGTCTACCTGCTGTTCAGCGACGGCACGGAATATCCTCTTTATGCCGACTGCCGCCAGCATATCAACCTGTCGGGCTCCACAAGCAACCTCCACACGCTGAAGGTGACAGGCAATGTATATAATGAGGAGCAGACTGCCTTCCAACTCAGTCTGGACAGCTTAGGCACAACCCGTCCGGATGCCGTGCAGGAAAAAGCCGAAGACTTCATCCGTGCGCATACCTCTTCGTTAGTCAGCGTGTATCTGTTGGACAAATATTTCGTGCAGACACCCCGGCCGGATTATGAACGCATCAGCCACCTGGCAGAACTGCTGACCGGAGAACTGAAAGACCGGCCTTATCTGACGCAATTGCTGGAGAAACTGGAATCTGCACAGAAAATGACCCAAGGCCGACAGATTCCTTTCTTCCAGACCACGGATGCCGACGGCAAGAAAATAAACCGCACGCAGTTCAACGACCGAATGCTGCTGATAAACGTATGGGCCTCGTGGGATGAAGCCAGCCGTAAGGCCAATGCCCCGTTGCGGAAACTCTACAAACAGCAGAAAGGCAACAAAGACTTTGCCATGCTGGGCATCTCGCTGGACACAGACCGCAACCGCTGGCAGGAGGCTGTGCGCCGGGATACGCTGGAATGGCAGCAGGCCTGCGACTTAGGGGGCTGGCATTCGGACATCGTGCAGAAGTTCTCTATCTTCTCTCTGCCCTTCAACGTACTGGTGAACGAAAACGGACGCATCATGGGCATGAATCTGACGCTGGAGGAAATAGAGCAGCAACTGAAAGACCCCTCGGTGGTGTCTTCAGCCAGAATCAGCGGCCGCATACAGAGGAAACCATAGCGTTTCTTCCTGCCGCTCTTCCTGCATCGGAGGAGATGCCTGCCTAACTACTATTCGACAATGAAAGAACTGAAGATATAACAAACAAATAACTCCACCTACTTATTTTTTATCTCTTATTTCTGAATACCATGTTAATAAAGACTTATGGCGCCGCCGTCTTGGGTATCGACGCCACCCTCATCACCATTGAAGTCAACAGTTCCAAAGGCTGCATGTTCTATCTGGTCGGTCTGCCCGACGCAGCTGTCAAGGAAAGCCACCGCCGCATCCTGTCGGCTTTGCAGGAGAGCGGATGCCGCCTGCCCATGACCAATCTGGTCATCAACATGGCACCCGCCGACATCCGCAAGGAAGGCGCCGCCTACGATTTGCCTCTTGCCATCGGTATGCTGGCTGCCACCGAAGCCATGCAGGATGTCGAAGGACGGCTGAACCGCTTCCTGCTGATGGGCGAACTGAGCCTGGACGGCACGTTGCAACCGGTCAAAGGCGTGCTGCCCATGGCTATCAAGGCACGCGAACTGGGCTTTGAGGGAATGATTGTTCCCCGTGCCAACGCCCGCGAGGCAGCGGTGGTGAACCACCTGGCCGTCTATGGCGTGGACAATGTACGCGAGGTAGTGGAGTTTTTCAACGGGAAACGGACGCTGGAACCCACAATCGTCAACACCCGCGAAGAATTCTTCGCCCGGCAGAGCCAGTTCGACCTCGACTTCTCCGAAGTGAAAGGGCAGGAAAACGTAAAGCGGGCCCTCGAAGTGGCAGCGGCAGGCGGACACAACATCTTGCTTATCGGGGCGCCGGGCAGCGGCAAGTCCATGCTCGCCAAACGACTGCCCGGCATCCTGCCTCCCTTGTCGCTGGGAGAAAGCCTGGAGACTACGAAGATACACTCCGTTGCCGGCAAACTGGGCAGCGAAGGTGGACTTATCTACAAACGTCCCTTCCGCGACCCGCACCACACCATCTCCATGGCAGCCATGACCGGAGGCGGCAACCAACCGCAGCCCGGCGAAATAAGTCTGGCACACAACGGCATCCTTTTCCTCGATGAACTTCCCGAATACAACCGCAGTGTGCTCGAAGTGCTGCGACAGCCGCTGGAAGACCGCAAGATAACAGTGGCGCGCGTGAAATATAGTGTGGAATATCCCGCCAGCTTTATGCTCGTGGCTTCCATGAATCCCTGTCCCTGCGGCTACTACAACCATCCTACCAAACCTTGTGTATGCACTCCCACTCAGGTGCAGCGGTATCTCAACCGCATCTCCGGCCCGTTGCTGGACCGCATCGACTTGCAGATAGAAGTGACGCCCCTGCCTTTCGAGAAGATGGCGGATGCCCGCCCCGGTGAGTCGAGCGCAGCCATCCGCGAACGTGTGGTGCAAGCCCGCCGCCGGCAGGAGAAACGTTATGCCGGAGTACCCGGCGTGTACTGCAACGCGCAGATGAACAGCCGCCTGCTGGCACAGTATGCACGCCCGGACGAGGCTGGCCTTGCCATGCTGAAGACGGCCATGACGCAACTTAATCTTTCGGCACGGGCCTACGACCGCATCCTCAAAGTGGCACGTACCATAGCCGACATAGAGGGAAGCGACAACATACGGCCTGCACACTTGGCGGAAGCCATCGGCTACCGCAACTTAGACCGGGAGGACTGGGCCATGAAGTAAGTAGTACCCGAAATGATTCAGGCGCGGATTCCGCAGATGCTTCAAGGCTCTTTCAATTGCCTGTAAGCTCTGCGGAATCCGCGCCTGATGTGATATGGGCCGACAGCCAATGCTACTCCAACGTGCCGTCGGCTGCCACCGGTTTCTCGATGCATATGCGTGCATCCACGGCAATGATGTGCTTCTCCGTACCCAGCAGCGGGTTGATGTCCATCTCTTTGATTTCGGTGGCGAAACGCAACAGGGTAGAAAGCCGTACGATGATTTCGGCAAACTTGTCTTCATTGACGCCCTGTTGCCCGCGTGTGCCTTTGATAATTCTGTAGGCTCGCAGCGAACGTATCATGGAGTAGGCTTCGGCATACGACAGCGGAGCGAGTCCCGATGATACGTCTTTCAGCACCTCTACGAAAATGCCTCCCAATCCGCACAATACCACGTGGCCGAATTTTTCTTCGTACTTGGCACCGATAAACAGTTCTGTACCCCGCAGCATGGGTTGTACCATGACCGCCGTGGCATCGGGAATCTGCATCATGCGGTCGAACTCCAGCGCCAAGTGCTGTTCGCTCTTGATATTCAGCACCACGCCCCCCACGTCCGACTTATGCACGGGCCCCACTACCTTAGCCACTACGGGGAAGCCGGTGCGGCGCGCAAAGGCCAAGACCTCCTCTTTCCGTACCGACACGAATTCTTCCACCACCGGTATGCCAGCCGAACGCAGCAGTGCCTGCACCAAGTAGGGCGGCAGGTAGCCGTCGTCTTGAATGGAGTCGATGATACGGCGGATACGCGGCACATCCACGCCGAACAGTTCTATTTCGTTGGAGGCAGGACGCGGGGCGTTGACGATGCGTGCCAAAGCAGTGGCCAGCGTCACCTCGTCGGAAAAGTTGACATGCCCCTTGGCCAGAAAGTCCGCCACCTCGGCTCCGGCAGTATTTACCGACGGCAGAATGGGGAAGATGGGTTTACGGCAGGTCTGCATCTTCTCGTGCAATACGTCGTACATTTCAAACATCTGCACCAGGCCCGGCGTACCGAAAATGGCCATCACGGCATCAATGTTATCCAGTTTCTCTTCGCAGTAATCCAGGCAGAGACGTAAATGTTCGGGGGTGCCTGTGGCCAGAATGTCGATTGGATTGCCTACGGCAGCACCCGGATAGAGCCTGGCTTTCAGTTCGTCGGCAAGCGGTCCTTCCAAGTGTGGCACGTTCAGCCCTCCTTTGCTCAGCGCATCGGTCAGCATCACTCCCGGTCCGCCTGCATGAGTCACGATAGCGAAGTTCTTACCTCGCAGTTCGGGCAGGGTAAAGACGCATCCCACCGTGGTGAGTTCTTCACGTGAGAAACAACGCACGATACCCGCCTTGCGGAACAGGGCTTCGACGGCCGAGTCACTGCTGGCTATGGCACCCGTATGCGACGATGCCGCACGGCGGCCACTCTCGCTGCTACCCGCCTTGATGGCAGCAATGCGGCACCCTTTGCGGATAAGTGATGAGGCATGTAACAACAGGCGGTCGGGGTCGGCAATGCTTTCGATGTAGAGAAGCTTGATGCGCGAGTCACGTTCCGGGTCGAAGTGTTCGTCCATATAGGCCAGCACATCTTCCACGCCAATCTGTTTAGCGTTACCCACCGACCATACCGAGTTGAAGAGAAGGCCTTTGGTGACAGCACTTTCAAGAATAAATACAGCCGTAGCGCCCGAACTGGAGATGAGGTCGACACCTTGGGGGTGCAGTTGCGGGATAGGCTGCGAGAAGACGCTGTGGTGCCACGTGTTAAGCAAACCAATGCAATTAGGGCCGATGAGTGCAGCTCCGTGTCTGTTCACCGTTTGCAGGATGTGTTCTTCCAGCAAGGCTCCTTCGTGTGTCTCTTCACCGAAGCCAGCCGAAAGAATGATGAAGGCCTTCGTTCCTTTCTCTGTCAGCACATCCACTGCTTCAGGGCAGGCAGCGGCAGGAATGGCGAGTACAGCCAAGTCGGCAGCGGGTGCTTCCTGCACCGATGGCCAGGCTTTCACTCCCTGCACTTCTGCTTCTTTGGGATTGACGGCGGCCAACGTACCAGCGAAGTGTCCGTTCAACAGGTTGCGCAGGATAGCGCCGCCGGGTTTATGTATGTTGTTCGATGCACCTACTATAAGGATGCTCTCAGGATGGAGGAGTTGTCGGTTAATCATAGCGGAAAAGAGGAGCAACCCTTCCTTCCGGTCTGCTCCTTTCCCCAAGAGAGACCGGCAAGAAGGGCATTATTTTTATTTAGGTAATGTAATCGGGAATAACTTGCTTTCTCTGTGTTCTTGCCGGATGATGTCCGTCAGCTGCTTCACGATGTCGGGATGTTCGGCTGCTACATCATGGTCTTCGTGAATGTCCGTCGCCAGGTTATACAGGCGGGGAGTACCTTTGACCACCACCATTTTCCAGTCACCTGCACGTACGCCAATCTGGTCCGTTTCATGAAACTCCCAATAAAGGAAGTCATGCTTCTGCTGCCGGTCGTCCTGTCCCAGCAAGGTAGGAGCGAAGGAGATGCCGTCGAAGCAGTCGCCCTCCAGTTTCTTGTTCAGGTATTTCTTGGGGAAACGTTTGTCTCCTGTCAGTTCGCAGAACGTAGGCATTACATCGTAGAAAGCCAGCTGATGGTCGTTTACTGTTCCGGCAGGCACATGTCCCGGCCACCATGCAATGAACGGCACACGGATGCCGCCTTCGTAACACTGGCGTTTCAGTCCGCGCAACTTGCCGTCCCGTCCGAAGAATTCAGGATCAGCCCCGCCCTCTTCGTGAGGGCCGTTATCGCTGCTGAAGATGACCAGCGTATTCTTGTCCAGACCTTTTTCCTTCAGTTTGGCTAGTATTTCGCCCACATAAGCATCCAGTCGGGTAATCATACCGGCAAACTCGGCATGCGTATGTTCTGCGGGATTGTAACGCGACCCTTCGCTGCCTCCCCACGTCTTGTCGGTGAAGAACTGCTTTTTATAGGCTTTCAGGATAGAGTCGTTGGGCTGTGCCAGCTCGGCATGGGGCAGTGTGTAGGTAAAGAAACCATAAAACGGCTGACTACCGTCCTGCTTGTCCAGCCACTCCAATGCCTTTTGATGAATGAGATCGGCAGAGTATTGAGTACGCTTCTTATAATCGTCGCCAAACATGGGATATTGGATGTTCTCTTCCAACACTTCGCGCACCACTGCCGTATCACCGGCCGACCGGCTGTAGCGGTTCAGGAAGTTTGGATAATACAGATGGGCCTGGAACTGGCAAATATAACCGTAATATTCGTCCACACCCCGCTTGTCCGGTGTAGACACCGAGCCTTCGTAGCCGCCAGCCCATTTGCCGAACATACCAGTGGTATAGCCGTTGCGTTTCATCACTTCGGGCAAGATAATGTGTTGCGGGTCGTAAGGCTCCTGTCCAACTACGGCATGGTCTACATTCTTGCCATACATCACCGTCTGACCATTGTTCCAGTATTCCTTATTGCCTCTCACGTGTCCGTGTCCCGAATGTTGTCCGGTCATCAGCGATGCACGCGACGGGGCGCTGACAGGACTTCCGGCGTATGCTTGTGTGAAGCGCATTCCTTCTTCGGCCATACGGTCCAGATTGGGAGTATGAATATATTTCTGTCCATAGCAGCCCAAATCGCCGTATCCCATATCATCGCACAAGATAAAGATGATGTTGGGTTTCCCGTTTTTATCTGTTTTATCTGTCTGCCCGGCAGTTTCAGTGCCTGCTGCACTTACTGTTGCCAGCAGACCGGCCGATAACATCGTAAGGGTTCTGATTTTTTCCATAATCTACGTTTTTAGAGTGTTAGAGTATCATTCTGCAAAAAGTGCCTAAATTTAAAGAAAAGGGCTGGTACGTTTACCTGTCGGAGGAAGTTTTTCTTTCAGATTAACAATTATTATCGCATCCTGTGGCATCCGAGCCTGCTAAAGTTGCACAGGCAAACCTACAAAAATCCCCCACCGCCTCACGGCGGCAGGGGACTGCAAGTGTTGTAAATTCTCTTGTGTGGTATGTTATGAAACAGTTGTTATCATTATTTCTCAGCCGGCATAGATGCCTGTGTCGGCCAACCCCACGTCTGGTAAAGTACCGAAGTACTTACATTCTCATCCGGAGACAGCAATTGAATCTCACGAATAGGAAGCGGAGAATTGTAGTGGGCATTCATCCATGTGTAGCCATCGAATACGCTATTACCGGAGTTAACACGGTAAGGACGAACATACACGCTCTCTGTTCTGGAAGAAATATTTGCGTCCGGATCTGTAGGACCTTCCACATAGCTAATTCTGGCGTGCATTTCGTTATAGACGGCTGTCTGATACATGCTGGTCCAGAAGTTAACACCTTCCGGCATATACGGTGTGTTAACCAATTGGTCCATAGAGCACCAACGTACCAAGTCATCCCAACGCATACCTTCACCTACAAATTCGCAGCGACGTTCACGACGGATGTTGTATAAGGTCCTGTCGGACAACAAAGTTCCAGTTGAATAAGCACCCCAGTCGCCTTTGCCTTCTTCGCTCATGTTTGTAGCGTCAATCGTCTTCTGATAGTCGGTATCCACATGGGCACGAGTACGGATAGCGCGCCAGTAGCTTTGAGAAGAAGCATCCAGACTTCCGTCACGCATATACTGAGCCTCCATGTAGTTCAACAGTGCCTCTGTGCCACGGAACACAATCTGTGCGGTTTCACTATAACCGTCACCGAAGCTGTTCTGTTCCCAGTCGAAGCTTTCACCTTTACGAATTCGGTAACCCGTTACATCACCCATCTGGTCGGTACGTGCCGGTGCCATGATCGGAGTGAAATGATAAAGAGTGTCACGATTGTTGGTAGTGAACGGCAAATAGTTGCTTTCACCGAACACGAAGAGCTGCAAACGTCCGTCGCGGTCAGCCTTTACATTATTCAATGTTTCATCGCCATGATAGCCCGAACCTGCCGCATAGATAGGCAGACCGTTCGCCATTAGGAAGCTTTCCACATATCCCTTCAGCAGACCGATACCACCGCTACTGGAGATATAGGCCGGAACACCGTGCTGCACGGTGGTAGTACCCACCGTACCATAATCTTTCCACATCAGGACTTCATCGACACCAGACAAATCCATGCTGGAATACATTTCGAAATAGGGATTCCATCCCGTAGCCGGACTGGCAGGATTCTGGTCCAGTACCATAGTATTTTCTGTCAGTTGAATGTTATCGGCCACCTGCTTGGCAGCATCCATTGCTTGCGTCAGCAATCCCTCCACATGCACATCTACGTCGAAGGTATAATTCGGATGAATGCTGTAACCTGGCCAATCGGCATCACCCGGAACGCGGCCCGTACCTTTATGGTAACGTTCGTAAGAAGCCTCATAAAGGGCTACACGCGACTTAACCAACAGAGCGACCTGCTTGTTGATACGGTTGTTGGCCTGGAAGCCTTTATCATGCAACAGTTCAATGGCTCTATCCAAATCGGCCAAGATAAAGTCTGCCACTTCGTTGCGAGGCATACGAGTACCGTGAGCCATCAGGTCTTCTTTATTATCGGTTACCACTTCTGTCACGATGGGATAATCACCGTACGTCTTCAAGCGGGAGAAGTAAACCCAAGCACGAAGGAAATACATTTCACCGATATAATGCGCAGCATCAGGATAGCTGGTATAGAATCCGGATTCATATCTGGGCAACACTTCCTGGAAGAAGTAATTGCAATAACGGATTTGTCCAAAGCCCAGGTCACCACTATGAGGAACCAGCCAGAGGTCCTTGGTGAAACGGCTTGTATTGGGGCTGCTCGCAGCCATGTTGTCCGTGGCAGCATCCGCATTGATAATAGCTCCCTGTCCCCAACCGGAAGGAGTCGTGAACATTTCATTGTAACGGGCAATAGAATAAGCACCCAGTTGCTCGTCATTCTGGAAGTAAGATTCGGGAGTAACGTTCGAAGGTGGTTCCAAATCGAGGAAGTCATTACAGCCCGTGAAAGTCAACAGGGAAGTTGCTACCAGACCTGTTGCAAATAGTTTTCTATGTAATTTCATTGTCTTAGCTGAATTTAGAAGTTAATGTTTACACCCACGGAAAGCACACGCTGCAAGGGATATACCTTACCAACAAAGTTGCTGCTGCTGTTGTTATAGGCATCACCATTAGATTCCGGGTCGAACGCATTGCTCAGAGAAGTGAACGTCAGCAGGTTGTCGGCAGAGAAATAGAGACGGAGACGCTCGATGCCTGCCTTCTGTGTCCATACCTTCGGGAAAGTATAACCCACTGTCAAGTTCTTCAGACGGCAATAAGCACCATTCTGCAGATAACCGGTCTGTACTTGCTTGTTACGGCTGGTAAATGAAGGACGCGGGAGGTATGCATCAGTGTTTTCCGGAGTCCAGTAATCCAGAGCTTCGTCAAACATGCTGGACTGCCATTCATTACCGCCATCCGGGCCCCAGAAATAAGTACCCGTAGTCCACAAATCGCGTTTGCCCACACCTTGGAAGAATACGCGGAGGTCAAAGCCTTTCCATGCGGCATCCAATGTCACACCATAGTTGAAACGCGGTGTGCTATTACCAATGATACGGCGGTCACCCGGATCGTCCACAGTATTGGCACCCGAATTGACACGACCATCACCGTTAAGGTCGGCATACATAATATCACCAGCTCCCCAGTTGCTACCAAAGGCATCCTGGTTGGCATTGGCCAAGTGGTTAGCCATCTCTTCATCGCTCTGTGCAATGCCGATGGTGGTATAACCCCAGATTTCACCCAGCTTCATGCCATCATAATAAGTGCTTCCTATGCTCTTAGAGGGATTCGGATAGCTGGTTACTTCCTGCTGTGCGTCAGACAGGTTGAACTTAACGCCATACGAGAAATCACCGATATCATCGCGCCACCCCAATTCAAATTCAAAACCATAAGACTTCAAGTCGCAGTTATTCACGCTCGGCACGCCGGTACCCAGCAGGCTGGACAGTTCAGGAGCAGGACCTACCATGTCAAGAGTCTTGCGGACGAAGTAGCCGATGCTACCATTCAAGCGACCGTTCAGCAAGCCGAAATCAAGACCGAGGTCCCACGACTGGATGGTTTCCCACGTCAGTGAAGAGCTGACCAGACCGGGCATATTAGCATAAGAGAGAGCCTGTCCGTTTACAAACCAACCGTAATTGTTGCCGGTAGGCATGGTCAGATAGAACGGATACCAGCTGTTGGTGGCAGTATTACCCAGCTCACCCCAAGAACCTCTCAGTTTCAAAGTAGTGATGCTGGTCTTCTGAGCCAAATCCTCAAAGAACGGTTCACGGGCGATGTTCCAACCGGCAGAGAACGACGGGAAGAGTCCCCAGCGCTTGTCACCCACGAAACGGGAAGAACCGTCGTAGCGGAGGTTAACCTCAGCCATATAGCGATCTTCGTAAGCGTAGTTGACACGACCAAAGAAACCGGCTACCGCATAGTGCTGATATTCACCGGCAGCCCAATAGGCACCTGTAGCGGTATTGATGGTAGGCACGTTCGGAGTAATAAGGCCGTCACGTGTAGCATCTATCTGGCGTGTAGTGTACTTTTCTGCATTGAAACCGAGTAACACCTTGAAGTAATGTCCGTTATCAAATGTCTTGGAATAGTCCGTATAGAGGTTAGTAGCATAATAATTCTCGCGGTATGTATATTCTTCCACACGGCTATCGCCTGCGGGAAGGCCGCCACCGCCCACCAGCCATGACATTTCCACCGGATTGCCGTTTATGTCCCAATAGTAGACCGGCAGAGTTTCTGCATGCGTGTACTGTGTATTCGTACGGATGCTACCTTCCAGGTTGATGTGCCAGTCCTTAATGGGCTCGATGACAATAGCCAGCTGGTTGGTATAAATATCGGTCTGACGACGCGTAATACCACCATCCTCCATCTGCTGGATGCCGCTTTCATTCATCGGATAGCCATTGGGGTCGTAAGCAGCATGGATAGGCCATTCACGTGCTACGTTGTGGAAGAAAGAACCCTGCAGATAAGTAGGACGTTCGAAGTCAGTACGTGTCCACTTCGTAGAGTAAGTAAACTTGATCCAGTCTGCCATCTGGGCCGTCATCTTACCGTTCAAGGTATAACGGTTCTGGGTATCCTCACCGTGACGGATCAGACCGTTCTGATTCAAGAAGCTGCCGCTGAAATAATACTGCATTTTTTCATTACCGCCGCTCACACTGATATTGTGTTCGTGCGAAGGAGCCCAGCGGCCGTAGAATTCATCAATCCAGTTAATATTGTCGTTGGAGCCTTCGTTCCACTTCGCCCAGTTGGTTCCGTTCGGAATGGTTGTGGCTGTAATTCTGCCGGCCATGAAATCCTGGATGCGCTGCATATATTCCTCATTGAACATAATACCTGCGCCATCGTTGATTTTTGCCTGGTTGAACGCCGTAGCAAAATCATACGAGTTGGACACGGTCGGAAGACCGATTGGGTCATTGAAACGGACGTTACCCGAATAGTTGACTTTCGGCTTACCGCTTTGACCGCTCTTGGTGGTAATCAAAATCACACCGAAAGCAGCACGGGCACCGTAAATAGACGAAGAAGAAGCGTCTTTCAAAACGGAGATGTTCTCAATATCATCGGGATTCAGAGAGTTCATGTCGCCTTCCAGACCGTCAATCAACACCAACGGGGAAGCGCTGGAACCCGTACTGATGGTACCTGCACCACGGATATTGATGCTCATCGTGCCATCCAGCGAACCACCACCGGTACCTACACTCAGGTTCAAACCCGGAATCTGGCCCTGCAAGGCTTGGGACACATTGGCGACAGGACGAGATTCCAACACGTCTGATTCAACCATAGAAACGGCACCCGTCACGTTCACTTTCTTCTGGACGCCGTAACCTACTACTACCACCTCGTCCAACAGTTCCGTATCTTCATGCATGACAATGTTCAGCGGCGTACCGTCCCATTTCACCTCAACGGGCTTGTAACCCACATAGGTGATTTGGATGACGTCTCCCTGCTTGACATTGGGAATGCGGAAGTTACCGTCAATGTCCGTGATGGCACCATTGGTTGTACCTTTAACTACTACGGATGCACCGATAATTGACAATCCTGTGGCATCCTTTACTACACCTGTACAAGCGCCGTCCTGCTGCTGTTCGGCTCTCATACTTAGTCTTTCACCAGGCGATGCCTGCACCGTTCCACCATAAATGGCGCAGCAAAGGAGCAAGGCGCTGATAGATTTAAGCTCTTTTAGCATAATAGATAACTTTAGCTTAACAAATTGATAATAGATTGCCACAAATATAGTAAAAGAATTCAAAAGATTTTTTACCCAAATGAAATAAATTTGTAATATTGACTTAATTTTAACTCTTGTTCACTGTTTAACCGCTATAAAAGGGGTTCAGAAAGGGGTAAAAGACCGTTTTAGTTCCTACCGCATCTAAAATAACTGAATTTTGTCGTATTGGAAAGAAAAGGAAATCGAAGTTCATACCTATTTTAATAACGCCGTCTCCAAAAACAGTGACCTTTGAGGCTTTTCCGGCTAATATATAACGACCCGGCTTCCCATAGATTGGCAGCACGCTACATATATATAAGAAAGAAGGACCGTAAGCCGTGTCTCCTGCACCGGGAAACCGGCAAGCCCAAGGGCACTCCGCGTACAAAGGACAAACGGCTGTCTCTCTCCGTTGCTGCCTACTAAACACAAAGGCACAGCGTCTTTTGTTGCCGCCACCTGCCACCGAAAGGAGCATAGCGGGAAAAGACTCTGTGCCTCTGTGTTATTTACGCCCCCGCAACCGGGGAAAAGGCTACTGCATCAGAACAGGCTCCATGCCACGGTAAGTCCCGCCATGACAATGGCAACCATGCTCATCAGCTTTACCAGAATGTTCAGGCTGGGGCCGGAAGTATCTTTGAAGGGGTCGCCTACGGTGTCACCCACCACGGTGGCCTTGTGCACTTCACTTCCCTTGCCGCCGAAGTTGCCTTCTTCTACATACTTCTTGGCATTGTCCCACGCGCCTCCTGCATTTGCCATGAAGATGGCCAGTACGAAGCCCGTGCTCAGTCCACCGATAAGCAGACCCATCACGCCGGAGATACCGAAGATAAGCCCCGTGCCCACGGGAGCAATGATGGCCAACAGCGACGGCAGCACCATCTCGCGCTGGGCGCCCTTGGTGGAGATAGCCACACAACGTTCATAGTCCGGTTCGGCGCGTCCTTCCAGAATACCTTTGATTTCACGGAATTGGCGGCGTACCTCTGCTACCATGCGGGCAGCGGCGCGTCCCACGGCGTTCATGGTCAGTCCGCAGAACAGGAAAGCCATCATGGAGCCGATGAACATGCCCGACAGCACACGCGGGTTCATCAGCGTCACGTCGTAGTAGCGCATAAAGTCGAAGAATGTGGCGTCTTGCAGCGGAATCTGTTCACTGCCAATCTGCAACACGGTAGTGCCCAGGCGGTCCAGTCCGATGCGTATTTCCTCGATGTACGAAGCCAGAAGCGACAGCCCGGTCAGTGCGGCAGAGCCGATGGCAAAGCCCTTGCCCGTGGCAGCGGTGGTATTGCCCAGTGAGTCGAGCGCATCCGTGCGGCGGCGTACTTCTTCGCCCAAGCGCGACATCTCGGCATTTCCGCCCGCATTGTCAGCGATAGGCCCGTAAGCATCGGTGGCCAGCGTAATGCCCAGGGTAGACAGCATGCCCACCGAAGCAATGCCGATACCGTAGAGGCCCATGGCTACGTTGTTGAAGTCGAACCCCGACGCAAAAAGGTAGGAGGCTATGATACCCACCACCACGGCAATGACCGGAATGGCAGTAGAGAGCATGCCCAGTCCGATGCCTGAGATGATAACGGTGGCGGGACCCGTTTTGCCACTTTCGCTCAAGCGTTTGGTCGGCTTATAGGACTGCGAAGTGTAATATTCCGTGGAGCGGCCGATAACTACTCCGACCAGCAGACCCACCACGACGGAGCAGGAAATCCACATCCAGTTGTCGATGCCGAGCAGCCACAATATAAGAAAGGTAGCAGCTACAATGAGCACAGAGCTGAGGTTGGTACCCAGCGAGAGGGCGCCCAGCAAGTCTTTCATCTGCGCATTTTCTTTGGTACGCACGGCAAAGATGCCGATAAGCGACAGGAGGATACCTACGGCGGCAATCAACATGGGGGCAATGACGGCTTTAAACTGCATCACCGTGTCGTCGCTATGCAGAAACGCCGCAGCGCCCAGGGCAGCAGTTGCCAGTATGGAGCCGCAATAACTCTCGTAGAGGTCGGCACCCATGCCTGCCACGTCGCCCACGTTGTCGCCTACGTTGTCGGCAATAGTGGCGGGATTGCGCGGGTCGTCTTCAGGAATACCGGCTTCGACCTTGCCTACCAGGTCGGCACCCACGTCGGCCGCTTTGGTATAGATGCCTCCTCCCACACGGGCAAAGAGTGCCTGCGTGGAGGCTCCCATGCCGAAGGTAAGCATGGTAGTGGTAATGACACAGAGTTTTTGCGTAGGAGTGATGGCATCTGCCGGGATAACGGCGTTCAGCAGCAGATACCAGAAAGATATATCGAGCAGGCCGAGCCCCACGACTACAAGCCCCATCACCGCACCGCTGCGGAAGGCAATGCGCAGCCCCGAATTAAGCGACTTGCGGGCCGCATTGGCCGTGCGGGCCGAAGCGTAGGTAGCGGTCTTCATGCCGAGATAGCCCGAAAGGCCCGAGAAGAAGCCTCCCGTCAGGAAGGCGACAGGCACCCAGGCGTTTTGCACGTGGAAGCCGTAGGCCATGATGGCGAACATGACGGCCAGACACACGAACACGATACCCACAATTTTGTACTGTTGTTTCAGATAAGACATAGCCCCCTTGCGCACGGCGGCGGCAATTTTCATCATTTGGGGGGTGCCTTCACTTTCCTGCAGCATCTGCCGGTGGAAATACCAGGCAAAGAGCAAAGCAAGGACAGAAGAGGCCGGAACCAGCCAGAAGAGTGTTTGTTCCATGTTGCTAAAGGTTTTAAAGGTAAGGAATTAAAGTTACTGTGTATTTCTACATTGAAATGTGAGTCGAATTTAGCGACTTCGCCTGAGAAAAACAAGTTTATGCAAGCAACTTTAATAGTTTATCACGTTTATTGTCCGATGGGATGTGTGCAGGTGCCGGACAAGGTATGACAGGAGGCACATAGATAACAAAAGCCAAGCCCATCGGGCGGGCGGCAAGAGACTCACCGCCCACCTGCGGGCTTGGCTATTTAATTGTAAATTCGCTATGGAATCCGACGAATATTACTGCACGATGCTCATAAAGTCTGCGTTAGTGAAATACTTGGCAAACTCCAGGTCGACGGCAGCTTTCTTGGCCAGCGACGGGTTGGCAGACACAGCTTTCTTCAGGCTGGCGGTAACTGCCGACGGATTGTTGGTGCGTGCGGCGAGCACGGCCTTCAGATAATCCGTATAAGCATCGGGTGTCTGGATGCCGTCCAGCGTCGTGCGTGCCTTGTTGTAGTTCTTGGCAAGGATTTGTGCCAGAGCGGCGCTGTTGGTCTTCGTTTCGCCGAAAGAAGCTACAGCCTGGTCGTACTTGCCTTGAGCGATGTAAAGGTTACCCATGGCCTCGTTCAGTCCTTCGGCACCGGCAGCCTTACCCAGGTAAGTCTCAGCAGCAGCCACATCGCCTTTCTTCAAAGAAATAAGACCCAGGTTCATGTTGGCTTCGGGCGATTCCTTGTGTTGCAGCGATTGCTTGTAGTAAGACTCTGCTTTGTCCATGTTGCCTTGCTGGTAGTAAATCTTACCGATATTGTTGTAGGCGCGGCAATCTTCGGGATAAAGCTTGACAGCCGACTGGTAGATGTTCATTTTCTCATTCTGGTCATTGGTCAGCGTGGCGGCATAGAGCAACTCTTCCAGGTTCAGTTCGGAAGCGTTTTCTTTGGCCAGCTTGCTGATTTCCTCGTCAGACTTGCCAATGATTTCATAGTTCAGCGTCAGGCGTGAACGACGCAGTTGCGGCAGGATCTCGTCGGCCAGCGTCTTGTAGACAGCGGAGATGTTCTTGATTTCCTGCTCACGCTGTTCGGGGTCGCTATACATGGAGAGGACGCGCAAGATGAGTTCCTTGTCTTGAATATCCGACTTGGAGACAAGTTCCTGGAATCCTTCCCAGTCTTCAGCCGTATATTGTGCATCGACGGGGGCAGTGATGTCGGCTTTCTTCAGCTCTCTGCCCAGCGCCTTTTCGGTATTGTCGCGGCGCTTCTCGGCCAGACCGGTGTTCAAATCCAGTCCACCATCAGGCGAAGCATAAGCAGAGATTTCGATGTCGGTAATCTTCTTGTTCGCCGATTCGTTGATATCCTTGGCTTCTGCCGTGAAGTTCTTGGCGTTCTTCAGTTCGCTGGCGCGGATGTTGGCCTGCTGGATGAGGAACATGATATTGGCATCGCGTTTTTCCTTGATGACGCGCTGGAAGGCATCGTTACCCGTAGCAGGTGTAGCGCTTTCAAGCGTCTGTTCCACCATCTCGGAAGTCGAGATAACGCCGTCGGCCACTTTCACGGCGGGGATTTCCACCGTCTTCTTGCCTACCGTAGCCTTAAACTCCAGATAGAGTTCGGACTTGGCCATTTCGGGCACATAATCAAACGAAGTGCGCAATGTGTAGTTACCGCCCATCTTGTAAGAGATGGTCTGGTCGTTGCCCTGCACTTTCTCTCCCTGGAAAGTGGTTGCTTCGCCACGTGCCTCGCCGCCGTCCCAACGCAGCACGGGAGTAACTTCCACGATGGCTTTCTTGTTGAAGTACTTTTCGGGGAACTTACCGTTGATGGTGGCAGGCACTTTACCGGCATCGGCTTCAAGCACCTGAGGCGTCACGGTGAAGTAGTCGGATGACAGTTCACCCATTTTGCTGCTGCAGGCACTCAGCACTGCAAGCATCAAGGCCCCTAAAAAGGGCACACATAATTTCATTCTCATTGCTGTTACAGTTTTTAAAGGTTATTATTATTTACGGTTGTTCGTTTGTTTCCATATTCTTTCAATATGCCTCTTACAAATATACCGACTTGAAGGACAGTTGTTCGAAGAAAGGTCTATCTTTTATTGAAATTTAACACACGTATATCACCCGCCACATTGACAGCAAACGACCGACAGGGAAAAGGCATTTCGCCAAAAACATACAGACCATTGATTTACAAGCTGATATATGTCATATTCAGGCATCAGGCAGAGCGGATTCGCCTGCCCTGCCCTACGGGGTGCCGATTCTTACCGGAGAAGTGTCGAATATGACAAACCGTCCTGCCTTTTTGACAAATAATTTCGACATCCGGGAGCTGAGTTCCAACCTGCCGTGACAGCGCAGACAACCGGGAAGGCAAGGCTTGCCACGACCTGCCCTCCCGTTACAAGGCAACTTCCTAAGCAGAAGAAGCCGATTTCCCAGGTATAAGCAGCGGCTTCCCAAGCGATAAGCAGCAGGTCTGTTATATATAAGAAGCAACCTTCTGTCTATCAGTACGTTTTAAAGAAGTATAGCGACCGATGCGCGTCCTGCGGGCAGGACGCGTATCAGTGGTTTTCGGCATAGCGGATGTTACGCGGGTGATGGGTGATGATTTCCTCGCGCAGCATCTGGCGGTCGATATGCGTATAGATTTCGGTAGTGGTAATAGATTCATGCCCCAGCATGGCTTGGATGGCCCGCAGGTTGGCTCCACCTTCCAGCAGGTGAGTGGCAAAGGAATGCCGGAAGGTATGGGGGCTGATGTTCTTGGTGATGCCTGCCCGGTCGGCAAGTTCCTTGACAAGGTGAAACACCATGATGCGCGAGATGCGGTTGCCCCAGCGCGCCAGGAACACGTAGTCTTCGTTGCCCGGTTTGATGCGTCCGTGGCAACGGTCGGTGAGCCAGTAGTTGATTTCCCGGATGGCACGGGACGAGATGGGCACTAAGCGCTGCTTGCTTCCCTTGCCCTCCACGCGGATGAAGCCTTCGCCGAAGTAAAGGTCGCTGAGGCGCAACCCGCACAGTTCGCTCACACGCAGCCCGCAGCTGTAGAGTGTTTCGATGATGGCCCGGTTGCGCTGCCCTTCGGGTTTGTCCATGTCGACGGCAGCGATGATGCGGTCGATTTCTTCCACCGTCAGCACGTCGGGCAGGTGCAGCCCTATCTTGGGGCCTTCGAGCAGCTCTGCCGGGTCGGCCTCCAGATAGTCTGCCATCACCAGGAAGCGGAAGAACGACTTGACGCCCGAAAGGATGCGTGCCTGCGAACGCGGATGGATGCCGATGTCGTGCAGACCTGCGCTGAAGGCCTGCAGGTCGTTGAGGGTCACATCCAGAAAGTTTTTTTCCTCCGAACGCAAGAAGTCCAGCAGTTTCTGCAAATCCTGCTGGTAGGCCTCGACCGTATTGGCCGAGAGCGACTTTTCCAGCTTGAGCCATTGGACGTATTCCTTGATAATCAACGCTTGTTTATCCTTATTTGACGTTTTCTTTTCCATATTCCTATCTTTTTGCGTATCTTTGCACGGCAAAGAGCAGGGCAGGCGAATGCCGCGAATACCTATTCCCGCCTGGCTGTCCGCATCTTGCCTCATGCAAAGATAGTGCAAATATACAGGATAATATGAAGAAAATACAAATCATTAACGGTCCCAACCTGAACCTTCTGGGCCGCCGCGAACCGGGTGTTTACGGCTCGGAGTCTTTCGACGGTTTCTTGGCCGTCCTGCGCGAGACCTATAAGGAACGGGCGCAGATAGACTTCTTCCAGTCCAACATCGAGGGCGAACTTATCAACCGGATTCACGAAGTGGGCTTTGACTACGATGGCATCATCCTCAACGCCGGCGCTTACACCCATACGTCCATCGCCCTGCAAGATGCCATCCGCGCCGTGCCCGCTCCCGTGGTCGAGGTACATATCAGCAACGTACATGCCCGGGAAGCTTTCCGCCACGTATCAATGATAGCCGGTGCCTGCCGGGGGGTGGTCTGCGGTTTCGGACTGGACTCGTACCGCCTTGCGCTCGAAGGGTTGCTGTAAAGATGAAATGCTCCGACATCCTGTATGTCCGTGCCTGATTAATCCCAAATAACCTATAACTATGTATGCTGTAACAAAACGAAAAACTATTTTTCCCGCATTGGCAGGACTGCTGTTGCTGTTTGCCACCCTCCTTCCACCCACTGCCGCCGCACAGGGCCGCACCTTGGATGCCGAAGACGTAGAGGGATGGTATGGCGGCGTGCTGGGAGGATTTCCCTTCGGGTTCAGCAACACCTCCACCAGTTTCGGCGCCGACCAGACCCGCTTCGGCTGGACGGCTGTGCTTTATGGGGGATACCGCTTCAACCCCGTGCTTTCACTCGAAGCACAGGCCATGTGGGGCAAGGTACACATGACGGCCCTCGATGACTACCGCGGGCTCTGGCTGGGCGACGACGGCCGTCCTTACGAAGCCCCCCAATCCGGCATGGACGGATGGGCTTATGACCACCTGCAAAGCGATGCCGCCCTGCAACGCTATGGTTTGCAGCTCAACGTCAATGTACTGGGATTCTTCCCGCGCACACGCTATAGCCGCTGGTCGCTTGAGTTGTCTCCCCTGCTGGCAGCTGTGGGAGCACGCACCCACTACCGCGACCGCGAAGGAGGCGAAACGCTGAAAACTTTCGGCCGACGATGGCATCTGGGGGCGGGAGGCAACCTGCAGGTTAACTACCGCATAGGACGCCGCTTCATCGTGGGTATTTATACCAATGCCGTTTGCCTCACCGGAAAGAAGATGGACGAGATGCCCCACTTGTCCGACCGAGCCAACATAGTGTGGGACACGGGTCTGAACCTTGGCTGGTTCTTCGGCAAAGGCAAGCATAAATGAGACAGGATAATATTAATATAATAAGGTAAAAAGACTATGTTATTGAAACAAACCAAGATTGTAGCTACCATCTCCGACAAGCGCTGTGAGGTGGATTTCATACGCCAACTGTTTGAAGCGGGCATGAATGTCGTCCGCCTCAACACCGCACACCTGGATTTCGACGGACTGGACAAGCTCATCGGCAACGTGCGTGCTGTGTCCAACCGCATTGCCATCCTCATGGATACCAAAGGCCCCGAGGTGCGCACTACCCTGCTGGCAGAACCCATCGACTTCCATACGGGCGACCGTGTGCGGCTGACGGGAGACCCCAACCGCGAAACAACCCGCGATTGCATCGCCGTAAGCTATCCCGACTTCGTGCGTGACGTCCATACGGGAGGACGCATCCTGATTGATGACGGCGACCTGGAATTGCTCGTTGTGGAGAAGACAGCCGACGCCCTCGTCTGTGAAGTACAGAACGAAGCCACCTTGGGTAGCCGCAAAAGTGTCAACGTGCCCGGCGTGCGCATCAACCTGCCGTCGCTCACCGAACGCGACCGGCGCAACATCGACTATGCCATCCGCAAGGACATTGATTTCATAGCCCACTCTTTCGTGCGCAACAAGCAGGACGTGCTCGACATCCGCGAGATTCTCGACGCTCAGAACAGCGACATCAAAATCATCGCCAAAATTGAAAACCAGGAAGGAGTGGACAATATCGACGAAATCCTCGAGGTAGCAGACGGCGTGATGATTGCACGCGGCGACTTGGGCATTGAGGTGCCACAAGAACGCATCCCCGGCATACAGCGCATACTGATACGCAAATGTATCCTGGCCAAGAAGCCTGTCATCGTAGCCACACAGATGCTGCACACGATGATTAGCAACCCGCGCCCCACCCGTGCCGAGGTGACAGACATCGCCAACGCCATCTACTACCGCACCGATGCCCTCATGCTCAGCGGCGAGACGGCTTATGGCAAATATCCCGTGGAGGCTGTAAAAACCATGACCAAGATTGCCGCACAGGCCGAGAAAGACAAACTGCCCGATAACGACATACACATCCCCTTGGACGAAAACAGCAACGACGTTACTGCGTTCCTGGCCAAACAAGCCGTCAAAGCTACTACCAAACTGAAGATACGCGCCATCATCACCGACAGCTACAGCGGACGCACGGCCCGCAACCTGGCTGCCTTCCGCGGCAAGTACCCCGTGCTGGCTATCTGCTACAAGGAGAAAACCATGCGGCACTTGGCTTTGTCCTACGGCGTCGAGGCTATCTACATGCCCGAACTGGCCAACGGACAGGAGTATTACTTCGCTGCCCTGCGACGCCTGCTGAACGACGGCAAACTGCAACCTACGGACATGGTTGGCTACCTGAGCAGCGGAAAGGCCGGCACACAGACTTCTTTCCTCGAAATCAACGTGGTGGAAGATGTGCTGAAGAATGCCGACGAATGTGTGCTGCCCAATAGCAACCGATACCTCTAAATAAAGAAAGAATGAAGAACGGCCGCCGTGAAGCGAAATGAAAGGTTCGATTCCGCTTATCCGGCAGTTCTTCATTCTTCAACGCTCATTATTAATTCTTCACTCTGCCGCGCAGCGGCCATTCTTCCTTCTTCCCTAAAACGATGCTTACCGACGACTACATTCTTTCGCACATCGACCCGGAGCCGCCTTACCTGCACGCTCTCTACCGCGATACACACCTCAAGCTGCTCTATCCGCGTATGGCTTCCGGTCACTTGCAGGGCCGCCTGCTCAAGATGCTGGTGCAGATGATCCGCCCGCAACGGGTATTGGAAATAGGTACTTACAGCGGTTATTCCGCCCTCTGCATGGCCGAGGGATTGCCCGAAGGAGGCCGCATCCTGACTTACGAGATAAATGACGAGCAGGAAGAATTTACCCGGCCGTGGTTCGACAATTCGCCATACGCTGCCTGCATTGACTTCCGCATCGGTGACGCATTGAATGAGGTGCCCCGTTTGCAGCAGACTTTCGACTTAGTATATATCGACGCAGACAAGCGCAAGTATGTGGAATATTACGAAATTTCCCTCCAGTGGCTGCGTCCCGGTGGCTACATCATTGCCGACAATACCCTATGGGACGGTCACGTGCTGGAGGAGCATCCCCGCCCGTCCGACTTACAAACCATCGGCATCCGGCATTTCAACGACCTCGTGGCACAGGACCAGCGGGTGGAGAAAGTCATCCTTCCCCTACGCGACGGACTGACATTAATCAGGAAAAAAGACTGAAACCTACCCTGCAGCTTCCGGGAACGGTCGGCAGAAGACTACCTGAAGCAAGACACGGAACTGTTCTTCCACCTACACAAGAGGATTGCGCTTACAGCAGTTTCCTGCTCAAGTATCTGACGGGCCACCACACCGAAAGCCAGCTTACCGCCACCACCGTGACGAACACCAGCAAGACATCGGCCGGGTGTATGCTCACGGGATAGGCATCCGTCACGAACTCGCCCGAACTGCCCAAGCTAAGAAAACCGAACTGTTGTTGTGCCCAACACAGCAGCAGCCCTCCTGCAATGCCTGCCAGCGCCCCGAACACGGCAATCAGTCCCCCTTCATACAGGAATATACGGCGAACAAGCCTTTCGTCTGCCCCAAGGTTGCGCAGCGTCTGAACATTGTCGCGCTTTTCCAGGATAAGCATCGAGAGCGAACCTACCAGGTTGAAGCAAGCAACCACCAGGATAAAAGTAAGGAAGAGATAGGAAATGAGCTTTTCTATTTCCATGATGCGGAACACGTCGGCTTGCTGCTCATAGCGGTTCTCGACACGGAAACGCGGACCAATGAGACCGGCAATGCGACGCTGCACGGAGCGGACATCGGCTCCGGGCACTAAACGCAGTTCGATGGCAGAGACCTGTCCCTCCTGCCCGAAAAGCCGCCGGGCAAAATCGAGCGAGGTAAGCAGATAGTGTGCGTCGTATTTCTGTTGATTGACAATGAAGATAAGCCCGCTGCTGTGCAGGTATCCCTTGCGCAGCCCCAGCGCCGGGTTTGCCGGGTTGATGCGCATGCCTTGCCGAGGAACATATACTTCCAGCGGCTGTATGAAGCCGATGCCGCAACCTAAAGAAGACATCAGTTCTACACCAGGCACCACATAGTCGGCCACAGAATCCTGCAAGATAAACTCACCGGCTCCAAACAACAGACTGTCGATGGATGCCAACTGTTCGTAGCAACCGTCCACCCCTTTGACCACGGCCACAGTTTGCCGGTCTTTGTACTTCACCAGCGCATTGTCTTCCAGCGTTTCGCTCCATACATCCACTTCGGGCAGGCGGCGTACAGCTTGAAGGCAGGAGTCGGACGGGCAGAATGTCTTTCCTTCGCGCACAGTAATCTTCAGTTCGGGATCAAAAGCCGTAAAGAAGCCTGCCACCATTTCCTGAAAGCCATTGAACACAGACAGCGTACACACCAAAGCCAGCGTAGCCAACGCCACCCCGCAGGCAGACAGGGCGGAAATGACGTTGACCGCGCGGTGTTTCTTCGGAGCGAAGAGATAGCGGCGGGCGATATAGAAAGAGAGAGGCACGGGAGTGGATTCGTAATTCTTCTATCACTCTTCGCTGCTTTTCTTCAGCAGTTCGTCGATGTGCTCCACATAATCCAGCGAATCATCGATGAAGAACTTCAGTTCGGGGATGATACGCAACTGGTGGCGCACACGGGTTCCCAGTTCATAGCGCACAGAGCGTGCATTGGCACTGATGTTCTTCAGCAGGTCATCGGCCTTGTCCGAGGGGAAGATGCTGAGGTAAACTCGTGCGATGCTCAGGTCGGGGCTGATGCGCACGGCACTTACCGACACCAGCACCCCGTGCATGGCCTGTGTCTGCTTCTGGAAGATGTCACTCAACTCCTTTTGCAGGAGACGGGCTATTCTGTTTTGCCGGGTTGTTTCCATAAATTCCTCTGTTAATTGGTTCGTCGGGCAAAGATACGAATATATGAGGAACAAAACAAGCAGTGCCCCGCTGCTTTTAGCCTTTCAGTGGTTTGAGGTGACAGAACAGCAGCCTGCCCTGGCTGTCGCGCACGACTTCAAGGGCGAGCCGTCGCCAACAGTCATTCTCCCTCTATAGGAAGCAAAAACTTCATCGCGCTATGAAGCAAACTCCGAAGCGCCCGGAAGCCGACTGCAACGGTACAGGAAGCAGCCTCCGAAGCGCTATGCAGCCATTGAAAACGGTAGTGCCTAAGAATCAGGAAGAAATAGGGCACACATTTGATGCAGAAAATGTGGAGCCTTTCAGTTTTTATTGTATCTTTGCCCGCACATTATATATATTCCTTCGCTTAACTCCGATGGTCAGCAGAATCAAACAGCTTCTTGGTCTGTTCCTCGTGCTTCTCGCCGCAGCCTGCGGACAGGAAACAGACCGGACCGGCACTGCCGAAGCCTACTTCAGGCAAGGCCAGGCCCTGCACCGCGATTTCTACCTGCTGCGTGCCGCCGACTGCTACCGCCAGGCTGCCCGGCTGGCCGGACAAGACAGCCTGATGCTCTTCTACATCAACCTGGAACTGGGACGCATCCATCACTACAAATCGCCCGACCGGACTGCCGATTCCTGCTTAGACAACGCCTGGAGCATAGCTTGCCACCTGCATAACGACACGCTACAAGCCAAAGCCCGCTATGAGAAAGCCCGACAGCTGATGAGACGGAAAGACCTGGTTGCTGCCAAACTATGCCTGCAACAGGCCCTTGCCTCGACCCCCGAAGCAGAAGAGGTATGGGAGGCACTGGCACGCCTGTATCTGACAGAAGGCAAACCGGACAGCGCACTGGCCTGCCTGCAACAGGCCCCTGCCCAGCCATCCCGGCACCGGCTGATGGCAGAAGCCTTTCTGCTGCTGGGAAAAACGGACTCGGCCGCACATTACCTGAGTCCGGACACCAGCGGACTGACCCTGCGCGAACAGGCAAGACTCAGCCGCGACCTGGCACGCTTGGACGAACAGCGGGGACACCTGGCACAGGCTCTGGAATACATGAAGCGGCATGTAGCCCTGCGCGACTCCATAGAAAACGACCGGCGCGAAGAGATAAAGGAAAAGGTGAACATCGCTTACGAATATCACTTGCAGCGCCAGCGGGCCGATAAAGCCGAACAGGAGCGCGACCGGGAGAAACTGACAGTCTACCAGTTGTTGTCGACAGCTTTGGCGCTCCTATTCGGCATGACCATCTTGTATATCCGGACCAAACGCCGCCAGGTCCGGACAGAACGCCGCCTGCAGAAGGAACGGCTGCAAACCATGCAGGCAGAACTCCGGAGGAAAGAAACCGAAACCGCACTGGCCAGAGAACAGGAGACACGCAAACGGCAGGAATTAGAAACCGTGCAACGCAAGCTGGATTATTACAAAAGCCTCAACGCCATTACCATACCCATCTTGGAAAGCCGACAGAACGCCTTAGGCAGCCTGCACCTGGCAGAAGAAGACTGGACCACCGTGGTACGCAACACCGATGCCTGCTTCGACCGGTTCACCGAACGCCTGCGCCGCCACTGCCCCCAACTGACCGAAGACGACCTGCGATTCTGCTGCCTGGTCAAGATGCAGCTCTCGCTTTCGCTGCTGGCTGCCATCTATCACATTGCCAAAGGAAGCATCTCGCGACGAAAAATGAGGCTGAAAGAAAAGCTGCAGATAACCGATGAAACTTTTGACGAATTCATAGCCCGATTCTGAACCAGAACCTGCCGACAGCCGCCATCTTGTTCCCCAATTTTACGGATGTACATCGCGAACATCCATTCAAGCACTGTTAATCAAGCACTTACATCCATCCAATGTACATCATGTACTCATGGCAGAAAGGACAAATGCCCGTAACTTTGCCCCCGAAAACAAAAACCAAAACAGATTATCAGTGTATGAAACAAGCATTATTTATGATTGGAAGCTATCTGCTGTTGCTGTCTTCGTGCTGCACGATATTTTCGGGAACGAAACAAACGATAACCTTCCAGGCGCCCAACGGTACTAAAATTTATGACGCGACCACCAACGTCAAAGTGGCTGAAGTGAAAGACGGACAAACCGCCACGGTCCAAATCCGCAAACGGAGGGAAGACCGCATACTGGTAGCCCACCACACCGGCTGCATGCCCACCACCTTCATGCTGGAGACAAGCTTCAACGGACACACGCTGTGGAACCTATTCTTCTGGCCCGGCTTTCTGGTGGATTTCATCACGGAGAAGATGTATAAATGGAGTACGCCCATCGTCCCCATTGAGCTGGAGCCGGATGAAGAATTCACAGGCGACTGCGATATATCCTGATGCCCTTTTTCTTTTTGACTATAAACCTGACTAACCCAAGAAGTATGCAGAAGAACATGTATTGCCACAGGCATGGCTATATATGGCTGACAGTGTTTTTATTATGGAACATCCTTCCGGCACAGGGACAGGAACCGGACAGAGAGCAACGCCCGAAGTGGGAAATAGAACTGGCTGGTGCACTGGACAACTATGGACTGTGGGAAGTAGAGCCATCGGTTACGTACCGACTTTCCCGCCATACCGGCCTGACACTGGGACTGTGGATGGCCGGCAGCCCGGAGGGAATCTCGTTCGGCGGTACGACAGCAGACCGGCACTGGCGCTGGCAGACCTATTCGATGGACGATTATACACGTTTCTTCGCCTTACGTCCCTCCTTCAGATGGAGAAGCCCGACCTGGTGGCTGGGACGCGACAAGGATTTTGGCCTCGGACTGGTTCTCTCACCGGGAGCCACCCTCCCACTGCCGGCCAACCACACCTTGCAAATCGATTATTTCCCTAACCAAGAAGGCGTGTGGACAGCCATCCGCAGCGAACGCGTGAAAAACCGCGGCGCGCGGTGGCTGTTCGCCCACGCCCATATCGCAGTTACCGCACAAATAAGCGAAAACCTGCTGCTGTCGGCAGGTTATACCTGCTCCAATTTCGACCCATACGAAAGCATACGGTACATCACAGTGGAAGGCAGGCAACCCGCCGTGAAACACCACAGACTGATGCATAGCTGGTCATTGGCACTGGGAATCTGCTTCTGAGCAGAGAAAAAAAACAACAGACATGTACAAAACGCAGACTTATTCCGTATCTTTGCCCCCACAATCTATATTCCGCAAAGAGAAATGAATCCACATAAAAGCCTGCTGATTCCCCTGCTGCTCATCATCCTTGCCTCTGGCTTTGGTTATCGCAGCTATACGAAGACCGAACATCTCATTACTGCCGACTTGAACCAGGCCGTGAGACGCATCGTGCTGCAAGAGCGCGAACTGACCCAGCATTCCGACACCGTGCTTGCCTACAAGCAACTGAACCTCACAATGGGAACGCCCGTTACCGTGAGCAGCGCTACCCCTGCCTTTGTACAGGCACTCACGCTGGAAGCCCTGCGCAAGCGGGCCGTGCTGAGCATCTGCCTCTCCGAGGACAGTTGTCCGCCTGTACCGGCCGGCTGCTTAGCAAGCGATACGGTGCTGTGGATGGCACCCGGGACTGACGGAGCTGTGCTGACTTTCCGGGGATATGCACGCTGCACACCGTGGTTCATACTCACACAGTCCGACCAGACAACGGCCGTCTGTCTCCTCGCAGCTTCCCTGCTCTGCCTGGGCTACATCCTCCGCCTGCGCAAACGGCCTGCCGGACTTACCGCCGAAACGCCGGAAGATGACAAGCTCATCACCTTCGGCAACCTCTCACTCTCCCAACGCGACGATTGCTTTTACGACGAGCAGCACGAGCGTCTACACCTCACCCCCATGCAGTATGCGCTGATGGAGATGTTTTATCTTACTGAAGACCACCGGCTGACCAAACCACACATCTGCCGCTCACTCTGGCCGGGTAAGGACAACGCCGATGAAACCCTATACACCCTTATCCGACGGCTCAAACCCATCGTGGAAACCCACAGCAACCTGCGCATTGCCTCCGACCGCGGACGGGCTTACATACTGGAATTGAACGAGTAAAAAAGAAAATCCGAGCCTTCTACCTGCTCTTCCAGGCCGGGCACAGTCGTCCTGTCGTAACGTGCTGTCCGACAACCCGTTGCTTCTAAGCTATCAGCAGGTTGCTTCCAAGCCCGCGGAAAGTCGTTTCCAAGCATTTGGCAATTTGCTGTTAAGCGCTTACGAATCTGCTTCCGAAATAGGAATTCCAATCGTTCAGGACCACCTGATTCCACTCCTCAAGCCATTGTCAGATATTTGTCAGGCAAATGTCGGCCTTTTGTTTGCCCCCTGACAGGAGAGGAAGGCTATTTTCGCGCCATTAACCCAACAACGCGAAAACAATGAAAAGAAACTTACTTCTCCTTTGCCTTTTGTGCTTGATTGCAACAAACCGGCTCTCTGCCCAGACACAGACTGACACGGACAGATATTCCTTGTACGGACAAATAAAGGATACCGACGGCTCGCCCGTCGAGCTCGCCAACATCGCCTTGCTGTCGGCTGCCGACTCCACCTATCTGCAAGGAACCTGCAGCCGTGCCGACGGCACGTTCACGCTGCCTGGCACACCCCCCGGACGCTACCTGCTACAGGTGTCGTGCATCGGTTATGAAACACAACTCCTCTCCTCAGACGGGATAACAGCAGTCGTCTGCATCCTTCCACCCGCCTCCTACACCTTGCAGGAAGCCGGTGTCACGGCCCGCCGCCCGTCATACCGGTTGAAAGAAGGCGGGACACTGGAGACCGACGTACGACACAGCCTGCTGGCACGGTTCGACCATGCTGCGGATGTACTGGCACGTCTCCCCGGCGTGCGCGGCTCGGCAGACGGAAGCTTTACGGTCTTCGGCAAGGGCACGCCCCTTATCTATATCGACAACCGGAAAGTACAGAACACAGAAGAACTGCAACGCTTAGCCGCCGCTGATATAGACAAAGTAGAACTTATCACCCAGCCCGGACCCGAGTATGATGCCGAGGTGAAAGCCGTCATCCGCATCCGCACCGTCCGCAAACAGACGGATGGATGGGGAGGCTACCTGCGCTTCGCTTTCCAACAACGCCGACGACCGGGACACATGGAACAGGCCGGGGTACATTACCAGCACGGTGGATTGTCCATACAGGCTTCGGCATACAGCAACCGGTATCAGGAACGGCGCAGCCAGGATACGCGCTATCTCATCGCCCCTGTCGGCAACGACTGGCAAACGCTACACGATGTAAGGAATACATCCGACTTCCAGATACGGGGACGCTTGGAAGGAATGCAAACCAGCGTGGATTATACTCTGAACGAACGACATAGCTTAGGAGCATCGTACCAATACAGCCGAACCCCCAACTTCCGGATGCAGACCCACTCGCGCTATGGCACGCAGTCGGCCAACGGCAACCTTGACGAAAACACCGTACAGACTTCGGAGAACCGGCAGCAGGACAACGCCCACCAACTGAACGCTTACTACCAAGGCAATGCGGGCAAGTGGCACATCGACCTGACTGCCGACGTCCTGGCAGGAAGCAAGCACGACAACCAGCAGGCTCACGAAACATCAGACAACGACACGGAGCGTGACATCAACAGCTACAACCGCTCGCGCAACCGGTTGTATGCCATCAAGCTCATCCTGAGCCATCCGCTGGGAACAGGTACCCTGAAAGCCGGTAGCGAATACAACTTCATCCGTCGCCGCGACCGCTTTATCAACTTGCAGGATCTGCTTCCTTCTACCGACAGCCGCATTGACGAGCAAAAAGCCGCCGCCTTTGCCCAATATGCTCTCAGCTTGGGAAAAATAAATGTTACCGCCGGACTGCGCTATGAACATGCCCGGTCGCGCTACTACGAACAGGAAGTGTTCATACCCGAACAGAGCCGGACCTACAACGACTGGCTACCCACGCTCTCCGTAGACTTCCCCATGGGCACGGCACAGGCCAGCCTGAGTTACACCGCCAAAACACGGCGACCCAGTTTCTCCAACCTGCGCACCTCTGTGAACTACAACAACCGCTATGTCTACGAAGGTGGTAACCCCTTGCTGCAACCCGAAACAAGGCACGACCTCCAACTGATGCTGCTATGGAAATGGATACAGGGCAGCATAAGCTACCAGCGACGGACGAATGCCATCAGTTTCCAGTCGCGCGACTATTCCGATGACCCGGAGGTGGTGCTGTTTTCCTCAGCCAATTACCCGCGCATAGAACAACTCAGCGCTTCCCTGTTCTTCTCCCCTAAGACAGGATGCTGGGAACCTACGATAGGAGCTTTCTTCACACAACCATTTCTCACCATACAGAACGGAGGAGAGACACGACGGATGAACCACGCTTCTGTCTATGCCGTGTGGCGCAACAACTGGGTGCTTCCCCACGGCTGGATGGTCTCACTGGATGCCGATATTCAAAGCCGAGGCGACCAGGGCACAGCGCGCAACGACCGGATGTGGGGCATGGACGTGTCGGTACGCCGCTCGTGGTTAGACGGACGGCTGTCGGTCGCGCTGCAGGGCAGCGACCTGTGGAATTCCCGCCGGATGAACATACAACTGTTTGGCTCGCGCCTGACATACAGCAAGGTATTGCGCCCCGACTCCCGCTGCTTCCTGCTGACGGTAAGCTACCGTTTCCGCCTTGCGGGCAAGGCATACCAGGGAAAGCATGCGGCCGAGGAAGACTTGCAAAGACTATAGTCAGAACTTATACACACAGCCCACACCCAGCACATGCTTCCTCTTACCCCGCTCGTCCTGATAGAGGTAAAACAATTCGCCTTCCCAGCGGCCGACAATGGGAAATTCGGCCCCGCCGCGATAGCGCATGCGCGTCTGGCGGAAGTGTTCGCCGCGTGCCAGACCGTTGTACATCTCCACCGATGCATAAGGTTCTATACCGCTGTGGGGGATGTCATAGGCAAGTTTAAGGCGCGAACGCAGGCGCAGTTCATCGTCGTCGCGGGCATCGAGCGTATGTTGGAAACGCTCACGCAGCGATAGTTTCCACCTCCGGGCCACGCGGACAGAGAATGTGGCCTGCAAGCGATAGCGGTGACGCACCCCCCAGTCGTCTCCGTCGAGGTTGCGTACATGCAGTTCGTAGCCCGTGCCCACCTCTAACCAGGGGCACACCTCGTAGGCACCGTCCACGCTAACCCCCACACGGTCGGTTTGCCGGAAATGGTCTTCCGTGCGCCACTCCATCCCGCTTTCCAGAGTGAAACCCGAACGCTTCAGTTCGTATTCCGCGCCCAGATTGAGCCATGAGGTAAAATCGGGCCGCTGCGCCCGTGCCGCCAACGTGCCTGCCAGTATCGCCAGGACCGCTGCCATACAATGAATGTTAAACCGCTTTCGCATACTGCTGTTCCTTTTTCTGTTCAGGACAAAGCTACGACACGATTCTGTAAGAAATCGGGAATAAAGACGGCATAACAAGCTTATCCGTTCCCATCGTCCCAGGCTGGGCTTCCTCCACAGTGTGTTGCCACGCCGATATTCCCACCCGGCCGATGAATGCCGGAACGGTGAGCGTGAAAAGGCAAATGGGTCTGTAATCGCCTCGTATCTTCCTGATAAGCAGCAATTTGCCTCTTATCGCTTGGCAGTCTGCTTCCAAGCGCCCTGCAGGCTGCTTCCAAGCGCTTGAAACCAGGCCGCTTATCTGTCGGACACAACGTCATCGGAAAGGGGAAAGAATGAGGCTCTATTTTGCACCAAACAGCAATTTTCATAGACTATAATGCAAAAACGTCGATAAAAAATGCCAAATTGTCTATACTTACTTGCGTATATCAAGATTAAGCTTTACCTTTGGCGTGGATTTTAAATCCAACAAAGAACTCTCTCTAAATAGCGTTTTTTCATGTATTATTGACTTGTGACCCGTTCTTGCCCGTGAGGGTAGGAACGGTTTTTTTTCATGATTGCCCCTATGTGGCGTTCAGCGTCTGCCAACACCCCGCACGGCTACCTCCAGGCAAAGCCCCTGTTCCCCCGTTTATCCACCGGAATGCTTCCACGGCAACCCCTCTCCGCCGCATCTCCGGAAACAATTTTATATGTTTTTCGACAAGGATATTGTGCGTATGAAACTTTATCCCTACATTTGTAGAATAAAGAGAAATGGATGAAGCGAACTAAACTTTTTGCGATGGGAAGCAGCTCACCCATAGGAAAATACAGAACCACTTCCATTTTAATTCATTGAACAGGGTCTGGAGAAGCCGATTCCTTACCGATAGAGAAGCTGTTTCTTCCGACTTGTCCTCCCGTTGCAGACAGCAACGGTATTTTTGTGAAAGGAAACATTTTTTCAGAAGACTATTGTTTGAACAATATGGCAAACGAAAAGAAAGAAAGCATGCAGATGTTCTGCGTGGAAGACATCGTAAAGCGCGCCAAACTGGTGCAAGGATTTAAGAAAGACAGTCAATTGGCCTCTTACCTGGGAATATCACGTTCGACACTGAGTAACTGGCTGGCACGTAACAGCATCGATTTCCCCTTGCTGTTGAGCCGATACAGTGAAGTAGATTACAACTGGCTGCTGACAGGCAAAGGGATACCTACCCGTCAGCGGAGCTTAATAGACCTCGGACCGTCCAGCGGCGAGGCGGGACACCAGAGCCGCGCCAAGTTGTCCGAACCGCTGGACAACCGCAGTGTGACGCTCTATGACATCTCCTCAACTACCGACCTGAAGTCATTGCTCGAAAACCGCAGCCAGTATGCGACAGGCAAGATTATCATCCCGAATATTCCTATTTGCGACGGCGCGATGTATGTAAGTGGCGACAGCATGTATCCTCTGCTGAAATCGGGCGACATCGTGGGATTCCGCTTCATTCAAGACTTCAACGATGTCATCTACGGTGAGACATACCTCGTATCATTCCAACGTGGAGGCGATGAGTATCTGACCGTGAAGTACGTCAACCGCTCGGAGCAACCGGGACACATCAGGCTGGTAAGCTACGACCCACACCACGAACCGATGGACTTGCCGCTGGAGCAGGTTAATGCCATGGCAATTGTGAAATTCTCAATCAGGAAAAACATGATGCGCTAATAAGGCAAACACCTGCCGGCCGAAGTCCGGCAGGTATTTGCAACTTCAACTCTCAATACCCAAGACAAGCTTCTTTAGCCCGCTTGTCTGCCACAAACAAATTTAATATCATGAACAGAAAGCTGTTACGAGGGGTGGCAGCCGCTGCCCTCTTACTGTTGTCGCGGCCGGAGATGGTCGTGGCTCAGACTCAAGATTTTGCCACGTGGACCAGCGTGGAAATGGTTTATGACTGGAAACGGACCGGCCTGGAACTGGACGGCATATTGGAATGGCGCACGAAAGACCGCGTGCGCCGGACGGATTGTGCCGTGGTCTACCTTGCCGTGGCACGGAATGTGCTGCCCCGGCTGTCGCTGGGCGTTAACTACGAGTTATCTGTTAACAACTTGGACGCACAAGGGTGGATGGTGTATCATTGCTACCGCCTGCGCGCCACATTCTCCACTCGGCTGTGCCGGGGACTGGAGCTCTCGCTACGTGAAAAATACGAACATACCTTTGGCAAGAACGGTTTCCGGGAGATGCTGTTGCGCCAACGGCTCAGGCTGGCATGTACCTTGCCGCGCAATGGGATATCGCCTTATGTCTCGGTAGAAACATTCAATGACCTGGCTGCAGGCAGAGGGTTCTCGCTGACCCGTGTGCGCTACCGCGGCGGTTCGTCTTTTCCGCTAAGCCAGGGATGGACCGGCGACGTGTTCTATCTCTTTCAGGATAGTCCCGCCAAGGGGACACACGTGCTGGGCTTGGCGGGAACATATCATTTTTAAATCTCTTTCCGCCGACTGCGCCGCCATCCCAATCCCACAGCGACCAATGCTCCGACAGCCAGCAATGACAATCCTGCGTAGGCAATGCCTTCGGTGACATGCAGACTCTGCGGGTCGAAGTGCATTTCCACCGTATGCTTCCCGGCAGGGAGATAGAGGGCACGAAGCACGTAGTTGGCGCGGGCAAGCGGCGCAGGTTCACCATCGACGGTCACTTGCCAGCCGTCCGGATAATAGATTTCGGAGAATACAGCCACACCGTCGCCCGTGTTCTCTGTTTCGTACACCACACGGTTAGGTTCATAAGCCGTCAGACGCACAACGCTCAGGCTGTCCTTATGCGGCTGTTCCAAGCCTTGCAGAGCATCGCGGAAACGTTGGTCTACGGCGGCTGTAGTGGCGGGGTCCATACCTTGCAGGGCATTTATCTCTTCGTTGGCATTGGTTACGTATTGCACACGGTCCACAAACCAGCCGTTGCCCAGCGCATACGGATTGCGCAACGGTATGGTCTGTCCCTGCTCGGCACCCGGCAGGATGACATAGCGCATGTTCAGCATGTTCAGTACAGGATATTTGGCAGCATCCACACTGTCCATCTGTCCGTTCTTGTTGACGATTTCGCTGTAAAGAGCCTGCATCTCGGGTGCAATGTGATGGTCAATCAGTTCCTGGTAGCGGCGCAGCTTGGCAGCATGATAACCGCCGATGCTCTTGTGCCAATAAGACGTATTGTTTTCATTGAAAGTGTTCGATGCCAGGTTCAGCACGCGGTAATCCGGGTCCTTGTCTTGCAGGATGAATTTGTCGGCAGCCGTTTGTGCGAAGGTGGTCTGTTGCGTAGAGGCAGACACGAACTGTTCGTCGTTGAGGTAGCGCTTATTGACGCTCCACATATCAACCAAACACAGCAGTGCGATGCCACCCACGGCGAACGCCCTGCGCAGCTTGCCGGCCGCATAGAGCCACAGCAACAACACGCCCACCATCACAATAACAAAGCTGCGCAAAGCATCGGACTGCACCAGTGCAGCGCGCATCTCAGACAGATTGGCCAGGATACCGGGCAACTCCTGAGCAGGCAGGTACCCCTGATCGGCAGCACTTTGCAGCATCTGCATCTCCTGAGCAGGCACATAATGGGCAGGTGAAGGCGTACCTGGAACAGCCATCCAAAGCGCCACGCCCGCTGTCAGCACCAAGCATACAACCAATCCCTTCCACTGTTTCCGCAACAATTCGGGCTCTTTCAGTATCTTGACCAATGCCAGCATGGCCAGCAGCGGAATAGTAAACTCAGCAATAACCAGGATGGACGATACGGCGCGGAATTTGTCGTACATCGGCACATAGTCGATGAACAAGTCTGTCAGCCACATCATGTTTTTACCCCACGACAACAAGATAGAGAACACCGTGCCGCCCAACAGCGCCCACTTCAACGGTCCCTTCACCACAAAACAGCCCATGAGGAAGAGGAACAGCACAAAAGCACCCACATAAACCGGACCGGCCGTCATGGGTTGCGTGCCGAAGTATTGCGTCAGCGAATTATAGAGACCGGCATACCTGGGGTTGGCCTTCTCCATAGCCGTTTCACTCATCGACAAGGGGACCGAAGCGCCGCCCTTATAATTGGGCACCAGCAACGTCCAAGTCTCGTCAATACCATAGCTCCACTGCGTGATATAGTCGCGGTCCAAGCCGCCGCTGGTCTGCTTGGCAGCATCACCGGTCTGCACCAGCTCGCTCTTGCCGCGCATGGTCTCTTTGCTATAAGTATAGGTATGATAGAGATTCGAAAGATTGATGGCTACGCCCACCAGACCCGCCACGACCAACACGGCTGTGGCACGGAGAAACTGTGGCATTGTCTGCGTGCGCCAGGCTTGTACCCCATAGGCTATGGCCAGGAAGAGCATGACAAACAGGAAGTAGTAGGACATCTGCACGTGATTGGACACAATCTGCAGCGCCACAAACAGCGCGGTCACCACACCTCCCGCCAGCAACCGTCCGCGATACACCAGCACCATGCCCGCAATGGTAGGCGGTATGTAGGCCAGGGTGATGAACTTCCAGATATGTCCCGCCGAAATCAGGATAAAGAAATAAGACGAGAAGGCCCACAACACGCCGCCGATGCCCGCATACCATGCCGGAATGCCGAAGGCCCTCAGCAGGATGTAGAAACCCAGCATCATGATGAACGTCAGGTAGACGTAATTGGGCAGAAACAACTGATAGATGCGCTGCACCGTCGAAAGCACGCCGGTAGAATCGTAAGAAGGTGAAATCTGATACGTAGGCATACCTCCAAACAAGGCATCGGTCCAACGGGTACGCTCGCCCGTACGTTCGTAATACTCTTGTGCCTCACGGCCCGCTCCGGCTCCAGCCGCCGTGTCGTGCTGGAAAAGAATACGTCCTTCCGTGTCTGCCGGAAAGAAGTAGACAAAAGACAATACGGCGAAAGCCACAATGACAAGGATGTCGGGAAGATATTTTTTCATTGCAATGCTTGTTAATAAGGAAAGAGAAACGGTCTGTTTCCTTTATTTCGCCGCAAAGATAACGCAAAGACCACGCAAACGGAAATAAATTTGGCATTATTACGGAATATTTGTCGTACATTTGTCCCGAAAACCAGAACCAATCATTCTTTTTGAATTTTATGAAGATAGGAGTAATCAGCGCCATGGACAGTGAGCACGAACGGCTGGTCGCAGAACTGGATTCGGTTCGCGAACTGTCGCACGGACGCTATCAGTACAGCGAAGGAAAACTGGGCAACAACACCCTCTGCCTCACCCGCTGCGGCATCGGCAAGGTAAATGCCGCCTTGGGAGCCTCGGCCATTATCCGACATTTCGCACCCGACTGCGTGGTGAGCACCGGAGTAGCCGGCGGACTGGACGATGTGCTCAATGTGACAGATGTGGTAGTAGGTGCCCAAGTGGCATACCACGACGTATGGTGCGGCGAAGGAAATGCCTACGGACAAGTGCAAGGACTGCCGGTCTTTTACCAGGCACCTGCCTCATGGGTGGAACAAGCCTTGGCATTGAACGAAGAAGACGATGTGGAAAACCGCATACACGCAGGACTCATCTGCACGGGAGACCGCTTCATCACACGTCTTGACGAATTGAACAGCATCAAGGCGCATTTCCCACAAGCCTTGGCTGTGGATATGGAATCGGCAGCCATCGCACAGACGTGTTTCCTGGCCCATATACCGTTCATCAGTTTCCGCATCATCAGCGATACACCGGGGGCAGACCATCACCAGCAACAATACGAGGGTTTCTGGAAGACGATGGCCGACCGCTCCTTCCGCACGACCAGACTTTTCCTCGAACGGCTGAAGGGTATCAGAGCCAACGAACTGTAAAGACGGAAAAGCAAGGCAACAGGAAGGAATCGCCTTCATCATCTATAAGAAGCTGATTGCCTATATAGTAGAAGCAGACTGCCGACATATAAGAAGCAGGCTGCTAATATATAAGCACCAAGAACCTGATAACAAGACAGATACAAGCTACAGGCAAAGGCATCGGTTTATCCTGCCTTTGCCTGCCCGCCTGCCTCCCGGGGCAGATGGGCAGAACCTAATCAAACATTTTCATACAATGAATAAAATACCCAGTTTTACCATCGACCACATCCACCTGTTGCGCGGCATCTACGTATCCCGCAAAGACGAGGTGGGAGGAGAGACAGTCACCACATTTGACATCCGAATGAAAGAACCGAACCGCGAGCCGGCCCTGCATCCGGGCGCTCTGCACACCATCGAGCACTTGGCAGCTACCTACCTGCGCAACGATCCCGAGTGGAAAGACCGCATTGTCTACTGGGGGCCCATGGGCTGCCTGACAGGCAACTACTTGCTGATGCGAGGCGACCTGACACCCGCCGACATCCTGCCGCTGATGCAAAAGACTTTCCGATTCATTGCCAGCTACGAGGGCGAAGTGCCCGGCGCCGCTCCCGCCGATTGCGGCAACTACCTGCTGCACGACCTGCCCATGGCCCGCTGGGAAGCAGCCAAATACCTGCATGAAGTATTGGAGCAAGCCACGGAAGCCAACTTGAATTATCCTGTAAAGGAAGAATAATGTTCCGTTGTCCGGAGCCCGTTGTTAATAGTTATTAAAGGCACCCCCAAAGTTGGCAGATAATAAGTATTTTGTTAACTTTGGCTGACCAAACTTGATTAGTTTATTAACCTTCATATTAAAAAGTCACTATCATGGATGCACTGAGTATCGGACAGAATGCGGGAAAGATATGGCGTCTGTTGGACCATAACCGCAAATGGGAGTACAATGAACTGAAAGCGGAAACGGGCTTGTCTGACCGCGATTTGAACGCTGCAATCGGTTGGCTTGCCCGTGAAGACAAAATTCAGTTTGAGACAAGTCAGGTAGACGGGCACGATTACCTGTACTTGGAGCTTAATCTCTACATCGGATAAGGCAGACTAAAGAGGCACTGTTTCCTCCTTCGGCTTCCCAAGGAGCGGGCAACGGAAGATGAACACAAAAAAAGAGAAAGCCTGCGAAGACTTTCTCTTTTTTTGTGCTTATTTATTTCCTAAAGCCTATTATTCAAGACAGATTTCATCGACAAAGACAAAAGCAGGGTGTCCGGCTCCACCGTGCCAGGCGGGCAGCTTGCTGCTTTTCACAATCACCTCGACATAACGGGCTGTAACGGGGTCAAACGTCACTTCCTGCGGATAGATGCCGTCTTTGTCGTCTTTGTTCAGCGCAGGAACAGCCTTGGAATACACTTCCTTGAAGGTCTTTCCATCGTCCGACACTTTGACGGTGATACCAGAGGTTCCCATAATCCAGTCACCCTTCACCACGTTGGTGTTGAAAGACACCTTGCTGAACTCAGTCGGCTCCTTCAGGTCGATAACGGCGTCCATGTCCTTGCCCTGGAAGCCCAGCCAACGGCCGGTCTTGTAGTTCTCTCCACCGGTCAGACCATCGGTCAGCTCCACACCGCCGTTGAAGTCATAACCCTTGCTCGGAGCTTCGCGCAGGGTGACAGCCTTGGTTGTAGCCTTATTAAAGGTGATTTTCTCACTGAACATGCGGCTTTGTCCACCGTCAGGACGGATAACCACTGCCTTGACTTCGGCATTCTGCTTGATACGCAAGGGAGCCTCATATTTAGGACTGGCTGCCGTAGGGTCGGTACCGTCCAATGTGTAGTGAATTTCGCCGTTCGACTGAGTGGTCAGCGTCACTACTACCTCGTTGCTTTCGCTGTCTGTAGAAATCTCAGCGTGGATGTCGAAGATGTGCTTGGCATAGTTATACCCCTGCTGGTCATACAGTTCGGTGAAACGAATCAGGCGCGGCAAGAACTCGTTGTAGTCCTTCTTCTGGTCCTTGTCTCTCCACTGCACTTCAGCCAAGGCAGCCATACGCGGCATTTCCATGTATTCTACTTGACTGAACGTCGGGATGTATTCAGTCCACAGATTAGCCTGTACACCGATGATGTACTGCTGATATTCTTCGGGAATACCATCGGTGGGTTCAAAAGAGTACACCTTCTCTACCGGCACATACCCGCCTATGGCAATCGGCTCGTTCTCTGTATCGGTAGACTGGTAATAGTCAAAGTAGAGGTAGTTATTGGGTGTCATAATGACATTGTGCTTCATTTGTGCAGCCTTAATACCACCTGCTGTACCACGCCAGCTCATCACCGTAGCGTTGGGAGCCAGTCCGCCTTCAAGGATTTCGTCCCATCCGATGATGTGTCGTCCCTTGCTTTCCACGAACTTCTCCATGCGGCTGATGACGTAGCTCTGCAGATACATCTCAGCAGAGTGTTCGCGGTCGCCGCGGATTCCCTCAGCCTTGATACGTGCCTGGCACTTGGGACATTTCTCCCAGCGCACCTTGGGACACTCGTCGCCACCCACGTGGATATATTCCGAGGGGAAGAGGTCGATGACTTCAGCCAAGACATCCTCCAGGAACTGCATAGCCTGGTCGTTGCCGGCACAAATGACATCGTCCGAAATGCCCCACATAGTCCATACGTCATACGGTCCGCCCGTGCAGCCCAGCTCCGGATAAGCGGCCAAGGCAGCCAGCTGGTGACCCGGCAGGTCTATTTCGGGAACAATCGTAACAAAACGGTCTTGCGCATAACGGATAACATCACGGATCTGGTCCTGCGTGTAGAAGCCACCGTAAGGTTTACCGTCATACTTGCCGGAGTTATGTCCGATGACCGTTTCCTTGCGTTGTGAGCCTATTTCGGTCAGCTTGGGATATTTCTTGATCTCGATACGCCAGCCCTGGTCATCGGTCAGGTGCCAGTGCAGCGTATTCATATTGTGCAGCGCCAGCATGTCGATGAAGCGTTTCACAGAGTCCACAGAGAAGAAGTGGCGCGATACGTCAAAATGCAAGCCGCGGTAAGCGAAGCGGGGAGCGTCGTTGATTTGCACAGCAGGCAGCTCGATGTCCATGCCCTTTGCGTTGGCAGGAATAGACTTGCGCAGTGTCTGCACACCATAGAACACACCGGCAGGCGAGCCACCGGCAATTTCAATGCCGTCTTGTGAGACAAGCAACCGGTAGCCTTCGGGATTCTCAATGTCCGAAGCTACAGAGAGATGGATGCAGCTGCCGCCTTCACCGGCTTTCACCTTAGGCAACTTGCCCGTAGCATCCTGGATGTATCCGGCCAGATAGTTGGCTACCCGTTGCAGCACCGTGTCACCCTCGGCATAACAGATAGGAGTAGACGATGTCAGCACGAATGGAGCAGAGCCCTGTTCATTCATTTCGTTAGGAAGCGGAACCACGTCGTAGCTTCCCTGCACTTTGCCGCCCGAACAAGCTGCGAGACCGGCTATGGCCGTCAGCAGGCAGGCGTACTTGGTTAGTTTCTTCATACGTTTGATGTGTTAAGTAAATTGGGATAATTAATGATATATGTATATACAAAATATGTTGTTACTGGTGCTGCCTCAAATGATTTCGATTCCTTGCTCCCGGCAGAGTTGCAGTCCTACGTCCTTGAGCCTGAACTTTTGAATCTTGCCGCTGCCGGTCATGGGGAACTCTTTGACGAAGAAGATATACCTGGGAATCTTGTAACGCGAGATTTTGCCCATGCAGAAGTCGCGCACATCACTTTCCTGCAAATCGGCTCCTTCCTTGAGTATGATGAAGGCACCTACGGCTTCGCCATACTTCTTCGAGGGGATGCCTGCCACCTGCACATCCTTCACCCCTGGCAACTGATAGAGGAACTCTTCGATTTCGCGCGGGTAGATATTTTCGCCACCACGGATAATCATGTCTTTGATACGCCCGGTGATGCGGTAATAGCCCTGCTCGTCTTTCACGCCCAAATCGCCGCTGTGCAGGAAGCCATCCTTGTCTATCACCTCGGCAGTGGCTTCAGGATTTTTGTAGTAGCCCTTCATCACGTTGTAGCCCCGGCAACACATCTCGCCCTGCACGCCGACAGGACACTCCTCGCCTGTAGCAGGGTCGATGACGCGTACCTCGGTGTGTTCGAAGTCGCGGCCCACGGTGTTGTAGCGTGCTTCGGCAGGGTCGTCGATGCGACTGTGCGTCATACCGGGCGAGGCTTCGGTCAAGCCATAGACACTGGTCACCCGCATGAACATCTTCTCCTCTACCTGCTTCATCAGTTCTACGGGGCAGAGCGAACCTGCCATGATTCCCGTGCGCAGGCTGGAGAGATCGAAGAGGTCGAACATGGGATGATGCAGTTCGGCAATGAACATGGTAGGCACGCCGTAGAGGGCAGTGCAGCGTTCTTTGTGTACCGAAGCCAATACCACAAGCGGGTCGAAACGTTCCACCATCACCTCGGTGCAACCGTGTGTCAGGCAGTTCATGGTAGCCAGCACCACGCCGAAGCAATGGAACAGAGGGACACAGACGCAGAGTTTGTCGTCGGACGTAAACTTCATGTGTTCGCCCGTCAGGTATCCGTTGTTCGCAATATTATAATGTGTCAGCATCACGCCTTTGGGAAATCCCGTAGTGCCCGACGTGTACTGCATGTTTACCACATCGTGGCAAGTAACCTGCGCCTTCAGTCTGTCCAGCTGGCTGTTGTCGACGTTCTCGCCCAACAGGAGCAGTTCGGCCGTGTTGTACATTCCGCGGTGCTTCTCCTGCCCCACGTAGACCACGTTGCGCATATAAGGGAATCGTTTGCTCTGCAGATGTCCGCGCTGGCAGGTGCGCAGTTCGGGCAACATCTGGTAGGTCATCTGCACGAAGTCGCTGTCTTTTTCGCCGTTGACAATGCACAGCGTGTGCATGTCCGAATTCTGGCAGAGATATTCCAATTCAGCCTGTTTGTAGCTGGTGTTTACCGTCACATAGACGGCTCCTATCTTGGCGCAGGCATAAAGCAGCGTCAGCCAGTCGGGCACATTGGCCGCCCAGATGCCCACGTGTGTGCCACGGGTGACGCCTATGGCGATGAGTCCACGCGCCATATCGTCCACGCGCCGGTTGAACTGGCTCCAGGTGAAGCGCAGATTGCGGTCGGAGTAGACAATGTATTCTTTGTCCGGTGTCGTTTCGGCCCAATGTTCCAGCCATTGGCCGAGGGTGCGTTCGTATAACACGGTGCTATAAATATTTATCGTTTTTTATACCAAATTCCTTCCCTTCCCGCGGGAAGCACGGCCTTCACGCCGGTGTATAGACCACGGCCAGGATTCTGGCTGCCTGCCCCTGATAGCCGTGTACGTGATGGGGCACGATGGAGTCGTAATAGATGCTGTCTCCCTCGTTCAGCAGGTACGTATTCTTGCCGTAGCTGATTTCCATGCAACCCTGCAGTACATAGATAAATTCTTCGCCTTCGTGCGAGGAAAGCACGAAATCCATATCGTCCGTGGCAGACACATCAATAATGAAAGGATCCATGTGACGGTCGGCTTTGGAGCGTGCCAGCGAATGATATTCCATGTGCTTGCGGCTCTGTATGGCATTGTTCGAGAAACTGATGGTATCACCCGCCTCGGCCCGGCGGCATACAGTGGGCCCTGTCTCGTCTTGGTCGTCGAGAAAAGTGCCAAGGCGTACACCCAGCACGCGCGCAATCTTGATGAGTGGCGCCAGCGAGGGCAGGTCGATATTGTTCTCAATACGTTCTACCTGTTCGATGGCCAGTCCTGAGCGTTGCGCCAGTTCTTCCATCGTGATGTTGCGGCTTTCGCGGAGCGATTTTATTTTCTCGCCCACAATCTTGCTTGTATCCATTGTTCTGATCTGATGTGTTTCCGGTATCGGGATGTTTCAATTTTCCGCAAATGTAAGATAAAGTTTAACGTATTCCAACTATATCCGCTGTTTTTTGTACATCTTTATCATTGAAATCTTTCTTCTATATAAAAAGCAGCGTGCTAACAGATAAAAAGCAGCCTGCCAACCTATAAGAAGCACGCTGGTTATATATAAGGAGTAAGACTCTGGTTATCAGCCACAACAGAAGCTATAAGGATGGCCATGCGCGAAAGTATCCTTCTGATTCGCGGCGCCATTCAGGCTATTTTTCCCGACATATTTCTCTTTATTCCCAAATCTTTCCCAAATCGCCCTCTATCTTTGCATGCAGAGAACATTAAAAATATACGGAATATGAAAAAAGAAGTAATGATGAAAACCAAGAGTTTGTTTATGCTGTTGCTGGCAGGTGTGTTTACCTTCGGATTGCAAAGTTGCGATGACGATGACGACAAGGACATCGTGGCAACGCCCGAATTGCAAGCGGCCTTTACAGCCCAGTTCCCCAATGTAGACGTGAATTACGTGAAATGGGAATGGAACGGACGGGAAAATGCCTACGAAGCTGATTTCTACGAAGACCGTTACGAGAAGTCGGCCTGGTTCTCCCAAAGCTATGAGTGGCTGATGACGGAGACCGACTACAATCCGCCCTACAGCGAAGTGCCCCAGGTGGTGCAGGATGCCGCACAGGCCGCTCACCCCGACTACCGGCTGGATGACATCGACGGCATTGAAACGCCCGGAGATATGTATTACCGCGTGGAGATGGAAAAGGGCGAACGTGACATCTACCTGAACATCAGTCCGGACGGAACGGTGCGCTGACATACGAAACAACTATTTTCCCCATGAGGGTGTAACAGGGGGCTCTCTTCCCAACCCGCGCCAAAGAGGCAATGGCAGCGGCAATTCCCTTATAAGGCAGGTTGCGGAAGGTTTGTTCTGTCGTCCGAAGAGATTATTAATCCTAATTTACGTGAATAGAAATTAAATAAAGAGGATGTTTGTAAAGCAAAGCGGTATCTTTACAAGCATCCTTTAATCTTTAAGAGAACCATTACAGAACATTTAAACCAATAAGCTGACAATGAAACATCTTTTCCCAATGGCTCTGTTGCCGTCACTGGCATGCTGGCATACTGCCTACGGAGCCGAAGCAGTCCAAGACAAAACCTCCCGCCCGGACCCTGAAAAACCCAACGTCATTATCATCTATGCCGACGACTTAGGCTATGGCGACCTGCAATGCTACGGCGACAAAAACGTTGAAACCCCTCATGTGAACCGGTTGGCCGATGAAGGAATCCGGTTTACCAACGTACATGCCGTGGCTGCCACCAGCACTCCCTCACGCTATTCTCTGCTGACGGGCGAGTATGCCTGGAGACGTCCAGACACGGACGTGGCGGCTGGAAATGCCGGAATGATTATCCGGCCCGTGCAGTTCACCATGGCCGATATGTTTAAACATGCAGGCTATGCCACCGCCGCCATCGGCAAATGGCACCTGGGATTGGGCGACCAAACCGGCACGCAGGACTGGAACGCACCGCTGGCTGCTTCGCCTGCCGACCTGGGCTTCGACTACCACTACATCATGGCTGCCACGGCCGACCGCGTGCCTTGCGTGTTCATCGAAAACGGAGAAGTGGCCAACTACGACGAGAGTGCGCCTATCGAGGTCAGTTACAAAAAGAATTTTCCCGGCGAACCGACAGGGAAAGACAATCCGGAACTACTCTATAACCTGAAACCCAGTCACGGACACGACCAGTCCATCGTCAACGGCATCAGCCGCATCGGATATATGAAAGGGGGCGGAAAGGCGCTCTGGAAAGATGAGAACATTGCCGATTCCATTACGACACATGCCATACAGTTTATGAAACAGCACAAAGACGAACCGTTCTTTATGTACTTCGCTACCAATGACGTGCATGTGCCCCGATTCCCGCACGAACGGTTCCGCGGGAAGAACCCGATGGGACTGCGTGGAGATGCCATCGCACAGTTTGACTGGAGTGTAGGGCAGATTATGGAAGCGCTGGAGAAACTGGGACTGGCAGAAAACACATTGGTCATCTTGTCGAGCGACAACGGCCCCGTGGTGGACGACGGATATGACGACCGCGCAGAAGAATTACTGAACGGACACAGCCCGGCCGGCCCCTGGAGAGGCAACAAATACAGCGCTTTCGAAGGAGGAACCATGGTGCCCGCCATCGTGCGCTGGCCTGCCAAAGTCGCCAAAGGGCAGGTGTCTGACGTGCTGATTTCGCAAATCGACTGGATGGCTTCCTTGGGAGAACTTATCCAGGCACGCTTGCCCAAAGGAAGCGCCCCCGACAGCCAGAAACGGCTGGGCAATCTGCTGGGAACCGACACGACCGACCGTCCCTGGGTGGTGGAACTCGCTTCTAACCACGTGCTGTCTGTCCGCACCAAAGACTGGAAATACATTGAACCCAACGACGGCCCTGCCATGATTACCTGGGGACCGAAGATAGAAACCGGCAATTGCAGCATCCCGCAGCTCTATGACATGAAAGGAAAAGGAGACGAACGGGAAAACGTGGCTACCCAGTACCCCGAAAAGCTCTTCGAACTGCAGACGATATTGAGGAAAGTCCGCGCCGGCAAGCTTTAACGGCTTCACATAACTCCAGACAGATATACGGAAAAAAGTAGATCAAAAGATTATGATTATGAAGAAACTATGTTTAAGCTTCATGCTGCCGCTGTTTTGTTCGTGGCTTTGCGCCCAACAAGTGATTGATGCCAGCCGTTACGGCATCCGCCCGGATACCCGTACCGACATGTCACCCCGGGTTCAGAAACTGCTGGACAAGGCACGCAAGCTGTCTGCCGGTGGAGAAACCATCGTGCTGCGCTTCGCTCCGGGACGTTATGACTTTTATCCGGAAAAAGCAGCCCGACGCACTTGTTACATCTCCAACCACGACCAGGATAACCCCAAGATAGTAGGTTTCGCGATGGAAGACCTGCAGGGAGTGACTTTAGACGGAGGAGGAGCCCGCTTCGTCTTCCACGGACGGATGCTTCCCATCGTCTTGCAGGACTCCCGGCAATGTGTGCTGAAAAATTTCAGCATTGACTTCGAAAACCCACACATCGCGCAAGTGCACATCACCCAGAGTGACACCGTAGACGGCATCACCTTCCGGCCGGAGGAATGGGTACGCTGGCGCATCACGCCCGATTCGGTCTTCGAGGCATACGGCAGAGACTGGACCGTGCGCCACAGTTGGGGAGTGGCCTTCGAAGCCAATACCAAACGACTGGTTTACAATACCGGCGACCTCGGCTGCAACACCAAGGGAGTTTACCAGACTCCCGACGGACAGATACATGCCCCGCAATGGAAAAATGCCGCACTGAAACCCGGCATGCGCTTTGTCATGCGCGGATGGGGACGCCCCACGCCCGGCATCTTCCTCTATGGCAACACCGATACCCGACTGGAAAACATCCGTGTACATTATGCCGAGGGCATGGGACTGCTGGCGCAACTCTGCGAAAACATCACGCTGGACAATTTCAACGTTTGCCTGAAGGGCGAAGACGACCCGCGCTGCTTTACTACCCAGGCCGATGCCACGCACTTTTCGGGCTGCAAAGGCGCCATCTCTTCATGCGGCGGACTGTATGAGGGCATGATGGACGATGCCATCAACATTCACGGCACGTACCTGAAGGTAGTGCGCCGGGTAGATGACCACACACTGGTGGGACGCTACATGCACGGACAGTCGTGGGGATTCCGCTGGGGCGAACCGGGCGACTCGGTGCAGTTTGTACGCGCTCATACCATGGAGATTGCCGGCACAGCCAACTGCATCGACTCCATCCACCCCTACGACCAGCCAACGGTGGAGGGAGCACACGAGTTCATCATCACTTTCAAGGCTCCCTTAGACAAGGAAATCAGTGAAACCGGGGCCTATGGAATAGAAAACCTGACGTGGACGCCCGAAGTGCTCTTTGCTAAAAATACCATACGCAACAACCGCGCCCGCGGAGCTTTGTTCAGTACGCCGCGCCGCACTGTGGTGGAAGATAATCTGTTCGACCACACCTCGGGCACTGCCATCCTGCTCTGCGGCGACTGCAACGGATGGTATGAGACGGGGGCCTGCCGCGATGTGCTCATCCGGCGCAACCGCTTTGTCAACGCACTGACCAGCTTGTACCAGTTTACCAATGCGGTCATCTCCATCTATCCGGAGATACCTGCACTGGACAGACAGCAACAGTACTTCCACGGAGGGCACGGCAAAGGCATCGTCATAGAGGATAATGAATTCGAGATGTTCGATGCCCCTGTGCTATATGCCAAATCTGTAGACGGGCTGTGGTTCCGCCGCAACATCATCTGCCAAAACACCGACTATCCACCTTTCCATTTCAACCGCGACCGGTTCTGCCTGGAACGGGTGACGAATGTACATATAGAAGAATAACACACGGCGGGAGACAAGTCCAAAGAGACACCGCCCGTGAAAAAGCATCCGACGGGAAGATGTACGAGAGAGCCTTCAAGGACTCATTACTATCTTCCCGTCTTTCTTTTCCAGGCGACAGGTATTCCCCTCTTCCAGCGACAGGACAGAAAGCAGACCGGTAGACTCATCCACCACCAAGAGAGCACAATGTTCGGCAGGAAGGCTAACACGCAGACACGAAGTGTCGGTCACTGCCAGAGAATGACAAAGCAGACTGTCGTTGAGATAGACCGTAAGGGTATCCCCCGATAAAGAGCGTCCGAAAAGAACCGTACAGACTCCGGCAGGCTGCCGCCGGGTTCCGCCCGCACGCTGCGTGCGCAAACTCAGGATGGTGAAGACTACCACCACGCCGATAACGGCAAAGGCCAGCAGCCCATTGCCTATCATGAACTGGCGGTTGGTGTCGAGTCTATGCGGCATAAGCAGGTATCATTCTCCGAAAAGCCAACGGTTAAGCCAGCGGTTAATGTAAATATTGGCCACGGCAAAACCTGCTCCGATAGCAGCACCGGCCAACACGTCGGAAGGATAATGCACCCCTTCGTTCATGCGCGAGATGCCCACCGAGCAAGCCCACAAGGCAGAAGGAGCAATGACATACCACTTGGGATAACGGATGCTGAGCGATGTGGCCAGGGCAAAGGCCGTAGCGGTATGCCCCGATGGGAACGAAGGGCTGTGTTCAATGCTGTAAGGGTGTACCCGGTCAGGATATCGCTCATAAGGACGGTCGCGCCCCACCAGATATTTCATACCGTAAGTGACAATGAACGTACCCGCCACACTGGTGCCTACATACAAGGCGTCTTTCAACAGGTCTTTGTCGTCTTTTATCCAAGCGGTAAGAGCCATGGCCACGGGAACACCTACAGCCAGATAAGGCTCGGATTTCGATATTACCTTATTATAATTACGGATAAACTTCCCGTCCCAGCCATTGATACGGTGCACGGTGTTGATGTCCCAGTTCTGCGCCGACAAAGGCAATACAACAGGGAGCAGGAATGCCATAAGCAGAAAAAACCTCTTCATATAATTATGGATAAATACCGGCGGCAAAGATACGAATTAATATGGTTGGAAAAAGCACCGAATGCACATTGATGGTGGAATTATTTTCTTAATCGCTTGTTTGATAAAGGTTTTTCATATACTTTTGCAAGGAGTTAGCAGAATCAGCCTTGCAAATGACATTTTCTAACAATTTAAATAACTTTAATTCAATCATTTATGTGGTTAAGTAATTCATCTGTAGGAAGGAAAGTGGTGATGAGCGTTACCGGTATCGCCCTTATCCTGTTTCTGACGTTTCACATGGCGATGAACCTGGTTGCGCTCGTTTCCGCCAACGGGTACAACGCGGTTTGTGAGTTCCTGGGAGCAAACTGGTATGCGGTAGCCGCCACGCTGGCACTGGCCGTGTTGTTCATCATTCACATTATCTATGCCTTCTGGCTGACTATGCAGAACCGTAAGGCACGCGGAACCGAACACTATGCCGTAACGGACCGCCGCAAAGAGGTGGAATGGGCATCACAAAACATGCTGGTGCTGGGCCTGATTGTCATCCTGGGTCTGATTCTGCACTTGGTTAACTTCTGGTCGAACATGATGTTGCCCGAACTGATGCACGGCATGGGCATGCACGCCGACACACTGACACTGGCATACGCCGCTGACGGTATCTATCACATCGAGCGTACATTCTCCAACCCCGTGTTCGTCGTTCTCTATCTCATCTGGCTGGCTGCCCTGTGGTTCCACCTGACTCACGGTTTCTGGAGTTCTATGCAGACGCTGGGTTGGAACAACAAAGTTTGGATCAACCGTTGGAAATGCATCTCCAATATCTATGCTACCATCGTAGTCATCTGCTTCGCATTGGTAGTCGTTGTGTTCTATATCAAATCTCTCATCTAACACGTTGACGGGCCAATAACCTTTTCAACATCCACTTAAAAAACAAGAATATGACTAAGATAGATTCAAGAATACCGGAAGGACCGGTAGCAGAGAAATGGACTAACTACAAGGCTCATCAGAAACTGGTTAACCCTGCCAACAAGCGCCGTTTGGACATCATCGTGGTAGGTACGGGTCTGGCAGGTGCCAGTGCCGCTGCCTCACTCGGCGAAATGGGCTTCAAAGTATTCAACTTCTGCATTCAGGATTCTCCCCGCCGCGCTCACTCCATCGCTGCGCAGGGTGGTATCAATGCTGCCAAGAATTACCAAAACGACGGTGACTCCGTATACCGTCTGTTCTACGATACAGTAAAGGGTGGTGACTATCGTGCCCGCGAAGCCAACGTATATCGTCTGGCCGAAGTTTCCTGCAATATCATCGACCAGTGCGTGGCACAGGGTGTTCCTTTCGCTCGCGAATACGGCGGCACGCTGGCCAACCGTTCTTTCGGTGGCGCACAGGTATCCCGTACTTTCTACGCCAAAGGGCAAACCGGTCAGCAGCTGTTGCTGGGTGCCTACTCTGCCCTGAGCCGCCAAGTGGCAGCCGGCAGTGTGAAGCTCTTCACCCGCTATGAGATGCAGGATGTCGTTGTTATCGACGGCCGCGCCCGCGGTATCATTGCCAAGAATCTGGTGACGGGCAAACTGGAGCGTTTTGCCGCCCATGCCGTTGTCATCGCTACTGGCGGATACGGAAACACTTACTTCCTGTCTACCAACGCTATGGCCTGCAACTGTTCGGCTGCTATGGCTTGCTACCGCAAGGGTGCCCTCTTTGCCAACCCCGCTTACGTACAGATTCACCCGACATGTATCCCCGTACACGGCGACAAGCAGTCTAAGCTGACGCTGATGTCTGAATCGCTGCGTAACGACGGCCGCATCTGGGTGCCGAAGAAACTGGAAGATGCCAAGAAGCTGCAGGAAGGCACGCTGCAAGGCAAGGACATCCCCGAAGAAGACCGCGACTACTACTTAGAGCGCCGCTACCCGGCCTTCGGTAATCTGGTGCCGCGCGATGTGGCCAGCCGTGCTGCCAAGGAGCGTTGCGACAAGGGCTACGGCGTGAACAACACCGGTCTGGCTGTATTCCTCGACTTCTCTGAAGCCATCCAACGCTTGGGTAAGGACGTAGTAGAGCAGCGCTACGGCAACTTGTTCGACATGTACGAGGAAATCACCGACGTATCGCCTTACGAAAACCCGATGATGATTTATCCGGCCATCCACTACACCATGGGCGGCATCTGGGTAGACTACGAACTGATGACCACCATCAAGGGCTTGTTTGCTATCGGCGAATGTAACTTCTCCGACCACGGTGCCAACCGTCTGGGCGCTTCCGCTCTGATGCAGGGTCTGGCTGACGGATACTTCGTATTGCCTTACACCATCCAAAACTATCTGGCAGACCAAATCACCGTTCCCCGCTTCTCGACCGACCTGCCTGAATTTGCCGAAGCAGAGAAGGCCGTACAAGCCAAGATTGACCACCTGATGGGCATCCACGGCAAGAAGTCTGTCGACTCCATCCACAAGGAACTGGGCCGCGTGATGTGGGAATATGTCGGCATGGGCCGTACAGCCGAAGGTTTGAAGGAAGGACTGAAACGCCTGAAAGAAATCCGCAAGGAATTCGAAACCGAACTGTTCATCCCCGGCGACAAAGAAGGCATGAATGTTGAGTTAGACAAGGCCATCCGCCTGAACGACTTCATCACGATGGGCGAACTGATCGCCTACGACGCGCTGAACCGCAACGAAAGCTGCGGCGGCCACTTCCGCGAAGAATACCAGACGGAGGAAGGCGAAGCCAAGCGCGACGACGAGAACTACTTCTACGTGGCTTGCTGGGAATACCAGGGCAGCGACGACAAGGCTCCGGTGATGTACAAAGAGCCGCTCGTTTATGAAGCCATCAAGGTACAGACTCGTAACTATAAGAGCTAATCGGGAAGTTGAACCAATTAAAGACTACACACAAATGGATAAAAATATATCATTTACTTTAAAAGTATGGCGCCAGAAGGGTCCGAAGGCACAGGGCGCATTTGAAACATACGAGATGAAAGACATTCCGGGTGATACCTCGTTCCTGGAGATGATGGACATTCTGAACGAACAACTCATCAGCGAAGGCAAGGAACCCGTAGTGTTCGACCATGACTGCCGTGAAGGTATCTGCGGCATGTGCTCGCTCTACATCAACGGACATCCGCACGGTCCCGCACAAGGCGCAACGACTTGTCAGATTTACATGCGCCGCTTCAACGATGGCGATGTAATCACGGTTGAACCGTGGCGCTCGGCCGGATTCCCGGTGATTAAAGACCTGATGGTAGACCGCACGGCTTATGACAAAATCATGCAGGCAGGCGGATATATCAGCGTCAACACGGGTGCCCCGCAAGATGCGAACGCTATACTCATCCCGAAGACCATCGCTGACGAGGCCATGGATGCTGCCAGCTGCATCGGTTGCGGCGCCTGCGTAGCTGCCTGCAAGAACGGTTCGGCCATGTTGTTCGTATCTGCCAAGGTAAGCCAGCTCAACCTGCTGCCCCAAGGCAAGCCCGAAGCACTGCGCCGCGCCAAGGCTATGCTCGCCAAGATGGACGAATTAGGATTCGGCAACTGCACCAACACTCGTGCCTGCGAGGCTGAGTGCCCGAAGAACGTATCCATCAGCAACATCGCCCGCCTGAACCGCGACTTCATCCGCGCCAAGCTGAAAGATTAATCAAGACTCCTTTCTACATTTGATTAATATCAACAGGAACCCTCTCCGCACCGGGAAACCGACGGAGAGGGTTCTTTCTTTTCCAGACCTTTGTGACTCCGTGGCCGACGGACATTTATCTGAAATGTTTACCCATCCGCAACAGAACCGACACAAGTTCAAGCATAATTAATCACAAAACACACATCTTATCTACCAGTTTATAAGAAATAACGGACACAATATTTTAAATAGATTTAAAAGCCGCATAAAGATACAGAACGAGCTTGCACAATACAAGAAAATCTCTTACATTTGCCACATGATTTTTTTCATAGCACTAAATTTAAGGTTAACAAAGGTGGGGCTCAGCGGAGCCCTTTTTTTATGTCCGCGTCCGAAACCAAACCAGTCCACCTTGCTTTGCCGGAAGGCCGGGATAGCCACACAGCCCACCGTTTGCTTCCTATATAGACGAAGCCTGCTCCGAAGCTATACGCACCGTGCTTCCAATATACAAGCAGTTTCCAAAGAAAGCATAAGAAAAAAGACCGCTAACGGCAAAGAGCCGAATACACACCGGTGCATTCGTCATCGCACTGCTCGCTGGTCATCTCAAAGAAAAGAATCGGGCTGTCTGTCAGAAGCAGAAGAGCCAATCCCCAGCAGCGGCTCAATCTGCCGGAAAATATCCAGCAACTCTGCCTGCGTCTCTGCCCGCAGCATGGCGATGCGTGTCTCGCGGAAGTTGGGAATGCCCTTGAACAGCGGACTGGCAGCCAGGTGACGGCGGACGTGCAGGATGCCTCGCCGCTCGTCCAGCAGACGCACGCTGTCGTCCACCTCACGGCGTAGCACATCCAACTTCCAGGCAGGAGTCAGGCCCTGAAGATCCTCGCCCGTCTGCAAGTAATGCTTTATCTCCTTGAAAATCCACGGACGGCCGAAGCTGGCACGCCCCACCATGATAGCGTCCACGCCATAACGGTCGAAACACTCGCGGGCACGTTGCGGGGTGGTGATGTCGCCGTTGCCGATAATAGGGATGCGCATACGCGGATTGTTCTTTACCTCGCCGATAAGCGTCCAGTCGGCCTCGCCGGTGTACATCTGTGCGCGGGTACGGCCATGAATGGTAAGGGCTTGTATGCCGCAATCCTGCAACTGTTCGGCCAGAGTAACGATGATTTTGTTGTCGGCATCCCAGCCCAGACGCGTCTTGACGGTGACAGGCAGACGCACGGCATCAACCACGGCACGGGTAATCTCCAGCATCAGCGGCACATTGCGCAGCATGCCTGCCCCCGCCCCCTTGCCCGCCACGCGTTTGACGGGACAGCCGAAGTTGAGGTCGATGACATCGGGGTGCGCCTGCTCCACAATCTTCGCGGCTTCGACCATTGTTGCCACGTCGCGCCCGTAGATTTGGATGGCCACGGGGCGTTCGGCATCACCGATGTTCAGTTTCTGTTCGGTTTTGCTGACCGAGCGTATCAGGGCATCGGCCGACACGAACTCGGTGTACACCATGTCGGCGCCAAACTCTTTACACATCAGGCGGAAAGCGGGATCGGTAACGTCTTCCATCGGGGCAAGCAGCACGGGGCGTTCGCCCAAGTCAATAGCGGCAATCTTCATTTATCTGTCTTTTTGGCGCAAAGGTACGGAAAAAAAGACTACCTTTGCCTGTTCTAATTCTGCAACTCTACATAAATATGAAACCAGATAGGAAAGAATTCGAAATCATGGCACCGGTAGGTTCGCGCGAATCACTGGCGGCAGCCATACAGGCTGGTGCCGACTCGATATATTTCGGCATTGAAAACCTGAACATGCGTGCCCGTTCGGCCAGCGTCTTCACCATCGACGACCTGAAAGACATCGCCCGCACGTGCAACGAGCATGGCATGAAAAGCTATCTCACTGTCAACACCATCATATACGACCAGGACATCGCACTGATGCGTACCATCGTCGATGCTGCCCACGCAGCCGGCATCTCGGCCATCATCGCTGCCGACGTGGCAGTGATGACCTACGCCTGCAGCATCGGCCAGGAAGTGCATCTCAGCACCCAGCTTAACATCAGCAACGTAGAGGCGCTGCGCTTTTATGCACAGTTTGCCGATGTGGTGGTGCTGGCCCGCGAACTCAACCTGGAGCAGGTGGCAGAAATTCACAAAGCCATCGTCGACGAAAACATCTGCGGCCCGTCCGGACAACCCGTGCGCATTGAGATGTTCTGCCACGGTGCCCTGTGCATGGCGGTCAGCGGGAAGTGCTACCTCTCGCTGCACCAGATGAACCACTCCGCCAACCGCGGAGCCTGCATGCAGGTATGCCGCCGCTCATATATCGTGCGCGACAAGGAGACGGATGCCGAACTGGAGATAGACAACCAGTACATCATGTCGCCCAAAGACCTGAAGACCATCCATTTCCTCAACAAGATGATGGATGCCGGCGTGCGCGTATTCAAGATAGAAGGACGTGCCCGCGGACCAGAATATGTACGCACCGTAGTGGAGTGCTACCAGGAAGCTATCCAGGCATATATGGAGGGCACCTTCACGGACGAAAAGGTAGAAGACTGGAACCGTAGGCTGGCTACGGTATTCAATCGTGGCTTCTGGGACGGCTATTACCTGGGGCAACGCTTGGGCGAATGGACGCACCACTACGGCTCGGCAGCTACAGAGCGAAAAATCTACGTAGGGAAAGGCGTCAAATACTTCCCGAACATCGGCGTGGCAGAATTCCTGGTAGAAGCTGCCGAACTGAATGTGGGCGACAAGCTGCTCGTTACCGGGCCAACCACCGGAGCGCTGTTCCTCACTGCCGACGAGATGCGGGTCGACCTCAAACCTGTAAACACGGTGCACAAAGGAGAGCACTTCTCTATAAAATGTGACAGGATACGACCCAGCGACAAGCTCTACAAACTGGTCTCTGTAGAAGAACTGAAGCGATTTAAAGGACTGCCTATTTATTAATCTCCAATTCTCAACTCCCATGAAGTACGTTCACGAACTCCGACTGAAAGTGCGCGACTATGAATGCGACCTGCAGGGCATTGTCAACAACGCCAACTACCAGCATTATCTGGAACATGCACGCCACGAATTCCTGCTCTCTGCCGGAGCCGGATTTGCCGGACTGCACGAACAGGGCATCGACCCCGTGGTGGCACGCATCTCGATGTCATTCAAAACCCCGCTGCACAGCGGAGACGAATTTGTCTGTAAACTCGGTCTGCGCAAAGAAAGTATCAAATACGTATTCAACCAGGACATTTACCGGGCCACCGACGACAAGTTGGTATTGAAAGGTATCGTAGAAGCAGTCTGCTTAGTCAACGGCAAGCTGGATACCTGTCCTCAGCTCGACCGTTTGTTTGCCCCTTATCTGACAGCATAACTATTTAGCATAACCGCTCTCTTTGCAATGAACGACACCGATGAACGCATCTGCAGCATAGCCCTGACCTTATGTCCGGGCATAGGAGCAATAAACGCCAAACGGCTGGTAGATATGGCAGGCAGTGCGACAGCCGTATTCCGACAATTCCACGAGCTACCCGACATCCGTCCCGAAGCCTTGCGCGCCCTGTCTGCTGCCCTGAAACAACCTGAAGTATTCAGACGTGCCCGACAGGAAGTGGACTTTGCCGAAAAGCACGGACTGGCCTGCCTCACCTTGCAGGACGAAGCTTATCCCTCCCGCCTACGCCAGTGCCCCGATGCTCCCTTGGTGCTCTTCTTCAAAGGAAATGCCAACCTGAACAGCCTGCACATGGTGAGCCTGGTGGGAACCCGCCGCTCTACAGCCTACGGACAGCAGTTCTGCCGGGATTTCCTGCACGAAGCAGCCCAGCTCTGTCCGGATTTGCTGGTTGTAAGCGGACTGGCATACGGCATCGATATACATGCCCACCGGGCTGCCCTGGACGAAGGATTGCCGACGGTAGGCGTACTGGCACATGGGATGGACCGCATTTATCCGGCATCGCACCGCAACACAGCTGCACAAATGCTGGAGAACGGAGGACTGCTGACGGAATTCCTGTCGGGCACAACACCCGACCGCTACAACTTCATCAGCCGCAACCGAATCGTAGCAGGCATCACCGAGGCAACCATTGTGGTGGAGTCGGCGCAGAAAGGAGGAGCACTGATTACTGCCGAACTCGCCAACGGATACAACCGAGAGTGTTTCGCCCTGCCCGGAAGGAACTCTGATGAAGCATCGGCCGGCTGCAACCGACTGATACGCGACAATAAGGCTGCCCTCATAGAAAGTGCCGAAGATTTCCTGAACGCCATGCGCTGGAAAAAACAGGATACTCCGCGCAAAGCTGAAGCCATCCAACGAAGCCTCTTCTACGAGCTGAGCGCCGAAGAACAACGTATCGTTGATGTCTTGGCAAAAGACGGCGAAATGCACATCAATGCCATAGCTGTGAAGACGGAATTCCCCATCAACCAATTAAGCGCTTTGCTTTTCGGACTGGAAATGAAGGGAATCACCAAGGTCAGAGCAGGCAATATGTATATCCTGCAAGGATGAAAACGGACAACTGACTACGGAAGACTGCACCTGACCGGGACAAACAATCACTTAACCACATGAAACTGAACTCTGAAACATGCCACTTCATCCGCCTTCATGCCCGCGATGACGTACACACCCTGGCGCTACAAACCCCGCAGCCGGGCGTAGATCTGGAGGCTGCCATCATTCAGATAGCCGGAAGGCAGGCCTTGGCCGGGAAAGTCCCCTCGTGGACAGCACACGAAGACCTCCTGTTTCCGACACGACTGCCATTGGAACAGTGTTCGTCTGAAGCTACGGCACGCTACAAGGCAGAAGTCGTACGAAACTGCGGAGGAGTACGGAAACGGATGGCCGACCTGACGGGCGGACTCGGTGTAGACTGTGCATTCCTGGCACAGCTCTTCGAACAGGTGGACTACGTGGAGCGGCAGGAAGGACTGTGTAACCTGGCACAGCACAACTTCACAGCCCTGGGACTGCCCCACATCAACGTACACCAGGCGCAAGCTGAAGAATTTCTGTCACAGACACAAGGTATCGACTGGATTTATCTGGACCCTGCCCGGCGAGACGGACATGGCGGAAAAACCGTAGCCATAGCCCATTGCGAACCCGATGCCACGCAACTGGAACCTCTGATGCTGGACAAAGCGCCACACGTCTTGCTCAAACTGTCGCCCATGCTGGACCTGGCGCAGGCCTTGCAAGAGCTGAAACATGTAGCCAGTGCCCATGTCGTAGCAGTAGACAATGAATGCAAGGAGTTGCTGCTGGTGCTGGAGCGCGGCTACAACACGGAAGCCGGCGATGTACCCATCAGCTGCATTAACCTGTCGGGACGTAATGATGCGCCACAACCCAATGCCTTCCTGTTTACACGCAACGAGGAGCGCAACTCACCATGCCCCTTGGCCGAAAAACCGCAAACATACCTTTACGAACCCCACGCAGCCCTGCTGAAAGCCGGGGCCTTCCGCAGAATAACACAGGTCTGCCGTATGCAAAAACTACACCCCAACAGTCACCTCTATACTTCGGACCACTTGGTTGAAGACTTTCCCGGACGTATCTTCTGCATCCAAGGCTGGAGCGGTTTCGGGAAAAAAGAACTGAAAACGCTGTTGGGACCGGAGAAACGTGCCAACCTGAGCGTGCGCAACTTTCCGGCTACGGTAGCCGAACTGCGTAAACGCCTGCACCTGGCCGACGGAGGAGAGACCTACCTCTTTGCCACTACTTTGTCGGCGGGAGAAAAGGTACTAATCCGTACCGTCAAGGCCCGTTAAGAGGGCTTACCAGCCTGTCAGGACATTTGTTTTCCTTTCTGCAACACCAAGGTGTGCGAAAGATGTCTTACTTTTGGTTTTTCATTAACTAAAAAGACAAGACATTTATGGGAAAAGAAACATCGAAGAGAATCCAGACCTCGATTCTCAACAACGCAGAGAAGAAAGTTTTGATCTGGCTGGCCAAACGGCAACCCAAGTGGATGACATCAGACACACTGACCTACATCGGCGTGTTCGGCTCCCTGCTGTTCGTCGTGGGAGGTGCCCTCTCCAACCTCAACCTCAACTGGTTATGGCTGTCGTCCTTCGGTCTGTTCATCCACTGGTATGGCGACAGTCTGGACGGCACGCTGGCCCGAGTACGCAACACGCAACGTCCGGTCTACGGCTTCTTCATCGACCACACGCTGGATGCCATCACCACATTCTTCATTTTCCTGGGAGCCGGACTGTCGCCCGTATTGCGCATGGACATTGCCATGCTGGGGCTGTCGGGTTATCTGTGCCTCTCAATCTACACCTATATCTGCACCATCCTGAAGGATGAGTTCCGCCTGACATACGGATGCTTTGGCCCTACGGAATTCCGCCTGCTGCTTATCCTCATCAACACAATCTACATCTACGCGCCGTGGTCCGTCAACCGTTTCAGCGTATTGGGCTGCGACATGGGCGTATTCGACTTGGTGGGCCTTGCCGTGGCAGCCATCCTGTTCCTCATCTTCCTTACACAGTTCCTCAAAGACCGGAGTACACTGGGCAAGCAGGACCCTCTGAAGAAACCGGCCGATGCCAGCGGAAAAGCGCAGGCATGACCCCGGTTACCCTACCCTCTCCAAATGTGGGCAGCAAACCCATCCCCCTCTACGCACAGCGCTCTGAAGCAGGTTTCGCAGCGCTTGGAAGTCGGCTTCCAGGCTTCTTGGGAACCTGCTTCAGAGCACTTAGTAACAAACGTCTGTAAGTCAGCAACATATTTATGACCCGACTTTAGCGGTCTTTTCTGTGTATCCGCTGTTCGCAGCGTAAATCCCTTGTCAGAACGAGAGCTTCATGGTAGCCCTCACGCCGTGGGCCTGTATGCCGGGATGGTCACGGTAATTGAGTCGCCACACATAGTCCAGGCGCAGGAAGTTGAAGATGTTCTCAATGCCTACACTGGCCTCCATATAGGGCTCCCGCCCCATCCGGTAAGTAGTGGAAGGGAAGGCATACAACCCCTCGGCTCCCTGCTTGGCAGGGTCGTTCTTGTCCGTCAGGTGTCCCCACAGGCCGCGGAAACAGAACACCTCACGCCAGCGCAGCTTCTTGATGAGAGGAATGCGGTTCAACAGGATGCCGTTCATATAATAAGTGACATCCCACGACAGATATTCGTCGTTGATAAACTCCAGCGCATTCATGTTGGTATAACTCTCGGGCTGGATGGTGTAGGTGATGTTGGCATTGGGCAGCAACAGCAGCGGATAAGGCACCTTGGTCCACACCTTGCCCCCCTTGACAATGACATCCAGGTAGCCGAAGGCCGAGAACCAGAAGCGCTTCTGCATGCCCACCTCCGTGCGCTGCAGGTCGAAGGATGAACCCAGCAGTCCCTTGCGTGCCATGGTATGGCTCAGGTTGAAGATAAAAGCATCGTAGGTGATGGGAATACGCTGCGTGCGCGTCTGATAAAACTTCTCGCCCCTGCCGTAACGGAAGCGCAGTTCCAGTTCGGTCATGTCATAATGAGGCATGGCGGTCTGCGCGCCATCTGCCCCGATGCGCAGGAAGGGAGCATAAGGCGTGGCATATTCGCGCAGGTTGCGCACGACAGCTCCGTAGGAGATGCCGTTGTAATGTTCGCGCGTGTAAGTCAGCTCTGCCCGTCGCAAGTAAGTGGCACGCGTATCTTTCTGCCGCTTGATGGCAAGCATCACATTGTCTTTGCTGGTGTACATGTAGTTCTGTCCCAGTTTGTTGATGTCGTACATATATTCGAAGGTCAGCGCATGGCGCGGAAACTCCAACCGGAAATCCTTGCGGGGAGCAAACGAATATTCCACTAAAGCGTCATACTTCATCTTACGGTCCTTCGTGCCATAGGCAGCATATCCCTCGAAGAACCAGTGCTTATTCAGCACAGGCGTAGTTCCTCCTCCCAGTCGGAAGCGCGCCCCCTCAATGGCATTACCGTTGATTGTGCTGTTCATGGGCCCCAGGTCGAACTTGTTTTTCTCAGGATTCTTGTTGGTAGGAATGTAGCCCGATACCAGGGTAGTGATGACCTTCTCGGTAAAATAAAAAAGAGGTACAGACCGCAGGCGCTTCATCAGCTTGTCCACACCGTTGGGATTCTTCTTGCGTGCCTCTTCGGGCCTGCTTTCCGCCCAGAACGTGTCCGGCCGGCGATAGGCTCCCTCCTGCTCCACCACGGGAGCGGGCTGGTCGAAGAGGGCGGCCTCTTCGGTTGGAGGCGGGGCAAACGAGTGGTCGCTGTAGACGTTGAGCCTTTGGGCATACATGCCCTTCGACTTCTCTGTCAGCTTGAAGTTGACGCGGATGTCGTCTTTCAGAATCAGACGCGTACTGTCGGCCGTGCGACGGAAGGTCTGGTCGATGGTCATGGAGGAAACGAAGTTGAGGTTGATGTCCTTGGCCACATTCAGCACGGCGCGTTTGACGAAGTAGGTAGAATCGAGCGCCACATACAGATGCCCCGTGAAGCCGAACGACTCGGAGTTGAACGGCACGAAGCCCAAATCCATGCAAGGACCGCCTGCCACCTGCACCGTGTCCAGAAGGTAATATTTATAGAAAGCCAGTCCCAACGTAGAGAGAGGACTGACAAACCGCTGCAGGAACAAGGGGATGTTGTTCTGGAAGATGTCCACCTCACGGAAGGCCTCGTTCAGGAATTGCTGGATGCCTTCGCGCGAAAACACTTCGTCTACACCATCGGACTTGGCTGCCACCAGCAGACTTTTCTCGCTGCGGGGACTGCGGCGGTAGAACACACGTTCCATACGCTCGCGCTCGCTCAGAGGCAAGATGGTAGTGCCCGTCTCTAACGTGTCGGCAAACTCGCGCACGAAGTCGAACCGCCCCGCCTTCTGCCCTTCTTTGCGCGACTTGGGTTGGTAGTCGTTCAAGGCAAAGACCATGCGTTGGTAACGGTCGTAACTGAAATAGTCGTGACTGCGGGGATCGTGGGCGTCGCGGCGAGCAATAACTTTGCGCACAAATTCAACGGCGGGATTCCCACGGCGGCGGTAATGCTCGCGACCGGTCTTCACCACCACCTCGTCCAACGCCATAGACGAGGGGGCCAGACGGATGTCCAGTTCATTGGTGGTCCCGGGACGAATCGTGATGAGCTTGGACTCATAGCCTACATAAGTCACTTCGAGTTCACGGTTCTGCCCGGAACTGACGAAGGAGAAAGCCCCGTCGAGGTCGGTCTGCACGCCTGTCGAGGTGCCCTTCCATACCAATGAGGCGAAAGGCAGAGTCTCGCCGGTAATAGAGTCGGTCACTGTGCCCCGCACGACGGTACGCTGTGCCCTGACCGCTCCTGCCAGGAGCAGGAACAGAAGGCAAAGAAACAAGATTTTACAGTCTGAGGTTTTGTCTTTATACTTCATATATTTATAGGTCTTCGGTCAAAAACTTCTCTTGCCAGCGGGCAAAGTAATCCGGCCTGTCCGTCAGCAGGAGCCCCTGAGGGTCAATGAACAGCTGCGTGGTAAAGGCGGTAGCACACAGCACACCGTCGCGCACGCGGTATATCTCGTAATTAAAGTCCAGGCGGGCACCAGGTTTATAGACATAGCGCGTATGTATCTCGGCCACGTCGTCGATACCCAAGGGTGCCAGATAGCGAAGATGCAGGTCGTAGACGGGGGCATAGATACCCGACCGGCTGATGTCGGCATAGCCGATACCGGGATAGTGCCGCCCGAAAGACTCCCGTCCGTCTTCCAAATAGCTGACGTAAGAGCCGTGCCATACACAACGCATGGCATCCGTCTCGCCGAACTTCACACGCACGCGGCAGATATCTTCCAACACAGGCATCATAAGGCAACAGAGACAAAAGCCCCGTCGGTAGTCCGCCGGGCGCCGGGTTCATACTCTATATCGGCCTCCTGCGCCTGCATCCACAGACCGGAAAGCAAGAGGGCCATACGCAATGCTATCGGTTTCTTCATAATGAGTAAGGATTAATGAGTAAAGGACCAATGACAGCTGACGGGCAAGGCATGCCTTGCCCGGATTCATACATGCTGTCACACCTGTCAGGTGTACAATCCTCCGTTGATGGAGATGACTTCGCCCGTGATATAGGCCGCTGCCGGCGACACCAGGAAGGTCACCAGGGCTGCTACCTCTTCGGGCTTTCCAAAACGTCCCAACGGGATGGTTTTCTTCAGAGCCTCTTCGTCCAACCCTTCTACCATGTCGGTCTGAATGAAACCGGGAGCAATGGCATTGACGGTGACGCGCTTACGGGCCACTTCCAAGGCCAGCGATTTGGTGGCAGCAATCAGCCCACCTTTGGCTGCGGCATAGTTGGCCTGTCCTGCCATACCTTTCAATCCCGTCACACTGGCCATATTGATGATGCGCCCGTTCTTATGGAAGAGCATACCCTGCAGCACAGCCTGCGTCACGTTATAGAATCCACCCAGCGTAGTGTCGAGCACCCGACTCCAGTCATCATCAGGCATCAGAGCCAGGATGTTGTCGCGGCGGATGCCCGCATTATTCACCAACACCTCAATGTATTCATCCGGGTGTTCTTTTTCCCAAGCTTCCAAAGCCTTGACCACTTGCTGTCGGTCGGCCACGTCAAACATCAGCACTTCGCCGTCGCCACCTGACTCACGCACCAAATCCAGCGTTGTCTTGGCCTCGGCGGCATTGTGCACATAATTCACCAGCACATGGTATCCCAAACGTGCCAGCCCGATGCAGACAGCCCGGCCTATGCCACGGCTGCCCCCGGTCACTAACGCATACTTCATAACGGTTCTTTCCTCCTTTATTTTCTGGTTATTTATTTCTGATTATATGTTGCCACACCCAGTCCTTGCCCAACAGGGCAGCACAGGTGAAAAGACTTGTCATCGTCACGCCATGCACGCCGTGCAGCAACAGGCTCTGTCCGGTCAACAGCAGATTGGGCACAGGCATGCGCGGTGTAAGGAACGTCAGCAACGGGTCGCGGTAATCCTTGCGCATACCATAAGCCGAACCTTCGGGTGTACTGGTATAATCTCGCCACGTGAGCGGTGTACTGACGTAACAATCTTCTACCATCCGACCCAAACCGGGCAAACTCTGTTCGGCCAGCGCAATGCACTCGTCGGCCAGTCTTCCTTTCAAGGCCAGGTAATCCTCTCCCCGATGCCCGACAACCGTATCTGCCCACGGACGGCACTGCTCCCACGACATCGGGGTAAGCAGGTCTACCTGGCGGGCATATCTGTCAGCAGGGTCTTCCGGCAGGCGGCAGCTTACCAACACACCTCCTACCCTGCCCTCCGACAAGGGAAGCGACCAGACATCGGGACAGTTGTAGACATAGTGGTTACAATTGAAGTATTCCAATGCCTGCGGCCTGAGCCGGAGAGACACGGTACAGATGCCCGATGTGTTTTCCAAACCTGCCATACGCCGACGCCAGACCTTCTTCACCACGCGGCTTTCTTTCAGCCATCCACACGTAATACTGGGATGAACACTGCTGATGAACGTACGTGCCTCGCAGATTTCTCCGTCGTTACAGCGCACAGCCACAATGCGACCGTCTTTCTCTATCAATTCACAGACTTCGGCCCGGCAACGCACATTCCCTCCATAGGAACGGATATTTTCGCACAAGGCGCCGACTATCAGCGAACCGTCTCCCCGCAGGCGCCAACTGCTCTCCGTATACCCGGCGTTGCAGTGGACAAAAGAGAACAGAGGAAGCGACTCACGCCTCAGTTCCATGCGGAGCGCATTCCCGCCCAACACCTGCCGCAACAAGGGGTCGCGGAAATTATCTTCGATATAAGACCACGCCCCGGTATCGGAATACGCGGCAGCCAACACATCCTCCGGTCCTTTGCCGGGATTCAACCCGTCGTATTGCCGGAGGGTAGCTTCTTCCATCAAGGCAGCATAACGCTGCAAGGCATCACGCTCACTGGGGAAGACCTCGGCTAAGGCATCGGCAAAAGCTCGGCTACCTCCCTGCACAAAAGCAAAGTCACGGCCCTGCAGGCGGATGCGGTCGAAAGCTGTGTCCAATCGGTGCCAAGGCAGACGGAGCAGTCCCAGATAACTGAACGCAGCGTGAAGCGATTGTCCTTCGTCCAGGCCACCTACGTAATGAAAACCCGTATCATACGAAAGACCATGCCGACGGTAGCTTTGAAGGCAACCTCCTGGCTGTGCCTCCCGTTCCAATACCAGCACGTCTAATCCCGCACGCGACAGGATGCTCCCGCACACCAAACCGCCCAGTCCGGCTCCTATGATGATGACATCGTGTTTCATAACGTTTCAACTTTATGTCTCAAGCACACACGGAAGCAGGACAGAGGCATCAGATGCCGAAGGGCCGTCGATGGGAGAGGAACCACACAGCAGCGAAATTGCCGGACGTTCTTCTGGCAAAGTGCAGTCATAAGCTCATTTCTCCTTTAAATTCAAGGAATGTAAGTTCGCCTGCACGGATGGTAGCCGACACAGAACGAACCGGACCTTCCGGACGAAGGCTGACAGCAACCTCTACTTCCGGACAGACCAGAGGGGAAGCCATAGACGGAAAACGTGCCAGCGACACCGCCTGCAGACGGAGACGCTGTCCCGACAAAATCTCCGAACATTGGCGAACCAGTTCGATGTGGCACACACCGGGACATACCGGACGCCCAGGAAAATGTCCCTGGTAAACGGTGCACTGCGGCAACAACTCTACGCGGAACACCCCCGAATCGCCCTCCACACGAGAACTTACCAGACGATAATAACGGTTTTCTAAAGATAACACTGACATAAGTAAGTTGTCAAAGCTTGTAAGTAACTGTTGAAAATCTGTCCATACCAGGCACGGGATTCCTGCGGAAAGAGCAACGAATCTCTACCACTTACCCGGCATCAAGGTCAGTCATTGCTGCGCACCGCAACCTTCAGACGGGTTGAAGCCAGCACGACCTGCCCACTGCGGGTTTCGCCCTCCATCAGCCACACGCCATCTGCCTCGGCCGTCAGCCGGACAACCGTATGCAACACACTGCCAGCCGCAGGACGGGCGTAGCAGCAGAACTTCTTTACCTCGCCAATGAAGCCCAAAGGCGGATGCAAAGCTCCATCCTGCAAAGCCCGCCAACCAGCCAGAGCCGAAGCCGACTGTGCGATGTGCTCCAGCAGCCCCGTCTCGGCCAGACAACCTTCATCGTCTATGAAAAAGCCGTCCGCAGCCACCGTGTAGCACGTCTCCCCCTCCTCCGCAGAAGCACGGAGCAAGCGGTCGACCAACAGCACCGGGGCACGCTGCGGGATAAGGCGTTCTATCTCCGGCATTCCCTCCGGCTCCAACTCAGGCTTGTGACAGATGGGACTGGATATAGTCATACAAATTCTCAAAGGTACGGATGGTACGCAGTTCGCTCACCGGAATCTTGATTTTATATGTCTGCTGAATCAGAGCGACCAAATCGACCAAGCTCAGGCTGTCAAGTTGGAGCGTATCGCGGACGTTGGCATCCGGAGTAAAACCGGCGGGATCCACTTCAAATTCTTCAGCCAGCAGGCTGTTTACATTCTCTACAATTTCTTCACGTGTCATGTCAGTAATAATGGTTAATGGTTAATGATTAATAGTCAATGGCTCATTCCGTTCTCGACAGACAGAGTATCTGTTGGACGGGGAGGATCCTATAAGTTGAAATCCTGCACGATGAGCGTCGAGTTAGTTCCTCCAAATCCGAAAGAATTGGACAGGAAACGGTCGAAATGCGCCGTACGCGTCTCGGGCACAATGTTCAGGCAGGAAGTATCATCGTCGGGGTTCTCGAAATTGATGTTACCGGCAATGAAGTTGTTCTTCATCATCAGCACGGAGTAAATGAGCTCCGAAGCACCAGCCATCCACATCTCGTGTCCCGTCTGGCTCTTGGTAGAGGTCACCGGCACACGGTAGTCGCCAAAAATGCGGGCGATGGCTTGTGCCTCCCGTGCGTCACCTATGCGGGTAGAAGTAGCATGGGCATTGACATAGCCTATATCAGCCGGTGTCAGTCCGGAGTGACGGAGACACAGCTCCAGAGAACGGGCCGGTCCTTCTACATTGGGTGTAGAAATGTGGTCGCCATTGCCGGAGAATCCCCAACCGACAATCTCTGCCACGATGGGAGCCCCGCGCTTTTGCGCATGTTCCAGGCTTTCCAGCACCAGTGTAGCGGCACCGCCACCGGGCACCAGTCCGTCACGGTCGCGGTCGAAAGGCCGGCTTGCCCGACCGGGTTCGTCCTCGCGCACGGAGAACGACTGGATGCCGTCGAAGGCTGCCACACTATACATATTGTTTTCCTGCGCACCGCCGCAGACCACACAATCCTGCAGACCGTCGCGGATAAGCAGCCACGACAAGCCTACCGCGTGGGAACCAGAAGCACAGGCCCCCGAAGCAGTCAGATTGATGCCCCGCAGGCCGAACAGGCAAGCCAGGTTCATCGTCACCGTAGAATTCATAGACTGGAAGATGCTGCCACTGCCGCAGGCCGACGTATCATGAAATTCGCGGAATTTGTCCAAGCTGTGCATCGTGGCCTCGGCCACCGAATCGTTGCCGTAGATAATGCCCACCTCGTGCGCGGCGATATAATCTGCATCCAAGCCGGCATCGGCCAAGGCAGCACGTGTGGCCATGTAGGCATACTGCGCTTCCTCAGGTATGAACTGCCGCAGGTTGCGCGACACGAAAGGTTTCAAATCGGGCTTCGGCACACACGTACACAAAGCCGAACGGAAACCGGCGTCCTTACGTTCCTGACTGAATATGACACCGCTACGTCCTTCAAACAGCGACTGACGCACTTCATCCAGCGTGGTACCCAGGCATGACCAGATGCCCAGGCCTGTTATTACTACTCTTCTTTCCATACTTCTTTTATATGATTGACATGGCAGCACTCCTTTCCGCACCGCCATTACTTATCTCACAATGCTTTCTTATAACAGCGTCTCCGCTTCACAATCTCGGGATGCAGGGGCGCCCACTGGCCCAACTCCTTCACGTTGTCCTCCAATTGGGGACCCGTCTCAGCATATTTAAATCCGAGCTTATTATATATAGGTATAAGGTCGGAGAAGAACAAGGCGTTGACACCCATGCCCTGATAGTCCGGGCGGACAGCCACCAAGTAGAGGTCGGCCGTGTCGGCCCGTTTCCATTTCAGGGCACGCAGCAGATGGAACCACCCCAGAGGCATCATCCGTCCCCCGCTCTTGCGCAAGGCTTCGGACAAGCTGGGCAAGGTGATGGCTACGCCCACCAATTCGCCCTCACCGTTCTCCACGATGGGCACCATGCGGCGGTCTATCAAAGGCAGGTAACGGCTGAGGAATTCATCTATCTGTTTGTCACCCAACTCGGTGTAGCCATACAGCGGCGCATAGGCTTCGTTGAGCAGGCAGAACACCTTTCGGCCATAGTCACGCTTCTCCAGGTCTTCATCCGTCAGCTTGCGCACGGTGAGGCCGAACATTTCTTTGGCCAGTGCGGTGGTGCGGACATAACGCTCGGGTACCTCCTGCGGTACCACTATGCGTGCCTGCACCCAATCCACTTCCTTCACAAAGCCTAAGGCCTCCAGGTGACGCGGGTAATAAGATGGATTATAGATGGTGATAGACGAGCCCATGCGGTCGAAGTCCTCTACCAGCATCCCCTCCTTGTCGAAATCGAAGATGCCCATAGGGCCCACAATGGTATCCATGCCCTGTGCCCTTCCCCAACTGCCGGCAGCATCTATCAGAGCGGCCGATACCGCAGGGTCGTCTGTAAATTCAATGAAACCGAAGCGGACATTCTTCACCTTCCACTTCTCGTTGGCATGGCGGTTGATAATGCCGGCAATACGCCCCACGGGGTGTCCGGATTCGTCGTAGGCCACAAAAGCCCGGATATCCGAGAACTCCAGCGCAGCATTTTTCCGCACATCAAACGTATTGCGGATGTCTTGCTCCAAGTCGGGCACGTAATAAGGATTACCCGCATACAACCGACGGGGCAGACGCACGAAATCGTCCATTTCATGCCGCGTATGTACTTCTTTTATACTAATTTTGCCCATAACGAAACGCAAAAGTAGAGAAAAGTTTTCTACATGCAAGAAACTGCATACAACAAGAACATTTTTTAAGAAGTGGAGGACAAATCCATGTCCCCCTTCCCCCGACTGTCCCCCACCAATGGTGTTCCGACACAAGTTTGATGACGACCAAAATCCAACGAAGCAACAATCTAATACACTAATATACAGAAAATACGAGTAAAATAGCCGGAACACAACAGACAAGCGGAAGAGAAAAGCAGGCAGGTGGCGCAACAGACTTGTAACAGATTTGTCAAATGTTCTTCAATATTGTGCAAATACTATGTAACGGCAGAGTTCTACTTTTGCGGCGAAAAATTAAAACATCATATCCATCATGAAACAAATTGCACGAGCAATCTTATCCATGCTCCTCTTACTGATGGCCGGACTACCCGTCTTGGCCGATGAATTTGTGAACGACACCAAACAAGGCACCATTCGCGGTCGTATCATAGACAACTCGCAACAGACACTGCCTGGTGCCATCATCTACATCGAATCGCTCCACACGGGAGTGGTAAGCGACATCAATGGTTTCTACACCCTTGCCAACCTGACACCAGGCACTTACAAAATAAAGGTGTCCTACGTGGGCTATTCGCCTGTAGAAATGACCATCACTATCCCCGAAGGAAAGACCGTAGAACGTAATGTGACGCTAAACGAAGGCATCGAACTGCAAGAAGTAGTCGTGGGCGGCGCCTTCACCGGACAACGCCGAGCCATCAATGCGCAGAAGAACAGCATGGGCATCACCAACATTGTTTCGGCCGACCAAGTGGGTAAATTCCCCGACTCCAACATAGGCGACGCGCTGAAGCGTATCAGTGGCATCAACGTACAGTATGACCAAGGAGAGGCTCGCTTCGGACAGGTGCGAGGTACGAGTGCCGACCTCAGCTCCGTTACCATAAACGGCAACCGCATCCCCTCGGCTGAAGGCGACACGCGTAACGTACAGCTCGACCTTATCCCTGCCGACATGGTACAGACCATTGAAGTCAATAAGGTGGTGACGGCCGACATGGATGGCGACGCCATCGGAGGCAGCATCAATCTCGTCACCAAGAATACACCCTATAAGCGCATTTTCAACGCCACTGCCGGTAGCGGATACAACGCTGTGAGCAAGAAGGCACAACTCAATCTGGGACTGACCTATGGCGACCGCTTCTTCAACGACAAACTGGGCCTGATGATTTCCGGTTCGTACCAATACGCACCGGGCGGCTCGGACAACACAGAGTTCGAATACGATGTGGACGACGACGGCAACGTGGTACTGAAGGAAGCACAAGTACGCCAATACTACGTGACGCGCGAACGCCAGAGCTACTCACTGGCCTTGGACTATGAATTCAACCCCAACCACAAAATCTCCTTCAAAGGCATCTATAACCGCCGCAACGACTGGGAGAACCGCTACCGTGCCGTCTACAAAGACCTGGACGAGAGTGACCCCTCGGAACAATCCATCGAACTGCAGACCAAGGGTGGCCTGCACGACACCAAGAATGCCCGACTGGAACGCCAGCAGACCATGGACTTCACCTTGGACGGCGAACACCACTTCGGACGGCTCACGATGGACTGGGCTGGTTCATTTAGCCGCGCCAGCGAAGACCGTCCCAACGAACGGTATTTCGGTCTGAAGATGGACAACAACACGGGCACTAACCTGCTCAGCACTTTCCAGGGTGTGGGTGGACGGCAACCCTATTCGACCTTTGCCATCCCCACACTGGACAACGAAGACTGGGAACTGGACGAACTGACCAACAGCGACCAGAGCATCTACGAGAAGGAATGGAAGTTCCGCCTCAATTTTGAACTTCCGCTGGCTAAAGGCCTGTTCGGCAACACGCTGCGCTTCGGCGGTAAGTATAACAGCAAGACCAAGGACCGCGAGACAGAGTGGTATAAATACGATGGTGTATTTGACGACAACGATGCCTGGAGACAGAACGGTGCGGCACAGATACGCAGCGGCTTTATGGCAGGCGACAACTATCCCGAAGGTACCATGTTTGTCAGCAAGGAATACCTGGGCCGCATCGACTTCACGCAGATGACCGGCGAACCCGACTACGAGGAGATGAGCGGCAACTATCACGCCAACGAGCAAATCACCAGTGCCTACCTGCGCTTCGACCAGAAGCTGGGCCGCAAGCTCGACCTAATGCTGGGCCTGCGCATGGAACACACCTCGCTGCGCTATCGAGGCCTGAACTGGGAGGTAGATGCCGACGAAAACGAAGCTCTCGTGCCCACCGGCACCCACAAGAACAAATACACCACGTGGCTGCCCAGCGTGCTGCTGAAATATAACGTGAGCGACGACTTCAAACTGCGCACTTCCTTCACCAAGACCTTGGCACGCCCCAAATACTCGGCACTTATCCCCAGCGTGAACTACAACAGCGCCGACGAAGAGGCAACCATCGGCAATCCCGACCTGAAGCCTACTACGTCCTACAACTTTGACTTCAGTGCCGAATACTACTTCCAATCCATCGGACTGATCAGCGCAGGCTTCTTCTACAAAAACGTGCGCGACGTCATCGTGGACGAAGCTTGGCAAGGCATGTCCAGCGAACTGCCCATTGCCGGCGAATATGACTACGACATCTCCAAACCCATCAACGCCTACGACGCCAACCTATACGGCGTAGAGGTGGCCTACCAGCGCGACTTCGGCTTCATCGCCCCCGCCCTGAAATGCGTGGGATTCTACGGAAACTACACCTACACGGCCAACAACACGAAAAACTACAAGTTTGAACACCGCGTAGTACAGCCCGGCGAAGACATCGACATGATAGGCTCCCCCGAACACACGGCCAACGCCTCGCTCTTCTTCGAGAAATGGGGACTGAACCTGCGTCTCAGCTACAACTTCGCCTCCAGTTTTGTAGACGAAATGGGTGAAGTGGCCCAGCTGGACCGCTACTACGACAAGGTGAACTACCTCGACCTGAACGCCAGCTACACCTTCGGCAAGCGCTTCAAGACCACCATCTATGCCGATGTGACCAACCTGCTGAACCAGCCCTTGCGCTACTACCAGGGCACCACGGAGCGCACCATGCAGGCCGAGTACTACGGAGCACGCTTCAACGCAGGCGTCAAGGTAGCGTTCTAAACCCGGTCCTTCGACTTCAAAAATAAAAGGTACCCGCATCCAATGTGGGTACCGCCACTACGGTAGGAAGAGCGAATCCTGGAAGCTTCCAGATTCGCTACCTACCTCGCAGGTCAATAAACGAAATATAAACCTAAAAAAAGACGAAAACAATGAAACTGAAAAAAACATTCCTGCTCCTCGCCCTGACGATATTTAGCACATGGGCTACGGCACAAGAGAAAATTGATTACAGTGTCTACGAGGACAAGTTCAATATGTATGTAGCCAACGACCTGGGACGCAACGGCTACTACGACCAGAAAACCATTGCCGAGCTGATGGGAATCATGGCCGAAGAGGTAGGACCCGAATTTGTTATCGCCGCCGGCGACATACACCACTTTGAGGGTGTCCGCTCCGTGCAGGACCCGCTCTGGATGACCAACTACGAACTCATCTACGCCCATCCCGAACTGATGATCGACTGGTATCCCATCTTGGGCAACCATGAATACCGAGGCAATACGCAGGCCGTCATCGACTACAGCCGCATCAGCCGTCGTTGGGAGATGCCCGCCCGCTACTATACCAAGCATTTCAGCGAAGAAGGAACGACGGTGCGCATTATTTGGATAGACACCACACCGCTTATCGACAAATACCGGGAGGAAAACGACAAATATGCCGATGCCTGCCTCCAGGACATCGACACTCAGCTGCAATGGCTCGATGCAACCCTGGCTGCAGCGCAGGAAGACTGGGTCATTGTGGTCGGACACCATCCCATCTACGCCGATACGGACAAAGACGAGATTGAGCGACTCAATTTGCAGCAACGTGTAGACACCATCCTGCGCCGTCACCGGGTGGATATGTACATCAACGGACACATCCACAACTTCCAGCACATCCGCATGCCGGGCAGCGACATCGACTACATCACGAACTCGTCCGGTTCGCTCAGCCGCAAGGTGCAACCTGTCGAAGGTACCGTGTTCTGTAGCAGCGAACCTGGCTTCTCCATCCTTTCTGCCACACCCAAGACATTGGAATTGCGCATGATAGACAAGCACGGGAAGGTATTGCATACAATCACACGCACAAAATAGACAGACAAAACTTGCGGGAAATCCCGTCTGATTATTGCTTCTTTTTCAAGGGGGAGGTTGTGCCAGGACAGAAGATGGAATACAGATTGGGCACTTCCTCCCTTCCAGGGCTCAAGGCCCGGCACGGGAAGCACAGAACCAGCCCCCTCGCAGGCAGATGACATGGAGCTTTCGCCAAACGAAACGCAACCTGCTATCTTTCAACAAATTACCACATGTCTACTTCTAAGGTATAAAAAGCCGGCTTCCAAGGTATCAGCAACAAACTTCTGATACCTTGGAAGCCGGCACCGTATAAATAAGAAGTTATTTCTACCAACGTAAGTGTCTGCACAAGAAGGCTTGCCCAACATGACCCAAACAAGGGAAAAACATGAAAAAATGCCAAAAAAAGCCCCGCAATTCTTCCACATCCTAACGATTTACTGTATCTTTGCCGCCAAATAGACATCATAAACAACATGGCTGTAACAATTAAGAAAGTTTCCAACCGGCGCGAACTGAAACGGTTCATCCGCTTCAATTATGAATTATACAAGCACAACCCCTATTCCGTGCCCGACCTCTATGATGATATGCTCAACACCTTCAACAAGAAGAAGAATGCTGCTTTCGAATTCTGCGAGGCTGACTACTTTCTGGCCTACAAGGGTGGCAAGCTGGTGGGACGCGTGGCAGCCATCATCAATCATCGTGCCAACCAGACCTGGAACAAAAAAGAAGTGCGCTTCGGCTGGATAGACTTCACAGACGATACAGAGGTGTCTGAGGCGCTTATCCGCACCGTTGAACAATGGGGCAAGGAACGGGGCATGACCCATATACAGGGTCCGCTCGGCTTCACCGACATGGACGGCGAAGGCTTGCTGGTAGAAGGGTTCGAACAGTTGGGCACCATGTCCACCATCTACAATTACCCCTACTATCTCCCGCACATCGAACGCTTAGGATTCAGCAAAGACGCCGACTGGGTGGAGTATAAGATATACATTCCCGATGCTATCCCCGACAAGCACAAACGTATCTCCGAACTAATCCAGCGCAAGTATAACCTGAAGATAAAGAAATACAAGTCGGGCAAGAAACTGGCTCAGGAATACGGACAGTCTATCTTCGAATTGGTGAACGAAGCCTATAAGCCCCTCTATGGCTACTCTGCCCTGACCCAAGGACAGATAGACCAATACGTCAAGATGTACCTCCCCATCCTCGACCTGCGCATGGTGACCCTCGTCACCGACGCCGACGACAAGCTGGTGGCAGTGGGCATCTCCATGCCCTCACTGTCGCGCGCCCTGCAGAAATCACACGGACGACTGCTTCCCTTCGGCTGGTACCACCTGATTAAGGCGTTGTTCTTTAAGAAACGCTCGCACATCCTCGACCTGCTGTTAGTGGCCGTCAAGCCGGAATACCAGAACAAGGGAGTCAACGCCCTGCTGTTCTCCGACCTCATCCCCGTCTACCAGCAATTAGGCTTCGAATACGCCGAGAGCAATCCCGAACTGGAACTGAACGGCAAGGTACAGGCGCAGTGGGAGTATTTCAAGACGGAACAGCACAAGCGCCGACGGGCGTTTATAAAAGAGATAAAGTAACATCCCTCTACTACATCCTAAGCCAAAGGCTGATATGGCTACCGGCAGCACAATCTGCCCCGGTGCCATATCAGCCTTTACTTGTGCCGGGAAGCGAGGTGCCTGCCCGACACGCTCCCGATGGAGATGCTCCTACTCAGCCACCACCTCCACTACCCGGCTGCTCAGCTTCCTGGTAGAAAACAGGGGCAACCCCACCGTCATCAGGTATTCACCGGAAAAGACCTTGCCGTCGGCCGGCAATGAAGTCTGCACACCGGGCATCAGATTGATTTCCCGCACGCGATACATCTTATCAGCTTCTATACCCTGCAAGCGCACGGGCTGTGTCTTTTCCGCATAACGAGGATAAATATCGAAGGCAAACACCACAGCCCGGCTCTTGTCTTTGGTTACATACATGGACGAGGTATGGTTGCCTGCATAGGGAGATACCAGCCGGTAGAGGTCGCCCTCCAGAATAGCCGGTTTCAGGCGATTGTAGTTCTGCACGGCACCCTGACAGAATTCTGTTTCCTTTTCATTTAGGTCGGACAGCTTGATGTCGAATCCCAGCTTGCCCATCATGGCCACATCGGTGCGGAACTTCACGCTTGTCCCGCTGTTCCACGTCGTGACATGCGCACATAGGGCTTTGGCGGGAAAGACCTGGGAGAATCCCCATTGGATAAACAGTCTCTCTATGGGGTCTGTGTTGTCACTGGGCCAGAATTCTGTGAAATACCGCAAAGCCTCGTAGTCGGAACGTCCGCCGCCACCCGAACAGAGCATCATGGGGAGGTCGGGATATTTAGCCTGAATGCGGTTGAGCACCCGATAAAGCCCGCGCACATAATCTATATACAGGTGCGACTGCCTGTCCTTCAGATACACAGAATAGATGTTGGTAATCGGACTGTTACAATCCCATTTGAAGAAAGCGATGTCAGGATATTTAGTCAGCAGGCCGTCCACCACGCCGAACACATAATCCTGCACCTCCGGATTGCTCAGGTCGAGCACCAGCTGGTTACGGAAATAATACTCGTCGCGGTTGGGCAGATGTATCACCCAGTCCTTGTGCCGTTCATAGAGTTCGCTCTTGGGATTCACCATCTCCGGTTCAATCCAGATGCCGAACTTAATGCCTCGTTTTTTGGCCTCATCCGTCAGGAAGCCGATGCCGTGAGGCAGTTTGGAGGTCGTCTCCTGCCAGTCGCCTAAGCCCTGCTTGTCGCTGCTGCGCGGATACTTGTTGGCAAACCACCCGTCGTCCAGCAAAAACATATCCACCCCCAGACGGACAGCATCATCCATCAGCGTTACGAGCTTCTGCTCGTCAAAGTTGAAATAGGTAGCCTCCCAGTTGTTGAGCAGCGTCATACGAGTCTTGCCTCCGTCTTTCAGTTGGTGGTTGCGGGCCCAGTCGTGGAAGTTTCGGGATGCCTGCCCCATGCCATCGGTGCTGTAGGTAAAGTAGAAATCGGGGGTGCGGAACACTTCGCCCTGCTTCAGCTCATATTCCGAAGCATACGGGTTGATACCTGCCAGCAGGCGCAATTTCTGCTCGTTGTCCACCTCGAAAGTGAAACGGAAGTTACCTGTCCATCCCAGCGTGCCGACCAACACATCGCCGGCATTTTCACTGGCCGGACCGTCCAAAGACAAGACAAAGAATGGCGAACAGAACATGGAAGCCCGGGTGCCCAACTTCGTATCCAGCACTTTCTTGCCAAACGCCAGGGGCTGTTCCTGGGCATGAGCCTCCGAAGCCCAGTCGCCGGAAAATTCCGTCAGATAATACGCCGCACGGTCCAGGTGCAACATGGCAGAAGCATAATTGTAGAGCGTCACCGGCTTCTTCTCCGCATGGCAGATTTCGGCATAAGTCCGGATGACATTCTCGGCCACGTAGGCCGTGTAATGCAGCTTTACGGTCACCGGATATTGCTCGTCTTCCAACGTGATGACCGTCTCATTGACATCCGGCGCAAGCGCCTTTTGCTCATGCGACTTGTATTTCAGTGCCAGAGAAGGGTTGCCGTCGTTGTGCAGCACCCGGATGGCTGGCTCGAAATAATCTTTCATCCCATGTGTCAGATAAGCTTCCGTACCTGCCGGCAGATGCACCAAGTCGGCCTCGTGCGTCAGTTTCTTGCCCAAATAACACTGATAGAGGCGGCCGTCAGCAACCACACGGTAAATCAGACTTGCCGTCTTTGTCTCAATCCGAATGAAAGGTCTGTCTGCGGCCCTCAACAAAGACATACCCAACAGGCACATCCACAATAAAATAACTTTTCGCATAATCTGCTTTTAAAGGGTGATACATACAAGGGTACAAATATAAAGAAAACAACCGACATCGCAAAACCTGGAGAGATGGACCGATACCTGGCACCAGCCCGACCTCCCGACTTCCCTTTTCCACGGGCATTCAAAAGGCGTATATCCTGCTATCAATCAAGCATTTACTTCCAATATATAAGCACCCTGCTTCCCAGCGCCTGGCAATAGTCTGCTGAGCGCTTGGCAATGTACTGCTTAGCGCCTGGCAATTTCTTACGAAGTGCAAACACCCGCCAGCAACCAACCTATCGAAATTTTCACTATCTTTGTGCCAAATTGCCGACTTGAGATTATGGATACACCCGAAAACAACCTGACACTTCCGCTGGACGAAGAAAACAACACGCCGGACGCACAACAGCCCGCCGTAGATTACACCGAGGAGAACATCCGACACTTAGACGACATGGAGCACATCCGTGTCCGCTCTGGCATGTACATCGGACGACTGGGCGACGGCGCGCAAAGCGACGACGGCATCTATGTGCTGCTGAAAGAAACGATAGACAACAGCATCGACGAGTTCAAGATGGGCGCAGGCAAGAAAATCGAGGTAAACATCGAAGACAACCGCCGCGTCAGCGTGCGCGACTACGGGCGAGGCATTCCGCAAGGCAAGCTGGTGGAGGCGGTGAGCAAGCTGAACACGGGCGGCAAATACGACTCGAAGGCGTTCAAGAAAAGTGTGGGGCTGAACGGCGTGGGCATCAAGGCGGTAAATGCCCTGAGCAAGAGGTTTGAGGTGCGCAGCTACCGCGACGGAAAGGTGCGCGACGTCATCTTCGAACGGGGCGTGCTGCAAAGCGACATCACCGAGGAAAGTAACGAGGAGACCGGTACCTACATCTACTTTGAACCGGACGATACGCTGTTCGTGAACTTCAGTTTCCAGAACCAGTTCGTGGAGAACCTGTTGCGCAATTATACTTACCTCAACACGGGGCTGACCTTTGTCTACAACGGACAGCGCATCCTCTCACGCCACGGCCTGGAAGACTTGCTGAAGGACAACATGACCAGCGAGGGCCTCTACGACATCATCCACCTCAAGGGCGAGGACATCGAGATTGCCTTCACCCATACCAACCAATATGGCGAGGAGTATTACTCTTTCGTCAACGGACAGCACACCACACAGGGCGGCACGCATCAGTCGGCCCTGAAAGAGCACTTGGCACGTACCATCAAGGAATTCTATAACAAGAACTTCGACTACGCCGACATCCGCAACGGACTGGTGGCTGCCATCGCCATCAACGTGGAAGAGCCGATGTTCGAGAGCCAGACCAAAACCAAGCTGGGCAGCAACAACATGTGGCCTGCCATCCCGCAGGAAAACAAACCCGCCGGACCGACCATCAACAAGTATGTGGGCGATTTCGTGAAGACCGAGGTAGACAACTACCTGCACAAGAACCCGCTGGTGGCCGAAGTGATGCTGCAGAAGATACAGGATTCGGAAAAAGAACGCAAAGCCATAGCCGGTGTCACAAAACTGGCCCGCGAACGTGCCAAGAAAGCCAACCTGCATAACCGCAAGCTGCGTGACTGCCGCTACCACCTGAGCGACGGCAAAGGCAAGGAGCAGGAGGCAGAGTCGTGTATCTTCATCACCGAGGGCGATTCCGCCAGTGGCTCCATCACCAAAAGCCGCGACGTCAACACACAGGCTGTATTCTCGCTGCGGGGTAAACCGCTGAACAGCTACGGGCTGACCAAGAAGGTGGTGTACGAAAACGAAGAGTTCAACCTCCTGCAGGCCGCCCTCAACATCGAAGACGGCATGGAAGGACTACGCTACAACAAGGTCATCGTGGCGACGGATGCCGATGTGGACGGCATGCACATACGCCTGCTGATGATTACGTTCTTCCTCCAGTTCTTCCCCGACCTTATCAAGAAGGGACACGTATATATCCTGCAAACACCCTTGTTCCGCGTGCGCAACAAGAAGAAGACCACCTATTGCTACACCGAAGAAGAACGCATCCGCGCCATCGGCGAGCTGGGACCCAACCCGGAAATCACCCGCTTCAAAGGACTGGGAGAAATCTCACCCGACGAATTCCGACACTTCATCGGCAAGGACATGCGCCTGGAGCCGGTCACCCTACGCAAGACAGACTCGGTCAAGGAAATGCTGGAGTTCTACATGGGCAAGAACACCATGGAACGCCAGAACTTCATCATACACAACCTGGTGATTGAAGAAGATTTGGTGCAGGAGGAAAATGCCTGACCGACCCATCAGCCAACTACAACGCCCGAAATCATGAAAGAATTGAATGAAATCATCATATACCAGCCCGACGAGACAGTCAAATTGGAAGTCCGCATAGAGAATGAAACGGTGTGGCTGACGCAAGCCCAGCTTGTAGAGCTTTTCCAATCCAGCAAAGCCAATATCAGCGAGCACATCAAGCATATCTACGAACAAAAGGAGCTGACCGAAGCTGCAACTGTTCGGAAATTCCGAACAGTTCAAAGCGAGGGAGGAAGGCAAATCATGCGCAACCGCACGTATTACAATCTTGATGTTATCATCTCCGTAGGCTACCGGGTAAATACCCGGCGGGGCATCGAATTCCGCCAGTGGGCCAACAAAATCCTGAAAGAATACCTGCTGAAAGGTTATTCGTTCAATACACGCATGGAGAGGTTGGAACAACGGGTAAGCAAGACAGAAGAGCAAATAGCTTTCTTCATACACACAGCGCTTCCGCCAGTAGAAGGAATTTTCTTCGACGGACAGATATTCGACGCCTACGTTTTTGCCTCTAACCTGATTAAATCGGCCAGGTGTTCCGTCGTTTTGATAGACAATTATGTGGACGAATCGGTACTGACTTTGCTCGACAAACGAAAGAGAGGGGTCACCGCCGCCATATATACAGGGAGAATGAACAAAGAACTGCGACTTGACCTGGAACGCCACAATACACAATATACCCCCATTGATGTGCACATCTGCACAAAGGTACATGACCGTTTCCTGTTGATTGACGACGAAGTGTATCACATCGGGGCATCCTTGAAAGATTTAGGTAAAAAACTGTTTGCCTTCTCCAAAATGCACTTGACTTCCACCGAATTACTTCAGAAAACAACCGAAAGCATATGACCCGAGCCATCTTCCCCGGCACGTTCGACCCCTTCACCGCCGGACATGCCTCCATCGTCCGCCGCGCGCTGACGTTCATCGACGAAATCGTCATCGCCATCGGCATCAACGAAAGCAAGCACACGCACTTCCCCTTGGAACAGCGCAAACGAATGATTGCCGACTATTATAGGCACGAACCGCGCATCACGGTCGAGGCCTACGACGGGCTGACCACCGACTTCGCCCGCCAGGTGGGGGCCAACCTCATCGTACGCGGCATACGCACGGTGCGCGACTTCGAATACGAAGAAACCATTGCCGACATCAACCGCAAGCTGACGGGCATTGAGACCATCCTGCTCTTCACCGAGCCGGAACTGACGTGCGTCAGTTCCACCATTGTGCGCGAACTGTTGAGCTTCGGCAAAGACATCAGCCAGTTTGTGCCGGAGGGAATGCAGCTCAATCAAGAATGAGAAAACGAACAACGAATCATAAAATCAGACCTGATGAAAAAGATAATCACATCTATCCTGTGCCTTGCCGCTTTCGGATGGCAAGCCCTGGCGCAAAGTAACATGCCTCTGCGCAAACTCCAGATGGCCGAGTTCGCCATCAGCCGCCTGTATGTTGACTCCGTGGACGAGAACAAGATGGTGGAAAGTGCCATCATCGAGATGCTGGCTCAGCTGGACCCGCACTCCACGTACAACAATGCCGAAGAAGTAAAAGCCATGAACGAACCGCTGCAAGGCAACTTCGATGGCATCGGCATACAGTTTCAGATGATAGAAGATACGCTGCTGGTCATACAGCCCGTCAGCGGAGGACCGTCGGAGAAGGTGGGCATCCTGGCAGGCGACCGCATCACCGCGGTGAACGACACGGTCATTGCCGGCGTCAAGATGAGCACCGACGACATCATGAAGCGGCTGCGCGGTCCCAAAGGCACGAAAGTGAACCTTACCGTCATGCGGCGCGGCGTGGCCGACCCGCTGCTTTTCAACGTGAAGCGCGACAAGATTCCCATCTTCAGCCTCGACGCCGCCTATATGATTCAACCCCAAATCGGTTATATCCGCATCAACCGCTTTGCCGCCACCACGGGCGAGGAATTTGCCAAAGCTCTGACGAAACTACAAAGAGAGGGCATGAAAGACCTCATCCTCGACCTGCAAGGCAACGGCGGAGGCTACCTGAATGCCGCCATCGACCTGGCCAACCAGTTTCTGAGCCAGAAAGAGCTTATTGTCTACACTGAAGGACGGGCTGAACGGCGACGCAACTTCCTGGCGCAGGGCAACGGACGCCTCACCGCCGGACGCCTCGTGGTGCTGGTTGACGAGTATTCGGCTTCGGCCAGCGAAATCGTGACAGGAGCCATACAGGACTGGGACCGTGGTGTGGTTGTCGGCCGCCGCACTTTCGGAAAGGGATTGGTGCAACGCCCCATCGACCTGCCCGATGGCTCGATGATACGCCTTACCGTGGCACGCTATTACACTCCAGCAGGACGCTGCATACAGAAACCCTACGACACCTCTGCCAAGAACGGCGAAGACATGCTGGAGCAGTACCACCGCGACCTGCTGGACCGCTTCAACCACGGCGAACTGATGCACGCCGACAGCATCCACTTCCCCGACTCGCTGAAGTACCGCACCAAGCGGCTGCGGCGCACTGTCTATGGAGGAGGAGGCATCATGCCCGACTTCTTCGTGCCCATCGACACGACGCTCTACACCGACTGGCACCGCAATCTGGTGGCCAAAGGGGTCGTCATCCGCAGCACCACGGGCTACATAGAGCAGCACCGCCAGGAACTGAAGAAGAAGTACAAAGATTTCAAGACCTTCGACAGAAAATTCAAGATAGACAACGATTTTATGGACGAGGTGCTGGCGCTGGCGGAAAAAGAAAAAGTAACGTTCGACGAGAAACAGTATGAACACTCCCTGCCCTTACTGAAAACCCAACTGAAAGCTCTTATCGCCCGCGACTTGTGGGACATGAGTGAATATTTCCAGGTGATGAACACCACCGACCGCACCGTGCAGCAGGCACTGAAGGTGCTGAACGAAGGGGAGTACGAGCGAATCATGACACGCTCCGCACTTACACCTATAAGTATAGAATGAGCAATGCCCTACGGCGTGTTTAGTGATGAGCGGTCTTTGGCAGGCACTACACCCCGCCGGGCCTCATCACTAAACACCCCTTTCAGGCAGAAAGGCTATTTCTTTTCATTGCCTATGGCATTCCACACCAACGCGCTGACTGCCGCTCCCACAAACGGAGCCACAATGAAGAGCCAAAGCTGAGACAAGGCTACTCCGCCCTCGAACAAAGCCGGACCGATGCTGCGCGCCGGATTGACCGATGTGCCGGTGATGGGAATGCAGACAATATGCACAATGACCAGTGTCAGACCAATGGCCAGCCCGGCCAGATTACCGGCACCTTTCTTGCTGTCTGTCGTGCCCAGCACCACCAGGACAAAGATAAACGTAAACACCGCTTCGGCAATGAAGGCCTGCAACATCATGCCGTCGGCATACGAATTGCTGCCCGTAGCCGTCGGTCCGTTGTGCGTCCCGGCAGATACCAGCAACCAAAGCAAAGCCGAACCAATAACGGCGCCTATCACCTGAAACAGCATATACATACCGGCATCCTTGCCCGTCATGCGGCCGGACAGCCACACCCCCAACGTGATGGCCGGATTGATGTGGCATCCGGAGATGCCTCCGACGGTATAAGCCATAGCTACCACAGCCAGGCCGAAGGCCAAAGCCACGCCCAGCGTTCCTACACCTGCGCTCACTGCGCCTGCTGCGTTGCCTGCAAAGATGGCACTGCCGCAACCCACCAATACAAGGACCATAGTCCCCACCATTTCAGCTAAATACTTTTTCATAAGCCTGATGATTTTAAAGTTTGTACGCTTCAAATATACAAAATTATCAGGCAAATTGTTCAATCTGCTTGCATTTTATATGCAAGAAACCCAACCGGCTCCCTTTTAACCACACCGGCTCTTCCGGACAGGGTCGCAGGGAAAAGAAGGCAGTCTTTCCTCTCTGACTGACGGCGGCGGCTCCCAAGGGATAAGCAGCCGGCTCCCAAGGTACAGGCAGGCGGCTGCTAAGGTATAAGAAAGAAACGTCAAAAGCCCCCTTCTCTGTCTCACCCCTCCCCATACGCCACAGACACAGAAACAGACGGTCCAGCAACTTCACATTTCAGAAAAACGGTGAAGGCAGGAGGCGTGACATGAAAACAATTTTTTACATTTTTTCTTTGCATCTTAAATAAAAGTATTTAACTTTGCGCAGACATCCAGCTGGCCGGTGGGTATAGCGAGAGGTCATGTTTCTTACAAACAAAGAAGGCGTTTACCAGACGCTATCTTCTGACTTCAAATCTCGCAAGTTTGAATCTCCAAGAAGATAGGGCAACGGAAGCGTCCATGGAGATGTATAGTTCAAACACTATGCTTAGGTATGGTGTAGTGCATATTCATCTCGGCGTGGGCTAGCTGCGTTGCTTATCCTCGTAGATGGGCAATGCGAGAGCCTGAAGTCGGGATAAGCAGAAGTACAGACTCCCATGCCTTTTTTATTTTCTCACAAGTAAAGCCGAATCGGGGGAGACTATAGGTACACATTTCAGACATGAAAAAACGAATGGTTTCCCTGATGCTGTTTCTCTGCCTTTTCGCAGGAGGAATGTTCTGTCCATCATCCGCATCTGCACAGAAGACTGTGCGCCAGTCGGAAAAAATGCGTCCTGCCTGGCTCTCGGACAAGACTCCCCGCCCGACCAACGCCACCTTTCACTACCGCACTGTAGAAGCGCAAGGAAATACCCTCGACGAGGCACGGCGCCAATGCCTGGTGGTTCTCTCCGAAGATGTGGAACGCACCTGGAAAGTGAGCGGCGGAGGCACACAGGATATTCGCGAAGTACAGACCAACGGAGAAATAGACTCCCGTTCCGTATTCACCTACCACTACAATGTGGCAGGAGAGGAAGTCAGCATCACCACCACCTGCTACGACGAATACTGGGAGTGTGTCCGATACCCTGACGGTGCATTGCGTTACCACTGTTACATGCTTTTTGGGGTGGCAGACACGGCACAACCCGAATTCGACCGCCTGCGGTTCACCCGCAAATACGGCGCCCGCGGTCTGTGGCGCTCGCTCATCATCCCCGGCTGGGGACAAATGTATAAGGGCAGCACTGCCAAGGGATTGGGCATACTGGGCGGCGAAGCCGTGCTGGCTGCGGGTATCATCGTGTCCGAAAACCTGCGTAGCTCATACATCAAGAAGATGATTGAACAGCCTCAGCACCAGCAGACCTACAACAACCGCGCCGACAACTGGTGCAACATACGCAACGTGTGCATCGGAGCCGCCGCCGCACTCTATGTCTACAACTTAGTAGATGCCTTGGTGGCCAACGGGCGCAAACGGGCCGTCACCCAGAAACGCGTCTACCTCAGCCTGCAACCCGTGGCCGGCGACTGCAACGGTATCGGGCTGGCTGTCAACTTCTAAACAAACAATAATCATCATTAACCATCCATCAAAATGAACTTATTCAGGAAATGGCTCCCGGCAGCCCAATTGTGCTGTCTGGTGCTGGTACTGGCCCTGACGGGCTGTGCCAAAGACGTGGTGGACACCACCGGAAGCATTTATGGCATTGTGAACGATGCCGACAACGGCGAACCTGTATCGGGCGCGCACATTTCGCTCAATCCCGGCGGGCTGACCGCCAACACGGGAAGCGACGGACGTTTTGAATTCGGCAGCGTGGAGCCGGGACAATACACCGTACAGGTATCCAAAAGCGGCTATAAGACCAACTCAAAACGCATCAATGTGGTGGCAGGCCAGCAAGCTTCGGGCGACATGGTGCTGGAACGGGGCGAGGCACGCATCCGACTGAACACACAAAGCCTGACCTTCGCACCCGAAGAATCGTCGAAGACTTTTGAGGTGATGAACGTTGGCTCATCGGGTGATGTGTCGTGGAGCATACAGAAGACAGATGCCTGGATTAGTGTGAACCCGGCCAGCGGCACCACAGGACAAGGCAAGAACAGTGCCGTGGTGGTGACCGTAGACCGTACGCAAATCACGGAAGATGTCAGCACCAACCTGCTGGTAGAGGGCGACGGTGAGTCGATGAGCCTGGCTGTCAGTGTGCAAGCCGGCGAACCGCAGGAACCGGACGGCGACGGCGATGAGGAGAATCCAGACGAGGGAGGAGACGAAGAGGAACCCGCCGGCACATGTGACAAGATAATCTCGTGCGACCCGGACATTGAACTTGAGTTCCTGTCCTGCACCCAATTTGCCGGCACCGTCGAACTGCAATTTACGCTGACCAACCAAGGCGAAGACTGGCAGGTATGGTTCAACCGCGCCGACTGCAACGCCATCGATGACAAAGGCAATACCTACCGAGGCAGCTACACGGAAATCTACGTAGGCGATTCCGATTCGTTCGTCACCACCGGCAATGCCGTCACCCTGCTGCAGGGCGTCAGCTACAAGTGCCGCGTGGTCATCCCCGATGTGAAAGACGAAGCCGAATACCTGCAGCGCTGGGATTGGGTCATCTCCAGTTCGCAACCCTGGAAGGCGGCTACGGATCGCATGACGTTCCAAGGCATCCGCTGGGAATAGCTTAAAAACAAACAGACAAACTGGTGAGGGGATGCCGGCATTCCCCCTGGCATTCCCTCACCGCCAACCCACTAATACCACACTTACAATGAAAGAAAAAAATATATCCGTTCTGCAGGGCGTATGCGCCACCGTCGTTTTCGTAGCCTATTTTCTGCCTTGGGCACAAGTCTCGATTCTGGGTTCTGATTCCTCCATATCGTTTGCCGCAGCGGCTTATCAACTGGCCTCACTGGCTGATAAAATGCCTTTAGCATCTCTGATACCTTTAGGAATTGTCACTTTGGGCGGCATCAACGTTCTTTGGCAGTGGCTGTTGAAAACCAACGTAGGAGCCTTCTATATGAACAGTATTCCGTTGTTTATCTGCGTCCTTGAATTGGTCATACTCGGCTCTACGACCAAAGATGTCGAACGGTTCCTTGATTTGGTCAAACATCTTGGCATCGGTTTCCATTTGGCTTTCATCGCCAGCCTGGTGTCCTGCATCGCTGCATGGACCGTCATAGGTTATCGCTTCCTTGCCCACTACAAAGAATATGTCATTGCTGCCAGCCTGCTGACCGGAGCCTGTCTTTTCCTCCGGATGGGCACCGAACCGGCAACTGCAGGTTCCATAGAAGGATTCATGCCTACGGCCGAGACAGAGAAAATGCGATCGTGGCTCTATCTCATCTCCAGCTTGCTGCTCTTCATCCACCTTCCTTTTGTGATTTACGGCTGGATTGTCTTTGCCGTTACCTCTGGGAAACAACAGCGATTGCTGGAACAGAACTCAGCTCCCGAAAAGACAAATACTAAAACGGTATGAGTGAAGGATGAAGAGGAGGCAAAACGGTATATGGAAGAGAATAATATTCACTGAAAAATAGAAGTACAATGAAAAAGCAGATTCTTTTGATGGCTGTGGCCTTTGCATTGACGCTCTTTACCTCATGCAACCATGAGGGAGGAAGCAGCAATGGTCTGGCTACCCCGCCTGTTCACAACTACCTGGACCCAACAACGGAAAAGGGCTGGGAAGCATTCTGTATTCCCGATTTCCTGAACTATCCCGATGATTGGACCAAATTAGGTTTAAAAGGGAAAGTAAAAGAAGTGACTTACGACAACGGTCCGTTGGTGCGTTGGCTTTTTGACCGCGACGGCAGATTGACCGAATGGACCGACATTCATCGCCCCAACCCTTATTCTCAGAATTACAACCGCGATTTCTGGAGGTTCCACTATAACGATAGCGGTTATGTGGAGCGCAGCGATTATGGACAAGATTTCGTGGAAGGACGCCGCAGCAAGTGGACACATCGCATATCTGCCTTTGACAAGTATGAATTCGGCCAGGATGGCAAACCCTTGCGCCGCGCCTTTAGCCAAGAAGAATCCTATCCTAACGAACAGGAATATGGCTACAACAAAACCGGACAATGCACATCCATATCCACCATTCGCGGCAAGGCATCTGTGACGCTTGGCTTGGATGACAACGGCACCATCACTCATATCGAGTGCGGCAATACCGCTCTTCCCCATGAAATGACCGGCAGACGGAACATCCGTCCTTTCTACGACCGGCAGGGACGAATCTCCAAGCTGGAATATATGTCCGTGCCCACCGAAGAAACCCGCGGGATAATCGACTCCATTTTCAGCACCAGCCGCTATGAATACAACGAGCAGGGAGACATCGCCCGCTGGTCGTACGATGAGACCGTCTATCCGTATGAAGTAACTAACCAGGCAGTCGTTGACTTTGAATATGAATATGACGGTCAGGGCAACTGGACAAAGAAGCACATGACAACCACTCCTGATGCAGGCACCAGCTTCATCGGCCACTATTGGACGTTTCGTTACGTCCCCCAGACACTGCCGGAAGGTTCGGACTCTGTTGAATATTGGCGACTGACCATCACGCGCAACATCTCCTATTATCCGGAAGAGACGCATCAGGAAAGCGCACGTGCCTCCCAGACAAAGCCTGCGCCTGTCCCTTCCAAACTGAAAGGCTCTGTGGCTTTCGATGCACAAAACCCAAGCTATTGGAAGGTGGAGAAAGTGGTATGCACCGGACATAAGAACGGGGGATATGCCTTTACCATCAGCGGCACTTTCCTGAAAGACTGCCAGCAGAGTATGTCCAATTGCAGTGTCACTATCGGCGTGAAAGAGGAAGGGAAAATAAAACTGACCAGCGTGGGGTCTTATTTCTTCCCGAACGGCAAGGCAGGCGAAAAATTCTCGTTTGAGATAGTCGGTGCATTCGACGGCATGTGCAATGTTGACAACTTTCAGTTCTTAGCCATTCTTTTTTAATGATAAACCACTATAAAATACCAAACGTATGAACAAGCTCAAACAACCTATATTTCTTATTTTACTCTGCCTGCTGGCTGCAGCCTGCGAAGATTCCCGCCCGGAAATCAGCGACCGGAGAGGAATGAACCTATATGGCAAGGTTAAGAGTGTGACGGACAGCATGTACACCACTACCTTTTCTCCCGAAGGCTCCATACTGAGACAAGAAGCTGTCTTAGTCGATGCGGAGACCGATTATATTTATCTTACGCCCGAACTCTACATTACCTCTGATTCGCGTTGGAGCAACTATGCCAGACATTATCAGGTAATCCGCTCCAAAGACACCTTAAGAGTAATTGCAAAGCATAACGGGTACGAAGAAATGGATAGGGAATATGTCTTCGATGCACAAGGACGGGTCGTCCGCTATCTCCATTTTGATGGTATGATGCCTATCGTGGAAGAATACAAGTATGACGGCGAAGACAAACATCCTTCTGAAATGAAATACACAGCCAGCTATGAAGATGGCCAGGATATTTTCACCTGCCGATTTTCCTACTTGGAAATTGACAAAGAAGGAAACTGGCTCCAACGTGAAGTCAACCGCACTTGGGAAATTGTAATGTATAATCACGTGGATAATACAGAGGAAACCTCCACCCAAACCGATCCACCTTTCATTGAAACCCGCAGCATCACCTATTATTAAGATACATGTCACAAACAAGCGCCAATGCCTGCCATTGCCGTCCTGCGCTTGCCTATCTATTCATAACAATGCCCTATGAGGACGGAGAGGGTACTAAAATTCTTACACCATGGAAGAAAACCAAATTCAGAGTTCAACCGAACAACAGACCGGAGGTACTCACCAAACAGTTATCGTGAACCAGGAAACCCGCAAGAGCAACGGATTGGGTACAGCAGGTTTCATCCTTGCCTTAGCTGCGCTTATTCTAAGTTGGGCGCCTGTCCTTAATTTCATCATCTGGTTCCTGGGACTTCTTTTCTCGTTCATCGGGGTGTTCAAACAGCCACGAGGACTGGCCATTGCCGGACTGGTAGTGTCGCTCATCGGCATCATTATCATCGTGGCAGTGGTAGGCGCAGCCTTGACTTTCCTGAGCTGAGAGCAAACCTTATGACAGCCATTTAGCGACAATCTCGTTAAAACTGCCCACTTTATTTTCGCGCGGATTATGCCGGAACCAGCCTGCATAGTCCGCGCGTTGTTTCATGAATGCCTGTTAGGTTTATGCCAATGGCCTACTCCACCACCGGATACCCCGTCCACACCCCCGGCCGCGCAAACCACTTCTTAAACATCCAAGTCACCGCCCAATAAAGCACAAAAGCAGAGAAGAACCCGGCGATGGCATCGATGACGTAGTGTGCCTGGATATAGACCGTAGCACCGCACAGCAGCAGGTAGAACGGCATCAGGCAGGCAAAGAGCCAGCGGCTGCCGCGCCACGCCATAATCATCAGGATGGTGGAGATGCCTACGTGCGAACTGGGGAAGGCGGCCGTGGGACGTTCACCCACTTGCTGCGAACTCTCTACCAGGCTGTAGAAGAAGCCGTGCTCGTAGCCGGGACCGGGCAACAACTCCTGGTGATGGTTGAAATAATCGCCTATGGCCGGAAAGATACCCTGTGATACGTTGTCGGCACCGATAGCGGGAAAATAGAACTGGGGACCTGCCACGGGCACGAAGATATAGATGAGGTAGTAGATGAAGAACGAGGTGATGATGACAAAGGATATCTTCTCCAGCAGGTCGTAACGGCAGATGAAATACCACAACACGATGATGAGCATCATGGGGTAATAGAAGAAATAGCCCAAGTTGATCGGTTCGCTTACCCACATCTGCGGCAGGCAATGACTGAACCAGATGGCTGGCTGTCCACCGAACAACGCCTGCTCGGCCGCGGCAAACACATGGTCGAGGTTGGGGAAAAGGCGGTTGAACTCAAACGTGTCCGGATACCAGTAGGAAAGCAGAGACATCTGTATGACCACCCGCACGAAGGCCGAGAACTTACAGGGAGCCAGCCGGTAGAGATACATCAGTACGAAAGTGACAAGGGCAATGAGCGCACGGTCCCACAGCATCTGGTCGGGATGGTCCATCCGGTCGTAAAGGAAGACTATCAGCACAGATGTCAGCAGGTTATATATCAGAGATATTTTCTCTATCGCAAAAAGTCCCTTGTAGGTCTCTACACGCTTGAAGATGTCTAAAGCCATTTATTTTCCTTATACCACGCAATGGTCAGGCGCACACCTTGGTCCAAGTCGTAAGCAGGGGCATAACCCAGTTCACGGACAGCGGGGGTGATGTCGCATCGCCAGTTGCGTTGTTTCATTATGTTATACTTGTCGCGGTTGAGCGTGCTGGTCTTTCCCCGGCGCTTCGCTCCCCATTCGGCGCACAAAGATACGAATTTTAACGCAAACAAAGGAAACTTCAGGCGAAGAACCCACAGATTTCCCAGTTCGCGGATAATAAGGTCGGAGAAAGTGCGGCTGCTGTACACCTGTCCGTCAGACAGGAAATAGGCACGGCGCTCCACTCCCTTGTCGATGGCCAGGAAGACGGCCTGCACCACGTCGGCCACGTAGACGAAGGTCAGGTCCTGGCGGCAGAAGCCGGCAGCCACGTCCATGTGGCGGGCAATGCTCTGCGCCATCACGTAGTAGTCGCGCTCGCGGGGGCCGTAGACACCGGTCGGGCGGAAGATGACGTAGGGGAACGCTTCCAGACTTTCCAGATACTGTTCGGCTTTCAGCTTGCTGCGTCCGTAGGCGGTATTGGGCAGGCGGGTATCGGCATCGGTGATGGGGCGATAGTCGCGTTCATGCACAGGCCCGAACACACTGAGCGTGCTGATGAAGATAAACTGCCGGGGTGTCATGCCGCACTCCACCAGCATGTCCACCAGGTTGCACGTCTGCACGTGGTTCACCCGGTCGAAGTCTGCCTGGTCGATGCACTTGGTGGCACCGGCGCAATGCACCACGTAGTCGAAGCATCCCTCCGTGCGGCGGTGCTCCATCAGTTGTTTTTCCAGCACATCGCGGTGGCCCATGTCCAGTTCGATAAAACGGATGCGCGGGTCCGTCAGATAAACCCGGCTGCTTGTGCGGCGCACGCCTGCCCATGTGTCAAAGCCTCGGCGAAGGGCTTCCTCCACGAGGAAACTGCCGATAAAGCCGCTCGCGCCGGTGATAAGAATACTTTTCTTCATTTGTCTAAGTAACGGTTGAATATCATTTATTCAAGCGAGGAAGTTCCCTGATGCAGCATGACAACCGCGTTTCCATGCCGATACCCTCAGCTCTCTGTTTGCATGCTATTTTATCTGGTGCCGCTCTCTCCGGTAAGGGGATTGCTTTTAATCGGTTCCACATGAATGCTGATATATGTCCCCTTGCCAAACTCCTCACGCAGCCGGTCCTCGATGGCTGTGGCGCGCCGGTGAGCTTCCTCCAGAGACAACTGCCCGTCCATGCGCACATGCAAATCGATGGAATAGCTGTTGCCTATGCGGCGAGTGCGCAGATGATGGGGCGAAGTGACGCCGGGGTATGAGAGGACAATCCCGTTGATTTTGTTCTCCACCTCGGCAGGCAATGATTTCTCCAGCAACTCGTTCAGCGAAGGCACCAGCAGTTTGACCGATACCTTCACGATAAAGAAGCTGACGACAACGGCGGCAATGGGGTCGAGCACCCGCCAGCTGTCGCCCAACAGAATGGCACCGCCGATGCCCAACGCAGTGCCTATAGACGAAAACGCATCGCTGCGGTGATGCCAGGCATTGGCCACCACGGCCTGCGACTGCACTTTGCGTCCTACATAGACGGTGTATTGGTAGAGTATCTCCTTCGATACGATAGAGATGACGGCTGCTGCCAGTGCCAGCATGCCCGGTTCGGGCAGCGTGCCCCCTCCGATGACGTGCCAGATGGATTGTGCCCCGTTCCAGAAGATGCCTACTCCCACCACAAAAAGACAGAGGCCGATGAGGGCGGTAGCCAGGGTTTCGTATTTGCCGTGACCATAGTCGTGCCCCTCATCTTCCGGCTTGGAAGAAATGCGCACGAACACCAGCACGATGATGTCCGTCACAAAGTCCGACAGCGAATGCACGGCATCGGCAATCATCGCCGCACTGTGGCCCACGATGCCTGCAAAGAATTTGAAGAGCAGCAACACAAAGTTGACCACGCTGCCCGACAGCGTCACCCGGTAGATTTCCCGCTCGCGCCGGGTGTTTTCCTCAGTTTGCACTTTCTCTGTATCCATACGTCCTTTTTCTCCTTTACTTCATAAAGACGGTGCAAAGATAGCATATTCTGCCTTGCATGGTACGGTTTCAGGGCGTTTTTGACAATAACGCCGCCTCTGCACCCACCGGCATCTGCACGAAACAGCTTTTTGGGCAGTGTAAACCTAAGGGTTGGCAGTGTAAACCTAAGAATTAGCGGCATAAACATCCACTTTAGAAAGTCAACCTTCACTTTCAGTTTTTCAGGCATCTGCCTGTATGCATTTTCTATGCATCGCCCTGTTTCCAGCCACCTGTCCGAGGTTTCACCCCTCCTTGAATATTTTTCCTCCAAACAGTCTTCACGCCTTCACCGTCATTCAAACACCTGAAACACAAGGAATTGATGTGAAGGATACATCCTTCACGCATCTTTCACAACCTTGTCCATACAAAGCAGCGTATTTCCAAGCGCTTAGCCATCCGCTTCCAAGCGTTTAGCCATCTGCTTTCAAAGTATAAGAAGAAAACCGGCAAAAACTTGTCCGGTCTGTGGTATCTGCGATTTCCACCGGAGGTACGAAAACGGCATGGAACCGGCATCTTTCACCATATTTCGCTTATACATAAGGTTTTGTGCTCGTTATAAGGCATGAAGGAAATGGATCTTACATAGACGGTAAGGTCTTTCTCCTGCAAAATGCACCGGAAATGCACCTTGTTTTTCATTTATAAAAAATCGGATTTTGAGAATTATCAATCTACTGTATATCACGCAGATATTGTGAAACATGAGCTAAAACCGTTTATAAAAAAACGTATTTCACCCGCTTTTTTCGATGCAGGTAATAAATTGTAAGCAGGGAAGCAAAACTCCCGGTTCACCGCTTCGGCAAGACAACATAAATAGGGTTGCCGGGTGTGCGAAGTAAGAAAGAGTCAGACGTGCGAGATTCAACCTCTTCGAAGATGTCAGTGCATGCAGGGCAGGATGTGGAAATGCACACTTCTAACCCGCGCAAAGTATATCATCTTAGTTCTGTTTATCAGATTCCAATTCTTTCTCAATTTCCTCAATCGTAGGCAAACTGCCACGGAAATCTTTCGGCAAGGCTTGCCCTAATTCGTAGTCGGATATGCCGATTGGTTTCTGAATGTCACGCAAAGCATATTCAGCCTTGATACGGTCTTTGCTCTTACAAAGTAGCAATCCGATGGTTCGGTTATCTCCCTCCCGACAAAGAATATCGTCCACTGCGGAACAGTAAAAGTTCAGTTTACCGATATATTCCGGCATGAACTCCGTATCTTTCAACTCAATTACCAGATAACGATGCAGAAACGCATTGTACATCAGTATGTCAATATAGTAATCATCACCCGAAACCTCGATATGATACTGCCGCCCCATAAAGGCAAAGCCGGCACCCATTTCTACAAGGAATTTCTCTACATGCTTCACCAAACCGATTTCCACATCACGCTCATTGTATTGGTCGGTAAAGGTCAGCATATCGAATATATACGGGTCTTTGAGCATCGATTTCACATCGTTCGCTTCGGGAGCAGGCAGGGTCGCGGTGAAATTGTTTGCCAACGCTCCATGCTTGCCATAATCATCAAGTTTGATGGCTTCTTGCAGATAGCGTGTCGTCCAATGATTGGAAATGCTCTGCACCATATACCAGTAACGAGCACGAATGTCTTTGACCTGTTTTATCAATACAAGATTGTGCGTCCAATCCAGATGTTTGATGGGGAGGGTGAAGTTATATTCATCCAATTGCGAAATCACTGATTTCGCAATTGAAGAAGCAGTTCTCTTTATCATCGTAAGTTCCTGATTATACTCATTGAAAAACTGCACCATATATTGCATGTTACGTACAGTAAAGCCTTTTATTTCAGAATAATCGTTCTTCAAATCCTCTGCCAGCCGTTGCAAGGTTTTCTTGCCCCATCCGTCTGCATCTTGACTTTGCTGCAACATGCCTCCAATATCCCAATACATTCTGAGCATTTCTTCGTTGGCTGCATAAATCGCCCGTTGTTGGGCAACCAATACCCGCTGCTTGATTTTACGAAGCAGCACCGCATAACCACGGAAGTTATCTACCAAGTTATCAATTGCTTGTTTATCTGTATCTTTAGTCATAATCTCTTTGATATTTCCACAAAGTTAGGCTTTTTAGTCGATTATACATCAAATTCTTACTGTTTATTTGTTATTCAAGTTTCGCAAGTAGCCCATGCCGGATGTGTGAAAGCAGGGTGAAGGAGGTATCTTTCACAGCAATCCTTTGTACAGTAGGTGTTTGTGGGGCGGTGAAGGTGTGAAGGAAGTCTGTCTTACTTGGACGGTAAGGTCTCTTTCCTGCAAAATGCACCGGAAATGCACCTTGTTTTTCATTTATAAAAAATCGGATTTTGAAAATTATCAATCTGCTGTATATCATGCAGATATTGTGAAACATGAACTAAAACCGTTTATAAAAAACCGCATTTCACCCGTTTTTTTCGATGCAGGTAATAAATTGTAAGCAGGGAAGCAAAACTCCCGGCTCACCGCTTCAGCAAGACGGCAGAAGCAGCAGTCGGAATTCATCACTGCCGGGCGTATTTTTTACCCTTTCGGTGAACTACGAAACGCAATTATTTGTTAGCTTTGCAAAGAATAATGCAACAACACATGGGCAAGAAAAAAGAAAAACGAGAAAAGAAAGCAGGTAAGCGCATGAACAAAAAGCAGCTCACCGACCTGCTGATGGACTTCTTCCAGGCAAAAGGTAACGAAAACGTGACCCTGAAGAAGATATTCGAACAGCTACATCTCACCACTCACCCGCTGAAGATGCTCTGCATGGACATACTCGCCGACCTGAAAGAGGAAGACTACATCAACGAAACTGAGCGACACGTATATCACCTGCACCAGCGCGGCGTGGAAATGACAGGACGGTTTGTCCGCAAAAGCAACGGCAAGAACTCGTTTATCCCCGACGACGGAGGCGACCCTATCTTCATCGCCGAACGCAACTCGGCCCATGCCATGAACAACGACCGCGTGCGCATCGCCTACTTTGCACGGCGCCGGGGCAGGGCCGCCGAAGGCGAAGTGCTGGAAATCCTGGAACGAGCCAACGACACCTTTGTGGGCACGCTGGAAGTAACCAAGGGGTATGCTTTCCTGCTGACGGAAAACCGCACGCTCGCCAACGACATATTCATTCCCAAAGACAAGCTGAAAGGCGGGAAAACGGGCGACAAGGCTGTGGTGAAAATCATCGAATGGCCCGACAAGGCGAAGAACCCCATCGGACAGGTCATGGACATATTGGGACGGGCGGGCGAAAACAATACGGAGATGCATGCCATCCTGGCAGAGTTCGGCCTGCCCTATAGTTATCCCAAGAACGTGGAGGCTGCCGCCGACAAGATACCCGACGAAATTCCTGCTGAAGAGATTGCCCGCCGCGAAGACTTCCGCGCCGTCACTACCTTCACCATCGACCCCAAAGATGCTAAAGACTTTGACGATGCGCTGTCTATCCGCAGTCTGGGCAACGGGCTGTGGGAAGTGGGCGTGCATATTGCCGACGTGACCTACTACGTAAAAGAAGGTACCGTCATCGACAAGGAAGCCGAACGGCGCGCTACATCGGTCTATCTGGTAGACCGCACCATCCCCATGCTGCCCGAACGTCTCTGCAACTTGCTCTGCTCCCTCCGTCCCGACGAAGAGAAACTGGCTTACAGTGTCATCTTCACCCTCAACGATAAAGCCGAGGTGCGGGCTTCGCGCATCGTGCATACCATCATCAAAAGCGACCGCCGGTTCACCTACGAAGAGGCACAGCAGGTCATCGAAACGGGCGAGGGCGACTATAAGTTTGAGTTGCTGGAACTGGACCGCCTGGCCAAACAACTGCGCGAAAAACGGTTTGCCAACGGGGCACTGGAATTTGAGCGCATCGAAGTGAAATTTGAGATTGATGAGAAAGGCAAACCTTTGCGCGTCTATTTCAAGGAGTCGAAAGATGCCAACAAGCTGGTGGAGGAGTTCATGCTGCTTGCCAACCGGACTGTGGCAGAAACCATCGGCAAGGTGCCCAAGGGAAAAAAAGCCAAGATATTCCCCTATCGTATCCACGAATTGCCCGACCCTTCGAAACTGGACAACCTGGCGCAATTCATCGGGCGCTTCGGCTATAAACTGCGCACGGCAGGAAGCCAGACTGACCTCTCTAAGTCTATCAACCGCCTGCTGAAGGATGTAAAGGGCAAAAAGGAAGAAAACCTCATAGAGACTGTATCCATCCGCGCCATGCAGAAGGCACGCTACTCAGTACACAACATCGGACACTACGGGCTGGGGTTCGACTACTACACGCACTTCACTTCGCCCATCCGACGCTACCCGGACATGATGGTGCACCGACTGCTCACCAAGTACCTGGACGAACACGGACGCACGGTAAGCGAAAAGAAATATGAAGCCTTGTGCGAACACAGCAGCGACATGGAGCAACTGGCAGCCAACGCCGAACGGGCCAGCGTGAAATACAAACAGGTGGAATTCATGCAGGAGCACGTAGGGCAGACGTACGACGGTGTCATATCGGGCGTCACCGAGTGGGGGCTGTATGTGGAACTGAACGAGAACAAGTGCGAAGGCATGATTCCTATCCGCGACCTCGACGACGATTATTATGAATACGACGAGAAAAACTATTGCCTGCGCGGACGACGCAAAAAGCATGTCTACAGCTTGGGAGACGCCCTCACCGTGCAGGTGGCACGCGCTAACTTAGAGAAAAAACAGTTAGACTTTGCCTTAGTGGATTAAGACGGATGACGGTGCTGCCCCAGCACGCGGTGAGGCAGCATGCCGTGTCCCAACAGGTCGATAGGGCACTGGAAGTTACGTTCCAGCCATTCGGTGGTAATGCCCGTATCGGGGTGATAGTCCAGTGTTTCGTTGACGCAGGCGATGGATTTGACCTGTTGCAGCACCGTACCGATGTCGTGACTGACAAGAATGATGGCGCATTCGCGGTTCAAATCTGCCAGCAATTCATACAGGCGCGCCTCAAAATGGCGGTCTAAGTAGGTAGCCGGCTCATCCAGAATCACGACTTCCGGGTCGGACACTACGGCACGGCCCAAGAGGGCACGCTGCAGTTGTCCGCCACTCAAGGCACCGATGGGACGGTTGCCCAGCCCCTCCAGCCCCATACGTTCCATCACCCGGCGGGCTTTCTCACGGTCGGCGGCGGTGTAACGCGACGTAAGGTGTTTACTGCCCGACAAGCCGGAAAGGATGACTTCTTCTACGGTAATGGGAAACTTGCGGTCGATGCCGGTGTACTGGGGCAGGTATCCCATTCGGAATTTCCCGGTCTTCTCTCCTTCGGGACGGCAAGAGTGGCATATTATCTCACCAGACACTGGTTTCAACAATCCCAGGATGCATTTGATGAGCGTAGTCTTGCCGCCTCCATTGGGACCGATAATGCCCAGGAAGTCGCGGTCGTAGACCGTAAGGTTCACGTCGCGCAGCACGGTTTTGCCATCGTAGGCAGCCTGCAGTTTTTTTATCTCTATCAAAGGTTTCTTCTCTTCCATGACATTTTATTCTTCTTTTCCGGCAAGCGACCGGGCCACGTGCAGCATTTCCTGCTGCCAGTTATAGGACAAGGGATTAATATCTATAATCTGTGCGCCGGTCTGCCGGGCAAGAAGCTCGGCGTTGCGACGGTCGAACTCCGGCTGTACGAAAATAACGCGCACTCCGGCCTCGCGGCATTCGTCGACCAACAGCTTCAGATAAGCAGGCGACGGCTCCTTCCCCCCTGCCTCAATGGGAATCTGGCGCAGGCCGTAATCACGCGCGAAATAGGAAAGGGCAGGATGGTAAATCATGAAGGCACGGTCGGCACCGGGACGCTGCAGCAGCGCACGGCACAGGCTGTCGGTGTGCTGGATAGCGGCTTGCAGGCTGTCGCAACGATGGCGGTAAACGGAATCGCCCGATGCGTCGAGGGCAATGAGTGCCTGCGTAATCTGGTTGGTGATGCACAGGGCATTGCGTGCCGAGTTCCAGATGTGCGGTTCCACACCGGCGGCAGGTCCGTGTCCTTCGTGTTCATGGGCATGGCTCTCATCACGGATAAGGTCTATGCCCTGCGACAGGTCGAAGAATCGCAGATGAGGAGCGTTGGCAGACAAGCGTTCCATCCATGTCTGCTCAAAACCGATGTAGCCGATACGCAGATAGCCGACACTTTCCGACAAGTCCATCAGCTGCCGGGGCGTAGGGTCGTATGTTTCGGGACTGGCACCGCGGGGCACCATACTTACCACGCGGAAACGGTCGCCAGCCAGTGCCTCGGTAAAGTATCGCAGAGGTTCAATGGTAACGGTAATAAGCGGACGTTGGTCATCGGCAGCTTCCTGTGCCGGTTTGGTACGTGACGAACAGGCTGCCAGCAACAGACACAGACAGAAAATAGAAAGTATTGATTTCATCATAAGACCCTTAGTCGTTAAAATTAAAAAGGTTTCTGTGCCCTGAGCACTTCCCGCTTGCCGCCGGGCGGGCCAGGAAGTCTCTCGGTAACAAAGCCCACCTGCTGCATCAGGCGGCGTATGGCTCCTTTGGCACAATAGGTGGTCAGGATACCTCCCGGCGCAAGAGCATGGAACAAGAGGGCAAAACGGTCTTCTCCCCACATCTCAGGCTGTTTCTCGGGCGCAAAGGCATCCATATAGACCACGTCGAAAGCACCGGCCGGCAATGACAGGCAGGTGAAATCGACCCGGCGTTTCAACAGGGTGAATACAGGCCCCAACGCAAGCGGTTCTTCCCACGGTGCATCGTGCAGCAGACGCAGGCGGGTGGCATCGCCATAGTCCAGCAGGGCGACGTCGGCAGCCGACAGGGGATGCAGTTCCAGCGTGGTGTAATGTATGCAACGACCGCTACGTTCTGCCTCCTCCCAGGTAAGCAGGGCGTTCAGCCCCGTGCCGAATCCCACTTCAAGCACCCGGGGTGCAGGGGCAGTGCAGGCATGCAAACCCATATCGACAAAAACATGCTGCGACTCGGTACGCGCACCTTTCACCGAATGGTAGTGCTCGTCCAGCGCAGAGACAAAAAGTGTGGGACTGCCATCGGCAGTCATCTGGACAATCGTATTCATGGATATAAAGACAAAATGGCCCACAGCATCACTACATAACGGGCCAACTTGCCCGCAAACATTGATGCCGTAGTCAACCAGAAATTACTACGCATAAAGCCCAATGCCACGGCAATGGCTTCACCCACAAAAGGCAGGAAGGCAAAAAAAGCCATCAATGCTCCGCGCCCCTGCAGGAAATGCTGCATGCGCTCCACTTTCTCGCGCTTCACTCCCAGATATTTTTCTATCCAATCCATGCGCCCCAACTGCCCTAACCAATAACAGGTAAGTCCGCCTGCCGTGTTGCCCAGCGTGGCCGACAGGACGCAAAGCCACGGTTCCAACCCCATAGCCACCAGTGCTCCCATCACCAGCTCGGAACTGAATGGAATAATGCTGCCTGCCAGCAAGGCAGAAATGAACAGACCGACATATCCCCAATCTGTCAGCACTTGCACCAGCGTATCTACGAAAGCATCCATAGGTTATAGACAAAAAGAGCCAATACGCCCAACAGGGCCAGGATGAAAAAGACATTCGCCACACGCCCGCGACTCAACACGAACAGATGACCCGCCAGAATGCTGACGCACACCAGCAACACGGGAACCAACTGCTCACCAGTCACTGGCTGGAGAAGCACATAGACAAAGAGGCAAAAGCCCATCAGAATGAAGAAACGCAGGTAACAGCGCGTACGAATCTTATCTTCATAACCCTTGGCAAGAAAACGCCCTGCAGACACCGCATAAAGCACAAACAGATAGCCCAACAGGAACAAACGCCGCCTATCCAGCCCTTCCAGCAAAGGTTGAAAACAAGCTAAATCCTGAAAGGGAGCCGTAAACAACTCCATCTGCCCATACCAGTAAGCATGAGCCAACAGGAACCAATAAGGCAACACACAGCCTACCAGCAAGGCAAAGAAGCCACGAAAAGTAAGCGACTGAAAGGTGTAAACCCCGACTACATACAGAGGTAACAGATATAGGAACTGCGGCACCGCTAAGCTACCCAGCGACAGGCAAACAGCCGACAGGAACAAATCGCCTGTCGCCGGGGGATTGCGATAACAGCGGAACAGGAAAAACAATGAGACAACAAACAGCAGTGAAGCCACATCGCCTGCACGCGGCACATAAAGGCCCAGGCCAAACACCGTCATCAGCAACAAATAGACCGATGTCTGAAACGAAGCACGTGTGCGAATGAAAGCATAGGCATTGTTCAGCACAATCAGCAGCCACCCCACTGCCACGTGCAGCAGAAAGCTGCCCCAGTAAAAGGCCGCATCAGGCGACAGACATACATACTGCCTCCACAACGTACCGCCACCGCCCGACAAACCGGGTTCGGACAACAAAGCCTGCCCCACTACACGGCATACCACGACAATGAGTAAAGTCGCGGGCAAGGTATAACGGCCCGCGACCACATTTGCCTGGAATCGTTTCTTAGCCATTCCGGTTCCTACCTCCTTGATTAACGCACGACCGGCCGGTTACAAATCAAAACCGATATCACGACGGAAATACTTCTTGTCGAACTGTATCAGCCCGGCAGCCCGATAACTCTGTGCCAACGCATCTTCCTTCGTAGCGCCATAAGAGCAAACGGCTATCACACGGCCTCCGTTAGTCACGGTCTGGCCTTCTTTCTGTGCTGTCCCGGCATGAAACAGGATGCTGCCCGTAGCCATGGCTTCGTCCAGTCCATTCATCTGCTTTCCTTTTTCGTAGGCTTCGGGATAACCTCCGCTTACCAGCATCACGCAAACGGCAGTCCGCGGATCTTCTTCCGGCACATGGCGGTCCAAGTCTCCGTCACGTACACCCTCCAGCAGTTCCACCAGGTCGCTCTTGAGACGCAACATAACACTTTCCGTCTCCGGGTCGCCCATGCGCACATTGTATTCAATGACGTAAGGATCCCCGCCGACATTCATCAGTCCCAGGAAGATAAAGCCTTTGTAGAGTATGCCCTCCTGGCGCAATCCGCGCACGGTAGGCTCGATGATGCGCGTACGCACCTTCTGCATGAAAGCGTCGTCGGCAAAAGGCACAGGTGTCACACTGCCCATACCGCCAGTGTTCAGCCCCTGGTCGCCTTCGCCAATACGCTTGTAGTCCTTGGCCACAGGCAATACCTGGTAGTGCAGACCGTCGGTCAGCACAAAGACACTACATTCAATGCCGCTCAAATATTCCTCAATCAGCACCGTATCGCTGGCCGCACCGAACATGCCACCCAGCATCTCCTGCAATTCGCGACGAGCCTCATCCAGCGTAGGCAGTATAAGCACACCCTTGCCGGCACACAATCCATCTGCCTTCAGCACGTAGGGAGGCTGCAAAGTTTCCAGAAAAGCCAATCCTTCCTCAAGGTTCTCGCGGGTAATGCTCCGGTGGCGGGCTGTCGGTATGTCGTGGCGCAGCATGAACGCCTTGGCAAAATCCTTACTTCCCTCCAAGGCGGCACCGGCTTTCGACGGTCCGATCACAGCGATGCGCTTTGTGCGCGGGTCGTTGGCAAAATCATCGTAGATACCTTTCACCAGCGGGTCTTCGGGTCCTACCACCACCATTTCCACGCCATGCGTCAGGGCAAAATCCTTCAAAGCCGTAAAGTCCGTGGCTTTGATGTCTACATTCTCGCCCACCAGTGCTGTGCCCGCATTGCCGGGCGCGATATACAGTTTGTTCACCTTGGGGCTTTGGGCTATTTTCCACGCCAGTGCGTGTTCGCGGCCGCCCGAGCCAAGTAATAATATGTTCATATCGCAGATATATATTTTGTCAGTCTTTCGTTTGAATACTTACTTCAGATAATCGTCGAAATAGCGTGTAATTTTCTCGTGCAGGTGCACACGGTCCCGTCCCATTACATTATGCTTATGACCGGGATAAATGAAGAGGTCGGGATAAGTGCGGGCATCCACGCAAGCCTTGATGAAGGAAAGGGTGTGTTGCGGCACGCAAGTATCATCGTGGTCGTCGTGAATCATCAGCAGGTGTCCCTTCAGATTGCCAGCCAGTTTCTTGAGGTCACTGCCTTCGTAACCTTCGGGATTAGCCTGGGGGGTATCCATATAGCGTTCGCCATACATCACCTCGTAATACTTCCAGTCGATGACCGGTCCGCCGGCCACGCCCACCTTGTAGAGGTCGGGATAACGCAGCATGAGGCTCGTAGTCATGTGTCCGCCAAAGCTCCATCCGTGTACGCCGATGCGGTTGCCGTCCACATAAGGCAATGTTTTCAGCCACTCGGCGGCCTTGGCCTGGTCCTTGCTTTCTTCTACGCCCAAGTGGCGGAAGGTACAGTTCTCGAAAGCCAGTCCGCGGTTGGAACTGCCCCGGTTGTCAATGGTGAACATAATATATCCACGGTTGGCCATATAGAGGTCCCAGCCTCGGGCTGCATACATCCAGTTGGCAGCGAGCATCTGCGCGTGCGGTCCTCCGTACACATAGACGATGACCGGATATTTCCTGGCAGGGTCGAAGTCGGCAGGCTTCAGCATACGCCAGTAGAGGGTCGTAGTGTCATCGGCCGCCTTCATCGTGCCAGTCTCCACCAAAGGCATTACCAAGCCCTCAAACGGGTCGGCTGCCGTAAGCAGGCGTGCCGTTGCCTTGCCGGTAGAAGTAGCCACCAAGTCGATGTTGCGCGGTACCTCCGGCGTAGAATAACGGTCGATGAGATAAGTGCCCGATGCCGAAAGCCGGCCGGAGTGTACTCCCTGGCCATTATCCAGCGCAGTGACCTTGCCTCCCTTCGCGCGTATCTTATATATATTGGTCTGCATGGGCGATTCCTTGGTAGCCGCAAAGAAGATTTCCTTCTTCTGCCGGTTAAAGCCCAAGAGCGACTGCACCAGCCAGGGACCTTGGGTCAGCTGCGTATGCACGTAATGAGCCGTGTACTGGCTGCCGAAGTCCGTCGTATAGGTTTCAGGATACTTCCCCTTCGTCAGGTCGAACAGATAGAGGTGGTTGAAACCGTCGCGCTGGCTTTGCAGGATAAACTTTGTATCATCCCAGGGCAAGAAGACAATGGGGCATTGCGGCTCCACATACTTAGGATGCTCTTCTTCGTAAAGCACCTCGGCCAGCTTACCCGTCTGCGCATCATACCGGCAGAGTTTGGCATGGTTCTGGTCGCGGTTCAGTTCGATAAGATAAAGGCTCTGCTCATCCGGGCTCCAACTGATGTTGGTAAAGTAGCGGTCGGTAGGGTCACCCGTCTCCAGGTAAAGCGTCTTCCGGGTAGAAGGATTATAGATGCCCACCTGTACCTGGTGGCTGGTCATGCCAGCCATGGGATAACGGATAGGGTTCGGCTCACCCACACGGGCAGTAATGTCTACCAGCGGATATTCCGTCACCATGCTTTCGTCCATGCGGTAAAAGGCCAGGAGCGTGCCTTCAGGGCTCCAGAAGGTTCCCTTGCTGATGCCGAACTCATTGCGATGCACGCTCTGTCCGCACACCACACCGGCCGGTTCTTCGGTCACAGCCTGTCCGTCCACGTAAAGGTTATTTCCGATAGTATAAGCCACGTGCCCGCTCTCCGTGTTATAATCCACGTTGGCGGCTCCCTCGGGTGTCTCGCGGGTAGCAATCACCTGTCCTGCCACCCAGTCATAAGTTATATACTTGCCGTGCAGCGGTATCAACACCTCAGTCTTTCCCTCCCACGGAAAAGACAGCGAATACAAGTGCGACAGCTTACCCCATCCCCCGGCTTCGAGCGCACGGTTCAGATTCTCACGGGTAAAGAGCAGCGTCTCCTCACCGTTTTTAGGATTGACTGTCACCAGCGAATCAATGCCCGGCTTCACGGCTGTATCTCCCCACCATTGCAACCCGTAGAGGTCGTCGGTAAAACGATAGGTCTCGCCGCCGGGAATCAAGTCTTCCAGCGTAGGCATCCGCAGGCCGGTGGTTTCCTGCGGCGCGGTATTGTCTTGTGCCATAAGCAAGGCGGGCGCCAGCATAAAGGCGCACGCAATTTTAATGAATTTGTTCATATCAGCAGATTATAAATTATCACGGTTCTCTTTCTTAGCCTGCATCTCCCTGCGTTTGCGCTCCGGATAGGATTCGCCCGAGCGCGGACGCCGTTCTGTCCCCCGGTCGGGACGGTGTGCCGGCTTCTCTTCGCGACGGGCACCCCGGTTGGCATGTTCTGTGCGCCGGCGCTCACCTCCCGCCTGGCGATAGGGTCTGTCTTCACCGGCACGTGCGGGGCGGCGCGGGGCGGCGGGACGCCGGTCGTCGGTCTGCGGTTTGTCAAGGGTCTCACCTCCTTCGCGGAACTCCTTGTACTTACCATCAAAAATCTCGTATTTACGGAACTCACACTCCAGTCCCCCATTCAACAGCGGCACACGCTGACTGGCTTTCAAGCCTATCTGATCGAAGCACTCGTCGCGGTACGACAGCACCCAGGCGGTGTTGCCCGCAAACGCATGTTTCAGGCGCTCGCCTATCATGCGGTACAAGCCCAGCAAATCGTCGCTGGAGATGCGCTCGCCATAGGGCGGGTTGGTGATGATGAGCGACTTCTCCCGAGGCTGCTCGAACTGTTGGAAAGGCTGGAGCTTGAGCACGATGTCGCGGCTCATACCGGCAGCCTTCACGTTGCGTTGGGCAATGGCCTGCGCCTTGGGAGAATTGTCATAGCCGTATATTTTATGTTCAAAAGGACGCTCGCGGCTATCATCGTTGTAGACCGTCTCCAGGAGGTCGGCATCGAAATCGGGCCAGTTCTCGAAGGCATACCCTTGCCGGAACACTCCGGGAGCCACGTTGCGTGCAATGAGGGCAGCTTCGATGGGAATAGTGCCCGAGCCGCACATCGGGTCGATAAGGTCGCACTCGCCGTGCCAGCCCGTCATCAGAATCATGCCAGCCGCAAGCACCTCGTTGAGGGGAGCTTCGACGGCTTCCTGCCGGTAGCCGCGACGGTGCAGAGACTCGCCGCTGCTGTCCAATGAGAGGGTACAGTCGGTCTGGGCTATGTGGATATTGAGCAGCACGTCGGGATTGGTGATGCTGACGTTAGGCCGTTTGCCGGTCTTTTCACGGAAATAGTCGGCAATGGCATCTTTCACCCGATAGGATACGAACTTGGAGTGCCGGAACTCTTCGCTGAACACGGTGGCATCGACGGCAAAGGTCTTGGACGGATCGAGGTAATCTTCCCACGCGATGTTCTTCACTGCCTCGTAAACTGCAGCGGCATCTGCAGCGGTGAAACGGCTGATGGGTTTCAGCACGCGCAAGGCAGTGCGCAGGCTGAAGTTGGCACGGTAGAGCATTTCCTTGTCGCCCGTAAACGACACCATGCGTCGGCCCAACTGAATGTTGTCGGCGCCCAGAGCGGTAAGCTCGGCGGCCAGTACTTCCTCCAAGCCCTGGAAGGTCTTGGCAATCATCTCAAAGGTTTGTTCCATATATCTTTTTTTAGCTACAAGCTGCGAACTGCGGCTACAAGTTGAGCCACGAGCCACGAGCTACAATTACTTTCTCTGCACAATGCGTGCCCCTGCAGGCACATCCTCCGTCACCCAGATGTTACCGCCCACCACGGCGCCACGCCCCACGGTGATGCGTCCCAGGATGGTGGCATTGGAATAGACAATGACATCGTCTTCCAGAATGGGGTGTCGCGGGATGCCCTTGATGGGGTTGCCGTCGGCATCGAGCGGAAAGCTCTTTGCACCAAGGGTAACCCCCTGGTAGAGTTTGACATTGCGACCGATGATGCACGTCTCGCCAATGACAACGCCCGTACCATGGTCGATGGTGAAATACTCGCCAATCTGCGCGCCGGGATGAATATCAATGCCGGTTTCGCTGTGCGCCATTTCGGTGATGATGCGCGGGATGAGCGGCACATCCAGCAGGAGCAGTTCGTGAGCGATGCGGTAATTGCCGATGGCCCGTATGGCAGGATAACAGCTGATGACCTCGCCGAAGGAGTGGGCAGCCGGGTCGCCGTTGTACGCCGCCTGCACGTCGGCAGCCAGCAAGCGGCGCAGACGGGGCAGGGTGCTGACAAAACGGGCGGCACGTTCGGCGGCCAACTGGTGCAGGGCTTCGTTTCTGCCCTCCTCGACCCGGTTGTCGGCCAGGCAAAGCGCAGCCAGGACCTGCCCTGTCAGTTCTTCAAACAATTGCTCGATATTAACACCGATGTGATAGGGAAGCGTACGGCTGTTCACCGTTGAATTGCCGAAATAACCCGGAAAAAGAATGGCACGGGCCAGGTCGACAATACGCCTCAAGGCACGGCCCGACGGCAGAGGATCTCCCTCGATATGCCGCAGGAAAAGCCCTTCGTAGCTCTCGGGAGCCGACAGCTCATCAACGGCCTGTGTCAGTATGTGAGTGAAGTTCAATGGACTCATCGGTCTCTCAGTCTTGATAAACAGCCACAAAAATACGAAGTATTCAGCAAAAAACCTAAAAAACCGAGGCAGTAAGTGTGCAAAAGCCCTTTTTTGAAACACGCCGAGGCCTTGACCGGCTCTTTTCCACGGTCCGGCAGCCTCTTCGCAAAAGGCTGTCCGCAGCCCCACAGGTCACAGTTCCGAAGGCAGAAGGCCGAAAGAACGCCCGGTCATTTCTTCAACCCGCACCTCCCAAACCAAGACATGCCTCACCGCCGGCTCGGAATAGCCGCATTCCGCCTCTGTATAATGGCGCATCATCGCATCCAGCGCCCGCCGTTTCTCCACCGGGTCTTCCAACCGTCGCGCCCGTCCGCGGCACATGACGCTGCGTGCCTTCATGCTGTAGCTGCATGCCATCTGCTCGTGCATCCATACCAGTTCGTGCCCTTCGCTGAAAGTCAGGCACACCCACGGGCGTTCATTCAAGAAGCGCACTTTGCTTCCATCGGGGCCTGAATGCAGGTAAACCACGCCGTCGGCATAAGCAAAATTCATAGGCAACACATAAGGCCGTCCCTGGTCGTCGGTCAGGCCTACCATGCAATAAGGGCAACGGCCGATAATGGCCTCCATCTCGGCACGCTCCGTCAGAATCCGGGTTTTCATGAGTCTGTTTCTCGTTTTGATTTCTGCCTACAAAGATACACATTGTGCCGCGCAAACCATGCGCCGGGATGGATATTTTTCCACGTGAAACACCGAAAGAATCCGCACTCTTCCCCACGGGCATGCAAGAGGCCTCTCCATTCACGCATATCTACCTGTCAGACAGCGCATTGCTCCTTACCTATAAGAAGCCCGTTCCGAAGCCCTTGAAAGCAAGCTCCGAAGCGCCCGGCAGCCGGCTGCAGAGAGCCGACGATACAGCCAGTTAAGATTTTCTCCGCACAGTACAACAAATATGCAACAAATCTGTAATTTTGTAAGCAGAATCAAGAATACTTATGGAAAGAATCCTGCAACATATCAATGCCCTCCTCCTCCTCTCGCCCGACACGGAACGCGCCCTCCGTGCCTGCCTTACCCCCTGCCGTTTCCCCAAACGCCACCTGCTGGTGGCAGAAGGACGGCGCACCGGTGCGGCTTTCTTCATCGAGCGGGGCATCACACGTTCTTATTGGCTGGTCAACGGCGAAGAAATCACCACCTCGTTTTCCTCCGAAGGCAGCATCGTCTTCAGCATGGACGAGCTATACTATGACAAACCGAGCGAGGAATATGTGGAAACACTGGAGGAAACGGAAGCCTACCGCATCACGCTGGACAACCTGCGCCACCTGTTCCACACCAACCTGGAGATGGCCAACTGGGGACGCATCATCCACCAGAACGAATACCGGCGCCTGCACCGCTCGCACAAAGAGCGGCTCACCCAGCCTGCCGCCCAACGCTATGAATCATTCTGCCGCCAGTTTCCCGAAGTGATACAGCGTGTGCAGCTGGGTTATATCGCCTCCTACTTAGGCATCACCCTGCCTACGCTGAGCCGGCTGCGAAGCAAAAAATGAATCACTTTTTTGTCATAGAACAAATGCTTACAGCCAGAAGATGCGTACCTTTGTCGCCGTTTAATTAATCTTTAACCATCAAAAAAACAAACTGCTATGTCAAGACCTTCTTCCGCTGCCTACGCGGACTCCAAGCCCCACTACGAACTGCTGGACGGGCTGCGCGGGGTAGCTGCCCTGCTGGTGGTGTTCTACCACATTTTCGAGGGACTGTCTTTTGCCGCCGGAGGCACTGTCATCACTGTCATCAACCACGGCTACCTGGCCGTAGATTTCTTCTTCATCCTTTCGGGGTTCGTCATCGGCTATGCCTACGACGACCGCTTGGGAAAGACCATGACTCTGGGCAATTTCTTCAAGCGACGCCTCATCCGCCTGCATCCCATGATTGTGATGGGCGCGGTGCTGGGCGTGGTGTTCTACGTATTGCAGGGCTGCGAACAGTGGGACGGCACGCATGTGGCCACCTCCCTCATCATGCTCGCCCTGCTCTGTGCCCTCTTCTTCATTCCCGCCGCACCGGGTGCCTGCTATGACATCCGTGGCAACGGCGAGATGTTCCCGCTCAACGGTCCCAGCTGGTCGCTCTTCTTCGAATACATCGGCAACCTGCTCTACGCGCTCTTTATCCACCGCTTAGGCAACAAGGCACTGACCGTGCTGGTAGCCTTGTCGGGGTTGGGACTGGCCTGGTTTATGTTGTTCGATATGGTGGGCTACGGCATGATAGGCGTAGGCTGGACGCTGGACGGCATGAACTTCTTCGGCGGGCTGCTGCGCATGCTCTTCCCCTTCTCGCTGGGCATCCTGCTGTCGCGCAGGTTCAAGCCACTGAAAGGGGTGCGGGGTGCTTTCTGGATATGCTCTGCCGTGCTTTTGATACTGTTCTGTGTGCCTTACGTAGAAGGAAAGGCGGAAGCCGTCATCTACAACGGTATCTACGAAGCCCTTTGCATCTTCTTTATATTCCCCGCTCTGGTATGGCTGGCCGCTTCGGGCCGCACCACCGACCGCCGCTCCACGCAGATATGCAAGTTCTCGGGCGACATCTCCTTCCCGCTCTACGCCGTGCACTATCCGGTGATGTATCTTTTCTATTCCTGGCTGATAAAAAACGAATACTATACGTTCGGCGAAATCTGGCCCGTGGCCATCGTAGTCTATGTGGGCAGTATCCTGCTCGCCTACGCTTCCCTGAAGTGGTATGACGAACCGGTGCGCAAGTGGCTGACCAAACGCTTCCTGCCGAAAAAGAAATAAGACGCATACGCAAATGCACAAAACAGGCACGGAGCCGCTCTTTCACCATCCAGAGATGGGACCGAAAGAGGCTCCGTGCCTTATTTGTATACCCAGATGTTATTGGGCCCGCTTCTGGCTCAACGCATCCAGCATGGAAGAAGCAGCTACCAAGGTAGCATTCCAGTCTACAGCCACACTGTTTGAAAGGGCATCCTGGTCCGAATCCAGGTAAAACTCATCAATCATAGACGAAGGATAAGCCGAGGGAGCAGCGTCGTTACCTGCCGACCCTCCTACCAGCAGACCGGGTACAGGAGCTTCAATGCCGTCGGAAACCGACAGGCTGTGTACCGGATGCATGGGGCTGTGGCTGCCCAATCCCGTCACATAACAGTATCCCAGAGGATTCCTGCCCAACAGATAGTCCATGTTGCGGTAGGCGTTGGTCAGATAGAACCATTTGTTGTCTACCATATAGGTATAGGCCAGCGTCACGGCCTGCGCGGCACACTGTTCGGCCAGACAGCCCTTGAAGAAATCGCCCGGCTCATCGCCAAAGGGAGCATGGAAAGCGGCTTCATCGGCTCCTTTGATGGCCTTGCCTGCATACGAAGTGAGATAGCTCTTCAGCGAGCTGTAGAGTGCATCGGCTGAGGGGTCCAACTTACGGTCGGGCAACAGCCAGGTAAAGACTCCCAGCATCCACACGTCCTTGCACCTCGGCAAGACCAAAGCCCTCGGTGCCTTGGCTGCAGCCGAAACCAAGTATTTCTGTTGACCGGTGGCATAGTAAAGCTCGGTTTCTGCCCAGAACAGTTCATCGGTCGGATATTCATTGCTGTACGTGTCCGTAGTAATGTCCGGGTCGTACTGCTCGTTCAGTTTGTCTTGCGCATATACACTTTTCGGATGCTGTCCAGCCCAGTTATATGCCCGCTCTGCTGCCCGCAATGCCTTGGCGGCAAATCCGGGATAGTCGGCCCGGAAAGGCTTGAACACCTGAGCCGCCTGCGCCATCACTGCGGCAAAGTAAGCAGATGCCTCTACCGATTTGGCTGCCACGTACCGCTGCTGCTTGCAGTCGGCAGGTTTCACCAAGCCTTCGTCCGACGTCGTACACACTTTGTGGTACACGCCCCCGTCGGCAGGATCCTGCATGGTCAGCAGCCACTCAAGGGAATAGTACACCTCGTCCAGCAAGTCGGGGGTCCGGTTGTTGCTTTCGGGGATGTGTGTGTTCTGCTGCGCGAAATATTCCGGGAAAAGCCGGTAGGCAGTCAGCAGGATGCCTGCGGAATACGCATTGCCGGTGACACTCTTGTCATACCCGCTACCCGTATACCAGCCTCCGGGCACTGCTATCCGGTCGTCGGCCTTACGCTTCGGCCCTGCCGCTCCGGGATGCACCAGCACCTCCGTATCGGGATGTCCGGCCGGACGTGCCCACTGTCCGGCATACGTTTCTTCGAGGGGCATGGAAGCCCGTTGGTAATAAAAGGCCTTCAAGGCAGCATCGGCCACAGGGGCCAAAGCATGTTCCCTGACCTCGAAGACAGCCGTATCGCCTTCAAGCAACAGGAAATAGCGTCCCGGTTTGTCCACTGCACCGAAGTTCATGACCGAACGGGCCTGCTTTGTCCACGAATTCAGCAAAGTCGTTTCGGTGGTACCGGTCAATACTTCTTCACCAGTCGAGGCATCCACCACGCTGAATGTTTTTCCTCCGGCCATTTCTGCCACGGCCACCTTTTCCTGCGTCGGGTAATACCCCACCTGGTTCAGACGGATTACATCCTGGGCAGGACCGCCACATGCTGCCAATCCCCCTGTCAGGATGCCCAGATAAATCAGTTTTCTGTTCATAAAGCGTTGTTTTTGAAATAAGAATTTGTCATATTACGCCGCCGGCACGAAAACCCGCCTGACATATCCTGCCCAACTTCAGGCTTCCGAAGCCGTATGCTTCTGATGGCACACGTCCGTGCGACGACACAAAGTAACGATAATATTCTGAAATTCTTCTTATTTCAAAACTTAATAAATGACAACTTCTCCACAAAAAGACCGGCACTCCCCTTACAGGCCCACTTACTGCTTTTCATGGAACACCACAATCAAATCATTGGAATCTTCGTTCATAGTCTTATATAGTTCCATTACATCGGGATGCTTGCGGGCGTATGCATCCAACTCACCGTTGGCTTCCTTCTGCTCCATTACTTTCTGTAACAAGTCATACGGAAGGCGGAAATAGCGTACATCTTGCTGCACGCCTATCTGATACATATATTCCAGAAGTGGCATTTCTGCATCCAACAACACGTCATCCTTTATCTTTGTATAAGAACGGCTGGTCCATCGGTTCTTGTCAATCACATTCCAATGAAAAAGACCATCTTTGTACATGAATTTGGACAGAATGAAACGTCGGCTTTCGTGTATGCTACGGTGTACCCAGATATACGAAGATTGCTTGCAGTGGTCTATAAACTCCATCACTGACGGATAATCGCTAAACAGTTCGCCATCGGGCATCGTGTATTCATTATCTTTAAATGAGATATAACCTTTCAAGTCATCTTCTCCCACCTCATAGATACCCCGCTGAAAGGTTTCATAAAAATAACATTTACCTTCCCGCTGATAAAGGACATTCGTTTGCCCTATCGAAAAGTAATCGTCCGCTTTTGCGTACAAGGGAATCCAAGCCTGCTCCATTTCTCCTTTGTTTGAATCATAGACGTATAATTTATAATCCCCTCCTTCAGGATTCGGCCTGCTATGATAAAAAGCGTATTTGCCATGCCCTAATACAGCGAAGTCTGTGAAACTTATCCCCATCGCAGGCAGCGGAATGCTTTCCAAATATTTTCCCTCTTTCAAAGAATAGCGCAGCAGCCTGTCTTCCCATACCAACATATAGAGGATGTCATCAATAACCTTCCATGTAAGCAGCCCTGTCGTTTCATTCGGTCCCTGCCCGTTTTTCAGAAGCGTCTTTATGAAATTACCTTCCGCATCCAGCAGATGAAGCACGTCTTTGTCTATGGAAGTGGCCTGAACTATCCATAGGAAATCGTACGCCTCTATCTGTAACAAAGAAGACAGGATTATTCCTTTCGGTTCTATCAGTTCATAGCCATCCACTAAGTCGGAAAGCACAAGAGTCTCATCTTCCGGGATGATCTCCACCTCGTGGGGAGCCTCTATTTCGGGACGATATTGGCTAAGTGCATCTTTCTCGGCACAACTGCCAAACAGAAAAACAATCAAAAAGGTAAATAGTAGGTAACGCATCATTGTGTTTGGTTTATTAAATCAGTAAAAAAATTTAGTTTGGTTTCGAAATAAACAAAAAATGGCTCTCAAAACGCCTTGTTTTACCCGCCTGCCAACATCTGTACCATGTGGATATAGGTTTTCAGACAGATGGCACCTAACGCCAAACAAAGGGAACAAATCAAAACTTTCATACGCAAATCTTTTATTGTTTGTGACGCAAAGTAGAGCATTCTTATCCACACCGCCAAAGAAAACAGTGTACAAAACAGTGTACATTTTCTACGACAGTGTACAACACCGCGTACACGCACTGATTGACAGCCCTATAGCATGGCTATGATTTTGTCCCATTCGTGAGGTTCGCCCTTAACGCCATAAACTTTCTGATACATCCGCCGTCGTGCAGCCGTGATGCTTTCTTTGCCGTGTGCCGTCAGCGTACCGATGTCTGTGGGCCGGATGCCCAGTCTGATCAGCAGACAGATGTGATACTCATGCTCGCTGAAACGGGGATAAAGCCCATACAATTTTGACTTGAAACCGGGAACAACACGCAACACTTCCTGCTCTATCCGTTCCCAATCTTCTGCCTTCAACTGTTTTTCACTGCCGTTGACAGCCGACAGACGAAGTTCCAGGTCTTTGCGCACATCCGACCCTTCCAACGCCGATGCCGTCTGCCGCCGCCATTCCAACGCCAGCTTCAACTGCTCATTGTCATGGAGCAACTGCCGTCTCTGCCATTCCAACTGCCTGCTGCCTGCTTCTTCCGCTTCCTGCAGCCGCCTCTCCAATTCTGCCACTTTCTGTTCGTTCTCCCAGATATACCGGCTGCTCTGTTTTTCTAATTCATCCCTGACGCGCTCGGCTTTCTCCAAACGTATGGTCAGTTGCAGATGTTTCCGGCGGACATACTGCACACGTGCCACTGCCCACGCCAGCAGCACGGCACACACACCCAAACCACCGTAAAACAGATACCGGTGCCGTCGCTGCTCTGCCTTCAGGCTCCGGTTCTCTTCCTCGCGCAGATTATAATTGTAGAGCGCGTGCATTTGCCGGAGCGTTTCCCGGTCTTCCAACCGGTGTATGGAATCGTCATAAGCCTGGTATTGCACGAACCGGGTCCGGGCACAATCCGCATCCTGCCGCTGCAGGGCCACCTGTGCCAAGGCAAAGCAGGCCGTCCTTTTGGCATATACCGTGCCGCTGTCGGCCAGCAGGGTCCAGTAATAGACTGCAGAATCCGTTTTACCCGTACGGTAGCACCACTCCGCCGCCATCGTGTACAGCCCGCTCCGGCTTGCCCGGTGCGGACGCCGGAAAGCCCTCTGCAGGCAGGCTCCTGCCGAATCATACTGTTGGGTTTGCAGATACAGCCCCGCCAGTTGCCCTTCCGCCATGTCGGCCAGACCGGTCTGCCGGCTTGTCCGGGCCATCTCCACTGCCTGCCGCAGATGGTACAGGGCGCTGTCCGGACGACCCAGGCCCTGGTAGGATTTCCCGATGTCCCGCCACGCAAATATCAGCCCGACGGTATCCTTCAGCGCCTTATCGCATTCATACGCTTTCCGGTACATCTCCAGCGCTTCCCGATACATTTTCTGGTAAGAGAACAGCGTCCCCATCTGGCTGTAGATTCTCTCAGCCAGCCTCTCCCCTCCCTGCGGGGGCAGGGCACGGGCCGCCTTCCCGAAATAGTCCAAAGCCTGCGGTGCATTCCCCAAGTCGCTGTACACCCGTCCGGCGTAATAATAAGCTTCGGGCAACAGAGCCTCGTCGCGGTGGTTTTCAAAATAGTCCACTACCATCCGGATTACGCTGTCCGACGTATGCCTCACATACGCCTTGTCGGCAGCCTTCACCGCCAGCAGCCGGTAGCGCATCTGCACACGCTCAGGCATCAGCCGCACGCTGTCCGCCCATCCTGCCAGCCAGGCACAGGCACTGTCCGGACACGTTTCTGCCAGCGAATCTGCCTGCTGCAGCACACGCGGATAAGGCAGATGTCCGCAGGCACACAGACAACAGCAGAGAAAGGCGCTCAGGCATAAATAAGAGAATGTCTTCATAAACAACTTGTTTTTCATTGAAGTGAGCAACCAGGTTAACGCTTTCCGGCGGTCTCCCCACAGGCTGCACGAGACCAGGCCTGTGCAGAAGAGCATAACGGTTATGACAGTGAGTTTCATCCGGTAGTCCATCGCATTTTATGGTTACAGAGGTTTCCTATTTGCATTGCAGACCTGCAAATTTACAAAAAAGAAGCGGAATCACAAGAACTTTCTCAACAATCTGCATTTTCCCGGCACGGCGACTTGCTTCCCTTTCCTTCACAGTTCCGCGAGAGCCTGCTTACAATTTATAACCCGCTCCGGCCGTTCCCTGTGAAATGAAGTGTTTTTATAAATGATTTCAGCCTATGTTTCACAGCATCCACTTGACATACAAAAGATTGATAATTTTCAAAAACCGATTTTTTATAAATGGAAAATGAGGTGCATTTCCGGTGCATTCCGCAGGAAAGAGATCTTACCGTCAAAGTAAGATCGACTGCTTTCACACCTTCACCGCCCCGCAAACCCCTACTGTACAAAGAATTGCTGTGAAAGATACATCCTTCACCCTGCTTTCACACATCCGGCGTGAAACATCGGCGAAACCGGTTGGACAGATGCTTAGCGGTTTTCTCCTTATACTTTGAAAGCAGATTGCCGGGGGCTTGCAAGCAGGTTTCTTAGCAGGTGCCACGCCTCTACCGGCGTGAACGAAGGTGTGAAAGATGCGTGAAGGCTCTATCTTTCACAGCAATCTACTGGGCAACAGCGGTGTATGACGCCGTGAAGGCGTGAAGGCAGCTTGGGGCATTCCTTGTTGTGTGGTGAAGGAAAGGGGGGAGCATGGTATCACCCAACCTGCATTTGAGGAAGCTAAACCTACATTTGAGAAGGTTAAACCTGCATTTGAGAAGGCTAAACCTGCATTTGAGAAGGCTAAACCTGCATTTGAGAAGGCTAAACCTGCATTTGAGCGAAGGAACTTTGTGGCGCTGCGGCTCAGTGTTTAATATAAATTAAATCAGATTGATTATTTAATTATCAGGCAAGTTTCCTCTCCTTTCGGCTGAAATCACTATCTTTGCGGCCGTATATGCCTGCGGCGCATGTCCGGAGACGAAAAAACGAAGAAAAAACAACAACCGATAAGACTGAATGAAACAGTACAGAACCGTAAACAACCTGATGGGTTGGATTACCTTCCTCATCGCGGCAACGGTCTATTGCCTGACCATAGAACCGACTGCCAGCTTCTGGGATTGTCCCGAGTTCATCACCACCGGCTACAAGCTGGAAGTGGGACACCCGCCCGGCGCACCCTTTTTCATGTTAGTGGCCAACCTGTTCTCGCAGTTTGCCTCCGACGCTTCCGAGGTGGCCAAGATGGTGAACTACATGAGCGCGCTGATGAGCGGCGCCTGCATCCTGTTCCTCTTCTGGACCATCACACACCTGGTGCGCAAATTGGTGGTGTCAGACGAAAACAATATCTCCAACGGACAGATGGCTGTCATCATGGGCAGCGGACTGGTAGGCGCACTGGCCTACACGTTCAGCGACACGTTCTGGTTCTCTGCCGTCGAAGGTGAGGTATATGCTTTCTCGTCGCTGTTCACCGCCGTGGTATTCTGGCTCATCCTGAAGTGGGAAGACGTGGCCGACCAGCCGCACAGCGACCGCTGGCTGGTGCTCATCGCCTATCTGACAGGCCTCAGCATCGGCGTACACCTGCTCAACCTGTTGTGTCTGCCCGCCATCGTGCTGATTTATTATTATAAGAAAGTGCCGGGAGCCAATGCCAAAGGCTCGCTGCTTGCCCTGCTGGGCTCGATGGTGCTGGTGGCAGTGGTGCTCTATGGCATCGTGCCGGGCATCGTGAAGGTGGGCGGATGGTTCGAACTGCTGTTTGTCAACACCCTCGGCATGTCGTTCAACACGGGTGTACTGGTCTATATCATCCTGCTGGCAGCCACGCTCATCTGGAGCGTCTACGAGACCTACATGCAGCAAAGCCGCCTGCGCATGGCGCTGTCGTTCATCCTGACCATTGCCATGCTGGGCATCCCGTTCTACGGACATGGAGCCGGCTCGGTGGTCATCGGGCTGATTGTCATCGCCCTGCTGTGGTTCTACCTCAACCCCAAGACGCAGGACAAAATCAAAGAAAAATACCGCGTCAGTGCCCGCGCCCTCAACACGGCCTTGCTCTGCACGCTGCTCATCGTGGTGGGCTATTCGTCGTATGCGCTGATTGTCATCCGCTCCACAGCCAACACGCCGATGGACCAGAACTCGCCGGAAGACATCTTCACCCTGGGCGAATACTTAGGGCGTGAACAGTATGGCACCCGACCGCTGTTCTACGGCCAGGCCTTCTCTTCACAGGTGGCCCTCGACGTGAAAGACGGCTACTGCGAACCGCGCGTCAAGAGCGAAACCACCAAGTTCATCCGCAAGGAAAAAACATCGCCCGACGAAAAGGACAGCTACATCGAGATTCCCGGCCGCATCGAATATGAATATGCCCAGAACATGCTGTTCCCCCGCATGTACAGCAGCCAGCCGGAACATGTCCAGGCCTACAAGAGCTGGATGGACATCAAGGGACACGACGTGCCCTTCGACCGCTGCGGCGAGATGATTATGGTGAACATCCCCACACAGTGGGAAAACATCAAATTCTTCTTCTCCTACCAGCTCAACTGGATGTACTGGCGCTATTTCCTGTGGAACTTCGTAGGTCGCCAGAACGACATACAGGGCCACGGCGAGATTGAGCACGGCAACTGGATAACGGGCATCTCGTTCATCGACAACTGGCTGATCGGCAACCAGGAATACCTGCCCACGGAACTGAAAGAGAACAAGGGACGCAACGTGTTCTACGGCCTGCCACTGCTGCTGGGCATCATCGGCCTGCTCTGGCAAGCCTACCGCGGACGCCGAGGCATCCAGCAGTTCTGGGTGGTGTTCTTCCTGTTCTTCATGACGGGCATCGCCATCGTGCTCTACCTCAACCAGACTCCCCTGCAGCCGCGTGAACGCGACTATGCTTACGCCGGCTCGTTCTACGCCTTCGCCATCTGGATTGGCATGGGTGTGGCAGGACTGACGCAACTCATCAACCACCTGACGCGGAAACAGACACGCAAGGACTGGACACCCGAACAATTGGATGCCTGGAACAAAGGCTTGTGGATGCCCGAAATCAAACCCGGCCTCGCCACGGCTCTTGTGGTCAGCATCGTCTGCCTGCTGGTGCCCATACAGATGGCCAGCCAGACGTGGGACGACCACGACCGCAGCGACCGCTACATGGCACGCGACTTCGGCGAAAACTACCTGATGTCTCTCCAGGAAAGCGGCAACCCCATCATCTATACCAACGGCGACAACGACACCTTCCCCCTGTGGTATGCGCAGGAAACCGAAGGCTGCCGCACCGACGCCCGCACGTGCAACCTATCGTACCTGCAGACCGACTGGTATATCGACCAGATGAAACGCCCTGCCTACGACAGCCCCTCGCTGCCCATCACCTGGGACCGCAAGGATTATGTGGAAGGCACCAACGACTATATCGCCATCCATCCCGAAGTGGCCAAGAGCATCGACCAGCTTTATGCACAGGCCGAAAAGGAGGCTCTGGCAGGCAACCCTGAAGCACTGGTGAATGTCAAGAAGGAATTTGGAGACAACCCCTACGAGCTGAAGAACATCCTGGAGCATTGGGTACGCAACCCCAGCAACAAGGAACTGAACATCATCCCCACGGACAGCGTGGTCATCAAGGTGGACAAGGAGGCCGTGCGGCGCAGCGGCATGTACATCCCCGGCGACAGCATACCGGACTACATGAGCATCAAGCTGCGCACCAAAGACTACAGCGGCAATTACCACCCCAAACGCGCCCTCTACAAGAGCGAACTGATGATGCTCGAAATGCTGGCAGAAGCCAACTGGGAACGGCCCATCTACATAGCTGTCAGCGTAGGACAGGACAACCAGTTGGGCATGGACAACTACTTCGTACAGGAAGGACTGGCTTACCGCTTCACGCCGTTTGACAACAGGAAGACGGGTGTCACCATCGACTCGGAAAAGATGTACGACAACCTGATGCATAAGTTCAAGTTCGGCGGCATCGACAAGCCGGGTATCTACATCGACGAGAATGCCCTGCGCATGTGCTACTCGCACCGACGCATCTTTGCCCAATTGGTGCAGCAACTCATCAAGGAAGGCAAGAACGACCGGGCAAAAGCAGCCTTGGACTATGCCGAGAAGATGATTCCTGCCTGCAACGTGCCCTACGACTTCCAGAACGGCGCTCTGCAAATGGCAGAAGCTTACTACCAGCTTGGCGAAAAGGAGAAGGGCGACCGGATTATGCAAGCCCTGGCAGACAAATCGCTGGAATACATGACCTGGTATATGAGCATGGACGACAACCGTTTCCTACTTTCTGCCTCGGAATATGAGTACCACCTGCGGCTGCTCAATGCCGAAACAGACATACTGAAGAAGTATGATTCGGACCTGGCGGAAACCTACGAGGAAAAGTTAGGCGAGAATTACCACCAGTATATACAAAGAATGGGATACCAGGAATAAGGAATAACAGTCAGCGGAAAGAGGGTGTATCAAAATAGAGATTACCTATCATTTTGTCATCCCGAGCGTAGCCGAGGGATCTCAAGATTGGTTAAGTGAGATGTTTCGACTTCGCTCCGCTCCGCTCAACATGACAGACTATAGTCAAAAGAGGTCTTGAGCGAAGCTAATAATGGTTGTTTGTCATTTTGATACACTCTCTTTTCGCTGACTGTTTCCCCTTTCCGTTGTTATCCGGTCTTTTACTAACCACATCAAACCAGCAGCAGTACCGTGTTTATTGAACAGCCCCCTGAATTTGTCCGCAAGCTCTATCCGCGCGCCTTGTGGCGGATGACACCTGCGGAAAAGAAAGTCTACCTGACCTTCGATGACGGTCCCATCCCCGAAGTGACCCCCTGGGTGCTCCAGCAACTGGACCATTACGGCGTGAAAGCCACCTTCTTCATGGTGGGCGACAACATCCGCAAATATCCCGACGTGTTCCGCCAGGTGCTGGAAAGCGGACATCGCATCGGCAACCATACCTTCCACCACCTGAGGGGGTTTGAACATGCCTCCAACCGCTACTTGGACGATGTAAGCAAGGCGCAGGACTTCATCATGGAAGCCTGCTCCGATGTGGCCAACGACCTGCTGATAGACCAGGCTCTCTACCCCATCCTTTTCCGCCCGCCGCACGGGCACATGACCTGGGGGCAGTATATGGTGCTGCGCAAGAAGTGCCAGATTGTGATGTGGGACCTTGTCACACGCGACTACTCCAAAAAGATGCGCCCCCCGCAGGTGCTGGCCAACGTGATGCGCTATGCCCGCAACGGCTCCATCATCACCTTCCACGACTCGCTGAAATCGTGGAACAACGGCAACTTGCAGTATGCTTTGCCGCGCGGCATCGAATTCCTGCTGGAAGAAGGGTATGGCTTCGGGTTGCTGTGACGGAGAAGGCAGAAGTAAATGTGCAAAATGAGATGATACCCCAAACACAGAGGCACGGAGACACAAAGTTCCGTAACTTTCTGTCGGAAAATGATGAGAGGAGGACACGGAGTCCGCGGCTTCGCCGCACACGAAAGAGGGGAAATACTCTGCGACTCCGTGCCTCTGTGCTTAGTCTCACTTGACTTGGCACATAGGAACTTACCTTACAAGTCAATCACCACCTCCACCGGGCAATGGTCCGACCCGTATATCTCCGTATGGATGCCCGCGCTGACCAGCTTTTCGTCCAAGCGTTTGGAGGTGAGGAAATAGTCAATGCGCCAGCCGGCGTTCTTCTCGCGTGCCCGGAAACGATAAGACCACCATGAATAGATGTCCGTACGGTCGGGATAGAAATAGCGGAAGGTGTCCGTGAAGCCAGAAGCCAGCAGTTCCGTAAACTTGGCGCGCTCCTCATCGGTGAAACCTGCATTGCGGCGGTTGGTCTTGGGATTCTTCAAGTCGATTTCCTGATGCGCCACGTTGAGGTCGCCACACACGACAACCGGTTTCCTGGCATCCAGCGAAAGCAGGTAGCGGCGGAAATCGTCTTCCCACGTCATGCGGTAGTCTAAGCGGCGCAGTTCGTCCTGCGAGTTAGGCGTATAGACCGTCACTAAGAAGAAATCGGGCATCTCCAGCGTAATGACGCGCCCTTCCTTGTCGTGATGTTCGATGTCGATGCCATACGTCACGTTCAGCGGATGGTGGCGCGTGTAGATGGCAGTGCCGGAATAGCCTTTCTTCTCGGCATAATTCCAATAAGACTCATAGCCTTCAAAAGACAAGTCCAGCTGTCCCGCCTGCATCTTGGTCTCTTGCAGGCAAAAGAAGTCGGCATCCAACTGTCCGAAGGCATCGGCAAAGCCCTTGTCCTTGCAGGCACGCAGGCCGTTTACATTCCAGGAAATAAATTTCATACGCAATGTCGTTAAATGATTATAAGCAAAAGTGCAAAATTAAGTGATATGAAACACAGAGACACGGAGTCACGGAGTTTTATTTTTTCGAGGACAGAGTTCACGGAGGGAAGAGGTAGCTCTGTGTCTCTGTACCTCTGTGTTCTACAGAAACTCACCGGAACACCCGCCTGATGGTCTCCAAGTCCGTCCCGAAGACCTGCCGCACCACGGGAGCCAGCATCTCATCGCTTCCTTGCAAGTGCACCACCGTCTGTGTATGCGTCAGGCTTTCGCCCGGTGCCAGTTCTGCTCCCGGCGAAGAAGTCTCTATCTCATAGAACGGCCCCATGATGGAACCATCTTCCAGCGGGCCGTCGTTGTAGGCATTGATGGCATCGCCGTCGAAGGGATTGTCCTGCGGGCCCCACTGGCCGTTGACATACACGCACGGTGTTTGGGGACGGTTGCAGCAGAGGATGGTCAGCACCCCTTTCTCCGAATCATAACTGCCGCAGAGGTTCAGAGAGCGCCCGGCGGGCAAACCCAGTTTGGAACGGTAATTCCCGTCTATCCGGAAATAAATCAGCCCGTCTTCCACCACCAACCGGTCCGAAGGAATCTTACCGAAATACATATCGTTCACTATCGGCCCTTCTCCCTCCCGGTTGTAGGGGATAAAGACGGTAGTGGACGGCGTGGGATTGAAGCATCCTAACATCCAGACAGATACCAGTCCCGTTTCGCGGGTCCATGCCTCTGTACCCAAGTTGGTAATGCGGTTGTCTGTCTGATACGCCACCGGTTTCACTCCTTCCGGCAGGGCAACGCCCAGTTTCTTGCCGATGGCATCACGGTCCATCAACGCCACGGTACGCTCCATGCGGATGTCGAGAAGGGTGCCGGCGGCATTTTCCAGGCGTGCCCGTCTGGCCAGCCGGATAAGGGAAGCCGTCTGCTCTTCAACGTCAAAAGTATCCGTGTCCAGCACGGCGGGCACTGCCCAGTTGGCATATACCTGCTCTGCCTTTGGCTTGAAGTACAAGGAGAAAGGACCGCCTTCCGGTCCCAACCAAAAACGTTCTTCGCCGCCTACGGGCTGAATCTGCGGGCTGACCTTGCCTTCTTGTATGAAACGGTAATTTATCCAGCCATAGCTGTCGCCTTCGCTACCCGTGGCCGAGGAGGTCATCACCCGTCCCTGCCATGCCGGAACCACCATGACCACAGACTGCCCGTCGGCAGAGACCAATTCTTTATATTCGATGCCGTGCTCTTGCAGGAAAGCGGCATCTTTCGCATACGTTCCCATTTCTTCTGATATGATAAATTAGAGTATAAATTGCAATCGCGCGGTCAAAGGTACAGAGTTTTGCCGAATGATACATCTTTTTTTCAGCAGAATCTGTCAGGCCTTCCTCCCCGCTCCATACACCCCGCCCAGGATGAGCAGCACCCCCGCCCATGCCATCGGCGTAAGCCGCTCGCCCAGCACAAGGGCAGAGCCTGCCAGCGTAAACACGGGGTTCAGGTAAATGTAATTGGAGGCACGTACCGTGCCCAAACGCTTCAACACTACGTTCCATACGGCAAAGCAGACCAAAGAGGCCAGTACGCCGAGGAAAAGGAGGTGGCCAAGTACGGACAAGTCCAGCAGGCGCGACACCTCAAACTGCCAAGGACGCACTAAAAAGACGGGCAGGATGGTGAGAATGCCGTAGAAGAATATCTTGCGGGTGATGAAAGTCACTTCGTAGCGGTCGGACATACGTCTCATAATCAGGCTATAAAAGGCCCATGACAGAGAAGCCAGCAACGAAAGCAAATCGCCGGCGGGCGAGAGGCGCAACACAAAATGGCCGTTGCATACCACCAAGGCCACCCCCGCCAGGGCTGTCAACGAACCGACTACCAGCGCACGCGTGACCTTCTCTTTTCTGAAAAACACCCCAGAGAGCAGGGTGGTCAACAGCAGTGTGGTGCATACCAGAAACGAGACATTCGTGGCCAGCGTATATTCCAGTGCCGTATTCTCCGTCAGGAAGTAAAACGAACCGCCCGTCACACCGCCCAGCAACAGCCAAAACTCATCGCGCCACGTGTCTGCCCACCACTTGCGGTGGGAAAGGAACCAGATGCCGATGTAGGCCACCGAGAAACGCAACAGGAAAATCTCCTGCGGAGTCATCCCGCAACCTATCAGCAATTTGGTGGAGATGAAGGTCAGTCCCCATATCCCCACGATGAGTATGGCTGTCAGGTGAAAAGCCCATTGCCCGCGAACTGTATCTGAATGTGTGATGCTCATAACGCCGCAAAGGTACGGATAGGCTGCGGAATAACTGACAGAAAACACGTCTTTTTTCGAGGGAAAAGAGAAAAAAGGAGGGAAGAAAGCCCGGCATACAGGACAGCTTTTCCGACACCCCCTTCACAGCCTATTGCCAAGCGGTAAGCAGTCGGCTGCCAAGCGGTAAGCACCTGGCTCGTTATAGATGAGCACCACAGGCCTGAAACCGGCATTGTCACTGCACCAGCAGCGTATCCCCTTCTTTCGCTATGCACCAGAAACCGATGCCTTGCGCATCGGTAAACTCTTTCATGCGCCAAGCCGACTCGAAACCACTGGCAACAAAGTGCATCGGCACAAACAGACCGGTGCGGAAACGCTCTATGAACTGGCGGGCGCCGCGGGTATAACCGTTGCCAATGCGCCCGTCGACAGGAAACAGGACTACATCGAAATGGTCGGTCAGCTTGCGGATGTCTTTCAGCTCGCCCAAGTAACGCTTCTCCTCTTGGCCGGGGTCGATGCGGATACCAAACTCCGGACTGAAAACGCTGCCCCCCGGATAGTCGTCGGTCAGGAAACGGGCATACCAGTTGTTCAGGTCGCCGGCATGGAAAAGACGCTTTCCGGAGACTTCAATTACCCACGAAACGCCGCTGTCCGTGCTTCCGGCAGCAGTCACTTTCAGGCGTCCGTCTTGCCAGCTGCTTCCCTTGGCCAACCATACATCTGCCTCTTCCCGCCGGGCACGGCGGTGTTTCAAAATATCTTTCGACAGCAGATAAATGATGTCAGAAACGGTGTCGCGCCAGGAAAAAATCTCCCGGTTGAAATGGTCTTCGTGGAAATGACTGGAAAACACATAAACCGGCTTCTTCGCTGCCAGCAACGAAGGCATCACACAGGCCGGGTCCCTCCAGTAATCAAAGACCAGCAGGCAGGTTTCTGTCTCTATGGCAAAACCGCTATGAAAGATATAGGTAAGCTTCATCAGATTGGGAATCACACTTTATCGGACACAAAAATACGGATTAATCACATAATCGGGAACAAACTTGAAAGAAAACACAACCAGAATGATGAGAAAAGCCTCAAAGCGGTTGTAGGAATAACAAAAGTTGTGTATCTTCGCCACATATTGTCGAACAATTCATCCCATGAAAATGAAAAAGAAAAAGAACGCATTTTTCCTTTGCTGCGGAATCGGGACCTTACTGGCTCTGACCGGATGTTCGGGTAACGGAAGCCCCCAGGAACAGACCGGACGCTCGGATTACTACACCCGCGGAATCGGTGTCTATCCGGGAAATCCCCAAGAAGACTTTTCGCCCGAACTGTTGCCCGGAGGCAACGAACACCGCAACATCGCACGCTTGCGTGCCACCCTGCAATCATCATCGTATGACTACAACCTGACTGCACAACTGGTGACGGACGGCATCGTAACTACAGAACAGCCGCTCTATCTGACCCTCTCTACACCGCAGGGTGAAGTGCCCAAGCGGGAAAAGGAATGGATGATAGACGGAGGACCTTATTCAAAAAATACTGTGGAGGGAGAAGATACCTACTTCCACTTCGCGCTGAACAATTATCAGAAAACCATCGGCAAAGCTGTCATCACAGGCATCGTGGCCTTCGACGACAAGGCAGCCAAAGACGGATATGAAATGACCTGGGAAGGCTCGAATGACGGAAAGCAATGGACTGTGCTCGCCACACATGCCGGCAAAGGGCTGCCCGGACAACCATCGTCGGGACGCATCGAGGTGAATGACCCCAACAAGCAGACAGGGCATATCTCCATGCCGGTGCGACGGCTGAAGGAAAGCTTCAGTTTCGACCGCCAGGAACCTTACGCCAACTACCGCATCCGCCTGAAGATGAAAGGCGCCCATTCGTGGATATTCAACGAAATCGAATTCAGCAACGACGAAGGCCCCGTCGACCTGAAACCTTCACAATTCTTCAACAGCACGTGGATGAGTGCCACCACGGGAACAGAATGGCTGTGTATCGACCTGGGCACACGCTCGGACTTCGACCAAATCTGCCTGCACTGGATTAACAAAGCCGTTGAAGGACGCATACAAACGTCGGACAATGCCTCGGAATGGCGAGACCTCGCCACACTGCCGGGCGGCGAAGCCCAGACGGACGTGATTGATGCCCAAGGAAAGGCCCGGTACGTGCGTATCCTGATGGAGAAACCCGCCAACAACCAACGATATGCCTTGAGCGAAGTGGAAGTCATGGGACGGGGAGGCATAGTGCCGCAACCTGCACCCATGCCTGCCGTAACCGACGGAAAGATGAATCTGGCAGGAGGCAACTGGCAGGTACAGCGTGCCTCCGAGGTGAAAGAAAGCGGAGAAACACTCTCTACTGCCGACTACCAGCCCGAACAGTGGGTAACGGCTACCGTACCCGGCACCGTACTGACCAGCTACATGCGCGCCGGCGCCCTGCCCGACATCAACTACGCCGACAACCAGCTGGTGGTTTCGGAGTCGTTCTTCAACTCCAACTTCTGGTACCGCAACGAGTTTGAAGTGCCGCAAGGCTTCAAGCGTGACTGCGTGATGCTGAACTTCGACGGCATCAACTGGAAAGCCAATATCTACCTCAACGGAAAGAAACTGGGACGAATGGAGGGAGCCTTCATCCGCGGACAGTTCAACGTGACAGACCTCCTGCAGGAAGGCACCAACGTACTGGCGGTGGAAATCATCAAAAACGAACACATCGGCGCCATCAAGGAAAAGAACAAACAGAGTACCGACTTCAACGGAGGAATACTGGGCGCAGACAATCCTACTTTCCATGCCACCATCGGCTGGGACTGGATTCCTACCATGCGCGGCCGCAACATCGGCATCTGGAATGATGTAACGCTGACCAGCACGGGGGCAGTCACCCTGCAAGATCCTTTCGTGCAGACAGCACTCGCCCTGCCCGACACCACACAGGCCACACTGACGCCGGAAATCATCGTCAAGAACCATGCCGGCAAACCCGTGGAAGGCGTACTGAGCGGAAAGGTGGGAGACATCACCTTTGAGCAGCCCGTCAAACTGGCTGCCAACGAAGAGAAAACCGTCGTGTTCGATGCCACCCAATTCCCGCAACTGAAGATGAAGAACCCGCGTCTGTGGTGGCCCAACGGCTATGGCACACCTCATTTATACGATGCCAACTTCACCTTCCGGCTAAACAACGAAATTTCTGACCAGAAAGACTTCAAGGTGGGCATCCGACAAATGGATTTCGATGAAAAGAACCATGTGCTGAACCTCTACATCAACGGCCGGCGCTTCATTGGCATGGGCGGTAACTGGGGCTTCAGCGAGTCGAACCTCAACTACCGCGGACGCGAATATGAAACGGCTGTGGCTTATCACGCTGCCATGAACTTCACCATGATGCGCAACTGGGTGGGCATGATTGGCGACGAGGAGCTGTATGACGCCTGCGACAAATACGGCATCATGGTATGGCAGGACTTCTGGCTGGCAAATCCCGCCGACGGTCCCGACCCGTATTATCCCGACATGTTCATCGCCAATGCCGAAGACTACGTGAAGCGCATCCGAAGCCACGCCTCCATCGGCTTGTATTGCGGACGCAACGAGGGTTATCCACCCGCACAAATAGACCAGGCATTGCGCCGCATCGTCAAGGCAGAGCATCCGGGCATCCACTACATCTCCAGCTCGGCAGACGACGTGGTGAGCGGACACGGACCCTACCGCATGCTGCCTGCCAAGACCTACTTCACGCTGGAAACCGGCAACGACAAATTCCACAGCGAGCGCGGCATGCCCAATGTGCTGACGTATGAAAGCTTCCTGCGCACCTACTCGCCCGAAGGCATCTGGCCGCAATCCAACGAATGGGGCATGCACGACTACACGCTGGAAGGCGCACAAGGTGCTACCTCGTTCAACGAAATCATTGCCAAAGGCTATGGCGAGCCGCAAAGCGCGAAAGAATTTACCGAACTGGCGCAGTGGGTGAACTACGACGGACACCGCAGCCTCTTCGAATCGCGCAGCAAACACCGCATGGGACTGTTGATGTGGATGAGCCACTCGTGCTGGCCGTCAATGGTATGGCAGACGTATGACTATTATTTCGAACCTACTGCTGCCTACTTTGCCATCAAGAAGGCGTGCGAACCGCTGCATATCCAATGGAATCCCGCCACGGACGAAGTGGAGGTAGTAAACTACCACGCTGGCAACCACACGGGCCTCACTGCACACGCCCAAGTGATGAACATGGATGCTTCGGTGGCCTGGGAACAGGAAACGGAGGTGAACAGCAACGAAGATACAACCGAAAAGTGCATCAAGCTGCAGTTCCCCGACAACCTGTCGAAGGTGCATTTCATCAAGCTGACGCTGAAAGAAGGCGACCGTATCGTCTCGGAGAACTTCTACCACCGCAGCAAGGAAGAGAACAACTACCAAGAACTGAAGCAGTTGGCCAAGGTGAAACTCCAACCGGACATGCAGTATGAGCAGGCTGCCGACGGCGAATGGCATGCGGTCATCAAGCTGGAGAACACCACCTCCACCCCTGCCCTGATGGTACGCCTGAACATCGTGGGCGACCAAGACGGCCTGCAGTTCCTGCCCATCTTCTACTCGGACAACTACTTTGCACTGATGCCCGGCGAGAAGAAAGAAGTGCGCGTACATTGGAAAGACGTAGATACGCGCGGCAACGCACCGGTGCTGAAAGTAACGGGATATAACGTGGAATAAACACTGCCGTTTCATTGAGCCGGGCAGGCAAGTCAGAGAAAAAACAATCCGCTCTGCATCCTGCAAAAAGGGGGCGCCGTTCAGTCCGGCACCCCCTTTTGATTCTCAGCAATCAGAAAAAGCAAACATGCTTTTCCTTACACGTCAAGGCTCCACACTTCCGTCGGGCCAAGAAATAAGCTCACCCGTCTGCTTGTAAGCCGGACGCTGGGCGTGGCAGTCTTTCAGAGCAGCAGTCAGCTCCCGTGCCAGGTCGTTCACCAGTTCGGGTTTCTGCTGTGCCAGGTCGTTCTGCTCGCCAATGTCTTCGCGGATGTTGTAAAGGCGGAGTTCGCGCGTCTGCCAGAAATAGATAAGATGCCAGTCACCCTTCATGATAGCCGAGTAAGCTCCATACCCTTCGGCACGGTCCTGGCTTTCGCCCCAGAGGTTGGGGAAGTGCCAGATGTTGGTGCGGTCGCGTTTCAGTGCAGGGTCTTTCAGCAGGTCGACAAAGCTCTTTCCGTCCACATGCTGCACGGTCTGGTAAGACGAAACACCTGCCATCTCAAGAATGCTGGGGAAGAAGTCTTCTATCATCACGCGGTTCTCGTTCACTGTTCCTCCCTTTGTCACTCCCGGCCAGGAGACAATCATCGGTTCATGCACTCCTCCTTCGTAGGACGAGCCCTTACCGGCACGTGCCGGCCAGTTCTGGTCGCGGTTCTGCCGTCCCTGTCGCGGACCTACGCCCTGGCCTCCATTGTCGGCCATGAAAAGCACGATGGTATTACGTGCCACGTCCGGACGCTCGGCCAGGAAGTCGAGGATGTCACCCAAGCTCTTGTCCATGCCTTCCACCAGAGCGGCATGGTTGATTTCGTTGTTGTCCAGGCGGGCATTGAGCTGCTCATCGTGCACACCCTGCCCGTCGGCATCCTGATAATTGCCCGTAAAGCGTTTATCCGGGTTATAAGGCACATGTATGGCATAGTGCGACATATAAAGATAGAAAGGCTGTCCCTTGGCCAAGGGCTTTTCGATGGCCTTCAGGGCTTCGATGGTAAGCGCTTCGGTAAGGAAGGTTCCCGTGTTGTAATATTTTTCCAGCCCAGCCACGTGGAAAGCGCCCGTGCCGTATTCGTTTTCTGCCAGATAGCTGCCCGGTGCGCCGTTGGCCGCGCCGCCGATGTTCACGTCAAAGCCAAAGTTCAGCGGTTCTTCGCCCGTCGTGCCCCGCGCGGCAAAGTGTGCCTTGCCGCAGTGTATGGTATAGTAACCATTGTCTTTCAGCAACTGAGGAAGTGAGGTAATGACAGCACTGTTTTTCCGGTCGCGTTCCGTGGCCAAGGCTTCGGGCTGTATGCCGTTGTAGTTCCAGTCCGGCAGTTGCAGGACATCGCTGGGCACATCGGTCTGCACGTCATATTCCAGTGTCCAGTTGGTTACCCGGTGCCGTGCAGCGTTCATGCCACTCATCAGGCTACAGCGCGAAGGAGAAGAAATGGCACAAGCGTATGCTTGTGTAAACTTCACTCCCATCTGGGCCAGACGTTCCATGTTCGGAGTACGGTATCGCCGGTTCAGCGGTGTTTCATCCTTATAAAACGGTACTGAAGTTTCCTGCCAACCCATATCGTCTACAAGAAACAGAATGATGTTGGGCTTCTCCTGAGCCAAAGCTCCACTACAGGCAGCGAATGCTGCCGCAGCAAACAATTGTCTTTTCTGCATAATAATATGTATTAGGTAATCATTTAGATTTAGTTTATATCAAACGCAGAGACACAAAACTCCGTAACTGTCTGTCGGAAAAAACAAAAACTCTGTGTTTCCATGCCTCTGTGTTTAGTATCATTTAATGGGGCACATTTACTTATGGTTTGAGATTCCTGTAATAATGAATGCGCTCCGTCCAGGGCTTATCTTCCAGGGGGAAGACGTGTGAGCGGTCCGCCCATTCGTTCCATCGGGCTTCGAGGTCTTTCACCTTGTCCGGCATCTTGCCTGCAACGTCATGCAGTTCGAAAGGATCGGTTGACAGGTCATGCAGTTCCCAAGGTTGGTTCTGACTGGCCCGTACCAGCTTCCAGTGTCCATCTATCACGGCGCACGACCCCTGATGTTCGAAGAAGAGCGTACGGTCTACCGGCTCCTTACCCTCTACAAAAGGCAACAGACTGATGCCCGGCAGCTGTGAAGCATCGCCCGGGTAAGACGCCTTCCCCAAGTCCATGCAGGTGGGCAGCACATCGGTGATATGGGCCACCTGACGGCAGATGCGTCCATCGGTATGCCGTCCGAGGTCGCTCCCCTTCGTCACGATGAAAGGCGTACTGATTCCTCCCTGGAAAGTCCATTGCTTATAGCTGCGGTAAGGCGTATTGCTCAAATCGGCCATGAGCCGTCCCAAGTACCCCCCTTCCAAGGTGGCGCCATTGTCGCTCAGAAAGAAGAAAACGGTCTGTTCCAGCATGCCCTTTGCACGCAAGGCCTCTATCAGTTGTCCGATGCCATCGTCCATTATCTCTATCATGGCAGCATAGGTAGCCATGTCATGCGTCCATTGACGGCGCTGTTCATCGGTCAGTTCTTCCCAACCCGGACGTTTGCCTCCGAACTCCGCCTGGAAAACGGGCAGTTCTTCCGTATCGGCAACCAGCCCCAATTGTTTCTGACGCTCGAAGCGCTGCCGGCGCAATTTATCGTATCCCACCTCATAGCGCGGCAGACAGGCCTCCACCCTATCGGCAGGCGCATGAAGAGGAAGATGCGGCGCATAATGCGCTACGTAGAGAAACAGCGGCTGGCTACCGTCGGGGTGGCGGTTAATGAATGCCACAGCCGAGTCGGTAATGGCGGTTGTGTAATAGTAATCGTCGGGAAATTCGGTAATGGGGGTCAGGTTCCGATAAACCGGTTTCGGCTTATAATAACTGCCTCCACCGCTCAGGCAACCGTAATACTGGTCAAAGCCCCGTTGGGTGGGATAGCTTCCGTCGGGCGTTCCGAAATGATCTTCCAAAGTCACATGCCATTTGCCACTCATGCAAGTACGGTATCCGGCGGCTTTCATTACCTCGGCAATGGTAGGCACGCTATCGGTTATCTCACCGCGATACCCGGGCCGATGTTCGTCTACCGCAGTCATCCACCCCATGTCTACCGTATGCTGATAGCGTCCGGTCAGCAAAGAGGCACGGCTGGGGCAACTGCGTCCTGCATTCTTGAACTGGCTGAAGCGCACCCCCGCCTCAGCCAGACTGTCGATGTGGGGGGTATGTATTTCGCTTCCGTAACAGCCAAGGTCAGAGAAACCCATATCATCGCACATTATCAGCACGATGTGGGGGGCACGCTCCTGTTGTGCCTGTACTTGCAGAATGCCGGCTCCCAACAGGAAAGAAAGAGTATGAAATTTGCGAAACATAAAAAATGCGGTTAAAAACTAAACAATACGACTATTGGACAGCGCCCCTTACCAGCGGCTGATCGGCAGGTTGGCTGATTAGGACAAGTTCAACCGACTCAGGCGTATGCTTGCCTTTCCAAGGCACGGAAGCACGGATTTTTATCTTACCGGGCTGCAACCCGGCACGCACCAATACAGGCGCCGTCCCCCAACGCACAGGAGCCGGATTGGTAAAGGTCGCCGAATCGGCCACCAGCGTAGCAGGCCCTTCTATCTCAAACTGCACCTCGCCATTGTTCAGGCGTTTGATACGGCCTTGTTCATCCGCTACGGCAGCCACTACCACCACCATGTCCGAACCGTCTGCCTTCAAAGGCACGCCTTCATCGTCTACCCAAAGCAGCAGTCTGGAAGGACGGCGGGCAGGAAAGACCTGGTGCGTAGCCACCACCTTACCCTCCATCATACCCTCAGCCAACAAGTAGGAATCGGCATGTTTTCCGGCACGGGCCAGCGCCTTGTCTTTCATCACATCAAACACTCCCTGGAACGTGATGACCGGAGAGGGCATGCCTGCCGTGTCTTTCTTCTGGTAGAGCCACGTCTTGCCGCCTTTGCAGTAAGTGAGACGCACCTCTTCGCAGTTGCTGTAGACTGTCACATCGCGGGGCGAAAACGGTGTCATGCTGTGGGCGATATAGACCATCGGTCCGCTGTCTGCCTTCAACTGTGGATTTGCCTGCGGCGGACGTTGTGCACAAAACATATAATATGCCAGTTTGGGCTGGCGGAAAGCATCCATGATACCTCCATAGAATGGGTCGGGATGATACCCGCGCTGGTGGTCAAACGAATGCCAGAGACAGCCTCCGACATGCTGCCGTGTAGTCCGGTACAGCATGTCATAGCACGTATGCTGATAATCTGGCCGGGCATATCCCTGTGCCTGCACCAACATGGGTATTTCCCCCCACGCACGGCTGGCACGGCTCGGCGAGTTGTGCGAAGACCAATCGTCGACATTGTCCCCCCATTCACGGGTGAAGTAGCTGAAGGAAGGGTCCATTTTGTCAACGCTGAACGGTCCTCCCTCTCCGTTAATCGGATGGGCAAACTGCACCGGGAAGAGTTCATGACCGCGCGCCGTCACATCGCAACCGGCATAACAGTAGGGATAGGGATATTCTTCACGCAAGATGTCTGTCACCCGGCGGGCAAAGTCTGCGGGATAATTTGTCTCGTTCAGGATAGGCTCCCACAGCCAGACGGAGGGATGGTTGCGGTCGCGGCGTACCATGTTGCGTATATCTTCATATACCCGTTGTGCAAAGACCGGCTCGTCGCTCCAGAACTGCCACCCCGGTGTATTGACTATGACAAACAGGCCCAGTTCGTCGCAGGCATCCATAAAAGCCGGGTCTTGCGGGTAATGGGCGTTGCGGATGACCCGCAAGCCGGCATCGCGCAATTTCTTTGCATCGCGCCAGTGCAGGCTGTTGGACAAAGCATTGCCTATCACGGCAAAGTCCTGGTGACGGTTGGCACCAATCAGCGGCTCAGGATAAGGTTTACCGTTCAGCCAGAAGCCTTCTTTCCCCTTAAACTCAATGCTGCGGATGCCTATGCGGCGCCGATAGCCATCTACGGTGTTTCCTGCCGCGTCTTTCACATACACATGCAGATTATACAAATAAGGGGTATCCGGCGACCACAGATGCGGTTGTTCCACTTCCAGCCGGCCCGATACCTGCCGCGCCTTGCCCCGGGGCACTGCCAGTTTTTTCCGTACCGAAACCACCCGGCGCCCTTCGCTGTCGTACAGTTCGCCGACAACAGTACCGGCAAAGGCCTGCCCCGACAAATTACGCACTTGTACATCCATCCTTACCTCTGCCTTCTCATCTGATACTTGCCCAAATGATACAAACAGGCCTCCTCCTGCCGTTTCATTCTCGTAATTGGGGTCGGTGATGAACACCGAAGCGTGAACCACCAGCCAGCAATCCCGATAAATACCGCCGCAATAAGTAAAATCCAGGTCGCCTTGGGGCTTGCCGGGCGGATAAGTGGGATCGTCGCTGTTGTCTGCCCATACGGCTATGACATTATCGCGTCCGTATTCCACATAATCGGTCACGTCGGCAATCGCCGGCAGAAAGCCGCCATAATGCTCCTCTACCAGGTGTCCGTTGACCCATACCTTCGACTTGCCCATGATGCCTTCAAAATGCAGGAACAAGCGTTGCCCGCGCCACGCCTCATCGGGTGTAAAGTGCTTTCTGTACCAAGCTTCGCCCTGGTAATTGATACAACCGCTCGCCTCGACAGGCAATAACTCCAGTCCGTCGGGCAGGGAGACAAGAGACCAGCCGCTGTCATCCAAATCCGGCTGTTCGGCACCTGCGAAGCTGCCTTTATAAAACCGCCAGTCAGGATTCATGCTGTAAACACTGCGCCCGGTCTGGGGCAATACATAAAATCCGGCAGTGGAAAACTCTGGACCGCTACCGGACCAAACCGATAGTGGAAGAAGGAATGCCAACAAGACTGCCAGCCAACATTTACACCGATAAGTACGCATAAATACAACCATTAATTTTAGCAGCCTGAACTGCCATGAATAACATGAATAAAAAACACCGCACACATGGGCTGCAAACTCTCAGTCACAGGTAATAAATCGCCGGTTAACCAGTCATGCGTGCCATACCCGACAAAGATACGACAAAAAAATGAAATATGCCCCACCTTTTCCAGACAAAAGGGGGCATGACCAGGCAGAAACAGATAAAAAGCACGAAAACCGGCGTACAGGAAACCACCCGGCCCGAAGCTTACACAGACAGAAAGCCGGGTCCGGACAAACAGAGAGGGAGTACCGGAATGTGCTTTCCTGCGCCGGAAAGCACTTGATTCCGATACTCCCTCCCGCCTTTTCCGGCAACCGGGTTACCAGTTTTCCTTCTTCACCTCAAAGTAGGCCTGCGGGTGGAGACATGCCGGGCAAACCTGCGGAGCTTCCTTGCCCACATAGATATAGCCGCAGTTACGGCACTGCCATACCACTTCCTCTTCCTTGGCAAATACGCCCGAAGTCTCGATGTTCTTCACGAAAGCGAGGTAGCGCTCCTCGTGTCCCTTTTCGGCGACGGCGATGTTGCGGTACATCAGCGCTATTTCGGGGAAGCCTTCCTCATCGGCCACGTCGGCAAAGTGCGGATAGTCCTTGGTCCATTCTTCGTTCTCGCCGGCGGCAGCGGCGCGCAGGTTCTCCAGCGTATTGCCGATGACGCCTGCCGGATAGCTTGCCGTAATCTCTACCATGCCGCCTTCCAGCCATTTGAACATGCGTTTGGCGTGTTCTTTTTCCTGGTCGGCCGTCTCCTGGAAGATGGCGGCTATCTGCTCATAACCTTCTTTCTTGGCTGCGCTGGCAAAATATGTATAACGCATACGTGCCTGTGATTCACCGGCAAACGAAGTCAGCAGGTTTTTCTCTGTCTGGGTTCCTTTGATGCTTTTTCCCATAATCAATCTGTAGTTTAAAAGTAAATGAATATTAGTTTGGTTGAATCTCTGTTTTTTCTCCTTAATTTTTCAGGTCACTTCTGGTATAACAAAAAACACATTCATTATGTTCAATGGTAAACTTACATTTATACTATAATGGAGAATGAGGTGTCTGTCATGGCGAGCGAAGTCGAGCCATCTCACTAAATCTACAAGAACGTGTCTTGAGATCCCTCGACTGCGCTCGGAATGACAGAATGGATGACAGAATGATAATGTCGGAAGAGTTCTCGGACAATCCCCCCGTCTTTTTTCCGACAGAAAGTGACGGAACTTTGTGTCTTTGTGTCTCTGTGTTTGATACGAACTAAAGCCTGATTGAGTGCCTGTTCTTCAAAAAAGACGGAGACTTAGTCGTTTTTTGCTTCTTTTTATCTAATTTTGCGGCCTCATTCTGAACAACAGACGCACTAATCAAGGATAACAGACATAAACAATGAAAACCATTCATTTCCAACCCAAGCTCTTCGACACACTGAAGCATTACAGCAAACCGCAGTTCATGTCCGACCTCCTGGCAGGCATCATCGTGGGCATCGTGGCCCTTCCGTTGGCCATTGCCTTTGGCATCGCCTCCGGAGTGTCTCCGGAGAAAGGCATCATCACAGCCATCATTGCCGGCTTCCTCATCTCGCTGTTAGGAGGCAGCCGCGTGCAGATAGGCGGACCGACGGGGGCGTTTATCGTCATCGTCTACGGTGTCATCCAGCAATACGGTGAGGCAGGACTGATAGCTGCCACGCTCATGGCGGGTGTCATTCTCATCCTGCTGGGCGTGTTCAAGCTGGGAGCTGTCATCAAGTTCATTCCCTACCCCATCATCGTGGGCTTTACGAGCGGCATTGCCGTCACCATCTTCACCACGCAGGTGGCCGACATCTTCGGACTGAAGTTCGGCGGAGAGACGGTGCCGGGCGACTTCGTAGGCAAGTGGATGCTCTACTTCAGGCATTTCGACACGGTGAACTGGTGGAATACGCTGGTCAGTCTGGCCAGTATCGGACTCATCATCCTGACCCCCAAGTTTTCCAAAAAGATACCCGGCTCGCTGGTGGCCATCGTAGTGGTGACTGTCGGCGTGTGGGCGCTGAAGACCTACGGAGGCATCACGGGCATCGACACCATCGGCGACCGTTTCAGCATCCAGGCCCAACTGCCCGGTGCCGCCATCCCCACCCTGGACTGGGAGGCGGTAAAGAACCTTTTCCCCGTGGCACTGACCATCGCCGTGCTGGGCGCCATCGAATCGTTGCTTTCGGCCACCGTTGCCGACGGCGTTGTCGGCGACCGCCACGACTCGAACACCGAGCTTATCGCCCAGGGAGCAGCCAACATCGTGGCTCCGCTCTTCGGTGGCATCCCCGCCACGGGAGCCATTGCCCGCACCATGACCAACATCAACAACGGTGGACGGACACCGGTGGCAGGCATCATACATGCCGTGGTGCTGCTGCTCATCCTGCTGCTGCTCATGCCGCTGGCGCAATACATCCCCATGGGCTGCCTGGCGGGCGTGCTGGCCGTGGTGTCCTACAACATGAGCGGATGGCGCACGTTTAGGGCACTGCTGCGCAACCCCAAGGCCGATGTCACCGTACTGCTCATCACATTCTTCCTCACCGTGGTGTTCGACCTGACCGTGGCCATCGAGGCGGGACTGGTCATTGCCTGCGTGCTCTTCATGCACCGTGTGATGGAAACCACGGAGATTTCGGTCATCAAAGACGAGATTGACCCCAACAAGGATACCGGCGCCGACACGCACGAAGAACATATCAGCATCCCGCAGGGCGTAGAGGTGTACGAAATCAACGGGCCCTACTTCTTCGGCATCGCTACCAAGTTCGAGGAGGTCATGGCACGGCTGGGCGACCGACCCAAGGTGCGTGTCATCCGCATGCGCAAGGTGCCCTTCATCGACTCGACGGGCATCCACAACTTAGAAAACCTCTGCCTGATGTCGCAGAAGGAGAAGATAACCGTCGTGCTCAGCGGTGTCAACGACAAGGTGCACCAGGCTTTGCAGAAATCGGGCTTCTACGAGCTGCTGGGCAAGGAGAACATCTGTCCCAACATCAACGTGGCACTGGAAAGGGCTTCGGCATTGCTGAACCGGTAAGCGCCGGACTATGTTTCTCACTGATACAGGGGGGGGAGTCCGCGGATTCGCCGCAACCGAAAGAAGGGAAATTTACTCCGTGTCTCCGTGCCTCTGTCTTTTAATTAGTTTATATCAAACACAGAGACACAGAGACACAAAGTTCTGTAACTGTCTGTCGGTAAAATGACGGGAGAGCACAGAGTCCGCGGCTTCGCCGCAACCGAGAGAAAGAAAATTAACTCTGTGAGCTATGGACAAGAAAACAAAAACTCTGTGTCTCTGTGCCTCTGTGTTTAGTATCATTTAATCAGATACATTTACTTATGACCAGAAAGAAAAGAACCGCTTCCAAAAAGAAAAGTCCGCGGGGGCTGATTTACACGCTCCTGTTAGTCTGCGCCGTCTGCTTAGGCTATGAGCCGCTGATACGCGCCCTGCACCTCGACCCCGCAGAAGGACTGCCTGCCCTTGTGGGGGAATGGCAAAAACGCCTGCAGTTGCCGGATGCCGCCCCGTCTTCGGGCAACCCCGCCTCTCCCCTGCCGGACGACGTGCTGCTGCCCGCCCCGTTGGAGGGAACGCCGGAGAAGATTCTGGTGCGGCGCGGATATACCGTGTCCTACAACCTGCACCACAACCTGCCCAACTGGGTGGCCTGGGAACTGACAACCGACAAGCTCGTCGAGCGGGAGAGCCGCACGGACAAGTTCCTGCCCGACCCCGACCTGCCCGCCGACGTGGCCGTGACCACCGACGACTACAAACGTTCGGGCTGGGACCGCGGACACATGTGTCCTGCCGCCGACAACCGCTGGCACTGGCGCGCCATGCAGGAGAGTTTCTACATGACCAACATCTGTCCGCAACACCACAACCTGAACCGGGGCGACTGGAAGGAACTGGAAGATGCGTGCCGCGAATGGGCACAAAAGGAGGGAAAGATATACATCGTGTGCGGACCCATCCTGTACAGGCAGAAACACAGGACCATCGGACACGAACACCGCATCACCGTGCCCGAAGCTTTCTTCAAGGTCATACTCGCTCCCGACAGCCGCCCGCCGCGCGCCATCGGATTCATCTTCAAGAACACGTCCGGCAACCATCCGTTAGACAGCTACGTCAACTCGGTGGACCAGGTGGAGCGCATCACGGGCATCGACTTCTTCCCGGCCCTGCCGGACGACCTGGAGGAGCAGGTAGAAGCAGACTATGACCTGAGCTTGTGGAACAGTCCTTCACTTTCATATTAAACACAGAGACACAAAGTCCTGTAACTGTCTGTCGGTAAAAATGACGGGAGGGCACAGAGTCCGCGGCTCTGCCGCATACGAGAGAAAGGGAACTAACTCTGTGGGCCGTGGACAAGAAAACCAAAACTCTGTGTCTCCGTGCCTCTGTGTTCGATTCCTTTGCCATAAAAAGACACAGCATTTTGACGTTTACACGGAAATCCTTACTTTTGCGCATAAAAGGACTTCCGTCCACCATAAACAACAATGAATCATGAAGAGACATCTTATTATCTGTACCGCCCTGCTTCTCATACTGCTCACCGCATGCAGCAGACAGCCCGGGAAAACAGCCGCCCAAGACCTGACCGTCATCGACCTGGAAACTGCCCTGAAGAACCCGCAGGGAGAAATGAAACTGTCCGACCTTTACACTTCGGTGCGCTATGTGCCGCTGGAGACGAATGATTCCTGCTTGGTAGGCGATTATCCTTCCGTGCGGGAAGCCGGCGACAGGCTCCTCATTCTTTCGTCTGCCCCTACGAACCCGTGGCTTAGTTTCGACCGGCAGACCGGACAGTTCATAGCAACCGTCGGCCATACCGGGCAGGACCCCGAAGCCTGTACGGGCTACGCCGGCTACCATGCAAACAACGGACTGCTTTATTTCTCCCGCGAACCGGACGGACTGCAAAAATATGACACCGAAGGCGGCTACCACGGCCTTATCAAGCTGCCCACCACTTTCCCCATGCCCTCCCAATGGGCCTTTGCCGACTCGCTCATCGTGGGATGCCAGAGCAACCGCTGGCCCACAGTCTCGGAGTGCGCCCTACTTTCTTTCACCCCGGACGGGCAACTGAAAGACAGCATCTCCGACTCTTACGCCGTGGCCGGATACGACAGCATCAAAGCCCCCAACGGACGCATCAGCCTGAAACAGCTGGCAGGAAACGTGCAGATGGCCCTGACTACCTTCGGCGGAGAGGTGGCCTGGAACACCATAAACGGAGGCAGTGTTTATGCTTACGGAAACGAAGTGAAATACTACGGTGACTTCTCGGACACGGTGTATGTGCTGAAAGACGGCCGTCTGCAACCCTCCATCGCCTTCCACACCGAAAGCTACCACTTCCCCGCCGAGGGACGCACACGAACCACGGGCTATCGCGACAAGGTGGTCATCACCCAAGTGACGGAAACGCCGCAATCCATCCGGTTCTATTGCTCGCGGGCCATCTACAGCGAAAAGCCGGAAAACTACTACGGCATCTATAACCGGAACACGGGCCGGCTCTGCCTGCTGACCATAGGCAACGAAATAGAAGACGACCTTGCCGGCTTCCTGCCCTACAAAGGCAACCTTATCGGGGCATACGAGGCAGTGGCCTGGCTGGAAGAACACCCCGAAGCCAAAGACAACCCTGCCCTGGCGCCTTTGCTGCAACTGAAGGAAGAAGACAATCCGGTGGTCGTGGTGGGGCAGCAGGACTGATAACTTGCCCGGCCGGGCGGAATGTAAGCAGTCAATCATACTTTGCGCGGGTTAGCATTGCGCATATCGCCACACTGCTTGCGCTGACAATCTCATAGAGGGTGAACCTCGCATGTCAGACTCTTGCTTGCTTCGCACACCCGGCAACCTCGAAGAGGTTGAACGATACTTAACCGCCGGTGGCTCCCCGAAGGGGAACACCTGCGGATTATCTCATCCTCCTCCCTTCCATCGACCCCGAAGGGGTCGAACCACGTTTATTCTGCCCAAAAGAACCGTTTATCCATCCCATTCTTACGAACGAGCCTGAGCAACTGTAGATAGCGAACAGGCTATATAAATAGATGAATCGGGAATAAGTCTGTCAGAAGGATGTGGCCGGACATGTGTGGTTCGACCCCTCCGAGGTCGATGTGAGAGAGCGAGGATAGATCCGCAGGTGTTCCCCTTCGGGGAGCCACCGGCGGTTAAGCATCGTTCAACCTCTTTGAGGTTGCCGGCGAAGCTGCGGACTCTGTGCCCTCCCGTTATTTTTTCCGACAGACAGTTACAGAACTTTGTATCTCTGTGTTTGATATAAACTAATTCTGATTGATTACTTACTTGCTTTGTTTTTTATCATGCAAAACCTGCCTGCTTACAATTTTTCAGTGAAACCGGATTCTGCTCCCGAATATAAATGAAAATATAAATGAATATCGGGCATGTTTCACAGCATCTTACTGATATACAACAGCTTGACAAATCGTAAGCTGCCATTTTTTATAAATGAAAAATGAGGTGCAAAACAGGTGCATGATACATAAAAATCCTCCTGCACAAAGTTTGGCACCAAACTGCTTTCACGCCTTCACGCCTTTGCAAATCACTGTGAGTGAATGAAATGCTGTGAAACATACATCCTTCACGGTGCTTTCACGGGCAGATTGCCACAGATTGAACGGATTCTTGCCTGATTTTCTTCCTATCGTTTTGAAAGCATATTGCTCAGCGCTTGGAAACACAGGACTCAGCGCTTAGCCATACGGTTCTTATAGCTTAGAGCCGATGAAAGGACTGTGAAAGCTGTGTGAAGGATGTATGTTTCACAATATTCCACTGATTTACATCGGTTTGTACGACGGTGAAGGCGTGAAGGCAGTTTGGAGTATTCATCTATTGTGTGCAGCCATCTGTCCTATCCGCGTCATCCACTTCGACCCAAGGAGGCCATTCAACGCTTCTAAAATGCAAAGTTAGCTTGCTAAAATGCAGGTTTAGCTCGCTAAAGTGGCACTTTAGCAAGCTCAAATGCAGAGTTAGCAGCTTCGTCGCACACGAGAGGACGATAAACGATCTGTGAGTCGTAGACAAGAAAGCAAAAACTTTGTGTCTCCGTGTCTCTGTGTGCCATATAGCCTATTCCTTGAATTTAACCAGCACCAGCACCGGATTGTCTTCCACATCCAGCTTCTCGGCCACTTCTTTCAGCTTGCCCTTCAACTCGCCCTTTTCCAGCTTTTCCAACAAATAACTGGCACCATATTGAAAAACTACTGTATGAGCCGGGAACACTCCCCCTCCACAACTGGGCGAAACTCCCCTGACAGAAACAACTTCCAATGCCGATACGCCATCGCGATCATACAGTATAACCTGTTCAATCTTATCATTTTCCCTATCATACAAGTAATATTTGGGAGTATAGGAAATTAGCTTATCAACAGCATGCAACAAAAGATACTTGTCTGTCATCATACACACTTCGGTCATAAACTTATTGCCTTTGGAGGTTGTTCTGTTCTCTTTAGCAGCAATGGGAACTAAATGTGTGTCTTTTAAGGAATAAATGGTATCCAAACCGAAATCAGCCACAAACAGTTGTTCCCCGCATTGAGTAATCGGCCAAACCGGAAAACTGATATTCGTAACACTGGTAAAGGTTTCACTTATTTCCTTCGAATAATACAAATTATTGCGAAAACGGTCTTCCACATGAAGCCTCAAAGGCTGCAGCTCTCCGGTTTTCTTTGACATCAAATAATAGGGGTCATGGCTGGGATCTCTATCATCCCAGTCTACCCCCCGCACGTCTTCCACAAACAAATAGTCTTTGTTGTAATTCACAATCTCAATAGATATTTCTTGGGGAACAGTCCACCGACGTTTGTATTCTCCGTCAAATGTATAAACCTTTATATAGCCCGGAAGTCCGTGTCTTTGTTCATACACATAAATTTCTTCTAAATCAAAATCCACGGTCTGCCCCCAAATGTTGACATATTCCGTACCACTTTGTCCTTTCCGCGAAAAAGAACCTAAATATTTTCCTGAATGGTCAAAAAACATATAGCCCGCATTCAGTGGATCGAAAATAATGATTTTATCATCTGAAACAAACTTATAAGCAAGGGTCTTAATCAAGGAAGAATCGGTAGTTTCCAAGGGTATGTATTCCACATCGGCCACATCCTGATAGGCAAGTTCCCGCTGAGGATATTCTTTCTGCAAATCGAACGTAGGAATGTTGCCAGTCTTTTGTGTTTCCTTACAGGAGGCAAAAAACAAACAGCCTGCCAACAGCCAAAGATAACGAGATAATCTATTCATGATATTACATTATAAAAATTAAGAATCAAGGAAATACGACTACTACTATGTTTTTCCTCAAAGATAAGGACATCGGCCAAACCACGCAAGAAACAAAAACAAAAATGACTATTCAAAGTTGTATTCACCCAATGCGGATAGTATTCAGAATAGTATTCAAATTCATCCTAAATATCTTATAATGAGCAGATAAAATCATCCCAACCCTTGGGTGTCTTGAGATTGTCCAACAAGCGTTCGGCCAGCCTCCGGCGCATCGTGGTAATGGTTTGAACAGGACGGCCCAGCAGCACTCCGATTTGCGATGGAGTAAAACCGACTCTCAGCAGAAGGCAAAGCAAGCGCTCGGACGACTTCCAGGAATAGGGCAATCCTTCCAGCTTGGGCAGAAAATCAGCGTCGAATGTCCGGATGACACGCTCCAATTCCCGCCATTCTTTGGCTGTTACATCCGCTTTCCCCTGAACAGAGGAAGCCTTTTCCTCCAATAACCGATAAATGTCCGTATTCTGTATCTGTGTGCGCTGCTCTTTTCGCAGCCTGAAGGATGCATCGGTGCTCTGACGCATGTCCTGAAGCTGTTTCTGATACTCCGCTGCCGCCTCCCGGCTCTTCTGACGCTCCTGGGCAAGTTCGGTTTCCAGACCATGAATTTCCTGCCTGTTCAACCGGCTGTCGGCCTCTGCCTGCTCTTTCTGACGTGTCAGACGGTCCAGACGGGCAGCCAGAATTTTACGGTTCCGCCACTGGTATTGCCGGTAAACCAAGAAAGCGGACAACGCGACAACCAAGCAGCACGACACGAACAGCAGATTCCGGGTCTGTGAGGCGTAGGCCTTCTGAAGGCTGGCATTTTCGCGCTCACGCAACTGATAATTGTAAAGCGCATTCATTCTTCTGATACTTTCCGAGTCAGAGACAAGGGAAAGTGAATCGGTCAAATTCACATACTTACGGAACAGCGCAAGCGCAGCGGCGGGATCTCCCCTTTC
>NZ_NFJV01000010.1 GCF_002160055.1 Mediterranea sp. An20
TGGAAGATATTTTCCATGAGCCTGATTTTACCAAGGCCGAAGTGGTGGAAGCCATCAAACGCTTCCTGCCGAACTTTGAGCATGTGGAGAAAGGAAAGAATCTGGATCAGAAAATGTAAAAGATATGATGTACAATCAAATAACCGATTTTATCCATCAACTGTTCGGGACAGAGGAAACCGTTCCCCTGCATGCCCCGCTCTTCATCGGCAACGAGAAGAAGTATTTGGAAGAGTGCATAGATACCACTTTTGTATCCAGTGTCGGTCAGTTCGTGGACCGTTTTGAGGCGGACATGGCCGCCTATACGGGTGCCAGGAAGGCGGTTGTGTGCGTGAGCGGCACGAACGCCCTGCACATGGCGATGATGCTTGTCGGCGTAGAGCGTGACGACGAGGTGCTGACCCAGGCTCTGACTTTTATTGCCACCTGCAACGCTATCAGCTACATCGGTGCCCACCCCGTGTTTATTGATGTGGACATGGATACGTTGGGACTTTCTCCTAAGGCTGTGAAAGATTGGTTGGTAAAGAATGCAGAGGTTAAAAACGGTGTGTGCTATAATAAGCATACCGGCCGCAGAGTAAAGGCCTGCGTACCGATGCATACCTTCGGCCATCCTGTCAAAATAGACGAATTGGTATCCGTCTGCGAAGAATGGCATCTGGAACTGGTGGAGGATGCCGCTGAGAGCATTGGCAGCCTGTACAAAGGCCGTCATACCGGTACATTCGGCAAGGTGGGTGCCATCAGCTTTAACGGCAACAAGACCATCACTACCGGAGGCGGCGGCATGCTTCTGTTCCAGGATGAGGAGTTGGGCAAATTGGCCAAGCACCTGACCACCCAGGCGAAGGTGCCCCACCGTTGGGCTTTCGTGCATGACCATATCGGTTACAATTACCGCATGCCCAACATCAACGCTGCCTTGGGCTGCGCCCAGTTGGAGAATATCGACCGTTATGTGGCGAACAAACGGGAGACGGCGGCCATCTATGCCGATTTCTTCAAGGATATCCCTGACATCACTTTCTTCACCGAGCCGGCCGATTGCCGCTCCAATTATTGGCTGAACGTGGTGATGCTGAAGGACAAGACCGCCCAGCAGGAGTTTTTGGAATATACCAACGACCACGGTGTAATGACCCGTCCAGTGTGGGAACTGATGAATCGTCTGGAGATGTTCAAGCACTGTGAGACGGACGGGCTGAAGAATACGCAGTGGCTGGCGGACAGGATTGTGAATATACCGAGTAGCGTTCGGCTGAAAGCATGAAACCTTTGGTTCTGATAGGCGGCGGTGGTCATTGTCAGTCCGTCATAGAAGTGGCTGAAAGTTGCGGGCGCACTATCCGCGGTATTCTGGATGTACCTGCGGAAGTTGGCAGGGAGGTATTGGGTTATTCTATTATCGGTACAGATGATGCAATAGCCAATTATGCAGCTTCCTGCGAGTTTGTCATTACGGTCGGTTTCATCAAAGATCCCTCGCTCCGCATCAGGCTTTATGAAAAGGTGCTTGCCGCAGGGGGAGAGTTAGCCACGCTGATAGCTTCTACGGCTTATGTATCCCGTCATGCTGTGATAGGGAAAGGAACAGTGGTAATGCACCATGCTTTTGTCAATGCCGGAGCGGAAGTAGGCGAGAATGTGATACTGAATACCGGTTGTAATGTAGAACATAGTGCTCGAGTGGGAAACCATTGCCATATTTCCACAGGTGTCATGGTTAACGGAGACTGCAACATTGGCGACAACTGCTTTATCGGCAGCCAGTCCGTGTTGGCCAATGCCGTAAGCATTTGTAATGACGTGCTGGTTGGCGCAGGCAGTTTTGTCCGCAAGAGTATCCTTAAACCCGGTGTTTATTCGGGAAATCCGGCAATATTGAAAATAAAGAGATGAATTCCAAGGTATTGATTATAGCCGAGGCGGGTGTCAACCACAACGGTTCGCTCGATTTGGCCAAACGTCTGGTGGACGAGGCTGCAACCGCCGGTGTAGACATCATCAAATTCCAGACATTTAAAGCAGACAAGTTGGTGTCCAAGACAGCCCGTCAGGCTGAGTACCAACGTCGCAATATGGGCGATCCCGCGGACAACAGCCAGTACGCTATGCTGAAGCGGCTGGAACTTTCCCGTGAGCAGCATGAAGAGCTGGTTACTTATTGTCGCGCAAGAGGCATCCGCTTTTTCTCCACGGCTTTTGATTTGGACAGCATCGACTACCTGCATTCATTGGATTTAGGTCTTTGGAAGGTGCCTTCGGGTGAAATTACCAACTATCCTTATTTGAGAAAGATAGCCCGGTATGGCGAGCCGGTCATATTGTCTACGGGGATGTGCGAGCTTGCCGACATTGAGGCTGCCCTTCAAGTCCTGCTGTCCAATGGCGTGCGGAAAGAACAGGTTACCATTCTTCATTGCAACACGGAATATCCTACTCCGATGAAAGATGTCAACCTGAAAGCCATGCTTGAAATAGGCAGGATATTCGGAGTGAAGGTCGGTTATTCCGATCATACCGAAGGGATAGAAGTCCCCATAGCGGCAGTAGCCCTTGGCGCCACCGTCATCGAAAAACATTTCACATTGGATAAGACGATGGAAGGACCGGACCACAAAGCTTCTTTGGAACCGGAGGAACTTCGGGCCATGGTGAAAGCTATCCGTAACATAGAACAGGCTCTGGGTGATGGCCACAAAACCATATCTGAATCTGAACGCAAGAATATGACGGTTGCCCGCAAAAGTATTGTGGCTGCTTGTTCCATCCGTAAAGGAGACTTATTGACCGAACAGAATCTGACCGTCAAGCGTCCTGGAAACGGTATTTCTCCGATGCGTTGGGAAGAAGTGATAGGTACCTGTGCCACCCGTGATTACCAGGAAGAAGAACCTATCGAACTATGAGGAAGATTTGCGTAGTAACCGGTAGCCGTGCCGAATATGGATTGCTGAGTGGATTGATGCGTGTCATTCAGGAAGATAAGGACTTGCAGTTGCAAGTTATAGCAACCAACATGCATCTGTCTCCCGAATTTGGTCTGACTTATCGGGAAATAGAGAAAGATGGTTTCCGGATAGACAAGAAAGTGCAAATGCTTCTTTCTTCGGATACTCCGAATGCCACGACAAAATCTGTCGGCTTGGCAACGATTGGCTTTGCCGATGCATACGAAGATTTGCAGCCGGATCTGATAGTGGTTTTAGGTGACCGTTTTGAAGTTCTGGCGGCTGTTTCTGCCGCTTTGTTCTTTAAAATTCCCGTTGCCCATCTGCATGGCGGGGAAATTACGGAAGGTGCTTACGATGACTGCATCCGGCATGCCATCACCAAAATGAGCCATTTACATTTTACCAGTACGGAAGCCTATCGCCAGCGTGTCATTCAACTGGGCGAGCAGCCCGACCGGGTCTTTTATGTAGGTGCCATTGGTGTGGAGAACATTAAGCGGGTTCCCTTGATGTCCAAGTCTGCATTGGAGGAGAGCATTCGGTTTGAGTTGGGAGAGAAATCCCTGCTGGTTACTTATCATCCGGTGACTTTGGAGAACCATACGGCGGCAGACCAGTGCCGGAACCTGTTGGACGCGTTGGATGAGTTTCCCGATTACAAAATCATTTTCACATTGCCTAATAGCGACACGGACGGTCGTATCATTATCCGGCTGATTCATGAATACGTGTCGCTGCATCCGGAACGCTGTATGGCGATTCCTTCTTTGGGCTTGCAGCGTTATCTGTCTGCCTTGAAATACGTGAGTGCCGTGGTCGGTAACTCGTCGAGCGGTATCATTGAAGTACCCAGTTTTGGTATTCCGACATTGGATGTTGGGGATAGGCAGAAGGGAAGGATTGTGGCGGAGAGTGTATGGCATTGTGAAACATCCCAACAGTCTATTGTGGAAGGTTTGTGTAAGATTCTGTCTTCTTCTTGGATTGCTATGTCCAGAAATGTGCACAATCCCTATGACAAAGAAGGTACCATTGCTTTTATTCATAAAATAATTGGGAGTTATCCGCTGAAAAATCTGCTTCAAAAGTCATTCTATAACATTTATCAGAGATGAATATCTTGATTACTATTTGTGCCCGAGGTGGTTCCAAAGGAATACCCGGCAAAAACATTAAGTCCATAAACGGTATGCCGTTAATAGGTTATACCATTAATATAGCCAATAAATTCAAGGCTTCATTCAAAAATGTAGAGATAGCTCTTTCTACGGATTCCGATGAGATTCGGGAAGTGGCTTGTTCCTGCGGTTTGTCTTCCGATTACAAACGTCCGGATTATCTGGCTAATGATACAGTTGGCAAGATTGATGCCATTAAAGATATCCTGCTTTATTCGGAAGGAAAGAATCATTGTAAATATGATTATGTCCTTGACTTAGACGTAACATCTCCATTACGCACTTTGCAGGACTTAGAGGATGCCTTTGCCATTCTTCAGAAAGATGAAAATGCCGTCAATCTTTTTTCGGTCAATGAGGCCGGCCGCAGTCCCTATTTCAATATGGTGGAACAGAAGTCCAATGGATACTATGCTCAGGTAGTCAAACCGGCAGGGAATGTATTTACTCGGCAATCAGCCCCGAAGTGCTATGACTTGAATGCTTCTTTTTATTTCTACAGACGATGTTTTTTTGAGGAAGGCTATCGTGGTGCCATTACGGACAGGTCATTGGTCTATGTGATGCCCCATATCTGTTTTGATATGGATCATCCCATTGATTTTGAATTCATGTCTTATCTGCTTAGTAACGGGAAACTGGATTTCATGTCATGAAAGTCTTGATAATCGGCTTGGGTTCGATAGCCAGGAAACATATCGCTGCCTTGCGTCAATGCCATCCGGAGGTGGATATTCACGCTCTCCGGTCCAGTTGCGATGCCAAACCTTATGAACGTGTCCATGATTGGCATACGTGGGAAGAGGCATTAAGCTTGCATTATGATTTCGCTATTGTTTCTAATCCGACATCCATGCATCGGCAGGCGATAGAAAGGCTCAAAGAAAACGGAATGCCACTTTTCATAGAGAAACCGTTGTTTGACAGCCTGCAAGGGAAGGATTTAGTCGAAAGATTCAAAATGCGACAAATTCCAACTTATGTCGCATGTAATCTGCGTTTCTTGGAAGTAATCCGTTCGTTGCAAAAGTTATTACAGCGTGTTACCGTCAATGAGGTGAATGTGTACTGCGGATCTTATCTTCCGGATTGGCGTCCGGGTACGGATTATCGCCAATCTTACAGTGCCATTCCTGAATTAGGCGGTGGTGTACATATAGACCTGATACACGAGATAGACTATGTGTATTGGCTGTTTGGACAACCGCAAAACATCCATAAAGTATTTACACACAAGTCCTCCTTAGGTATACGTGCCTGCGATTATGCCAATTACTTATTGGAATATCCGGCTTTCAATGTGAACATCATACTTAATTACTACCGCAGAGATAGTAAGCGTATGTGCGAGATTGTGACTGATGAGGATACTTATACAGCCAATCTGTTAAACAATACACTATCCAATAGCAAAGGAGAAATTCTGGAACAGTATTCCCAAAGGATAACTGATACCTATACTGCGCAAATGCGCTTTTTCCTTTCTATGCTGGAGTCGAAGAATTTCAACTTCAATACCATTGAAGATGCTTATAATGTACTCAAAATCTGTTTGGGATGATGATATTAAAAGACAAAGTAATCATAGTGATAGGCGGTTGTGGTCTGATAGGCCGTGAAATCGTCAAAGATGTCCGTCGGAAAGGTGGCATTTGTATCAATGCCGATATTTCCACTGAAACCGATTGGGAAAAAGGTGAATATAAACTGGATATGACCGATTTCTCCGCAATAGAGAATTTCATAGTATCGGTGAAGGAGAGATATGGTCGCATAGACGGGATAGCCAACAGCGGTTACCCACGTACCAAGGATTGGGGAGCTTTTTTTGAAGATGTTCCTTTGGAATCCTGGCGTAAGAACGTAGATATGCAGTTGAATTCTTGCTTTTTTATTTGTCAGAAAGTTCTGGAGATTATGAAGGAGCAAGGTTTTGGTTCCGTTGTGAACTTTGGTTCTATTTATGGGGTGGTCGGTAACGATTTTACCATTTATGAGGGTTATGGTGGCACTTCACCTGCCGCCTATACAGCCATTAAAGGCGGTATCATCAACTTTTCCCGTTACCTGGCTTCCTATTATGGAAAATACGGCGTGCGTGTGAATGTTGTATCACCGGGTGGAATTATTGACAAGCAACATCCTTCTTTCATCGAACGTTATTCTGCCAAGTCCCCTTTGAAACGCATGGGCAGACCGGAAGAAATAGCCCCGGCTGTCAGCTTCTTGCTTTCGGATGAAGCTTCGTTTATCACAGGGCATAATTTGATGGTGGATGGTGGATGGACGGCAATCTAAAGAATGTAGTGATGATTAATCTTGTACAGACGAATGATAGATATTCACATTATTTCGCAAGATCACATTTTGATTGATGCTCTTCAAAGAATCAACAGCATTTCCAATGGTCCTTTAGTGTTGTTCGTTGTTGATAATTTGCAACGAATGGTGGGGACTTTGACTGATGGTGATATCCGTAGGGCGTTGATAAAAGGAGTCGGAGTGGACAGTCCAATTGAGGCGGCAGTTCATCGTAATTTCAATTTCCTTCGCCGAGGTGTAAACGATGATGTGATTCATCTTCATAAGCAACGGGAACTTAAAATGAAGCTTGTTCCTGTCTTGGATGCAGAAGACCATATCATAGAGATAATCAATCTGGAAAAATACCGTACCAAACTTCCCATAGATGCTGTATTGATGGCCGGAGGAAAAGGAGAAAGACTTCGTCCGCTGACGGAAAAGACTCCTAAGCCTTTGATTAAGATTGGAGACAAGTGTATCATTGATTACAACATTGATAGTTTGATATCATACGGATTAAACCATATATCTGTTACAGTTAATTATCTTCGGGAACAGATTGAGGAACATTTCAGTGTACCTCGCGATGGTGTGGAGATTAATACTGTTCGTGAGCCTAAATACTTGGGAACTATAGGAAGTATTAAGTTCGTAGAAACCTTTTATAATGATACCATCTTGGTAATGAATTCCGATTTGTTCACCAATATTGATTACGAGGATTTCTACCTGCATTTTACACAGAACAATGCCGATATGAGTGTGGCGGCTGTGCCTTACGTGGTGAAGGTACCTTATGGGGTATTCAATCTGGAAGGTCGGGAGATTAAGGGGGTAACAGAAAAACCGACCATCAGCTATTATGCCAATGCCGGCATCTATTTGATAAAGAAAGAACGGTTGGATTTGATTCCGGAGAACGAGTTTTTCAATGCTACGGACTTTATGGATTTATTGATAGAGAAAGGCTATAAAGTAATTCGTTATCCAATTTCGGGCTATTGGATTGATATAGGGCAGCATGATGAACTGGAGAGGGCAAGGGAGATCGTAAAGCATGTTTATAAATAAAATCACTTTAAAAAATTTGATTACAATGAAGTATTGCACTAAATGCGTGATGCCGGATACCCGTCCTGGCATTACTTTCAATGAGAATGGGGTATGTTCTGCCTGTCAGTCATACGAGAATAGGAAGAATGTGGACTATAACGCCCGTTTTGAGGAGTTGAAAGTCTTATGTGATAAGTATAGAGGTATGAATGGTTCCAATGGATATGACTGTATGATAGCCGTCAGCGGTGGCAAGGATTCACATTTCCAGACTTATCTGATGAAAGAAGTATTGCACATGAATCCGTTGCTGGTTTCCGTAGAGGACAATTTCCCTATGACAGAGGCTGGGAAGCACAATTTGAAGAATATCTCAGAAGCTTTCGGTTGCGATATTATCAGTATGAAGCCCAACATCAGGGCTCAGAAAATCATCATGCGCAAGACGTTTGAGCGCTATGGTAAACCCACTTATTTCATTGACCGCTATATTTATACCTATCCGTTGCACATGGCTTTGAAGTTCAATACACCCCTGCTGGTTTATGGCGAAAATGTCAGCTATGAGTATGGAGGTAGTGGTGCTGTTGAAACTTATTCGGCCAGAGATCAGATTTTCAACGGAGTAGGTTCCGGCATACCGGAAGAGGAGTTGTTGGGTGATGGGGTAACAATGAAAGATTTGAATTTCTTTGAGCCACCCACGCAGGAAGACCTAAATCGCTTGGTTCCTATCTATTTGAGTTATTTTGTGGAATGGAACAGTTTTAAAAATTATGAGATAGCCAAACATTATGGCTTCCATGATTTGACACATGAATGGAATCGTACGCACCACGTAGAACAGATGGATCAGGTAGACAGTCGTGCTTATTTGGTACATTCATGGATGAAATATCCCAAATTCGGTCATGCTTCGGCTACGGATTATGCGGCACGCATGGTTCGTTATGGAATGATTACGCGGGATGAAGCATTCAAACTGGTGAAGGAACACGATCATGCTTTGGATCCTCTGTGTGTAAGAGACTTTTGTGAATTCCTTGGATATTCCGAGAAAGAGTTTTGGGATATTGTGGATAAGCACTATAACCGGGAGTTGTTTGAGAAAGACCAATTTGAACGTTGGGTGCTGAAATAGTATTGTTAATAGAATATGAGTGTATGTGCCGAGTTCATATAGCGATTGATTATAGAACTTTGAAGATTGGCACATACACTCTTTTTTAGTAGTTGTTTTGAAAGATGAATTTATTATTTATTTATAGGCGTGATATTCATATTGAGGACTCTGGTGCTTCACGTACAATAATATTGAGGGAAAATTATCTTGCTGCACAGCCAGATGTTTATGTGTATACGTCTTATCGTCATTTGTCTCCGGTTGATAGCCGTATAACGGAGTTGCCTATTAAGAGACTTTCAGCACACAAAATTCATGAGAGTATTGTTGATAAAGGAATAGACATATTATGTGTGCCAGAAGGGGAGCATTTAGCAGAAATGGCTTATGAAGCAATAAAAGGTACATCATGTAAAATAGTTACTGAATTGCATAATATGCCAAATTATGAGCTGCAGTATTTATATTCAACTGTTAGTATGCGTACCTTTACAAATTGTGTCTATAGTGGTGATTTGACATACTCATTAAAGCTTATTATAAAATTACTAATATTCCCTTTGTGGAAAATCCGTGTCAGAAAATCTGCATATAAAAAGAATAGGGAATCTTATTTATTGGCAGATAAGTTTGTTTTATTATCCGAGAGTTTTATAGAGGCTTTTCAGAAAGCGTATCATGTTGACAATCAGAAAATGGTTGTTATTAATAATCCTTGTTCGTTTTCTTCTTTCCTAGAAAATCGTCCTGTCAAGGATAATGTGATTTTAGTCGTTTCTAGATTAGAAGAAGGGGCAAAACGGATTAGTCTTGTTTTAAAATGTTGGAGCCTCTTGTACTTGAAATATCCTAATTGGAAATTGCAAATAGTAGGTAAAGGTCCTAGTAGTGAGTTGTATAAAAAGATGTCAGAAAAGTTGGGATTAAAGAATGTTTCATTTGAAGGATGGCAATCTCCACAGGTTTATTATGAAAAAGCTTCGATATTTTTAATGACTTCTGCAATAGAAGGATGGGGAATGACTTTAATAGAAGCTCAACAAATGGGCTGTGTTCCTATTGCAATGAATTCGTTTGCGGCATTGAAGGATATCATAAAAGATGGACAGAATGGGTTTATTGTGAAGAATAATAACATTAACGAAATGGCTTTAAAAATTGAGAAATTGATAATGAATCAAGATAAAATGTATGAGATGTCCTTAAATGCGATACAGAGTGTTCAAAAATTTTCAATAGAAAAGATTGGTGCCAAGTGGTTGGATTTATATAGAGAGTTATCACAATGTCACGAACAGAGCAAAGCTTGAAGAATTTCAGGATATCATCTGTCTTTTTAGGCATATCGATTATCTTTAATTTTGTTTCAAGAAGCATATTTATTAAATATTTGGGTGCTGATGTTGTTGGGTTAAGTTCAACATTACTTAATATTTTAGGCTTTCTGAATCTTGCAGAATTAGGTTTGACCTCCGCAATTTCGGGCACATTATATGAATTGATTTATAAAAAAGATGAATCTAGAATTAAAGATGTAATATCAATATTTGGTTTTTTATACCGAATTATTGGTGTCACTATTCTTGTTTTAGGAATTATCATCTCCTTTTTTCTTGTACCTTTTTTTTCGGAATCTGGACTTCCTGATATATATATAGTTGGCGGATATTATACATTCTTATTGGCTAATTTGGTTGGTTACTTTATTAGTTATAAGCAGACTTTACTTGTAGCAGACCAAAGGGAATATATTGTAACTTCTTTTACTTATGGTGCGCAGACCTTGAAATTCGCATGTCAAATAGTTGCACTAAAATATTTAGGTTATGGGTATGTTGTTTGGTTAGGCATAGAATTGTTTTGGGGGATAATATATGGTATTGCTATAAATCGTATTGTAAAGAAGAAATATCCTTGGTTGGTTACGAGTTATCATCATGGAAAAGAAATATATAGAAATTATGCGACTTTATTTAGAACAATAAAGCAAGTTATTCCTCATAATATTTCAGCTTTTGTACTGAATCAGAGCACAAATATATTGATTTATGTATTTTCTTCTCTTGTAAAGGTAACGATATATACTAATTATACGATGATATTAGTCAGATTTGTTAGTGTATTGAATATTTGTATGAGAGGGATAACTGCAAGTTTTGGCAATTTGGTGGCGGAAGGTAACAAAGCTAAGATTTTGTCTATATTTTTTCAGTTTAATGCATTATTTTTTATAATAGGTGGCGTTGTTTGTACAACATGTTATTACCAAATAGAATCTTTTATTAAATTATGGTTGGGGGCGGAGTATGTTTTGGATAGATGGATTTTCTTGCTTATGTTATATATTATGTATGTAGGAATTGTTCGTTTGCCAATTAATTATTTTATAGGCGCTTATGTCCTTTATAAAGATACATGGGCTCCTATGGCTGAAGCTTGTATAAATCTATTTGTTGCAATTGTTTTCGGGCACTTGTTGGGTATAGGAGGTGTTGTCTTAGGAGGTGTGATATCATTAAGTTTGATAGTAGTGCTTTGGAAACCTTTTTTCCTTTTTCGAAACGGCTTTTGTTCTTCAGTAGGAGAGTACTGGCAGAAAGTTTTAAAATATCTTGTGGTGTTATTTCCGATATCTTTAATGCCACAAGTTTTATTTCAACATAATCTTTTAAAAGATAATAGTACAGTTGTAGGTTTTTCATTCAATACATTGGTTATAGCTTTTTGCTTATTGATAGTATATTCAATAGTCTTATATATTATCGATAAACCGACTAAAGGTATAGTCAGAAGAATTTATAAAGTAATATTTCATAAATGTTAGGGATTATGAAGAGATTATATACTCAAATTTGTCAAGTTGATACAGTATATTCATTATTTCTTTATTTAATATTATTTCCACGTAATATTGAGAGTACTTTTTTCTTTTTTGGAAGTGGAATTCCAGATATTGTTAAAGAACAGTTTAAAGGTCATTCTTTTATTATAAAGAAAAAGCAAGGTGGAGTACTATACAGCTTATTGAATATATGTAGATGTTGGGTACTGCTCCCGATAGTTTATTTGAAGTATCGATTATATAAAAAGGTGTCGTATGGTCAAGATCATCTGATTTTTGCCCAGTTTGTTATATCAAACTCTTTGTTTTATATATTGCTTGAGGACGGAGTCGGAAATTATACGGATGTAGATACTATAGTTCTATATAAGAAAGAACATTATTTTCTTTGGAAGTTGAAATCTATTATTAACTCTTTAAGAGGCGTTGTGTCTCAGCCTATGGGTTTTCACCCTAAAATAAAGAAAATATATTTAAGTGGGATGATGGAAGTTCCGCCATATAATCGTGAAAAGATTGAAATCTTCTCTTTGCAAGAGAGTTGGGGACGCTTATCTGTAAAAGTTCAAAATGAAATTTTGCATTTACTATGTGCAAATGAGGTATTATTGAAAAAAAACTATAATTATGATATTCTTCTTTTGACTCAATGTTTTTCAGAAGATGGAATGATTGATGAGGATAAGAAAATCCAGATGTATCGAGATATATTGCAAACATATTTCTGTGAAGGTAAAAAAGTTTGTATAAAATCTCATCCTCGTGAAAAAACAGATTATAAGAGTATATTCCCATTTGCAGAATTTATTCCTTCCTACATACCATTCGAATTATTAGTATTAATGTCCAAACATAATATAAAATCTGCTATAACTGTTAATTCGACAGCTATATATAGTTTGGATAAAAGTGTAGAGAAAGTAATATTGGGAATGGGTTATTTGCAAAAGTATCGTAATGAATAGATGTAATACAATAATAATAAAAAGGGATGATGTTACAAGGTTTCTTCTTAATGTTATGTTATTGACAAATTTGTTCTTTGCATTATTCCCCGCTTGGAAAGGAAGCATTATATGGAACTATTTACCTGATATAGAGAAGTATTTTCTATTTACCGGATATGGTGCCATAATGGTGAATTTCTTGCTTTCTATTGTTTTGATATCCTTAAACACAAAAATATATGGAAGATCCATACTTGTATTTTGTTATTTAGCAATGAGTGTATTTACACTTTCAATGTTTCAAAATGGATTTAGTTTTAAAATTCCCGAAGGTATTATGGCTTTGTGTGTATATATGGTTTTAGTTGGAATTTTGCCTAAATTTCATTTTGGTACTAAAATGCAAAATCTTATATTGTTTGTATTACTTTTTTGGTCAATTTTACCAATATTATATTTCTCTCTGGCTCCGATTCATATTAAGGCATTGTTTTATTCAATAGGCGGAACATTTTCTGGATTTGCTTTACACCGTAATTTTTATGCGGTATATGTGGGCATTGCTTTCCTGTTATTAATGTTTGTACGCTATAAAATGTTGTACAAATTCATTTTGTGGATTCTATTATTAATAGGATTATTATTGTCGGAATGCAGGACTGCAATTCTTGCTCTATTTATTGTAACTTTTTATTATAAATATTCAGATAAGAGATCGTTTTATTTTTATTTAGTTATTGCAATTATCGTAGGTTTTATATGCTATTCAATGTTGCTTGATTTATTATCAGAATATACGATGCGTAATGATTTGGATAATAATGTAACTCGTGAAGAACTGTATAAAGGCTTTTGGGATTTTTTCGTAGAGTCACCTATTTTAGGTAAAGGGGAAGATGCGTTATACTATTCTTCCAGTTATCCAGATGGCTCTCCAGCTCATAATTTGGTGCTGCAGATAATGGCTAGTTATGGCGTATTTGAACTAGTATTTTTTTTGGTCTTTTATATTCTGATTTTTAGAACATTGGATATTAATGGAAAGACTTTATTTCTATACCTTTTCATTATCTCAATGTTTCAGCCGTATATAGATGTCGGATTTCCGACTTCTTTGATGGTTATAATTTTGTATTTATGTCGTGTTTTTTCCAAAACAAACTATGTGAGCATTTCCCAATGGCGTATTGCATAAGGCTATAATAATAGGCAAGTGAAGTCATTTCAGAGGCAGTTTGATTACACCTGGCAGGAACGCCTCGGTGACGGATGACAGAAGGTCCGGAAGAAGACTTCCACCAGAGAGCTAGAGAAATCTGAACTAGACTGTGAGGATGAGAAAGAGGGGGACGGAGGGGCGTTGCGTACGGATGCTGGGACTATGTGAATTGCGCCAGAACGATTTTTTACAGGAATCAGTTTATATGACACTCTCTATTGCTATTTTGACGGAGTATGCCCTAAAATTGGGCGCTTACTAAATTAGCATAAAGTATTATTTTAACTTATAGAATTGGATTTGTAATTTTTATTATTTGTAAAGTTTATGACTTACGATTACCTCATTATCGGAGCCGGCCTGTTCGGTTCCGTAACCTCTTATTGTCTTTTCCGTAGCGGTAAGAAATGCCTGTTAATAGACAAACGTCCCCACATTGGCGGCAATGTCTATACCGAAAGTATCAACGGTATTAATGTCCATAAATACGGTGCACACATCTTCCACACCAGCAACAGACGGGTGTGGGACTTCGTAAATTCTTTTGTGGAGTTTAACCGCTATACCAATTCTCCGGTAGCCAATTACAAAGGAAAACTTTACAATCTCCCTTTCAACATGAATACTTTCTATCAGATGTGGGGAGTAACTACACCGGAAGAGGCGGCAGAGCGAATAGAAAAACAGCGGAAAGAATCAGGCATAGTAAATCCTAAGAATCTGGAGGAGCAGGCAATTTCGTTGATAGGGAAAGATATCTATTATACCTTGATTAAAGGATATACTGAGAAACAATGGGGTAGGAAAGCCACTGAACTTCCTGCATTCATTATCAAACGTTTGCCTGTGCGGTTTACGTTTGATAACAATTATTTCAATGACAAATATCAGGGCATTCCTATCGGGGGATATACGGCTTTGATAGAAAAGATGTTGGAAGGCGTAGAAGTCAGATTGGGTACAGATTATTTGGGTGATAAGTCTTATTTCGATTCTATTGCCGACAAGGTGATATATACGGGTGAGATAGACCGTTATTTTGATTATTGTTTCGGGCATCTGGAATACAGGACTGTTCGTTTTGAAACGGAATTGTTGGAAGGTGTTGCCAATTTTCAGGGAAATGCCGTTGTCAACTATACGGATGCCGATACACCTTACACACGCATCATTGAGCATAAACATTTTGAATTCGGGCAGCAACCGGACACGGTGATATCCAGAGAATATTCTGCAGAGTGGAAGCCGGGTGATGAGCCTTATTATCCGGTGAATGATGAAAGGAATTCCACTCTTTATCGGCGGTATAAAGAACTGGCAGATGCTCAGGACAAGGTCGTGTTTGGCGGGAGATTGGCCGAGTATAAATACTATGACATGCACCAGGTGATAGAAAGTGCATGGAAACAAGTCGATAAATTATTGCATACATCATACAATGAGTAAAAGTTTGGTATCTATTATTACCCCCATGTACAAAGGTGCTGCCTTTGTGGGTAAAACCATTGAGTCCGTGTTGAGTCAGACATATACGGATTGGGAGATGATTGTCGTAGATGACTGTTCGCCGGATGATGGGGCGGGTATAGCCGTTGTGGAGAAGTACGCCCAGCAGGATGAGCGGATAAAACTGATAGCTTCGAAACAAAACAAAGGCTCGTCGGGTGCCAGAAACATTGCGTTGCGGGCAGCACGGGGGAGGTTTATTGCTTTCTTGGATTCAGACGACCTTTGGCATCCTACTTTCCTTGAGGAACAACTGGCATTCATGGAGAAAAAGAATGCTGCTTTGGTGTTTTCTTCTTATCGGAGAATCGATGAATTTACTGAAGAAGAAATACTGCGGCCTTTTATTGTACCGGAAAGAGTGACGTATCAATCTATTCTGAAGAGTAACCCGATATTTCCTTCTACCGTTGTCTATGACAGGGAGAGATGCGGACTTTCTTTCTTCGATGAGGGCTTGGGAAGCATGCGGGATGACTTTGTGTATCTGTTGGCTATTCTGAAGAAAATAGACTATGCATACGGAAACCTGAATGTATTGGTGGACTATCGTTTGCGTAAGAGTTCTGTTACAGGAAACAAGAAGAAGGTCATCATTCCGCAGTGGAATGTGTTACGGAAGATAGAGAAACTTCCTTTGCCGCTTTGCTGGTATTACATTACTTGCTGGGCAATTTTGTCTTATTTGAAATATCGGAAATGAGTAGGAGTGTGTTGAAGTACACGGGGAAAATATCCTCGGAAACGGTACTCAAAATAAGACTGGGCAAAATTTAAACAAGTTCTTACTCACCACTGGAAGCTTTTTGCTTCAGTGTTTTAAATAGACAGGAGGCTGTAACCGAAAAAGTTACAGCCTCCTGTCATTATAATCCATACACCGGATACCTGCCTCTCATTACCACGCTCTGCCTTTGAATATTCTTGATTTCTCCAGAGGTATGACTTCACCCCTCAATGTCAAGGTACGTGAGTTGAAATTGGGGTTGATGTTTACCGTGGCTTCGTTGCTTCCATTGCTCATTGTGACGAATACCTGCGCTGAAACGCCTGTGCCCTGGACACTGAAACTATAATAGACATTGCCTTTCTTGTTTACTTCCATTTTGACATTCGATACGCTGCCGTCTACTGTTACTCCACCAATGCCATTAGGACCGGCAACGGTGGTATTGAAAGCTACCTGCACAGTTCCCTGCTTTAAGTTCACCAATACAAAGTTTGTATTGGAATTGACATAGGCATTTTCTCCTGTTTTGAAGATAACCTGGTCTGCCTCGACCACAAACCGGTTTTCTTTTAATGAGTTTAATGCTTCTGTGTACAAAGCCATCTCCAAGGCTTTTTCTTCAGATTTCTGGCGTGCGCGTTCCGCATCCCGTTGTGCCTTGCGGTCACTTTGCTCACTTTGAGAATTCTCCTGGGCATACACTGTTGTAGATGTCATCATACCCAGCATTAATATCAGCATCGCTGACGAAATAAACTTTTTCATACTTTTCTGTTTAGGTTATTACTGTTATTATTATTGCTATCGGTAAGCAAGTGATAAGAATGGATTTTTGTCAAATTAAGGGCATGGAAACGTAAGGTGTTGCGGTTCCTGCCCCGTGGTTCAACATAAACACTGATTTTCACCAGCTGCTTATCATTTCCCCTTACTTATACAAAAACAATGCCAGCCCCTTCTTTGTTCACTCATCCTGCCATTTTTCTGCTTCCGTGTGTCTGACTGTATATCCGGCAGGGTTGCCCGGAGCCTGCTATCTGTTTATTTCGACAGCATGTGACGCCTTTCTGCTTATAGAATTGTGTTGTACAGTAGTCCGAAGTTGGGATGACTGTGTGGGATTCTGTTCGCCACTGATAATACTTAAAGCTGTAGATAGCATCAGTTCATTCGGATGGCCAAAGGGCAGGAAGCGGGCCAGGTCATCATTTTCATTTATAGACACATCGGGTTGGAATCCGTCTTCATAGTCTGATTCTCCTTGTGAGTTGTATATTTTGCAGACTATTGGGCTCATCGTAAGCATAAGTTCCGGGTTGGTGAAGCTGACAGAGCCTACATTTTTCCCTACGGTGGTGGAGTCTATAAGTACTACGTTCATAAAAGGACGCAGGCAGTTTATCAGCATCTCCGAAGCAGAAGCGGTTTCTTCGCTTGTCAGTACATAAAGTGTAGACAAGTTCAAATTGGCGCCATTTTGAATCAGGTTTTCGTCCAGCAGTAATGAGACGCTTTGAAAATTGCTGTTGTATTCCAAGTAGCTCAACTGTTGTCCAAGTGCCGATGCCGGGGCAAGCATGGTGCATAGCAGTTGGGCACAAGTCACCAGGCCTCCATTATTGTAGCGCAAATCCAGTATGAATTCATCGACCTGCCCGGAAGCAAACTGCTGAAAGACAGAGCGGAGCTCGTCGTCATATTCTGTGCCGCTGTCTGTGGCGCCCGCACTGAAGTGGTTGTACACCAAATAACCGACTTGTTTACCTCCTGACTGATATATATTATAATAATGTATAGGATTGTCCTGGATGCTCCGTGCCGATGCAATGGTCTGCGGCCCGTCATTGTAAGAGCGGATTGTATCGTTTTCGGCATCATAATAACCTATGGTTAACTGCATGCTTCCGTCTCCGTACAAACGTCCGTAATTATTTTCTGTGATCGGTTCTCCGTCCATTTCCATAATCCAGTCTCCGCGCTGCAATCCTATTTCGCCTGCAGGACTTTCCGGAACGACATAAAGGACATGTGCATACAAGGCCGTGTCGTTGCCTTCGACCCGGTTCGTAGTAAATTGGAATCCATAACTATAGTCTGTATAGGGAATGCTACGTGTCGCAGGAATCAGGCTGTCGATGGTAGAATAAGGTGTGCCGTTCTTTCCATCTTCATCGGAAAGGAGTGAAGAAAAAAAGGTGAATGGCTCCTGGAAATAGTTCAGGTCATTCGTGTTGGGAATGCTTTGATTCCAATAATACCATACCCGCATGGTGTCATCTATCCAGCGGTCGGATTTGGTTTCTTCCGCATACAATGCCCACCGGTCTTGGGCACATGAACCGAAATAAATCGGCAACAAAACCATCCCTAATAATAATATGTATATACTTCTTGTCTTCATGCCTGCAAATTTAGATAAAATTCTTGAGATTCTACACCGACAGAATGAGAGCCTGTTTAATTTTTCCTCTTTTAAGATTTATAATCAGCTTCTTTTGAGCCTCTTTCCGGTTTCCACTCAGCCATTCTGCCTATATTCAAGAGGGCGGTTCCTAAAGTATAGGAAGCACGTTCCTTATATACATGGCACAGCCTCCTTAGCTATCAGAGTGAAAGAAATGAAATATCCGGAAAGTTTCGGCGAAAGTGGCTGTTACTTTTTTGTAACCATATCCACCTTTTGTAGCAGTGTATCAGACTTTTGCACCAATGTGTCCGCTCTCTGCATCAGGGTATCCGCTTTTACCTCCTGCAGTCTGGAAGCAGGCTTTGTTTTCAACCGGCGCAACTTCCATTTTTTCCAAAACATCAGGTCTGCCCACCGTTCAAAGTCTTTCTTGAAGATGATTCCGATACCCTGGGTAGTCAGATTGGTGCGGGTATAATATCGGTCGTTGGTTTCGTTATAGGCTTTCAGACGGATGTCTCCTGAGCGGTTTACTAACCATTCAGCTTCGAAGTCGCCCACAAAATTAGTATTGGAGAGCGGGTTGTCCCGGTATCCGAAATTGCCGTTGATGAGCAGCCGGTTGTTCAGCAGTTGTCCGGACAACATGCCTTCAAATTCAACGTCGGTCCATCCTTTCTGTCCGGTACTGAAGTTGGTGCCGATGTTCCAGTCGTTGTTGTTGATGATGTTGGAGAGCGCGTTGTTGAGCTGGCCGGAGAGGGTAGAGGAGAGCATGCTGGACATCATGTCTGAATTCTGGGTCGTACCGGAGTTTTCGGGCATATAGAATTTGCCTATACCCAGCAGATATAGAATTTGGGTGCTTTTCTGCTCATCTGTTGAGATATAATTACGAACCAGAGCCTGTACTTCTTCGCGCTCATTGGGCAATTCCAAATCTAACCTGATGTCGGGTGAGGTCAGCTGACCGGCAATATTCATAATGCAGTCTACCTTCACATTGGTTTGTGTGACATATTCGTTAGCGTTTGGAATCAGGTCGTTCAACGAAGCGGAATTGACGGTGTATTTGGCCCTGATATTCAAAAAGGCATCCAAAGGAGATCCGTTGAATGAAATGGAACTTCCTTCGTCAATGGTGAAATCTTTGCGGATTACTTCCTGGAGACTAAATTTGTAAAGTCCCTGGTCTATTTTGTAATTACCGAATATTTTCACGTCACCTTTATTGAAGAAGTCGGTGCGTATATTGCCCGAACCTCGTGCACTGATGTAGTCACCGGCTATCGGGTCCATGATGATACGCATGGTTGCTTCAGGGGTGGCGTCTATCTGCAAGTTCAGGCGAATATCCGTATCCCCCTGCTCTTCTTCGGCTTTTATTTCCTGCCGGGCTATCTCATAATCAGATAAAGCGGTAGAATCTTGGGTAACCCTTCGCGGGGTTTTATCAACGAAGTGTATAAACTGGTTGCTTACGGCCGACGTAACATTGTCTTTGATATACGTGAACTGACTGTTTTTATTGGTTGTCATGGCCACATCAATATTGACTCCGTCGTTTGCATTGCCTGCAATCGTGGCATTGCCGGTTCCGTAGACGGTGCCGTAGAATGGAAAATCCGGTGATTCTGTGGTGTTCATCACCAACATATTATTTATCCCGAAGTTGAAATGATACTTTAAGTTTTTGAAGTGCTGGTAACGCAGATACCCGTTAACTCTTCCTTGATGCCCTTGCGTATCCAGAATACGGTTATTGACAAAAGTCAGGCCATCTGGAGCAATAAAAATACTGTCTTTGATAGAATAGGTTGTATTAAGTACGTCTACTTTGAGCGAAGCATCCCCACGCACGCGTCCTTCCATGGTCAGGGCTTTAAACCTCCCATAGAAGTGTACATTTCCCCATACCCGTCCGCCAAAATCGGACGTGATGCTCCGCATGTAATGGTGTATGAATTTCATGTTGGTACCTTGGGCTTCGATCTGCAAATCAAGGGAACTGGTCGGCTTGATGGGGTAGATGAATCCATGTACACGGGTGCGTGCCGTATCGCGTTCGCGGATGCGTGCGTCCAGGTAGATGCCTTTCACGTCGTGGTGCCATTCCCCATGTATGTTTGCATCGCCCAATAATCCTTCATTCAGACCGAAGTTCCGGATAAACAGGTCGGTGCTCATCACCGGTTTGCCAAGCACACCGCTGGCAAGGGCAGGCCCCGTCGCTTCTCCCTGGAAGTTGACACCCAAATCTGCGATGTCAAATACATATCCGATATTAATATCCTGCAAGTCTGCCCGTATCGTATCCTCCGGAGATTTGGAAATGACACCGCTTATGCTGAGGTGGCGTTCCCGATGTGAGAAGTTGAAGTCATTGATATGTATTTTCCCCGAATCAACAATCACTTCTGAAGGATGTATATTCCATAAGGTGTCGTTGAGAATGATTTCCGTCGGTTGGATTTGCACAATGGTTTTGAGTGGCGCTTCTTTGAATTCGGAAGTTTTTGGGTAGTCGCGTTCAATATGGAGCGTATCATTCTGTTGCTCCCGAATAAACCGGGTCAGGGTGGAGAGCCGGCCGCTGTATGTGGCACCGCTGCTGTTTCCCCAGTTCAGAATGGTCTTTATGCTATCATTCTTTGCATAAGTCTCCAGCGAAATATTTACGGCACCATTCGTTTTCCGGTTGGTAAATCTTAAAGTCGTACGGAAACGGTCGTACGGATTCTCGCATAAGAACATGCCGGATTCGATAAATTTATTCTGGTAGCGCATACGTGGGAAATAGCCTTCGAGCCGCAGGCGGCGGGACGCATCGTTAAAATATCCCTTCACCGTGGAATGCGTGTACACTTTGACCGGAAAATCAAAAAGAGTGGACAATATATCCGTATTATAAATATGTAGGTCGAAGTAGAAATTGTTTTCAGACTTGACTTCCTTAAAACTCTTTCCGGAAGGAGCCAATGCCGGAATATACCTCTGCACGATGTTCAGAAAACTGGCAGGAAGTGTTTTATAGGAGTAGTTGCCCGTGACATGAGCCTCCATAAAATTGGAACGGATGACAAGTGATTTTTCCTCCTTGCCTTGCCTGATAGCCATGATTTTGAGGTTGTCGAGAAGATAATTCTTATCCGGTGCCGTGAAAGAGAGGCTGTCGATATTGATTTCACCATCCATATCGTCGATAGAACCGCCGGTGAAGTCGGCTTTCAATCTGGCAGAAAACTCGGCCTGCTGGTATTTATGGGGAGTCAGTTGTAAGTCGTGGGGCTTTAAATGGTCTATGGTAGCCAAAAAATTGAATGTAGGAATTTGTCCGGCTACATTGATTGCACCGTTCAGTTTGACAGAGCCGTTAGGGTCATCCAACGCTACCTGCCCGTTGAATCCTCCCTCTTTGTATTCCCCGTCCAACGTAATGTTTTTGTAAGAATATTGGCTGTAGTCAATGGATGCGACCAAGCCTTTCAGAATGATTTGAGGGTACTGGTTCTGGCGGTGTTTGCCGTTTACGTTTAGATTGAACGTGATTTTGCCCAGTTTTTTGTTGGATAGCAATGTTCCGAGTTCAAAATCTTCTGTGGCTACCTCCCCGGAATATGCCCAATTTCCTTTTCCTTTGTCAGATGTGATTTTTACGTCTGTCTTGATGACTCCGAGTTCTGTACGCAGTTGTCCGTACGTGACAAGGTCTGTGAAATAGCCGGAAAGTTCCCCATGAAACGCGATGGTGCCCAGATTCTCAATGACAGATGGCTGTTTCTTCCCATTATTGCTCAGGTTTTGCATAAGGAAACTCATGCCTTCCCGGTCGGCATATAATTTAGAGAGGTTGGCAAACACATAGGCATCGCTTGGGTGAGCCAGGTCTTGGAACGATGCCTCTCCCCGCAAATAGAAATGGTTTCGTGGGGAAGCAATGGAAAAACGCGGGCAATTCAGTTGATCCAAAGGCCCGTTTGCCTTGATTTCTGCCCGTAACGGCTCCTTGAAAGAGGAAAAAAACGGAAGAAAAGGAGCTAAATCCTGTAATACGATTTCCGACGGCTTCATGTGGAAAGAGAAGCGGAGTTTTCTCATAGGATCCTTAAAGGCTTCTATGCTGTCGTATTGAAGGTGGATGGTGTCTGTTTGAATAGAAGTATGCGGCAGGTCGACGGAGAAGTTGTCTACAATCATGCCCTGCTCATTTCCTACAAACCTGAGGCTCAGTTTCTTCAGATGAAACCCGGAATTCTGTTCTTCTATGCTCAGTCGCTTGATGGAAGCGTTGATAGAATCGTTTTGCAGAGCCTTCAATGAGATGGTGGCAATAATATTGTTGAACCGGAGGTGTTGCGGATTGAACTTTCCCGGGGTATCCTTTGCTGAAAGTACGTCATAAGAGACTTCACCGCGTCTGATAAGCAGTGAATTGATGCGCAGATGCAGGTCTTTCTCCTTTTTGACCGTGTCGTTGGAAGCCAATGCGTTTATTACAAACTGGAAGTTGGGTTCGCTTTCCGGAGTCCTTTTTTCCAATGCTATGTTGAAACCGAACAACTGGATGTTGCTGATAGAAATCTGTCCGTTGAAAAGAGGAAAAATGTCAAACTTGGCAGACAACCGGGATACTTTCAGCATTTCCTTTCCGGATAAATCATTCAGCTGCAAATCGTCAACGATTACCCGATTCAGCAATCCGAGGTTAACCCTGCCTATGCTCAGCTTGCTTCCCAAAGCCCGGCTCAACTGTTCGGACAGGAGCACGGAAACCTGTTGCTGCACGTAAGGAAGGTTCAGCAATAAAATGGCACCAATGTAACATCCTAACACGATGCCGATTAGAATACGTATGGTTCGCTTAAGCTTTTTGATGGCGCAGTTATTTTTTATAAATCAGCGAACAAAAATAGCAAATAATATATTATGAATCTACTTTTATCACTACTTTTGCAAGGTTTAATACAAATATAATTATGAGTACCCTGATTTTAGGAATAGAATCTTCGTGTGATGACACTTCTGCGGCCGTTATCAGAGACGGTTATTTGCTTTCGAACGTAGTAGCCGGACAGGCCGTACACGAAGCATACGGAGGTGTAGTGCCGGAATTAGCTTCCCGTGCTCACCAGCAAAATATAGTTCCCGTAGTTCATGAAGCCTTGAAACGTGCGGGAGTCAGCAAGGAAGAATTAAGTGCCGTTGCTTTTACGCGAGGTCCCGGTTTAATGGGCTCTCTGTTGGTGGGCGTGTCTTTTGCCAAGGGATTTGCAAGGGCTCTTAATATTCCCATGATAGATGTCAACCATCTGACTGGTCATGTTTTAGCTCACTTTATTAAAGTGGAAGGAGAGGAAAACCGCCAGCCGGAATTTCCTTTTTTGTGCCTATTGGTGTCTGGAGGAAATTCTCAAATCATATTGGTGAAGGCTTATAATGATATGGAGATTCTGGGCCAAACCATCGATGATGCAGCGGGTGAAGCTATCGACAAATGTTCCAAGGTTATGGGGTTAGGGTATCCCGGCGGTCCCATTATAGATAAATTGGCCCGTCAAGGCAATCCCAAAGCGTTCAGCTTCAGCAAACCACACATTCCAGGTCTGGATTATAGCTTCAGCGGTTTAAAGACATCTTTTTTATATTCATTGCGCAATTGGATGAAAGAAGACCCTGATTTCATCGAGCATCATAAAACGGATCTGGCTGCATCGCTGGAAGCTACAATAGTGGATATACTGATGGATAAATTACGGAAAGCAGCTAAGCAATATAATATAAAAGAGGTAGCTGTAGCCGGAGGTGTTTCTGCCAATAACGGCTTGCGGAATGCCTTTAAAGAACATGCGCAAAGATATGGGTGGAATATTTATATCCCTAAATTCAGTTATACTACAGACAATGCTGCTATGATAGCCATCACCGGGTACTTCAAATTCCTGGATAAGGAGTTTTGCCCGATGGAAGCACCGGCTTTTTCTCGCGTTGCCCTTTGATTTGTTTTTCGCAGGCCGGGCAAATGAATCTTAAAGGAATTTGTCTTATGGAATGTCCATAGTTCGATTTTAAGAGTGCATAATAGTTATGAGCTTAGAAGAAAAAATTGGAGAATTGCTGAAAGCAAAGAAAATGACCCTTTCCACCGCAGAAAGCTGTACGGGTGGAAGCATTGCGGCCTTGATAACTTCTGTTCCCGGCAGTTCGGAGTACTTCAAAGGAGGAGTCGTTGCTTATTCCAATGAGGTAAAAATGAATATGCTGTATGTCTCTCCGGAAACACTGCAAAAGTACGGTGCCGTGAGTCGCGAAACCGTAATCGAAATGGTTCAGGGTGTGATGGAATCTATGAAAACCGATTGTGCCGTAGCTACTTCCGGTATAGCCGGACCTGGAGGTGGTACGCCGGAAAAGCCGGTCGGGACGATTTGGATGGCTGTAGCCTGTGGCGGTCTGATAGTAACCGAAAAAGAAGAAGGGGATGCCGGAAGAGCGGAAAATGTAAAGAAAACGGTTCATAATGCCCTGCTCCTGTTAAGTAGGTTGTTGGAAGAAAGGTAATATTTTTCTTTGTTCTCTCAAAATGGCAGAAACAGGAACAACTTCAATTTCAGAAGTTGATAAAACGGAGATGCTGTGTTTGAGGAAGGGCAGGTAAGAGGAAGAAAAGTGCATATTCTTCAAAAAAAATCGGAAAAATACTATCCTGCAACGAATTATTGAGGGAAAAACTTGTGTATTAACAATAAAAGTGCTTACTTTGCGCTCTGTTTGAAATAAGCAATAGATAGAAACTATAAAAAAAGATAGAGATGTCGAAGATTTGTCAAATTACCGGAAAAAAAGCCATGGTTGGCAACAACGTTTCACATTCTAAAAGAAGAACAAAAAGAACTTTTGATGTGAACTTGTTTAAGAAGAAATTCTACTATGTAGAACAAGATTGCTGGATTAGCCTTAGCATTTGCGCTAACGGCTTGCGTATTATTAACAAGAAAGGCTTGGATGCAGCTTTAAAAGATGCAGTAGCTAAGGGCTATTGTGATTGGAAAAGCATTAAAGTTATCGGCTAAAATAAAAGGAGACTACGAAAATGGCAAAGAAAGCTAAAGGTAACAGAGTACAGGTGATTTTGGAGTGCACTGAACATAAGGACAGCGGCATGCCGGGTACTTCTCGTTATATCACTACGAAAAACAGAAAGAATACAACTGAAAGATTGGAGTTGAAAAAATACAACCCCATTTTGAAAAGAGTGACAATTCATAAGGAAATTAAGTAATATCAAAATATTAACCTGTCATGGCAAAGAAAACAGTAGCAAGCTTGCACGAAGGTTCGAAAGAAGGCCGTGCATATACTAAGGTTATCAAGATGGTCAAATCTCCGAAAACCGGTGCCTATATTTTTGACGAACAAATGGTAGCCAACGAAAAAGTTCAGGACTTTTTCAAGAAATAAAAAGAGCATTTGAATGCCTGATATAACTCCCCTTATTGGCTGGATGGCTGATAAGGGGAGTTTTGTCTATAAAATAAAGAGTTACTTTTCATTTTCTCGTTGGTTTTGTATATCTTTGTAGCATAATGTCTTGAAATAAATAATCACGATATGGGTATATTTAGTTTTTTCTCAAAGGAAAAGAAAGAAACCTTGGATAAGGGCTTGTCGAAAACCAAAGAAAGTGTATTTGGTAAGATAGCCCGTGCTGTAGCAGGAAAATCCAAGGTGGATGATGAGGTGCTGGACAACTTGGAAGAGGTGCTGATTACATCGGACGTAGGGGTAGAAACCACGTTGAAAATCATAGGGCGCATTGAAAAAAGAGTAGCAGTCGACAAATACATGAATACGCAAGAGTTGAACAGAATCTTGCGTGAGGAAATTGCAGCTTTATTGGCCGAGAATAATTCTGGAGATGTTGATGATTTCGAAGCACCCATTGCCAACCCGCCTTATGTCATCATGGTAGTAGGTGTGAATGGGGTAGGAAAAACTACTACTATCGGAAAACTGGCCTATCAGTTTAAAAAAGCAGGGAAATCGGTATACCTGGGGGCTGCCGATACGTTCCGAGCTGCTGCTGTAGAGCAGTTGGTAATATGGGGCGAACGAGTAGGAGTCCCCGTAGTGAAACAGAAAATGGGATCCGATCCGGCCTCTGTTGCTTTTGATACGCTAAGTTCTGCTGTGGCCAATCATGCCGATGTGGTCATCATCGATACTGCCGGCCGATTGCACAATAAAGTGGGGCTGATGAATGAACTGACTAAGATAAAGAATGTCATGAAAAAGGTAATGCCCGATGCCCCGCAGGAAGTATTATTGGTTCTTGACGGTTCTACCGGACAAAACGCTTTTGAACAAGCCAAACAATTTACATTAGCTACGGAAGTTTCCGCCATGGCTGTAACCAAACTGGATGGAACGGCCAAAGGAGGTGTTGTGATTGGTATATCAGACCAGTTTAAGATTCCCGTAAAGTATATCGGTTTAGGAGAGGGAATGGAGGATTTGCAAATCTTCCGTAAAAAAGAATTTGTTGATTCGCTATTCGGAGAAAATAAGTGAAATGAAGCGTAAGACAATAGATATTATTACTTTGGGCTGCTCTAAAAATCTGGTTGATTCAGAGCGTTTGATGCGGCAACTAGAAGCATCGGGATATCAGGTAACCCATGATGCCGAGAACCCTCAAGGTGAGATTGCCGTTATCAATACTTGTGGATTTATCGGCGATGCGAAGGAAGAGTCTATTAATATGATTTTGGAATTTGCACAGGCTAAGGAAGAAGGGCGGCTTCAGAAATTGTATGTGATGGGCTGTCTCTCGGAACGTTACCTGAAAGAACTTTCTGTTGAAATTCCACAAGTGGATAAGTATTACGGAAAATTTGACTGGACAGACCTGTTGCATGAGTTAGGGAAGGCATACGACACCAAACTTCACACAGAACGCGTATTAACCACCCCGCACCATTACGCTTATCTGAAAATCTCAGAAGGGTGTAATCGCACTTGTGCATATTGTGCCATTCCCATTATTACCGGCAAATATGTCTCACGGCCGGAGGAAGAAATTCTGGAAGAGGTCAGATACTTGGTTTCTAAAGGGGTAAAGGAATTTCAGGTCATTGCGCAAGAATTGACTTATTATGGTGTAGACTTATATAAAAGGCAGGCTTTGCCTGATTTGATTAACCGCATGGCTGATATACCGGGAGTAGAGTGGATTCGGCTTCATTATGCCTATCCGGCCCATTTCCCAGAAAGTTTGTTTGCAGTAATGCGTAGCCGGGAAAACGTCTGCAAGTATATGGATATAGCCTTGCAACATATCAGTGATAATGTTCTGACACGCATGCATCGCAATGTAACGCAGGAGGAAACTTATCAACTGATTGAGAAATTCCGCCGTGAAGTACCCGGCATTCACTTGCGAACGACGCTGATGGTAGGCTTTCCTGGTGAAACAGAAGAAGATTTTGAAGAACTGAAAGAATTTGTTCGCAAAGTTCGTTTTGATCGTATGGGGGCTTTTGCATATTCGGAAGAAGAAGGAACTTATTCCGCTCTCCATTATGCAGATGATATTCCTACTGAGATAAAGGAGAGGCGCTTGGATGAGATAATGTCTATTCAGGAAGGCATTTCTGCAGAGCTTAACTCGGCTAAAGTGGGTAAAGAGCTAAAGGTTATCATTGACCGTGTGGAAGGAGAGTATTATGTCGGACGAAGTGAATACGACTCCCCAGAAGTGGATCCTGAAATTTTGATTGAACGGGCAAGTTCTCCCACGCTACAGATAGGTGAATTTTATCCGGTAAAAATAATCGGTGCTGACGTTTTTGATTTATATGGTCATGTATCCAGTAAAAAGTAGGTCATTCAGCAATTAATTTAGAAATATAGCGTATGAATAATAAGGAATTTACATCAGAACTTGCCAGAAAGACAGGTACACCCTTAAAAGAAACGACTGATCTGATATCTACCTTGTTGATAGAGATGACACGGCAATTGGTAGAAGGAAATACTATTTATATCCAAGGATTTGGGACTTTTGAGGTGAAGAAAAAGGCTGAGCGCATTTCGGTAAGTCCGCTTACCAAGCAGCGAATGTTGGTGCCTCCCAAGCTTGTGTTATCATACAAGCCCAGTGCTTCTTTGAAAGACAAATTTAAGTAACAGGTTTCTTTCTATAGACTCTGTGTACTTTGAATCCCTCGCTTGGTACATAATTTATATATACTTTCAACAAAAAAATAATCGCTTCTTATGAATGAGAAACTCAACATACAAGATTTGTCGGTTATTCTTGCCAAACAACGTGGCTTGGAAAAAGAAAAAGCCGAGAATTTTGTTCGGGAGTTTTTTGCTTTGATAGGAGAAGCTCTTGAGACTGACAAATACTTAAAGATTAAAGGATTTGGGGTTTTCAAATTAATAGAAGTGGAATCTCGTGAGAGTGTGAATATTCAAACTAAAGAGCGGTTTGAAATTCCAGGATACACTAAAATATCTTTCACGCCAGATGCACTCCTGAAGGATACTATTAATCAGCCTTTCGCTATTTTTGAGACGGTTATTTTAAATGAAAACACAACTTTTGAAGAGAAAAACATCGGCTCTGTCGATGAACTGAAGGATACCGGTGAGGAAGCTGAAGAAAACAATATGGTTCACTTTGAGAATCTTCCCGAAAGCTTTTCCAAATCTGATATGCCGGAAAGGAAATCGGACGAAGCACATAAGAGGGTAGGGGATGTTACAGAAGAAACAGTGCATGCTGAAGATTCTCAGTCACATTTCTTTTTCTCGCACTTGCATCGGTGGGCATTAAAGCGGGTGTTCTCTATATGTGTGATTGTAAGCCTGATTGCAGTCCTGATAGGACTTATTGTGCTATTTATATACATATAATAGGGAATTGGGAAAGAAAAACGAAGTACCTGCATAAATCCTAAACACTCTGAAAGTAGTTTAATCTAAAGGTTTTGCATTGTTTTTTAATGAAAATTAGTTGGAATGGTTAATTTATTGCCGTACTTTTGGAATCAGAAAAAACAATTATAATCAAAAATAGAACAATTAAAAACATAATTATTTATGGCTGAAATAGTTGACATTCGTGAACTGAATGAGCGAATTGAAAAGCAAAGTGCTTTTGTCACCAATCTTACTGCCGGTATGGACCAGGTCATTGTTGGACAAAAGCATTTGGTGGAATCTTTATTGATAGGATTATTATCTGACGGACACGTATTGTTAGAGGGTGTTCCAGGATTGGCGAAAACTTTGGCCATTAAAACTTTAGCGTCATTAATTGATGCACAGTACAGCCGAATTCAGTTTACTCCCGATTTGTTGCCTGCCGATGTAATAGGAACTATGATATATAGCCAGAAGGATGAAACTTTCCTTGTGAAGAAAGGACCTGTATTTGCCAATTTTGTGCTGGCTGATGAAATCAACCGTGCACCAGCCAAAGTACAGAGTGCTTTGTTGGAAGCTATGCAGGAACGTCAGGTTACTATTGGCAATGAAACCTTCCCTTTGCCTGAACCTTTTTTAGTAATGGCTACTCAGAACCCGATAGAACAAGAAGGTACCTATCCGCTTCCTGAAGCTCAGGTGGATCGTTTTATGCTGAAAGTCGTAATCGATTATCCCAAATTGGAAGAAGAGAAGCAAATTATTCGTCAGAATATCAGCGGGGAGAAGAATACAGTCAGACCTATTTTGAAAGCTGATGAAATCATTGAGGCCCGAAAGGTTGTACATCAGGTTTATTTGGATGAAAAGATTGAAAAATACATTGTAGACATCGTTTTTGCTACTCGCTATCCCGAAAAGTATGATCTGAAAGACTTGAAAGGCATGATCGGCTTTGGAGGGTCGCCCCGTGCTTCCATTAATTTGGCTTTGGCCGCGCGGAGTTATGCGTTTATCAAGCGACGTGGCTATGTTATTCCTGAAGATGTACGTGCCGTGACACATGACGTGTTGCGCCATCGTATTGGATTGACTTATGAAGCTGAAGCGGATAATCTGACTTCAGACGAAATTGTAAGCCGCATCTTAAATAAAGTAGAAGTGCCTTGATGTCTAAAGTGAATGGAAACAACTGAGTTATTGAAGAAAGTTCGCCAGATTGAGATTAAAACGCGTGGATTGTCCAACAATATCTTTGCTGGGCAATATCATTCTGCTTTTAAAGGCAGAGGAATGGCTTTTTCTGAAGTGCGTGAATATCAATTTGGTGATGACATACGTGATATAGACTGGAATGTAACTGCCCGTTTCCACAAGCCTTACGTGAAGGTGTTTGAAGAAGAGCGTGAATTGACAGTGATGTTGTTGGTGGATGTTTCCGGAAGTCTGGAATTTGGAACGGTCAAGCAGATGAAGAAAGATATGGTTACGGAAATAGCAGCTACTTTGGCTTTTTCCGCTATTCAGAATAATGACAAGATTGGGGTCATTTTCTTCTCCGACCGAATAGAAAAGTTTATACCTCCAAAGAAAGGGAGAAAACATATTCTTTTTATTATCCGTGAATTGCTTGATTTCCAACCAAAGAGCCGACGGACCAATATCCGTATGGGGTTAGAATATCTGACTAACGTAATGAAACGTCGTTGTACTGCCTTTATTTTGTCAGATTTTATCGATCAGGAAAGTTTTAGGAATGCAATGACGATAGCTAACCGCAAGCATGATGTCGTGGCTATTCAGGTATATGATCGTCGGGTGGAAGAACTTCCTCCAGTAGGTCTGATGAAAATAAAAGATGCTGAAACCGGTCATGAACAGTGGATTGATACCTCATCGAAAGCTGTACGTAAGGCTCACCGTGAATGGTGGCTGAAGCGTCAGGTAGAGTTGAGTGAATCTTTTGCAAAGAGCAATGTAGACAATGTTTCGGTGCGTACAGACCAGGATTATGTGAAGGCGCTGATGAACTTGTTTGCGAAACGAAATTAAAAATGAAAGAATGAAAAAGAAAAGCATTCTATTTCTTATTGTATGTTTGGCCTTCTTGGGAGGACAAAGAGTTATGGCTCAATCTGTTCTTGTTGATGCCACAATTGACTCTTTACAGATCTTCATCGGAGAACAAGCTAAAATTAAACTTCAAGTAACCCTTGATGCGGATAAACGGGCAATTTTCCCTGTTTATCCGGATACATTGGTGCGTGGAGTAGAGGTGCTGGATGTTGCCAAGCCAGATACGCAGTTGCTGAACAATGGTCAACGAGCTGTCATATCGCAAACCTATACAATAACCTCTTTCGATTCGGCTCTTTACTATTTGCCCCCGATGGAGGTTTTGGTAGATAACAAGCCTTATTACTCTAAAGCATTGGCATTGAAAGTATATTCTGTCAATGTACCTTTAGACCCCAATAATCCGGAGCAATATTTCGGACCGAAAAGTGTAATGAGTGCCCCCTTTGCATGGGAAGATTGGTATATAACGATAGCTGCAGTGCTTTTGTTTGTGCCATTCCTTTTATTGCTGATATTCCTTGTGAAACGCATTCGAGATAATAAGCCTATTATTCGAAAGATAAAAGTCGAGCCGAAGCTGCCACCTCACCAGATAGCAATGCAAGAGATAGAACGCATTAAATCTGAAAAAATCTGGCAGAAGGGACATCCCAAGGAATATTATACCGAATTGACCGATGCTTTGCGCACTTATATTAAGGAACGTTTCGGTTTTAATGCTTTGGAAATGACTTCATCAGAAATCATTGATAAACTGATGGAAAATAATGATAAGGAAGCGTTAGCCGATTTACGGATTTTATTTCAGACAGCAGACTTGGTTAAGTTTGCCAAGCATAATCCGATGATGAATGAAAATGACGCAAATCTTATTAATGCCATTGATTTCATTAATGAAACGAAGGAAAATGAAGATCCAAATGCCAAGCCACAACCCACTGAAATAACTATCGTAGAAAAACGTTCTTTGCGTACCAAGCTGCTGTTGGGAACAGGTATTTTAGTGTTAGTGGTAGTTTTGATAGGTTCTATCATATATGTGGTCTCGGAGTTGTACAATTATTTTGCCTGACCGTATATGAATAGATGACGTTCAATATATAAATGTGTGAATTATGGTCTTTGCTAATATCGGATACCTTTTTTTATTAATATTGCTGGTACCATATATAATATGGTATATCATGAAGCGGAAGAATAACGAAGCCACGCTTCAGATTTCGGATGCACGGGTATATGCTCATACCCCTAAAAGCTATAAGAATTATCTGCTTCATGTTCCTTTTATATTGAGAATCATAGCATTGATTCTTGTCATATTAGTTCTGGCGCGACCGCAAACAACCGACAGTTGGCAGAATAGCGAAATAGAAGGAATTGATATTATGCTGGCTGTGGACGTATCGACCAGTATGCTGGCAGAAGATTTGAAACCCAACCGTCTGGAGGCTGCCAAAGAAGTTGCAGCAGAGTTTGTAAACGGACGCCCCAATGATAATATCGGCATTACTCTTTTTGCAGGAGAGAGTTTTACACAATGTCCGCTGACTGTAGATCATGCAGTGCTCTTGAATCTTATTAAGGATGTGAAATGTGGTCTGGTAGAAGACGGGACAGCTGTGGGCATGGGTATAGCCAATGCTATTACACGCCTGAAAGATAGTAAAGCCAAATCAAAGGTAATCATCCTGCTGACGGACGGTACCAACAATAGAGGAGACATCTCTCCTTTAACAGCTGCTGAAATGGCTAAAAGTTTTGGCATACGTGTCTATACCATTGGTGTGGGTACCAATGGCACAGCTCCTTATCCTTACCCTATCGGTGGAACGGTGCAATACATCAACATGCCTGTTGAAATTGATGAGAAAACTTTGACACAGATAGCAGGCATTACCGAAGGTAATTATTTTCGTGCTACAAGCAACTCAAAACTGAAGGAAGTCTATGAAGAGATTGATAAATTGGAGAAGACTAAGCTAAACGTGAAGCAATACAGCAAACGTCAGGAAGAATATCAGTGGTTTGCCTTGGCTGCTTTCCTTTGCATATTGCTTGAAGTTTTATTGCGCAATTCGGTATTGAAGAAGATTCCTTGATCTATCCGATTTATGTTGAACTATCGTAAAATTTATGGCCATGTTTCGATTTGAAGAACCTGCTTATTTATACTTGTTACTGCTTCTGCCTTTGCTCGCAATTTTCTATTTATATTCCAATTATAGAAAGCGGAAAGCTATACGCCGCTTTGGCGACCCGGAATTGATGGCTTCACTGATGCCTGGTGTCTCTAAGTATCGGCCAGATGTAAAATTTACTCTTGTTTGGATAACGGTGGGCTTATTCAGCGTCCTTTTAGCCCGTCCCCAGTTCGGTTCCAAGCTGGAAACAGTAAAGCGGCAAGGTATTGAAGTTATTATCGCATTAGATATATCGAACTCAATGCTGGCACAAGATGTGCAGCCAAGTCGTTTAGAAAAAGCTAAACGACTTGTATCTCAATTAGTTGACAAAATGCAGAACGACAAAGTGGGTATGATTGTATTTGCGGGCGATGCCTTCACGCAGCTTCCCATTACAAGCGACTACATATCGGCCAAAATGTTCTTGGAAACAATCACTCCTTCGTTGATTTCCAAACAGGGGACGGCTATTGGTGCTGCCATTGATTTAGCTACCCGCAGTTTTACTCCCCAGGAAGGAGTAGGGAAGACGGTGATTCTTATTACGGATGGTGAAAACCACGAAGGTGGTGTGGATGAAGCAATTAACCGCGCTACAGAGAAAGGTATTCAGGTGAATGTTTTAGGTGTTGGTTCACCAGATGGTTCACCTATTCCAGCAGAAGGAGGGAACGATTATCGACGTGACCAAGATGGTAATGTTATTGTAACCCGCTTGAACGAACAAATGTGCCAGGAAGTGGCTCAAAAAGGGAAAGGTATTTACGTGAGGGTGGATAATACAAATAATGCTCAAAAGACCATCAGCAAAGAAATAGACAAATTGGCTAAGGCTGACGTAGAAACGAAGGTCTATACCGATTTTAACGAACAGTTTCAGGCTGTGGCATGGATTATACTCATCCTGTTGTTGGGTGAGATGCTGATATTGGAAAGCAAGAATCCACTGTTTCGAAACATACACTTGTTTTCTAAAAAATAATTAGTAACGTCCTATTTATTACCGTGTTAAAAGATTTGTCTGATATGAAGCAAAACTTTATGATGCATAAAAAATATTTGTGTCTGTTGGTGGTGGCCATCTTTTCTGCCACAGTTTTTGCACAAAAAGCAGAACGTGACCATATCCGGAAGGGAAACCGTTATTTTAAAGATAGCGTTTACGTAGATGCAGAGGTTAACTACCGTAAAGCGTTAGAAGTCAACCCTAAGTCTACCATTGCAATGTTCAATCTGGGAAATACACTTTTGTGGCAGAATAAGTTACAAGAAGCTATGGACCAATATGTCAGTGCGGCACATATTGAGAAGGATAAGGGGCGAAAGGCTCAAATCTTTCACAATATCGGTATCATTTTTCATTCGCAGAAAGAATATGCCAAGGCTATTGAAGCTTACAAAGAATCGCTCCGCAATAATCCCAAGGACGATGAAACGCGTTACAACTTGGCTTTAGCTCAGAAAATGCTGAAAGACCAACAACAAAACCAACAAAATCAGAATCAGCAGAATCAAGATCAACAGCAGCAGAAACAGGAGCAGCAAAAGCAAGAGCAACAGCAAGATCAGCAGAAGGATCAACAACAACCGAAGGACCAGAATCAGAAAGACAATCAGATGTCCAAAGAAAATGCCGAACAATTACTGAATTCTGTGATGCAGGATGAAAAGAATGTGCAAGATAAAGTAAAAAAGCAGCAAATCATTCGGGGCAGCAAGTTGGAAAAAGACTGGTAAACGTGAGTAAATGAAAAAAATGTACGCAAAAATATGAAAAGGATTATTTCTTTATGGGCCATGTTGTTGATGGCCTGCCTGACCATTTGGGCTGATGAAGTGACATTTACGGCATCAGCTCCCGATGCAGTAGCCGTGGGAGACCAATTCCGGTTGTCTTATACAGTTACAACGCAAAAAGTGAGAGATTTCCGGGCTCCATCAATCAAAGGGTTCGATGTACTGATGGGGCCTAGCCGTTCGGAACAGACCAGTATGCAAATGATAAACGGAAAAACCACTTCTACGCAAAGCATTACATTTACATACATTCTGATGGCTACGACTGAAGGGACTTTTACTCTACCGGGAGCAACCGTGACAGCTGACGGTAATCAGATGGTTTCTAATTCAGTGACCATTAAGGTCTTGCCTGCCGACAAATCCTCCGGGTCTAATGGAACAACGGCTGCTGGCAACACCTCTATCTCCAAGAACAATCTTTTTATTACAGCTACAGTAAATAAAACCAATGTCTATGAACAGGAAGCTATCTTGTTGACTTACAAAATATATACTCAAGTAGATTTGCGTGCCTTTGATAATGTGAAGCTGCCAGATTTCAAGGGATTCCATTCACAGGAAGTGGAATTGCCTGCTAACCGGCATTGGGGTTTGGAGCATTACAAAGGGCGTAATTATCAGACAACCATTTATCGTCAGTTTGTGCTTTTCCCACAGCAAACAGGTAAACTCACTATAGATGCAGCTCGTTTTGATGCATCTATAGCTGTTGCCAACCAAACGATTGATCCGTTTGAAGCTTTTTTCAATGGGGGAAGCAATATGACGGAAGTCAAAAAATCTCTTTTTACTCCTGTACAAACAATCGAGGTCAAGGCTTTGCCTGACAAACCTGCTGGCTTTTCTGGTGGAGTGGGGGATTTTAGCTTGTCGTCGTCTATAAACAGCACAAATGTTAAAACCAACGATGCCATTACGGTGAAGTTGGTTGTTTCGGGCACGGGAAATCTGAAGTTGGTTGCTGATCCTGAAGTTAAATTCCCGGAAGACTTCGAAATTTATGACCCTAAGAGTGACAATAAGTTTCGTCTGACCACCGAAGGATTGTCGGGAAGCAAAGTTATCGAATACTTAGCCATTCCTCGTAATGCGGGGGATTATAAAATTCCTCCTGTAGAATTTACATATTTTGATATAAAATCTAAAACGTATAAAACCCTTAAATCGGAGGGATACAACATACATGTGGAAAAAGGAGAAGGCAATGCCACTCAAACAATTGCTAACTTCACTAATAAAGAAGAATTGAAAGTCTTAAATGAAGACATACGCTTTATAAAACAAAATCCTGTAAAGCTAATTCCGCGTGGAGAGTTTTTCTTCGGAACGTTTGGATATATCTTATGCTATCTGATACCTGTACTTATTTTCATCATTCTCTTTATTATCTACCGTAAGCAGATTGCAGCCAATGCCAATTTGGCGAGAGTACGCACGCGCAAAGCGAATAAAGTAGCCGTAAAGCGCCTGAAAATGGCTGGTAAGCTGTTGTCAGACAACAAGAAAGATGAATTCTATGATGAAGTTTTAAAAGCTTTGTGGGGATATGTCAGTGATAAGTTAAACATTCCGACCTCGCAACTTTCTAAAGACAATATTGAAGAGGAATTGCGCAGTTATGGTGTTGCAGATAATTTGATAGCGGAATTTTTGAGTGCATTGAATAATTGTGAATTTGCGCGTTTTGCTCCTTCCGATAATAATCAGGGTATGGACAAAATATACCAAGCAGCATTAGAAGTTATTAGCAAAATGGAAAATTCTATTAAACATTGAATAAGAGAATGATAGATATGAAAAAGATATTATTTATTGCTTTGCTTACGCTCATCTCCAATTGGGCTCAAGGACAAAAGATGCTAGTAGACACAATATCAAACGATAGTGTGACTACAGCAGAAAGTTTTGTTTCTTTCAATCCAGATCAGGTAACGAAAGCTGCCGGAGACAGTGCTTATCTGCGTAATGATTTTCAGACAGCGATTCAGATTTATGAAGCACTTTTGAAACAAGGTGAAGCTGCCGAGGTATATTATAACTTAGGCAATAGTTATTACAAAATTAATGATATTGCTCATGCTATTCTTAATTATGAACGAGCCTTGTTGCTTTCGCCCGGTAACAGTGATATCCGCGCCAATTTGGAGATAGCTCGTGCTAAAACAATTGATAAGATTGCATCTATTCCTGATATATTTTTCATAGGTTGGTTTAAAACTCTTATTAATAGTTTGAGTATTGATGCTTGGTCTTATTTGGCTATTGTATGTTTTGTATTCTTTCTATTATGCTTAGGCTTGTTTTTCTATTCCAAATCTGTAAGAGGGAAGAAGATTGGTTTTATCAGTGGGTTCATTTTACTAATTATTGTAATTCTCTGTAATGTGTTTGCCTTACAGCAAAAGAAAAACCTTACCAATCGTTTTAAGGCTATTGTTATAGCTCCAAGTGTTACTGTTCATAGTACTCCAAGTGAGAGTGGTACCAATTTATTCATCTTACATGAAGGACATAAAGTAGAGATCAAAGATAATACCATGCATGAGTGGAAGGAAATCCGTTTGGAAGACGGAAAAGTTGGTTGGCTTCCGTCATCAGCCATTGAAGTCATTTGACATTTCGAATAGTTTAATGATGCCAATAAAAGAGAAATAAACCATAGGTTTTAAACCTTTATATACCACAATAGCGATTGTCACTATGAACCCAATAGTTGCAGTCGCTATTGTTTAGTTGAATCGTAACCATCCGAAATCATCCGTGTTTCAAAACATTGTTTTTTAATAGTTTGTAAATAATCTGCATTATGTTTAATATGATAACTTGATATGGCAGGGACGAAAGATTGCCAAGATCAGGAAGAAAATCAACACTAGGCCCAGGGAAAGGCTCAATTTCCTGACGCCTAAGGAGGTCTTTTTCAAAAATATTTCGTAATGTTGCACTCGCTGGTTGACTCTGCCAGCTCATTTTCTTGACGCCTAAATGAAAAAAGATAGCTCTTTTATTTTGAGAAATCATTTTTTTCTTCTAAGTTTATGGCGTAAATATGCAACAAAATTATTAACCTTCAATTTTTACAAATATGAGAGCAATAACATTCAATGAACTTAGAAAGATTAAAGATTCCCTGCCTGATGGTAGCATGCACAGAATAGCCGATGAATTGGGCTTAGACGTTGACACTGTGCGCAATTTCTTTGGGGGACAGAATTTCAAGGAAGGTAAAAGCGTTGGCATTCATTTAGAACCAGGTCCAGATGGTGGCTTGGTTATGCTTGATGACACAACAGTACTTGATTGGGCGTTAAAGATATTAGATGAGGAAGCTCGTGCATCAGATTAAGCAAGAATAAAGTAAATAAACTCGTGTCTAAGGAAACTATAAGACAGAAAGAGTCAAGCGAACATGGTTGAATTTAGCAATGCTGTCCAACAATGTTCGCTTGACGCATTTTAGGAAATAGTCTGAAGAAAATTAATTATTCATCAACTTTTCTATTTCTTCAAATTCTGCACCCATTTGCAGGTTATAGTAAACACTGTATAAGCCATTTACCCACAAATCTTTTTGGTCAGGTTTCAATTCTCTAGCCTTTTCATAATAAGGCTTAGCCTGTTCATAGAAAGATTTTAAAGTAGCTTGGTCTTCTTTATATTTAGGATCATTTACATCACTTGTAGCACTGGTCGAGAAATTTTGTGCCTTGAGGCAGTAAATCAAGCCTACGTTAGAATAAGCTTCTGCATAATTAGGATCTACTTCAATGGTTTTCTTATAATATTCCAGTGCATTATCATAATCTTCCATATTATGATACAAGTATCCTTTTACATAAAGATTGAAAGCATTATTAGGATCCTTAGCTAACATTTCATCTGCAAAAGCCATCGCATCATCAAATTTTTTGCTGTTGCTGTAGTAATCAATAAGATTTCCAAAGAAGAATGGATGTTCAGGATATTTCTCGACACCTTCCTTTAAAGATTCAACCCATTTAGCTGTATCACCTTCTGTTTTAAGGGCTGTAGAATAGAACTCCATTGCATATTTTCCAACTTCCTTATCATCTTTTGCAACAGGGGCATACTTCATGACACTGGGATAATCTTCTAATTTCATGGCGGCTAATGCTGCATAATAAGCAATTTGCGGCATCAGTGTATCAGCTTTTACGATTTCATTGTCAGCGAACATTGGATGGCTGGCGATATCTACATAAGTAGAAAAGAAATCGAGTGCTTCTTTGTTCTTATCTTCATTGAAGAACTGAATACCACCATTAATCAGATTGCCACGTTCGCCTAAAATGGCAGCAGCATTCGCTTTGCGGTACTTATTCTTGATTTTACCCTTTTCATTGGGAATCTGTGCCAATTCATCGCATTTGAAATAGTATTTGCACATGTTTAAGGCGCTGTTATACACTTGCAGTGTGTCGTAAGGCTTGCGCAAATAGGCATTTTCCATTTCTTTTTCGCTCCGTCTTTTTTGGATAAAGCCGGCTACATTCCACGTTTCAGCTTGGTCTTTAGTTTCAGGATTGGTCAAGGCTCCATTGATTAATTCTTCTGCCTTGGCAAAATCCGGAGTAACTCCATTGGCAATTTTCTTGGCCTCTTTTACAGCTTTCTCTTGTGCAAAAGCAGTAAAACTTGCCGCCAATAACAAAATTACAGAAAATACAATTTTTCTCATAATTGTAAGATAATTAAAAGATTAATGATTATGTCTATTCATTGTTTTCTTCGTCATTTATTGTGCCATTGTCTTCCAAAGCTTCTTCTGCTGTTTCTGAAGTCACCTTGCAGACTGAGCCAATTTCGTCATTACGCTTTTCCAAGTTAATGAGTCGCACACCTTGGGTGGCACGCCCCATCACACGTACATCTGCTACTTTCAGGCGGATAGTAATACCAGACTTATTAATAATCATCAAATCGTTTTCGTCCGTTACAGATTTGATTGCGACCAGTTCGCCGGTTTTTTCAGTGATATTCAGCGTCTTCACGCCTTTTCCACCACGATTGGTGATGCGATAGTCTTCCAACTCAGAACGTTTGCCATAGCCCTGTTCCGACACAACCATAATGGTTTCCGTTGCTGAGTCTTTGATGCAAATCATGCCCACTACTTCATCATTTCCGTCTTCATCAAGAGTCATGCCGCGAACACCTGTAGCTGTGCGCCCCATTACACGTACGGCATTTTCATGGAAACGAATAGCACGTCCCTTACGGTTAGCTATGATGATTTCATTATTTCCATTCGTCATACGTACTTCGATTACTTCATCGCCTTCACGCAAAGTGATAGCGTTTACACCGTTTTGGCGGGGACGTGAATATTGCTCCAACAAGGTTTTCTTGATGACGCCCTGACGGGTACAGAAAAGTACATAGTGCGAGTTAATGAACTCCTGATCATTTAGATTCTTAACACGCAAGTATGCATTCACTGCATCATCTGGATCGATATTCAACAGATTTTGGATAGCACGTCCTTTGGCATTTTTAGCTCCTTCAGGAATCTCATATACCTTGAGCCAGTAGCATTTTCCCTTTTTGGTGAAAAACAGCATCGTGTTGTGCATCGTGGCAGGATAAATGTGTTCCACAAAGTCCTGTTCCCTTGTGTCTGAGCCCTTTGAGCCTACCCCACCCCGATTCTGTGCATGAAATTCGCTCAAAGGCGTACGCTTAATATAGCCCATGTGCGAAATGGTAATAATCATTTCGTCATCAGCATAGAAATCTTCGGGATTAAATTCTTCGGATGAATAAACAATTTCCGAACGGCGTGGGTCGCCATATTTTTCTTTCACCACCAACAGTTCGTCTTTTATGACTTTACGGCACAACTCCTCATCAGCCAAAATTTGCTCGTAGTAAGCGATTTTTTTCTGAATTTCGTCATATTCGGCATGTAGCTGTTCTTGTTGGAGTCCCGTAAGCTGTCGCAGACGCATTTCCACAATAGCACGTGACTGCATTTCGGACAGTTGAAACCGGTTCATAAGGTTGTTCACTGCCTCATTGGGGGTTTGAGAAGCCCGGATAATGCGAATTACTTCATCGATATTATCTGAGGCAATGATAAGACCTTCTAATATGTGGGCACGTTCCTGAGCTTTGCGCAAGTCGAATTTCGTGCGACGAATGACTACCTCGTGACGATGTTCTACAAAGTAACGTATAAGGTCTTTCAGGTTAAGCACGCGGGGGCGTCCATGCACCAGAGCCACATTGTTGACACTGAACGATGTCTGCAGTTGTGTCATTTTATACAACTTGTTCAGTACTACACTGGCATTGGCATCCCGTTTTACATCAATGACAATGCGCATGCCCTGACGGTCTGATTCATCGTTAGCGTTGGATATTCCTTCTATCTTCTTTTCGTTAGCCAGATTGGCAATATCCTTGATAAGTTCGGCTTTATTAACCCCATACGGTATTTCGGAAACCACGATTTTGTCGTGCGTCGTACCGGTCTCAATTTCAGCCTTTGCGCGCATGATGACACGCCCTCTTCCTGTGGTATAGGCCTCACGCACACCGCTCATGCCATAAATATAACCTCCCGTGGGGAAATCTGGAGCTTTTACATAATTCATCAGCTCCTCAATGCTTATATCATTATTGTCAATATAGGCTACACATGCATCTATTACTTCGCTCAGGTTGTGTGTCGGCATATTAGTCGCCATACCTACAGCTATGCCTGAAGCGCCATTTACCAATAAACTGGGAATGCGGGTTGGCATTACGGTCGGTTCCTGCAATGTATCATCGAAGTTGTTCTGCATGTCCACCGTTTCCTTATCGATGTCCTGCATCATGTCTTCACCGATTTTGCGCAAACGACATTCCGTGTAACGCATCGCCGCTGGACTGTCGCCATCCACGGAACCATAGTTACCTTGGCCGTCCACCAGCATGTAACGCATGGACCACCATTGTGCCATGCGGACGAGGGCGCCGTACACCGACGAATCGCCGTGCGGGTGGTACTTACCCAGCACCTCACCCACTACTCTTGCCGATTTTTTATAAGGTTTGTCAGACGTATTTCCCAACCCCATCATGCCGAAAAGAATGCGGCGGTGTACGGGTTTGAAACCGTCACGTACATCGGGAAGGGCACGTGCTACAATGACCGACATAGAGTAGTCAATGTACGATGACTTCATTTCCTCCTCGATGTTTACTTTTATAATTCTGTCTTGTTCAACCATTTACAATTATTGATTAATTAATTATGTGCGGTTCGCAGAAAAACCACGCTAAGGTAAGACTTTTTTTCGATATACGAAAGTTTTCAGCCAAAAACTTGCCTTGGAGCCCTTGTGCGTTTCGGTTACATTCCAGTCTTGATAAAGATTCACAGCATGCAGAGGCGTATTTTTCAGAGGGAGAAATGCCTGTGTTTAACCTTTGCAATACTTTGGCATGCTATTTGTAGGAATTACATAAAAAAGGTCAGCAGATAACGCAGATATGATATTATATGCGTATCTTTGCCGACTGATAATCTCAAAACGAATACGGAGAATAAAAAAATCATGGAAAATCAATTTTCACAACGAGTTTCAGACATCATCACATACAGCAAAGAGGAAGCCAACCGACTGAAAAGCAGAGCTATCGGCCCGGAGCACCTGCTACTGGCCCTTCTGCGCCAGGGCAATGGCAAGGCAATAGATGTGCTTGACCGTTTGGGGGTGGACAGAAAGAAGTTGAAACAGCGCATTGAACACTATCTGGAAATACAGGCAGACCACTCCTTAGAGGCCGATGCAGACATTCCGTTGTCGCCCGTAGCCTCCCGGATTCTCAAAATTTGTATGCTTGAAGCCCGCTTGCTTAAGAGCCCCTCAGTAGATACAGAACATATCTTGTTGGCAATCTTAAAAGACGGGGACAACTTAGCGGCGAGTGTATTAGAAGAAACGGGTGCTGACTATCAAACCGTCTTTGACCTGGTGTCAATGAAGTCGGCCAACCCCACAGCGGGTATGGGCTATCCAGACGATGAAGAAGAAGACGAGATGGAAGACGGAGCAGGTCGCCAGTCGGCGTCGGGCAACCGGCAACAGTCGGCCCAGGCAACCCCCGGTAAGTCGGCAGGAAGTGATACGCCCGTACTTGACAATTTTGGCACCGACATGACCCGCGCTGCTGCCGAGGGCAAGCTGGATCCTGTGGTGGGACGTGAGCGTGAGATAGAGCGTGTCGCACAGATTTTGAGCCGCCGTAAGAAAAATAATCCGGTACTTATAGGTGAGCCGGGTGTCGGTAAGTCGGCCATCGTAGAAGGGTTAGCCCTGCGCATCACACAACGCAAGGTATCACGGGTTTTGTTCAACAAGCGTGTCATTATGCTCGATATGGCTTCCGTGGTGGCCGGAACAAAATACCGCGGACAGTTCGAAGAACGCATCCGGTCCATCATCAATGAGTTGCAGAATAACCCTAATGTCATTCTTTTCATTGACGAGATACACACCATGGTGGGAGCCGGAGCAGCTACCGGCTCGATGGATGCGGCCAATATGCTGAAACCGGCTCTGGCGCGTGGTGAGATACAATGCATCGGTGCCACTACTCTTGATGAATACAGAAAAAGCATTGAAAAAGATGGAGCATTGGAGCGACGTTTCCAAAAAATCATCGTTGAACCTACTACGGCAGACGAAACTTTGCAAATTCTGAGAAATATCGAAGAAAAATATGAGGAACATCATAATGTGACTTATACAGATGCGGCTCTTGAAGCTTGTGTCAAATTGACAGAGCGGTATATCACCGACCGGCATTTCCCCGACAAAGCCATTGATGCGTTGGATGAAGCCGGTTCGCGCGTGCATCTTACTCATATAAGTGTTCCTAAGGAGATTGAAGAACAGGAAAAACTGATTGAAGAGGCACGTCGTTTGAAGGCTGAAGCGGTGAAATCGCAGAATTTTGAGCTGGCGGCCGGTTATCGTGACCAGGAACGCGAGGCAACAAACCGGTTGGATGCCATGAAGGCTGAATGGGAAACCCGGGTTAAGGAAGCGCGTCAAGTGGTGGATGAAGACGAAATAGCCAATGCTGTGTCTATGATGTCGGGAGTGCCCGTACAGCGTATGGCGCAAGCCGAGGGAGTTAAGCTGGCGGGTATGAAAGACGCCCTGCAGAGCCAGGTCATCGGACAAGATACTGCTATTGAGAAAGTTGTAAAAGCCATATTGCGAAGCCGGGTGGGCCTGAAAGACCCCAACCGTCCTATTGGAACCTTTATGTTCCTGGGACCTACGGGCGTAGGAAAGACTCATCTGGCCAAACAGCTGGCCAAATATATGTTTGGATCTTCGGATGCTTTGATACGTATCGACATGAGCGAGTATATGGAGAAATATACAGTATCGCGCATGATTGGTGCCGCTCCCGGATATGTAGGTTATGAAGAAGGAGGACAGCTTACCGAAAAAGTACGTCGGCGTCCCTACTCTATCGTGTTGTTAGATGAGATTGAAAAGGCGCATCCAGATGTGTTCAACATCCTTTTGCAAGTGTTGGACGAAGGCAGGTTGACTGACAATGCCGGCCGCACCATCGACTTCAAGAATACAGTCATTATCATGACTTCAAACATCGGCACCCGTCAGCTCAAGGATTTTGGGCGCGGCATCGGATTTGCTGCACAGAACCGTGGCGCTGATGATAAAGAGTATTCGCGCGGTGTCATACAAAAAGCTCTCAACAAGAGTTTCTCGCCTGAGTTCCTGAACCGTTTGGATGAAATCATAACTTTCGACCAGCTTTCGTTGGATTCTATCATCCGTATCGTAGACATTGAGCTGAAGGGACTTTACAATCGCTTGGAAGCCATAGGTTTTCATCTGGAGGTGGATGATGCAGCCAAAAACTTTTTAGCGGCTAAGGGATACGATGTGCAGTATGGTGCCCGCCCTCTGAAACGTGCTATCCAGAATTATCTGGAAGATAAACTTTCGGAGCTTATTGTGTCGGGAGCCGTGCAGCCTGGAGATGTGCTTTGCGTATCAGATGCAAAAGATGCACTTGAAATACGTAAGAAAGAGTAATTCGGTAGTTTTTTTGACATATAAAAGCGACAAAGTGTCAGTCCGTGAGGGCTGGCACTTTTTTTGTTGAAATAAGAAGTGCGCATGCTGAGAAATCAAGAATGCGTATTATATTGTTGATTCAAAAATAATATTTTTAAATAGCCATAGATATGCAAAAAGGAAACATTGGGGTAACAACTGAGAACATATTCCCCGTCATAAAGAAATTCTTGTATAGTGACCACGAGATTTTTCTCCGTGAGTTGGTAAGCAATGCAGTGGATGCCACGCAAAAATTAAAAACCCTTTCTTCCATGGGTGACTTCAAAGGTGAGTTGGGTGATTTGACCATACATATTTCCTTGGGTAAGGATACCGTCACTGTGTCAGACCGTGGCTTGGGACTTACTGCTGAAGAAATAGACAAATATATCAATCAAATAGCCTTTTCGGGTGCCAATGATTTTCTGGAGAAGTACAAGAATGATGCAAATGCCATTATCGGCCACTTCGGACTTGGATTTTATTCGGCTTTCATGGTAGCCAAAAAGGTGGAAATCGTCACCAAGTCTTATAAGGAAGATGCTAAAGCAGTAAAATGGACTTGCGATGGAAGCCCAGAGTTTACATTAGAAGATTCCGACCGTACAGACCGTGGGACAGATATTATTCTTTACATAGACGATGACTGTAAGGAATTTCTTGAAGAATCGCGTATTTCCGCCTTGCTGAACAAATATTGCCGCTTCTTGCCCGTTCCTGTGGCATTCGGTAAAAAGAAAGAGTGGAAAGACGGGAAACAGGTTGAAACAGGCGAGGATAACGTTATCAATGATACGACTCCTCTTTGGACGAAGAAGCCCAGCGAATTGAAGGATGAGGATTATAAGAAGTTCTATCGCGACCTCTATCCAATGGCTGATGAACCTCTTTTCTGGATTCATCTGAATGTGGATTATCCTTTCCACCTAACCGGTATCCTATATTTCCCGAAGGTAAAGAGCAACATCGAACTGACGAAGAACAAAATCCAGCTTTATTGCAACCAGGTGTACGTTACCGATTCTGTAGAAGGTATTGTGCCTGATTTCCTCACCCTGCTGCACGGTGTGCTTGATTCGCCGGATATTCCGTTGAATGTATCACGCTCGTATCTGCAAAGCGATTCGAATGTGAAGAAAATCTCGACATACATCACTAAGAAAGTATCCGATCGCTTGCAGAGCATCTTCAAAAACGACCGTAAACAGTTTGAGGAGAAGTGGGACGACTTAAAGATATTCATCGATTACGGCATGTTGACACAAGAAGATTTTTACGACCGTGCCAAAGACTTCGCCTTGCTGGAGGATACCGATAAGAAATATTACACCTTTGATGAATACAAAACTCTCATCAAAGATGCGCAAACAGATAAAGATGGTACGCTTATCTATCTTTATGCCAACAATAAAGATGAACAATACAGCTACATCGAAGCAGCTAAATCCAAAGGGTATAATGTCTTGTTGATGGACGGACAGCTGGATATAGCCGTAGTGAGCATGTTGGAGCAGAAGCTTGAAAAATGCCGCTTCACACGCGTAGACAGTGATGTGATAGATAAACTCATCGTGAAAGAAGACGCAAAAAACGAGGAGTTGGAAGCAGGTAAGCAAGAGGTGCTTTCCATCATGTTTAAGAGCCAATTGCCTAAGATAGAAAAAGCTGAATTCCATATTACAGCCGATTCTCTCGGAGAGAATGCCTTCCCGGTCATGATTACACAGAGTGAGTATATGCGCCGTATGAAGGAGATGGCTAACATACAGTCTGGCATGAGTTTTTATGGTGAGATGCCCGATATGTATAACCTCATCTTGAATTCCGACCATAAACTGGTGAAGGATATCTTGAGCGATGAAAATGCTTCGTGTGAGGATTCGATTGCCCCGATTCAGAAGAGTTTGGACGAAACAGATTCACGCCGAAAGGAATTGCGTAAATCTCAGGAAGGTAAGAAGGATGAAGATATTCCTACTGCCGAGAAAGATGAACTGAGCAGTCTCGACAAGAAATGGGATGAATTGAAGCAACAGAAAGAAAAAGTGCTGGCTGATTATGCGGCAGGCAACAAAGTTGTACGTCAGCTCATTGATTTGGCTTTGCTTCAAAACGGTATGCTGAAAGGAGAAGCGTTGAACAACTTCCTGAAACGTAGCATTGAACTGATTGGATGAGGATAGGCTGACTCAGTAGAGCCATTATAATGGCATTTATCTTCTTTTATCGGCATTGTGGTGTAAAATACAGCCATAATGCCGATTTTTATTTGCTATTATAAAAACTATTTCCTACATTTGAATCGAATTCTAAAACCTGCTTTATTCTTTTTATCTGAAAAACTGACATGAAAAAATCATTTCTACTCTGGGCATTGATGATTCTCTGCTTGCTTCCGGCTGTACAGGCTCAACGTGTAGGCCTGGTGCTGAGCGGAGGTGGGGCCAAGGGGATGACCCATATCGGAATTATCCGCGCCCTCGAAGAAAACGATATTCCCATCGATTATATAGCCGGTACTTCGATGGGGGCCATTATAGGTTCTCTGTATGCAATGGGATATTCGCCCGATGAAATGGAGGAATTGCTGCGTTCGCCAAACTTTAAGCAGTGGTATACGGGAACCGTTGAGCCGGAAAATGCTTACTATTTCAAACATAACCGTCCTACGCCAGAATTCTTCAATCTCCGCTTTTCTTTCCGCGGGTCGGATAAGGTGAAACCTAAAATTCCGACCAACATGATAAATCCCATCCAGATGAACCTGGCTTTTATGATTTTGTTTGGGCAAGCTACAGCTTCGTGTCAGGGAAACTTCAATAACTTGTTTGTGCCGTTCCGGTGCGTGGCATCTGACGTCTACAACAAACGCCCGTTGGTAATGCGTACGGGGGATTTGGGGGATGCTGTGCGCGCCTCGATGAGCTTTCCGTTTGTTTTTAAGCCCATTGAGATAGACAGTGTATTGGTGTATGACGGAGGCATTTACAACAATTTCCCGGCCGATGTGGTATATGAGGATTTTCATCCTGATATCATCATAGGAAGTGTGGTGGCTGACAATCCGAAAAAGCCCCAGGAGGGTAATCTGATGAGTCAGTTGGAAAATATGATTATGCAGAAAACCGACTACACCATTCCGGATTCGGCGGGAATAGTAATGAGTTTTAAGTATAGCGACGTGAATCTGCTTGACTTCAACCGGCTGGACGAGCTCCACGATATAGGCTACAAACGTGCTATCAGTCTGATGGATTCTATTAAAGGACGCATTCACCGGCGGGTTGACAGCAAGGAGGTGCAGTTGCGTCGCAAAATATACCGGCATAATTTGCCCGATTATGTATTCAGGGATATATATATCGAAGGAGCGGATCCGCAGCAGCAGGCCTACATCCGCAAAGAATTTTATGGTGAAGAAGGCGACACGTTCACGATTGACGATGCCAAGCGTGGTTATTTCCGGCTTTTGGCGGACAATATGATTTCTGAGATTATTCCGCATGCCGTCTATAACAGAGACGAGGGTCTGTTCGAACTCCATCTGAAGGTACAGATAGAGAGCAACTTTTCGGTGCGCATCGGTGGAAACGTATCTACCACCAGTTCCAACCAGATATATCTGGGAGTCGGTTATCAGAACTTGGATTTTTATTCTAAGGAAATAATACTTGACGGGCAGTTGGGTAAAATCTACAACAACGCCCAACTGATGGGACGTATTGATTTGCCTACGCGCATTCCTACCTCCTACCGTCTTATTGCCTCTTTCAGTTCTTTTGACTATTACCGCAAGGACAAGCTGTTTTCAAAAAACGATATGCCATCGCTGAATTCAAAAACGGAACGTTTCGTGAAAATGATGGTGGCTCTTCCCTTTTTGTCCAACAAGCGGGCTGAGTTCAGTTTAGGGTATGGGTATCTGGTCGATAACTATTTCCAGACCAAGGTGATTGACTTTAATAATGACAAAGCAGACCGCAGTTCCTATAATTTGTTTGGAGGTGCTGTCGGCTTTTACGGGAGTACGCTCGATACACGTCAGTATGCCATCAGGGGTTACTACGAGAAGCTGATTGCACAGGTTTTCACCGGCAGCGAGCACTACAGGCCAGGAACATCGGCATTTTTTGAAGATTCTCCTTTCAAACAACGCAAGACTTGGTTGCAAATCTCTTACGGAAAGGAATCGTATCATTCCATAAGCCCAAAGTTTACCTTAGGCTGGATGGTGGAGGCACTCTACTCATCCAAAAACTTTTCTACCAATTACACGGCCACTATGATGCAGGCTGGCGAGTTCTCACCCACACCGCATAGTAAGCTGATGTATAATGCGGCCTTTCGTGCCAACCAGTTTGTGGCTGCGGGCATCAAACCTATATGGCGTTTTAGTGATATGTTTCATCTGAGGACAGAACTCTACGGATTTATGCCGATTTTTCCTATTTTGTGTGATGAGCAAAACAATGCTTATTACGGAAAAGCCTTCTCGCGCTTTGAATACATGGGAGAAATATCAGTCGTATGCCGTTTGCCCTTCGGCACCATTGCAGCTTACCTAAATCACTATAGCTCACCGCGTAGGGAGTGGAATGTTGGTCTGACTATTGGCTGGCAGCTGTTCAACTATCGTTTTATTGAATAGTTTTTTTGAAAAAAAATAAGGCGAACGCTTGCTGATTCAAAAAAAGTCCGTATCTTTGCACCCGTTAAAACGAAAGGCTCCTTAGCTCAACTGAATAGAGCATCTGACTACGGATCAGAAGGTTACAGGTTTGAATCCTGTAGGAGTCACTAAGTAGTGTGTAATATAAGCAGGCTCCTTAGCTCAACTGAATAGAGCATCTGACTACGGATCAGAAGGTTACAGGTTTGAATCCTGTAGGAGTCACAAAAGGGAATCTTACAAAGACATTGTAAGGTTCTCTTTTTTTTTATGCGCGTATGGAGTTTCAGTTCAAGCTCCGGGGTCCGAAGTTGGTCCTTATATTGGGGAAATCTGCTTCTAAGGTACTTGAATTTTGCTTATTATATATGAGGAAATCTATTCTTGGGTATTGGGATTCCTAACCCTTAGGTTTAGCGGTCTAACCCTTAGGTTTAGCAACCTAACCTTTAGGTTTGGCTGGCTAACCTTGAATGTACGCATATCCCCCAAAAAACAAGAGGGTGTGTCAAAATTCAAAATCACTATCATTCATTCTGTCATGTTGAGCGGAGCGAAGCGAAGTCGAAACATCTCACATTACGCATAGTGAGACCCCTCGACTAAGCTCGGGGTGACAGAATGATAGGTAATATTTATTTTGACACACCCTCTTGTTTCCTACTGTTTAAAGTGTCAGCACTTGATATTCAGTTCATTTAATATCTTGCGCATGGCTTCAAATGTTGTGATGCGGGTGGGAACCAACGGCAGCCGAAGCTTGTTTTCCACCATTCCCATGGCATTGAGCATGGCTTTTACTCCGGCCGGATTGCCGTCTACAAAGAGCAGCTTAAACAATTCTGCAAACTTGTGATGAATGGCCAGGGCATTGGCATAATCCCCTTGCAGGGCTAAACGCACCATTCGGCTGAATTCGCGTGGGAAAGCATTCCCGATGACAGAGATAACCCCCACGGCTCCCAAGGTGATGAGTGGGAAAGTAATGCCGTCATCACCGGATATGACATCGAACGAATCTGGTTTGTTTTTAATAATATCATCCATTTGGGTGATATTTCCGGAGGCTTCTTTTACGGCTATCACGTTCTTGAAGTCACGGGCTACCCGCAAAGTGGTTTCGGCTGTCATATTTACTCCCGTACGGCCTGGCACATTGTAGAGCACGATAGGCATGTCCGGGCGTGCTTCGGCAATTGCTTTATAATGCTGGTAAATGCCTTCCTGCGAAGGCTTGTTATAGTAAGGCACTACAGAAAGCACGGCATCTACCCCGGTGAAATCATCGTTTTTGAGCGTTTCTACAATAGAACGGGTGTTGTTTCCGCCTACACCCAGCAAAATGGGGATGCGGCCCCCGACGCGCTCTATCACTCTTCTTTTGATTTTTTGTTTCTCATCCTCTGTCAGCGTAGGAGTCTCGGCCGTGGTGCCAAGCACACAAAGAAAATCTGTATTGTTCTGCACCTGGTAATCAACCAGCCGCATCAGGGCGTCGTAATCAACGCTTTCGTCTGACTTAAAAGGGGTAATCAAGGCTACTCCCATACCTTTCAACTTGGTACGTATCATAAATCCGGTATAAATCTGTTTATTTTGAGACTGACAAAAGTACTACTTTTTTCTTTCTCTTGCGATTTTTCTCAAGAAAAAAAATAGATTTGCTTACGATTCGTCAATCATTTGCAGGAATTCTTCTTCATCTACAATGCGAATGCCCAGCTTTTGGGCTTTCTCCAGCTTGGCGGGGCCCATGTTCTCGCCTGCCAGGATGAAGCTGGTCTTCGAAGAAATACTTCCTACATTTTTTCCTCCGTTTTTCTCTATAAGCTCTTTGTATTCATCGCGGGAGTGATGCGCAAAGACACCGCTAATGACAATGCTTTGTCCTGCCAGCCGCTCGGTGCGTCCCTGCTGCCCCTCTTCCAAGCGTCGGAATTGAAGACCGGCGTTCTCAAGCCGTTCCACCAATGCGCAATTCTGTGGGTTAGCGAAGTAGCTTACAATACTTTGGGCGATTTTCTCTCCTATTTCGTCAATGTTTGTCAGTGTGTTGACGTCGGCCGACCGGAGATGGGCGATGTCAGAGAAAGAACGCGCCAGTTTTTTGGCTACGGTTTCTCCCACAAAACGGATGCCCAAGGCGAAAAGCACGCGCTCGAAAGGCACCTCCTTGCTGGCTTCGATGCCGCGGATAATGTTCTCTGCCGATTTCTTGCCCATGCGCTGCAATCCCATGATGTTTTCTGCACGCAAAAGATAAAGGTCGGAGACATCTTTTATAAGTCCCATCTGGTAGAAAAGATCTACGGTTTCAGGACCCAGGCCGTCGATGTTCATGGCGCGCCGGCTGATGAAATGCTCTATCTTGCCCTTTATCTGAGGTGGACAGGCTGTTTCGTTGGGACAATAATAGGCTGCTTCTCCTTCATAGCGGACCAGTTGGCTTCCACACTCAGGGCAATGCGTAATGAAGCGCACTTTCTCGCCGAGTGAAGCGCTCCGCGCCTCTTTGTCAACCCCTGTTATCTTGGGAATGATTTCGCCGCCCTTTTCCACATAAACCATGTCTCCTATATGCAAATCCAGACCTTCAATGATGTCGGCATTATGCAGGGAGGCTCTTCTGACAATAGTGCCCGAAAGTTGGACAGGGTCGAGGTTGGCTACCGGGGTTATGGCTCCCGTGCGGCCTACCTGGTAAGTCACCTTATTGAGCCGGGTCAAAGCCCGTTCGGCCTGAAACTTGTAGGCAATGGCCCAGCGGGGTGATTTTGCCGTATATCCCAAATTGCGTTGCTGCCGAATGCTGTTAACCTTCAGCACGATGCCATCGGTTGCCACGGGCAGGTTCTTTCGTTCTGTATCCCAATACTTGATGTACTCAAAAATTTCCTGCAGGCAGCTTGCTTTCTTCATGTGTTCGGAGATTTTAAATCCCCACGTACGAGCCACTTGCAGGTTCTCATAGTGCCCGTCCGATGGCAAATTGTCTCCCAACAGGTAATACAGATAGGCATCCAGCTTGCGGTTGGCTACCACAGCCGAGTTTTGCGACTTTAAAGTGCCCGAAGCAGCATTCCGCGGATTGGCAAACAGTGGTTCTTCCCTCAACTCCCGTTCACGGTTCAATGCTTCAAATGACGTCCAGGGCATCAGGATTTCCCCCCTTATTTCAAACAGGGGTGGATAATCGCCATGAAGTATCAGGGGGATACTCCGGATGGTTTTTACATTGTCCGTCACGTCATCTCCTTTTTCGCCGTCACCGCGTGTAACGGCCTGCACCAGTTTGCCATTCTCGTAGGTCAGTGAAATAGATGTACCGTCGTATTTCAGTTCACAGCAAATCTCAAAATCCTCATTCAACGCCTTGCGCACTCTTTCGTAGAACTCAGCCACTTCGGTTTCCGAATAGGTGTTGCCCAAAGAAAGCATGGGATATTTGTGTGCCACTTGCCTGAAGTCTTTGTTCAAATCGCTACCCACGCGCATAGTGGGCGAATTTTCATCCTGATATTCGGGGTGCGCTTTCTCCAAATCCTGCAGTTCGCGCATCATGTCATCAAATTCCTTGTCGGAGATTTCTGGCGCATTCAACACATAATAATTATAGTTGTGTCGGTGCAACTCTATACGCAGATGATCTATCTTTTCTTTAATCGTCATATTTCCTCTGATTGTTTGTTTGCAAAAATACGGGTTTCTCCCTGAATATTCGTAATTTTGCGCCCAAAATTGAACAATATACATATATGCGCATTGATATCATTACTGTTTTGCCGGAAATGCTGGAAGGCTTCTTTAACTGCTCCATCATGAAGCGTGCCCAAAACAAAGGGCTGGCAGAAATACATATCCATAACCTTCGTGATTACACCCTGGACAAGCATCGCCGCGTAGACGATTATCCTTTTGGCGGATTTGCCGGCATGGTTATGAAAATCGAACCTATTGAACGCTGCATCGATGCTCTGAAGGCTGAGCGTGAATATGATGAGGTCATTTTTACTACCCCCGACGGAGAACAGTTCAACCAGCCTATGGCCAACACCTTATCTTTGGCGAAAAATCTTATCATTTTGTGTGGCCACTTTAAGGGAATTGACTACCGCATCCGTGAACATTTCATTACAAAAGAAATCAGTATCGGCGATTATGTGCTAACCGGAGGAGAATTGGCAGCAGCCGTGATAGCTGACGCAATTGTAAGGATTATTCCTGGTGTTATCTCGGATGAACAATCGGCTCTTTCTGATTCTTTCCAAGATAATCTGCTGGCTGCACCGGTATATACCCGGCCTGCAGATTACAAAGGATGGAAGGTTCCTGAAATTTTACTCTCCGGGCATGAGGCTAAAATTAAAGAATGGGAGTTGCAGCAGTCAATAGAAAGAACGCGGAGACTCCGTCCGGACTTGCTGAATGAATAGACTCCGTGATGTTGATAAAAAAGAAAAGGACATTCTTTGTGGAATGTCCTTTTTTATGATATATAAATGCGAATGCCGTCTGTTTGTTAGCGGTCATACCTCAAGCGCACCGATTATCTGGCGTACTGACGTATAATTATGTCGCTTGAGATAATCATCGATGCCTTCGATTACTTTGAGTGTGACAGTAGGATCAATGAAGTTTGCAGTACCAATCTGAATGGCAGAGGCTCCGGCTAACATAAACTCAACAGCGTCTTTCCAATTCATGATTCCTCCCAATCCTATGACCGGAATTTTTACTGATTTCGCAACTTGCCAGACCATACGCAAAGCTATGGGCTTTACCGCTGCTCCAGACATTCCCCCCGTTACAGTGGAGAGAACCGGACGCCTACGTTCTGCATCAATGGCCATCCCTAACAGTGTGTTAATCAGGGATACACTGTCTGCTCCTCCGTTCTCTGCCGCACGAGCTATCTCGGTAATATCGGTTACATTGGGCGACAGTTTTACAATAAGTGTTTTCTTGTAGACCTCGCGCACTGCCCTTACAACCTCTTCTGCGCCTTTGGCTGTAACCCCAAAAGCCATTCCTCCTTGCTTCACATTGGGGCATGAAATATTCAGCTCAATAGCAGGAATATTTACAAGTTCGTTGATAATAGAGGCAGTTTCCACATAATCTTCAATGGCCGAACCCGATACGTTGACAATCATATTGGTTTCAATGTCCTTAATGCGCGGATAAATGTGCTCTACAAAATAATGTACACCCTTATTTTGCAGTCCTACAGCATTTAACATGCCTGATGGGGTTTCTGCCATGCGCGGATATGGGTTCCCTTCACGTTTGTGAAGAGTAGTCCCCTTTACAATAATACCACCTATTCGCGATATATCTATAAAATCAGCAAATTCCTCACCGTATCCAAAAGTACCCGATGCAGTCATCACCGGGTTTTTCATTTGTAATTTACCAATGTTTACATTTAAATCTGCCATAATAGTTTATTGATGTTAAATACAGGACCTTCTTTACATACACATAAATGACCTTCCGTGGTATTTTCTACGCAACACAAGCAGGCTCCGATGCCACAAGCCATTGTATTTTCCAGAGAAACTTCACAATTAACGTCTTTGCTTTTGGCAAATTTGGCTACTGCCATCATCATGGGTTTAGGGCCACATGTATATATGTGTTCAAAATTTTTCTTAACGAGAATGGAGTGCTGAGTGACGTATCCCCGCTCACCGTGGCTGCCGTCTTCTGTTGTCGTATATACTTCACCGTAATTCTGAAATTGTTCCAACTGCAGCAGGTCTTTACTGGTTCGGGCTCCCAGCAGAAAAGTCGGATGACTTCCGCTTTTGGCAAGTTGTTCACCCAGATAAAGCATAGGGGCAGTGCCTACACCACCACCTACCAATAAGAGCTTGTCAGAGGGATTTTGAGGCATTGTAAAGCCATTTCCGAGCGGCAATAATACATTGATAACATCGCCGACTTTTGCCTCTCCTAAATGCTTTGTACCTTCGCCGATAAGCTGAATCAAGAACCAGACTTCATTCTTCCCGCGATCCACATAATTAATAGAAATGGGGCGGCGCAAGAAGGTGGCAGGTGAGCCGTCCACACGGATTTCAGCAAACTGCCCCGGATGCATTTCAGGGAGCTTTTCCGGAGCGGTGAGCTTTAATAATGCATAGTGACTATGCAACCGGAGGTTTTCGGTCACCGTCAAATCTAACATGTATTTTTTCATAAATCAACTACATTGATGATAAAATTCTTTTGCTTGGCAAAGATACACCATTTTTGTGCAATTCTAAGAGGCTTTGCATCTCAATTTGCAGGTTTAAAAGTTTCATAGGTGTTGTCATCGAAGAAAATGCGTATTTCAGTGATTTTCCGAGGAGGTCTTTCTTTATATACAATCTCCTGTTTTACAATCTCTTTAGCCTCGTTTGATGGCTGTTCTAACGGCTTTTCCTTGCGATTTTCCGCACGACCTTGTCCTGCGCTCGAATATTCTGCATTCTCAGCGAATAAAGGATAACAAGAATCGGCGTTTAAAGAATCGGTAGAACCAAAATTAAGGTCATTGCTCATGTTGCCCTTGCCGGTCAATAACCATTCCAGGTTGATGTCGGCATAACGTTGGTGAATGCGCAATACCAAGTCTACGCCAGGCTTGTTTCTCCCACTCAAAATGTGAGAGATGGCAGCTTGCGAGGCACCCACGCTTTCGGCAAAAGCTCCAGCTGTGAGCTTTTCTCGCTCCATTATCAGTTTAAATCTGTCTTTAATATCGTCCATATATAGAATATTACAACTATAAACTTTTCCGTTGGAGATTACAAAGGTATATTTTTTAATTTACAACTCCAAATTTACTACTGTATATCTTTAATATTACAATCGTATTACCCATCTGTACGATTATAAATTATACATGTGTAAAGACGGTTTCGTTAATCGAAAATCTACTTTAATAAAGTAGCCTAATAGTCTAATTATAATATAGATAAATAGATGTATTTGCATATATAACCTATGATTTACAAATGTCCCTTTGAAATAATCCAGCATGTGTGACTATTTGATTTAATATAAGCATATAACATTCATATAAACAAGGTGTTATATTCAGATATAGACGTTATAAAAAACAAGTGTAAAGAGTAATTATACCTTCTGTTTATGAAGGTATTTAGTGCGTATTACATCTGTATATATTACATATGGAATATATTATGCTACAATATGAACATTGTACAATTACAAAAATAAATGCAGATAAGTATGATTGTGAATATCTATGGTTGCAAAGAGAACCATTTAAGAGATTTGCCAGGTGGGTTTTAGCGTATATTGGAACAGAAATATCAAATATTCATTATTTGCATCTCTCTATTTCCATTAGATTATGTCGTACAAAAAGGAAGACATCTGTGTATTGAGTAGGCTTGGTGTTATGTGTTACACCTCCCACATGGGGCATGCCTTTTTCTAAATAAAGTTTGCAAGCCTCTCCGTAAGTTGAATACGTGCATTTTTCTTGGCGATAAAGAGTGAGCATTTCCTCACGTTTATCCCATTTTCCTGGATGGTGATGCTGAATGTAAATAAGAACAGTCTACTTAAGCCATTTTCCTTGCAAAATTTGCAGTCACCTCCTACTTCACTCTGAAATAGGCGATTCTCAGGCCGTTTAAACAAAATTATCTGCCTGGTGTATATCAGTGAGCAATTTGGCCGGAGTCAAACCCTATTCATTGGGTTGTCAATGTAAAATTTTAAATACTAATTCACGCAAAATATCGGCATTACTTTGTGAGGAATTATCTACCCCTTTTGATGCGGCATCGGCATAACGGATCTCCCCGATAATCTGCATGGTTTTTATTCCGCTATATCTTTGCATGGCAATCATATATTCTTTGGATTGCCAAGCACTCTTCAATCCGAGGAAAGAAGCGATGCCCTGTTCGGTCTTTTGTGGGGCATAGTAAGCCAACATCAGATTGGAAAAGAATCCAAAAAGTAAAGATAAAGTCATTTGGATTGGGTTTGTTTTTGGATTTTCTTCAAAATATTTTACGATACGGTTGGCTTTCAGGACATCTCTTTCTATTAAGGCACTGCGAAGTTCAAAGTTATTATAGTCTTTGCTGATGCCGATATTCTGTTCTATCTGTCCGGGGGTAATTCGTGTCTGTTTGTGAGGAAGCGTAATAATAAGCTTTTCCATTTCGCCGGTCAAACGGCTCAAATCTGTCCCTACAAAATCGGCAAGCATGGACGCAGCCTTGGGTTCTATATCATATCCTCTGCGCTTTAAGTAAATATTTATAAACGATGGAAGTTGTGTCTCTTTTAGTTTTTTCGATTCAAACAGAATGCCGCATTTCTCAATTTCAAGTGCGATTTTTTTACGTTTGTCTAATGTTCCATGCTTGTGGCAGAAAACCAAAATTGTTGACTTTTGCGGTTTCTGCAAATAGTAAGACAGCTCTTCTGTGGCCCTCAGAGATTGTGCTTCTTTTACGATGATAACCTGATATTCTGACATCATCGGATAGCGCTTGGCTGCACTGATAATAGTTGGCATGTCTGTATCAGAGCCATAGACCACAGTCAGATTGAATTCTTTTTCGGCATCAGACAAAACATTTTCGGTAATATAGTCCGATAAGAAGTCGATATAATACGACTCTTCTCCCATCAGATAATATATGGGATAATAGTGTTTGGATTTCAACTCCTTGAGAATATCATCGAAGGTCACTTCTTGTTTGGGCATAATAATATGGAAGAAAACAATGATTTACCAATCAAATTTCAGATGTCTTACAGTCCGCTTTTCGTCTATAATCATACGGAGGGCAGAAATTCCGGTATCCAGATGTTCGGCAGCATAGTTTTGTGTCACCATGTTGTCGCTTTTATCTGTTTTCACTCCTTCCGGAATCATGGGCTGGTCAGAAACCAACAGCAAAGCCCCGGTTGGGATATGATTCGCAAAGCCGCATGTAAAGAGAGTGGCAGTTTCCATATCCACTGCCATGGCACGGGTTTTCAGGAGATAGGCCTTGAAACGGTCGTCGTGTTCCCAAATCCGGCGGTTGGTTGTATATACAGTTCCTGTCCAATAGTCATGAGCCTTATCACGGATAGCCGAAGAAACGGCACGTTGAAGCATAAAGGCAGGAAGCGCCGGCACTTCAGGTGGGAAATAGTCATTGGATGTTCCCTCACCTCGTATGGCGGCAATCGGCAAAATGAAATCGCCTAATTTGTTTTTCTCACTGATTCCCCCACATTTGCCCAGAAAAAGGCAAGCTTTGGGTTGGATAGCACTGAGCAAATCCATGATAATGGCAGCATTCGGACTCCCCATGCCGAAATTGATAATCGTAATGCCGTTGGCGCATGCCGAAGTCATGTTGGCATCCCGGCCTAATACCGGAACATCGAATTTTTCCGAAAAGAGATTGATATATTTATTAAAGTTAGTCAGCAGAATATATTCCGTGAAGTCTTCTAACTTTCTTTTTGTATATCGGGGAAGCCAATTTGCTACAATTTCTTCTTTAGTTTTCATTCGATTTCACTATTTTTGCACGATTAATGTTGCTTCCAGGCGAAGTGTAAATGCAACCTAATCTTTTATCCTTAATTAGTTTGACAAATATAGGAAATGTTATTGTTAAATTTACCCTCTTTCGACACCAAAATAATGAAAAGAGACGGAAAAAATGTCATCTTTGACATAATCCGGCGCAAATATGTGGCACTGACTCCAGAAGAATGGGTGCGGCAGCATTTTGTACATTTTCTCATAGAGCAAAAGGGTTACCCGCGGTCACTGCTTGCCAATGAGGTGCAATTGGTATTGAATGGCACAAAAAAGCGCTGTGATACCGTGCTTTACAAGCGCGATCTCACAGCGCAAATGATTGTGGAATATAAAGCTCCGGATGTAGAAATCACGCAATCCGTTTTTGATCAGATAGGCCGCTACAATCTGGTATTGCATGTAGACTATCTGGTGGTCAGCAACGGCATACGGCATTTCTGCTGCCGGATGGATTACGGGCAGAAAAAGTATGTCTTCCTGCCCGAAATTCCAGCTTACAAATGTCTGTCAATGGAATAAGTACAAACGGATTCTCTTATTCGCTTGTGATTCTCCGTCTGCGGGTAGGCTTATCCTTCGGAGCTTCCGACTTCACGTCAGGAGCAACGCCTGCCAATTCCGGGTCTATCATAATGCGGCCGCAATATTCGCAAACAATGATTTTCTTGCGCGAACGGATGTCCAACTGACGCTGAGGCGGAATTTTGTTGAAGCAACCGCCGCAAGCATCGCGCTGCACATAGACAATGCCCAGACCGTTGCGCGAATTCTTACGGATACGTTTGAACGACTGCAGGAGGCGCGGTTCTATTTTAGTTTCCAATTCCTTGGCTTTATCGCGCAGTTTTTCTTCTTCCTGTTTGGTTTCTGCCACAATCTCGTCCAGCTCGTTTCGTTTGGCTTCCAGGTCTTTGGTGCGCTCTTCTAATTTTTCAGAGCACTTCCCTACTTCCTTTTCTTTGTCGTTCTGCTGGTCGGTGAATTCGCGGATGCGCTTTTCGCAAAGTTCAATTTCCAATGTCTGGAACTCAATTTCTTTGCTCAAGAAATCATATTCACGATTATTGCGCACATTATCCTGCTGTTCTTTATATTTGGCAACCGAAGATTTTGCAGCTTCTATCTCTACCTTTTTCCCTGCAATAGAGGTTTTCAGTTCTGCAATCTCCGATTTCAGTCTTTCGATACGTGTGTTCAAACCGGCAATTTCATCCTCCAGGTCCTGCACTTCTAAGGGAAGCTCACCTCGAAGCGTTTTGATTTCGTCTATCTTTGACAGCATTGTTTGCAACTGGTACAAGGCTTTCAGCTTTTGTTCCACAGTTAAATCTTGAGGATTCTTTTTTGCTTCTTTTGTCGTAGTAGTTGTAGCCATATCTCGTTGATTAATAAATATTATTCTTACAAGTATTTTATAGGATTAGTATTGGTCCGCGTCTGACGCACGTCAAGCGTGGGGAACTGCTCCCGAATGATGTTCTCAAATATTTCCTTGGTATATTGCTCGCTCTCGTAATGCCCTAATGAGGCCAAAAGGATGTCATCGTCATGCCCGAAGAATTCGTGATACTTGATTTCACCCGTTACGAACACATCGGCACCTTCTTCCAATGCTTTAGGGATAAGAAACGAGCCTGCTCCGCCGCAAAGAGCCACCTTTTGTATCTCACGTCCGCGAAGCCGGTTGTGCATCAAGCACTCCGATTCGAATATCTTTTTTATCCTGCGAAGGAAATCCGTTTCGGTCTCGGGCACTTCTAAAGAGCCAATGACCCCCGACCCCGACAGACCGTCTTCGCCCTGCGGCTGCAAAATACGCAAATTGGCAAGCCCGATTTTTTCTGCCATCTTGAAATTCACTCCTCCCGGCGCATTGTCCAGATTGGTATGGGCGGCATATATGGTTATGTCATTTTTGATGGCTTTCATTACACAGCGTTCTATGTAGCTGCTGCCCGTAATGCTTTTCAATCCATGAAACAGCAACGGATGATGGGCAACAATCAGATTGTAACCCAAAGAAGCAGCTTCATCTACAACGTCTTCAGTAACGTCCAGACACAATAAAGCCCCTGTGGCGTGCGCTTCTGTCACTCCCGTCTGTAAGCCGGCGTTGTCAAATCCGTCTTGCAGGGGCAGAGGCGCAAATCGTTCAAGGGCTGCAATAATCTCCTTAATCTTCATTGCGTTGGCAAATTTTATGCAAAGGTAAGCAAAAAGTATGGTATTTTGCACTGAACACCCTGAAAAAGTGAGGTGATTTAGACTTTTTATGGAGTGCTCAGAAGCATCTGAGGGGCTGCTTGCGCCCAAAATAAACCGGAAGCAAATGTCCGGACGCTTACAAGCATCTTCCTAAGCACTTGGAAGCGCGCTCGCAAAGGCTTACGAGCAGTCCTCTGATAGGTATAGTTCAACATCCTGGTTGACAGCAAGATACAGATGCAGGTGGTATCTGTCGCTCATTTGCTGGTCTTCCAAAACCTCTTCAACGTTCTTAATTGACGCAATCGCCTGTTTTTATGCTGTATTAACAGTTTTTTTTCTCTCTATCGGTTGCCATCTTTTGGTGGTAAAGCAGGTTCCATGTATCTTTGCATAACTAATAAATGGAATATACTTATGGGTTATGTATTAGGAATGCCGCTGGAAGGCGCGGCAAACGAACAAGATTATCAGGTACGTTTTGGTAAGAACATGTCATACCAAGTTGAGATGCGTGCCCCGGTGCTGCCGGCTGAATGGGCTCTGCAGAGTGGCATCCAGCTCACTTGGCCGCATGAGCAGACGGATTGGGCATATATGCTGGACGAGGTGGAGGACTGCTTTACCCGTATAGCCCGTGAAGTAGCCCAACGCCAGCAACTGCTCATTGTGCATCCTCACCCTGAACAGGTTAAACGAAAATTAGAGCAGGCGAATGTATATCTGAATAATGTTTCTTTTGTCGCTTGTGATACCAACGATACCTGGGCACGTGACCATGGAGCAATCACGATGCTCGACGTGAACGGTCCTTCTTTGTTGGATTTTACCTTCAACGGCTGGGGACTGAAATTTGCGGCGGATAAAGACAACCTCATCACGCGACAACTGGTAAAAGCACGTGCCCTGAACGGGGCTTATGTCAACCGCTTAGGTTTTGTCTTGGAAGGAGGTTCCATAGAAAGTGACGGGGTCGGTACCCTGCTGACAACCAGCCGCTGCCTGTTGTCCCCTAACCGCAACGGGCAAATGAACCGGGCTGAAATAGAGGAATATCTGTGTTCTGTGTTTCATTTGCAACGCGTTTTATGGTTGGAGCATGGGTATTTGGCCGGCGATGATACAGACAGCCATATTGATACCTTGGCCCGTTTCTGCGATGCAGATACCCTTGCTTATGTGAAGTGTTATGACACGGAGGATGAGCATTATGAAGAATTGAGCCAAATGGAAGCAGAATTGCAGTCGTTCAGGAATCTGGCCGGAGAGCCCTATAACTTGTTGCCCCTTCCCCTGCCCGACCCTATTGTGGAGAATGGCGAGCGCTTGCCTGCTACTTATGCCAATTTCCTCATATTGAACGATGCCGTTCTTTATCCTACTTATGCACAGGCAGATAAGGATGCAGAAGCTGGCAAGATACTGAAGGAGGCTTTCCCTGGAAGAGACATCGTAGGGATTGATTGCTGTCCGTTAATCCGTCAGCACGGTTCTTTGCACTGTGTGACAATGCAATATCCCGCCGGGGTAATAAAAAGATAAAACGACGGAGAACTGGTGCTTATCCGTCTTGTATGGAACGAAAAATCAGTGTGGTTCCATGACTTTGTGTAAGATATAAGATGTATCTGATTAGTTACTTAATAAATAATGTATATAAATATGGCAAGGAAACTGAAAGTTGGAATTATACAGCAAGCCAATACGCCCGATTTGCATGAGAATTTGATGAATCTGGCACGCAGCATTGAAGCTTGCGCTTCTCACGGAGCCGAATTAGTGGTGCTTCAGGAGTTGCATAACACTCTTTATTTTTGTCAAACAGAAAACACCCGTCTTTTTGATTTGGCCGAACCTATTCCCGGCCCTTCCACAGGCTTCTTTTCGGAACTTGCTGCTTCTTTGAATATCGTTCTGGTAACTTCGCTCTTCGAAAAAAGAGCTCCCGGATTATATCACAATACAGCTGTTGTATTTGACAAAGATGGTAGCATAGCCGGTAAATATCGCAAGATGCACATTCCGGACGACCCCGCATATTACGAGAAATTCTATTTTACTCCAGGCGATTTAGGGTTCAATCCCATACAAACCTCCATTGGGAAACTGGGAGTTCTGGTCTGCTGGGATCAATGGTATCCCGAAGCTGCACGCTTAATGGCGTTGAAAGGAGCTGAGTTGCTGATTTATCCCACTGCTATCGGTTGGGAAAGTACTGATACCGATGATGAAAAAATGCGGCAATTGAACGCATGGGTCATTGCCCAACGTGCGCATGCCGTTTCTAACGGCTTGCCTCTCATTAGCGTCAATCGTGTCGGACACGAGCCCGATCCTTCCAAGCAAACTAATGGCATTCTGTTCTGGGGAAACAGTTTTGTTGCAGGTCCGCAAGGTGAGATTCTGGCTCAAGCTGCCAATGACCGACCAGAAAATATGGTGGTGGAAATAGATATGGAGCGTTCGGAAAACGTCCGCCGTTGGTGGCCATTCCTGCGCGACCGCCGTATAGACGCTTACGAAGGCCTGCTGAAACGTTTTATAGATTAAAAGTCAAACGTTTATTCATCAGGAACTGTACTGTACCGTATACAAACAGACCTAAGAATTGGGCAAGGTATTCATTGCAGCCTAAGCCTTCTACCAATCCGATAAGAAACAAAAACTGAGCTATATAAGCTAATCCGAAAGCGATAGAAAAGAGCAACACCTGGCGCCAGGTGCTGCTCTTTTTATCAGAAGGGAATATCCAGTACTTAGACCATAGGAAGTTATGAGTCTGAGCAACGATATAAGCCGTAACATTGGAGAGGCGGTAATTGACATCTACTACGTGCATCATAAACCAAACCATCAGTGCAGTAATCACGGCGTTTAATGTACCGATTACTGCAAAACGGAATATCCGAGTCGATTCTTTCACCGTCTTCCTTGTTTTTATTGCTCTTTCACTGTCAGTTTCAACTCTTCCAGCTGTTTGGGTTCCAAGAAAGAAGGAGCATCTAACATAACATCGCGGCCACTGTTGTTCTTGGGGAAAGCAATGCAATCCCGAATGCTGTCCAAACCAGCGAAAATGCTTACCCAACGATCCAGGCCATAAGCCAATCCTCCATGAGGAGGTGCGCCATATTTGAAAGCATTCATCAAGAAGCCGAATTGTTCCTGGGCACGCTCAGGTGTAAAGCCCAATATCTCAAACATTTTTTCCTGCAATTTTGCATCATGAATACGGATGGAACCTCCTCCCACTTCAATGCCGTTGCATACCATGTCATAGGCATCGGCACGGACAGCCTCCGGATTGGTATCCAACAAAGGAATATCTTCGTCTTTAGGATGTGTAAAAGGATGATGCATGGCCATTAAGCGACCTTCTTCCTCGCTCCATTCGAACATGGGAAAATCGACTACCCATAGCAAAGCGAATTTGTTCTTATCTCTTAATCCTAACTGGTTGCCCATTTCCAGACGAAGTTCGCACAATTGCTTACGCGTCTTCATTGTGTCATCGCCGCTCAAGATTAGAATCAAATCGCCCGGCTTTGCACCAAAAGCAGCCTTTACCTGCTGAAGCACTTCCTGAGTATAAAATTTGTCTACACTCGACTTGACATGTCCATCCGCTTCAATGCGTGCATAGACCAGTCCTTTGGCACCTATCTGCGGTTTCTTTACGAAATCGGTTAAACCGTCAATCTGCTTACGGGTATAATGTGCAGCACCTTCTGCGCAAATACCACCGATATAATTGGCATTGTCGAAAACAGAGAAGCCATGACCTTTCAGAATATCCATCAGCTCAACGAACTTCATGCCGAAACGCAAGTCCGGTTTGTCGCTTCCATAATACTTCATGGCTTCAGCCCATGGCATACGCAGGAAAGGTTCTGTTAATTCTACTCCACGAATAGTCTTGAACAGATATTTAGCCATGCCCTCAAATAAGTTGATGACATCATCTTGTTCTACAAATGACATTTCACAGTCAATTTGAGTAAACTCCGGTTGGCGGTCGGCTCTCAAGTCTTCGTCACGGAAGCATTTGGCAATTTGGAAGTAACGGTCGAACCCTGATACCATCAACAGTTGCTTCAGAGTCTGGGGGCTCTGAGGTAAGGCGTAAAACTGCCCGGGATTCATGCGCGAGGGAACGACAAAGTCGCGTGCTCCTTCAGGAGTAGAACCTACCAATATAGGAGTTTCCACTTCAATAAACCCTTGAGAATCCAGATATTTGCGCACTTCAATAGTCATCTTGTGACGCAATTCCAGATTTTTACGCACAGCTGCACGGCGCAAGTCCAGATAGCGGTACTTCATGCGAATATCATCTCCACCATCCGTATTATCTTCAATGGTAAAAGGAGGTACTAATGAAGTATTGAGTACATTCAACTCTGATACTATAATTTCTATATCCCCTGTTGGTATATTGTTATTCTTGCTGAACCGCTCATTGACCGTACCTGTTACCTGAATCACATATTCACGTCCCACATGGTTGGCCTGTTCGCAAAGCTCAGCGTTCACTTCTTCATTAAATACCAGTTGGGTAATACCATATCGGTCACGGAGGTCAATGAATGTCATGCCTCCCATTTTGCGGCTACGCTGTACCCATCCAGCCAACGTAACCTTCTGATTAACATTAGAAATGCGAAGTTCTCCGCATGTATGTGTCCTATACATATTTAATATATATGATGTTTACAAATAAGCGTTTGCAAAATTAGTGAAAACATAGTATGAAACCTCACAAGTAGATAAGAAAATCATCAATTTTCTCTATTTTCACCATTTCTGTGCAGCCATGGCTTTTCTCTTTCTTTCAATTCTCCCGCCATCTTTTGCAAAAACGAACGGTTCAATTGCTTCAACCCGTTAATGTAATCTTGAGCCCGCTGAAATACATTGGAAGAGTCCTGTTCCGCATCGCGAGGCACAATGACACGCAACTCTTTTTTTACTATGCTTACATTAATATCTGTCCCCATCACCACCGGGTCGCCATCATAATGAACGACACCCGGACTGCTCCGGTGAATCCTGAGTTTCTGGCAGCGGAAGGTTTTGATACAACTGTTCTGGTCAATGGTCTTATGAAACAGCTGATATGCCAACGTAGGCACATCTAAAACGGTAAATGGTTCTAAAATAGTGACATCCAACAAACCGTCATTCAAGGTTGCCTGTGGGGTAATGTAGGCGTTGTTTCCATATTGGGAAGCATTGCCGCAGGCAATCAAAAATGCCCGATAGCGCGATGTGCACCCATCCATTTCCAATTCATAGGTTTCCGGACGGTATTTTAAACTTTCAGACAATGTCTTTTCCAAGTAAGTCTGTGGTCCTCGCCGTCCGGCTTTGGAAAATTGAAGGCTTACAAACGCATCAAACCCTACACCGCAAGTACAAAAGAATGGCAATCCATTAATAAGTCCGTAATCTATAACATCCGTTACCTGCTCATTGATAATGTCTATGGCAGCCTTGGGATCTAACGGTATCTGCAAATGCCGCGCCAGCCCGTTCCCCGATCCACAAGGAATAATCCCCAAAGCAGTAGAGGTATGTACCAAAGAACGTGCAATTTCATTGATAGTTCCGTCTCCTCCAATGGCAATCACGGCAAAAGCGCCTTTTTTTGCTTGGTCGGCAGATATCTGAACGGCATGCCCTGCGTATTCAGTATGAATAAATTCAGGTTCATAAACACCCGTATCTAATCTTTCCTGAACCCATTTCATGATTTGCTCTTTATTTTTAACGCCAGAAATTGGATTTATAATAAATGCTATATGTTTTTTTTCAGCCATACTTTATCGGAATAAAGGAAATTGCTCTGCAAAAGTAATATAAATCTCATAGATTTGAAATCTTCTTGTGTTTTTAAACCGCATCAAGAGATTTTTAGCGGGAAATGAATGATGTAACCACGATTTTTATTATCTTTGCGCGCTGTTTAAAATACAAGTTTATTCTAAGAAAGGAACCTTAGAATGGTTAGGTAATTATTTTGTAAAAAGATAACACATGGGCTTATTACAAGACAAATTTGCAAAGTACGATGTGCCACAACAGTTTATGGCCAAAGGCGTATACCCTTATTTCCGCACAATCGACAGCCATCAAGACACAGAAGTGATAATGGATGGCAGAAAGGTGTTGATGTTTGGTTCGAATGCATATATGGGTTTGACGTATGACAAACGAATTATCGATGCTGCCAAAGCTGCTACAGACAAATATGGTACAGGGTGTGCGGGATCTCGCTTGCTGAATGGTACTCTTGATATTCATGTAGAATTGGAAAAAGAGCTGGCAGAGTTTGTCGGTAAAGACGAAGCCCTATGCTTTTCAACAGGATTCACCGTTAATGAAGGAGTAATCCCCCAACTTGCCGGCCGCGGAGACTATATAATCTGTGATGACCGCGATCATGCTTCTATCGTAGACGGACGCCGCCTTTCTTTCGCTACCCAACTGAAATATAAGCACAATGACATGGAAGCGTTGGAAAAGGAATTACAACGGTGTGAACCTGATGCAATCAAATTAATTATCGTTGACAGTGTCTTTTCCATGGAAGGCGATCTGGCCAATTTGCCGGAAATAGTGCGTTTGAAGAAAAAATACAATGCCAGCATTTACGTAGATGAAGCTCATGGATTAGGAGTGTTTGGCAAGGAAGGACGAGGAGTCTGTGATTACTTTGGCGTCACTGATGATGTCGATTTGATTATGGGAACCTTCAGTAAATCATTGGCATCTATTGGCGGTTTTGTTGCTGGCGATAAAGAGGTTATCAATTGGCTGCGGCATAATGCACGCTCCTACATCTTTCAGGCAAGCAATACTCCGGCAGCAACAGCGGCTGCCCGTGAAGCTTTGCACATCATTCGCACAGAACCCGAACGGATTCAGCGCTTGTGGGATGTGACCAATTATGCCTTGAAACGTTTCCGCGAAGCCGGTTTTGAAATAGGTGACACCCAATCACCGATTATTCCCCTTTATGTACGTGATACGGATAAGACATTCACGGTAACGAAGTTGGCTTTCGACGAAGGTATTTTTATTAATCCTGTCATACCGCCTGCATGCGCTCCACAAGATACTTTAGTGCGCGTTGCTTTGATGGCAACACATACAAAGGAGCAAGTAGACTATGCGGTCGAGAAGCTGACAAAATGCTTTAAACAGCTAAATATTATATAATTGTGTTCCGTATGTTTTCAAGCAAATAGCATGAAAACATACGGAATCTATTTGTTTCTTCATTTTACGAAAGTCTGATATTTTCCCGTCTAAAGATATAAAGACAAGAAAATATTTGCTAAAATGAAGCAAAATGCTTACCTTTGCCAGCGTTTTGGGAACACGGGGTGTAGCGCAGTCCGGTTAGCGCACCTGCTTTGGGAGCAGGGGGTCGAAGGTTCGAATCCTTTCACCCCGACACAAAAGAATCAAGGAGTTACGATAGAACGTAGCTCCTTTTTTATTTTTAATAACCGGTATTCGTTTCCGATGTAGATGACCAGCACATTGCTTATCGCTTGGCGATACGTGACTTATCGCTTGGAAACTCTTTAAGAAGAGCTTATCAGGAAAGTGCTTGTACGCAGGAGACAGCAGGGTTGAGTATGAAAGTTCAAATCACTTTTCCTTCATCTGTTTTTTATAATTTCCCATAAGGGAAGTGCATTTACATGGCCAAATAGAATTGACGGGTCAAATCTTTATAGGCATCTGAATAACTGCCATCTTCATTTTCAATATATAATTCGTTTTTTGGGCATGCTGTGTCAGTTCCAGAAAACTCAAATAAGATACGGCGGCATGGTTTGCCAGGTTTTGTAAATACGTAGGTTTGGCGTAGTGGATAAAAATGACTTTCCAAAGCTGCATCTGTTACCAATCTTTCCATTTCGGCCGGCACTATGATTGCTATATGTCCCGTAGGAGTCAGAACTTTGTAAGCATACCGAAATATCGAGTCATAATTTAATCCTTCTGCATGACGGGCTAAGCGACGCAGAATATTGGGAGAGCGTAGAGCATCCATAAAATATGGTGGATTGGTCACTATCAAATCAAACGACTTCGAAGGGCAATAATTTCTAAAATCAGTACAGACTACATGGATCCTATCATTCCAAGGCGACCGGAAAACATTTTCTGAAGCTTGCTTTGCTGCCTCTGCTTCAATCTCTACCGCCGTAATGTCAGCATGAGGGTTCCGCTGAGCTATTTGTATGGCTATGAGACCACTCCCCGTTCCGATGTCTAACACGCGATGAGCAGATTCCGCTTGACACCAAGCTCCTAATAAAACTCCATCTGTGCCCACCTTCATGGCGCAACGGTCGTGGAAAATGGTAAATTGTTTAAACTTGAAATAGCTATTTGACATACTCATCCATTTTTACTCGTTCCAAAAGTACGTAATAGCTATGGAAAATCCTCAAAAATACTACGCTTTTTTGTCTTTTTAAAAAAATAAGGATTTCAAGATATAAATAAATAGTTTAACTTTGCAGGCACTTTATAGGTTTGCCCAAATAGACAATAAACCAACAAGAAAATGAAAAAAAGAAATTACCTGCTCGATAGCGAAAACGAAGGTGGAAGAAGCGCATTCTCTGTGATTGCAGATTTTGAGGGGAATGAAGAACAGTTGATGAACATTGAGGTAAAAGAAATCTTACCTGTATTGCCGCTACGTAACATGGTCTTATTTCCAGGTGTAATCATGCCTGTTTCGTTAGGAAGAGCTTCTTCCCTAAAATTAGTGCGTGAAGCCGAAAAGAATAATTCTTATATAGCTGTTGTCTGTCAGAAAAGGTCAGAGACGGAATATCCTTATTTTGAAGATTTGCATCATATTGGTACTGTTGCGAAAATTATCCGTACTCTGGAAATGCCGGATCAGACAACGACAGTTATCCTGCAAGGTTCCAAGCGGATGAACTTGCTGGAAATAACAGAAACTGAGCCGTATCTGAAAGGCCGGATTGAAGTACGCGAAGAGGTCCTTCCGGAAAAAAACGACCGAGAATTCCAAGCTTTAGTAGAAGCCTGCAAGGATCTGACAGTCAGATTCCTTAAGTCATCGGACATGTTTCCACAGGAGTCATCGTTTGCTATACGCAACATAAGCAATCCGATGTTTCTGGTCGATTTTATCTGCACTAATTTGCCATTGAAGAAAGACGAAAAGATTGAACTTCTGCAAATCGATGCCCTCCGTGAACGAACCTACCGTTTGTTGGAAATCCTGAATCGTGAAGTTCAGCTGGCAGAAATCAAGGAGTCGATTCAAATGCGTGCCCGCGAAGACATTGACCAACAACAGCGGGAATACTTCTTGCAACAGCAGATAAAAACTATCCAAGATGAGTTGGGAGGAAACGGACAGGAGCAGGAAATAGAAGAAATGCGGGCCAAAGCCGAGACTATCAAATGGAGTGAAGAAATAAAGACAATCTTTCTCAAAGAAGTCGATAAATTAGAGCGCACCCATCCACAGTCGCCGGATTATAGCGTACAGCTCAACTACCTGCAAACCATGCTCAGCTTGCCATGGGGAGTGTATACAGTAGATAACCTGAACCTTAAGAATGCGGAAAAGACTTTAAACAAAGACCACTATGGCTTAGAAAAAGTAAAAGAACGCATTTTAGAGCATTTGGCTGTTTTGAAGCTGAAAGGAGACATGAAGTCGCCTATCATTTGCTTGTATGGCCCTCCTGGAGTAGGTAAAACTTCATTAGGGCGTTCCATTGCAGCTGCTTTAAAACGCAAGTATATTCGTATGTCCTTGGGAGGTGTGCATGACGAGGCAGAAATCCGTGGTCACCGGAAAACATACATCGGTGCCATGCCGGGTAGAATCATTAAAGGATTGATTAAAGCAGGCTCATCCAATCCGGTATTTATATTGGACGAGATAGATAAGGTTGGTGCCGACCGCCAAGGTGATCCGTCGTCGGCATTATTGGAAGTGCTTGACCCAGAGCAAAACACTACCTTTCATGACAACTTTCTTGATGTCGATTATGACTTGTCGAAAGTAATGTTTATCGCCACGGCCAATAACTTGAACACAATTCCCGCTCCCCTGCTCGACCGTATGGAATTGATTGAAGTAAGCGGTTATATCACGGAAGAAAAAATCGAAATAGCCCGCCGTCATTTGGTACCCAAGGAATTGGAAGCAAATGGAATGAAAAAAAATGACATTAAGTTTCCCAAAGCTACGTTGGAGGCCATTATTGAGAATTATACGCGCGAAAGTGGTGTGCGCGAATTAGAAAAGAAAATCAGTAAGATTCTTCGTAAATCAGCCCGCCAATATGCCACCACCGGCAGTTTTGATAAGGCGGAAATCAAACCTGAAGATTTGTACGATTTCTTAGGTGCGCCAGAATATACGCGTGACAAGTATCAGGGAAATGAATATGCAGGTGTGGTGACTGGACTTGCCTGGACAGCAGTAGGAGGAGAGATATTGTTTGTAGAGACAAGCTTAAGCCGTGGCAAAGGTGGCCGCCTGACTTTGACAGGCAATTTGGGAGATGTCATGAAAGAGTCTGCCATGCTGGCATTGGAGTACATCAAGGCTCATGCTTCACTATTGAATCTTGATGAAGAAATCTTTGATAATTGGAATATACATATCCATGTACCCGAAGGAGCTATTCCCAAAGATGGTCCGTCGGCAGGTATTACCATGGCCACTTCATTGGCTTCCGCACTTACACAACGCAAGGTAAAAGCCAATCTTGCCATGACCGGCGAAATCACTTTGCGCGGCAAGGTGCTTCCTGTCGGTGGAATCAAGGAGAAAATCCTGGCTGCCAAACGCGCTGGTATCAAGGAAATCATCTTATGTGAGGAAAACCGTAAGAATATTGAGGAGATTCAAGACATTTACTTGAAAGGTCTGACATTTCATTATGTAAAAGACATCAAAGAAGTGTTTGCCATCGCACTTACGGATGAAAAGGTCGCCGATGCCATTGACTTTACGGTAAAAAAGAAAGAGGATACCACCACTGAGAGAAAAGTAGAAGGATGACATTTGAATTACAACATACAGATAATAAGACGAATGCCCGTGCCGGGTTGATTACCACTGACCATGGACAAATCATGACTCCCATTTTTATGCCGGTGGGGACAGTGGGAACTGTGAAGGGCGTGCATTTATCAGAATTGAAGAACGATATAAAGGCGCAAATTATTCTGGGAAATACGTATCATCTCTATCTGCGCCCAGGACTTGACATCATTGAGAAAGCTGGCGGACTGCACCAATTCAATGGCTTTGACCGGCCAATGCTGACTGACAGTGGCGGCTTTCAGGTTTTTTCGCTCTCCAGCATTCGGAAATTGCACGAAGACGGAGCAGAATTCCGTTCTCATATTGATGGGAGCAAACACTTTTTCACACCAGAAAAGGTGATGGATATCGAGCGAACCATTGGAGCCGATATCATGATGGCATTCGACGAATGTCCTCCAGGGGATTCCGATTATGAATATGCCAAAAAATCATTGGGATTGACTCACCGCTGGCTGGATCGTTGTATTCAGAGATTTAATGAGACCGAACCTAAATATGGCTATCGGCAGTCTTTGTTTCCCATAGTGCAGGGGTGCGTTTACCGGGATTTGCGTATCCAGTCGGCAGAATTTGTTGCATCTAAAAATGCAGATGGCAATGCCATCGGAGGACTGGCAGTCGGTGAACCGGTAGAGAAGATGTATGAAATGATAGAAGTAGTTAATGAAATACTGCCTAAAGACAAGCCACGCTATTTGATGGGAGTAGGTACGCCGGTCAACATTCTGGAAGGCATCGAACGTGGTGTAGATATGTTTGACTGTGTCATGCCTACCCGGAACGGGCGGAATGGAATGTTGTTTACCAAAGATGGCATTCTCAATATGCGCAATAAGAAATGGGAAGCTGATTTTTCTCCTATTGAGGCAGATGGTGCTTCTTATGTAGACACTTTATATACTAAGGCATACCTGCGTCATTTGTTTCATGCACAAGAGATGTTGGCCATGCAGATAGCGTCTGTGCATAATCTGGCATTTTATCTCTGGCTGACAGCTGAAGCGAGAAAACATATCATTGCAGGTGATTTTGCTACTTGGAAAGCTACCATGGTAAAACGTGTATCAACAAGATTATGAAACGGTTTATCCTACATATAACGAAGAAGATAAAATGGCCGGAGAATATGCCTCTGAAGTTACTGGACTGGTATATTATCAAGAAGTTCCTCGGCACTTATGTATTTGCCATTGTTTTGATTTTATCCATAGCAGTAGTGTTTGACTTTAATGAGAAACAAGACCGTTTCATGTCTCACAATGCTCCTTGGAGTGCTATTATCTTTGACTATTATCTGAACTTCATCCCTTATTTTGCCAACCTGTTCAGTCCGCTCTTTGTTTTTATTGCCGTTATTTTCTTTACTTCCAAGCTGGCAGAAAACTCGGAAATCATTGCAATGTTTTCTACCGGTATGAGTTTTAAGCGCATGCTGCGTCCTTATATGATATCGGCTGCTATTATTGCGGTGGTTACTTTCTGCTTGGGAGCTTATGTCATTCCCAAAGGAAGCGTGACCCGAATTAATTTTGAAGACAAGTATTATAAACCCAGAAAGGTAAATACCGCGCATAATATTCAGTTGGAAGTAGATAGTGGCGTTATTGCTTATATTGACCGTTTTGAGAATTACAGCAACACGGGCTATCGTTTCTCTCTGGATAAGTTTAAAGGAAAGCAGCTTGTTTCCCACCTGACGGCACGAAGCATTACGTATGACACAACAGGGGTTCATAAATGGATTATCAAAGATTACATGATCCGTGAAATGGAGGGCATGAAAGAAAATATCACGACAGGGGCGCGTATGGATACGACCCTCTTCATGGAGCCTTCTGATTTCCTGATTATGAAAAACCAACAGGAAATCCTTTCCAGTCCTCAGTTAAGTGAATATATTGACCGCCAAAGACAGCGTGGCTTTGCCAATATCCAGGAATTTGAAATAGAATACCACAAGCGCATAGCCACATCGTTTGCTGCATTTATTCTTACTTTGATAGGTGTATCCCTTTCCTCGCGCAAAACCAAAGGAGGTATGGGATTGCATTTAGGTATAGGATTGGCTCTGAGTTTTTCTTACATTCTATTCCAAACCATTGCCGCCACATTTGCCGTAAACGGGAATATGCCGCCGGTTATTGCAGTATGGATACCGAATATTCTGTATTCCTTCATTGCTTTCTACTTGTATCAGAAAGCTCCCAAATAAATTTAATCACAAATAGAAGAGATAAAGAAACGGCATCAATCTATGGTGATTCAATTTTGTTACACTTCATCAATAAAGTAAAGGGTATCTTAGAATTATGACAGGTGAAAGTTTGATTGAATTATTGCACAGAGGCAATTATTCTTGCGTCATCGAAAAGGAGGGAGAAGTCCGAACCTTTCAACGCAAAGGTATCATAGATTTATACGAACTCTTCCAGACTGAGCGCTCTTTTCTGAAAGGGGCAACCGTGGCTGATAAGGTGATAGGAAAAGGAGCAGCCGCCTTGATGGTTTTAGGAGAAGTCGGTCATGTATATGCCGACACAGTCAGCGAGTCAGCCGCTACATTCTTCCGCCGTGCAAATATTCCTGTAACTTGGGGAGTACTGGCTCCTTTTATCATCAACCGTAGAGGAGATGGAAAATGTCCTTTGGAAAAGGCTTGTGAGGGAATAGGTACCCCGGAGGCAGCTTATCCCATCATACAGGATTTTGTCCGGCATACATTCGACACAGCATATTAAAATAGCTATCTATCGGATTTCAGATTTTATTAACAATAAAACTATTTCAATGAAAAAGTGTAATTTCAAAATGGCTGCAGCCAGTATGATATGCAGCGCCTTTCTTTTCAGTTCGTGCATTGGCTCTTTTGGTCTTCATTCTAAATTAATCAGCTGGAACCAAAGCATCAGCAACAAATTTGTAAATGAACTTGTATTTGTAGCTTTCAATATCGTTCCTGTATATGGAGTGTGCTATTTGGCTGATGCACTGGTTATCAACTCCATCGAATTTTGGAGTGGCAGCAATCCGATGGCAAGTATCGGTGATGTTAGAACCGTAAAGGGTGAAAACGGAAATTACCTGGTAGAAACCTTAGAGAATGGCTACTCTATCACCAAGGAAGGAGAAAATGAATCTATGCAGCTGATATATAACGCAGAACAGAACACATGGAATGTAGTAGCTGACGGAACAAGTGCAGAGCTTGTAAAATTGAATAATGATGGGACAGCTCAGATGACATTGCCCGATAATGAAAAACTGACTGTCACATTGGATGCGCAGGGAGTTTCAATGGCACGTCAGGCCGCAATGACAGACATGTATCTGACGCAGCGATAACGAAATTCGAAAAGTGCCGCAGAGTTCCTGCCCGACTTTTTTTACCCATCTGTTCCTAATATGTGGGGAGCCGACTCCTCATATATTAGGAATTTTGTTCTAATATATAAGAATCAGACTTCTTATATATCATCAGAATGGATAGCCTACGGCAAAATGAAAGGCAAAGTCTCTTTTAAAATTTGGATGAATAATCGGATAGCGCAGAGGACCGCTCTCGTAAACAGGATTAATAGCTTTCATGCCCCCATCAAAGCGTAAGACAAAGAAGTCTAAATCAAGACGTACCCCCAATCCGTACGCTACGGCTATCTGTTTATAAAACTTATTGAATTCAAATTTACCGCCAGGCTGTTCTTCATAATCGCGCAATGTCCAGATGTTTCCGGCATCAATGAAAGCTGCTCCGCGGAATTTCCAGAAAAGGCGTGTACGATATTCGATGCTGGCATCCAATTTAATATCACCCGACTGGTTTAAGAAATTGTTGTCACCCGGAAAAGAACCCGGTCCCAAATCGCGCACAGACCATCCCCGCACGCTGTTTGCTCCACCCGAGAAATAGCGTTTCTCGAAAGGCACTACCGAAGCATTTCCATAAGGCACGGCAATGCCTGCTCCAAGGTGGAATGCCAAAGAGTTTCGGCTGTCAATCACTATATTTTTTGCAAAGTCCACATCGGCTTTCACATATTGGGCAAATGGAATGCCCAACAGGGCATATTCTCCGTTGGAGTTTTTTCTCATGCCCGTTGCTTTGGCTAAAGCATAAAGCACATTACCTGCCGATTCAAAATTCAGACGAATAGTATAAGAATTGCCTAAAGTGGCATTGTTCATCAAAGCCCGACCGGCACTATTGTATGTATAACTGTATCCTGTCCGCACAATCAAACGGTCTTCGTAGTTGTATTTCAAAATATAGTTCTCTTCCTGTTCCAGGTAAAGGTTCTTGAACGAAGGGTCTATCCATGGCATATACAGATAGTTGATGTCCAACAGGTCCAACCGGTGCTGGGCTCTCATCCGAGTCAGTCCCCAATTATAGCTCCAACCGGCGGAAGCAACAATGCGTGTAAATTCCGGGCGCATTTGATAGTTATATTGCAAACCGAATTCTGTTGTGGCCGATACACGCCGGGTGAAATTGCTGGAGAGGAAAGGAAACAGGAAACGCGGAAAATTAATGGAGGTTTCCGCTCCTAACTCAATGTAGTTCTGATTGTATCCCGTACCTTGCAGCCCCGAAACAGCCTCATACGCTCCGCGCAATTTCAGCATAAAAGCTTCGGAGCCCCGGAACAAGTTGCGGTGATTGTAGGATACTGAAGCTCCCGCTCCCAAATCGCCAGCGGAGTTAGTGCCCTCAACTTCAAACGATATGGATTGTGGCTTGTTTTTTGTGAGCATCACATAGGCATTAAGGCTTGTTGAATCGTTTTGTTGAGTTTCCAGAAAACGTATATTCGTATATTTCAAAGCCTGAAGCCGACCGAAATTGGTATAAGTTCTCTGTACAGACCTGTCATTATACAAATCGCCTGGTTCAAAATGCAAGTTGTTGACCAACACTTGCGGACGCAGGTAAAGTCTGTCTTTAAAATAGATGGGGTATCCCTGGTAGTGCAACGAATCATTCACCTGAATGCTATTCTCGGCAGATGCCTCAAGCATGTTATAATCGGTGATAAAAGATATATGCCGGATGTGATATTGCGGGTGAGGTCCTAAAGAATCCGTCGGCTGACGCCGGTATTGATTCAAGTGTAAAGTCAAATCTACCAGAAAGGTATTGCGTACCGTATCAGCCGTGTAGAACAGATAGTCTTTGTTGAATTTGTAATAACCGTTTCTGAGCAGATTGGCAGTAATGCGCTGGCGTTCGGCATCCAAGACGTTGACATCAAAAAACATGCCTTCGTACAGCAGAGTGTTGGCAGAATCTTTCTGCATATAACTGTTGATTTTCGCGTCGGGAATATCATAACTCAAGGTGCGTACCTTGTAGGGCTTTCCTGTACGCACCCGATAGGTCAACTTCAATTTTTTTTTGTTTACCTCACGCAGAGGTTCTACCGTGGCTCCCATATATCCCATGTTTCGGACAGCCTTCGTGATTTCTTCCGTCGTCCGGGCGGTTTCCTGCTCACTGTAGATGACCGGCGCATCGCCTAAGCGGCGCAATATCCGGTTTATCCAGCGGGTAGTGTCACGGCCGGACCAGTTGTAGACATACAGTTGGGTCTTTATCAAGCTGAACCATTTGGAGTTGGGTTTCTGACGGACGTACATGGACAAATCGGACGAGGTTATATTTTCATTGTCCGTACGTATGCGTACTTCATCCAGTAAATAGGCTCCTTCTGGAACATATTTTGTAGATGAACAAGCTGCCAATAATAGCAAAATAAAGACATACAATGTGCCCCGGATAGTACTTACCATGCCTCCTCTCCCAATTTTATGTTCTATATTTTGCAAATATAACTCTTCTTTTCGGGTTTGTAAAACGAAAATGAAAGAAATAAGAAGCACGAAACATCTTTCCTGACATAAGACTGTAAAAGTCCGACGAAGAAGGGTCCGGTGTTTGGTATGAAGCTGCCAAGCAATTGGCATGATGTAAAAATAATAGGCTGACATCTGCCAGCCTATTATCAAAGAAATCAGTTTGTCCGCTTCTTATTTGTATTCCGCCCACGATTTAATCTGCAGGTCGTCTACCGACATGGTGCAGAAGGCGTTGATGAAAGCGCTGGCCAAACGGGCATTGGTGATAAGCGGAATGTTCAAGTCGATAGCCGCGCGGCGTATCTTATAGCCGTTGGTCAATTCACCTGCTGTCAGGTTCTTCGGAATATTTACCACCATATCTATCTCCTTGCGGTGCAACATGTCGAGTGCCTGGGGCTGACCTTCTTCGCTGGGCCAGTAGACGCGTGTGTTCTCCACGCCATTCTCGGTGAGGAACTTGGATGAACCACCCGTGGCAAAGAGCTTATAACCTTTCTTCTGGAGCATGCGGGCAGCCTGGAGCATTTCAACCTTTTGCTTGGGACCGCCGGTGGAGAGAAGGATGTTCTTTTCCGGTATGCGTTGGCCTACGGACAGCATAGCTTTGAGGATGGCGCAGTTGGTGTCGTCACCCAGACAGCCTACCTCACCGGTAGAAGCCATGTCTACACCCAACACGGGGTCGGCTTTCTGCAAGCGGTTGAAGCTGAACTGGCTGGCCTTGATACCTACGTAGTCGAGGTCGAACAGATTCTTGTCCGGCTTCTCCACCGGAATGCCCAACATGATTTTGGTGGCCAGTTCGATAAGATTGATCTTCAACACCTTGCTCACGAAGGGGAAAGAGCGCGAGGCGCGCAGGTTGCACTCAATGACCTTGATGTCATTGTCTCTTGCCAGAAATTGTATGTTGAAGGGACCGGATATTTTCAATTCTCTGGCAATCTCGCGGCTGATGCGTTTGATGCGGCGCACGGTCTCTACGTAAAGCTTCTGAGGCGGGAACTGAATGGTGGCGTCTCCTGAGTGTACTCCGGCAAACTCGATATGTTCGCTGATGGCATAGGCAATGATTTCACCGTCGCGGGCCACGGCATCCATCTCCACCTCTTTGGCGTGTTCGATGAACTGGCTCACTACTACGGGATGTTTCTGGCTGACGTTAGCCGCCAGTTGCAGGAAGCGTTCCAATTCCTCCTGGTTGGAGCAGACGTTCATGGCGGCACCGCTCAGTACATACGAAGGACGCACCAAGACAGGGAAACCTACTTTCTGCACAAAGGCATTAATGTCTTCCATGCTGGTCAGTGCGCTCCATTCGGGCTGGTCCACGCCGATGCGGTCCAGCATGGCAGAGAATTTGTCGCGGTCTTCAGCGTTGTCAATGCTCTTGGCCGAGGTGCCGAGGATGGGTACATGTTGCTCGTCCAATCGCATAGCTAAGTTATTGGGTATCTGCCCTCCGGTAGAAACAATGACTCCATGCGGGTTCTCCAGGTCGAGAATATCTATGACACGCTCGAAGGTCAGTTCGTCGAAGTAGAGGCGGTCGCACATGTCGTAGTCAGTCGATACCGTCTCAGGGTTATAGTTAATCATCACGCTGCGGTAACCTTGCTTGCGGATGGTGTTCAATGCCTGCACGCCGCACCAGTCGAACTCCACACTGGAACCGATGCGGTAGGCACCCGAACCGAGCACGACAATAGATTTGTGGTCGCCCAGGTAATGTACGTCGTTCTCCGTGCCACTGTATGTCAAGTACAGGTAGTTGGTCTGGGCAGGATACTCGGCAGCCAAGGTGTCTATCTGCTTCACCACAGGCACGATGCCGCGTTGCTTGCGATGCTGCCGCATGGTGACGATGGCGTCTTCCATCTCGCCTTCCATGCCGATGGCTCGTGCCACCTGGAAGTCGGAGAAGCCCTGGCGTTTTGCTTTATATAATAAGGTATCGGGCAGGTCGGTCAGTTGCTTGTGGTTGGCCCCCCAGGCGTGAAGCTCTTTCGAGGTCTGCATGATGTTCATCAGCTTCTCGAGGAACCAACGGTCAATCTTGGTCAGCTCGTGCACCTGGTCGACGGTGTAACCGGCGCGGAATGCCTTGGAGATGACAAAGATGCGCTTGTCTGTCGGCTCGCGCAATGCTTTATCAATGTCGGGGATGACCAGTTCTTTGTTCTCCACGAAGCCGTGCATGCCCTGTCCTATCATGCGGAGGCCCTTCTGGATGGCTTCCTCAAAGGTGCGGCCGATGGCCATGACTTCACCCACGGACTTCATGGAGGAGCCCAGTTCTTTGTCCACGCCGTGGAACTTACCCAAGTCCCAACGGGGTATCTTGCAGACCACGTAGTCCAACGCAGGCTCAAAGAAAGCGCTCGTAGTCTTGGTAACGGAGTTCTTCAGTTCGAAGAGGCCATATCCCAATCCTAACTTCGCGGCCACGAAAGCCAGGGGATAGCCTGTCGCTTTTGAGGCCAAGGCAGACGAACGGGACAATCTCGCGTTGACTTCGATGACGCGGTAGTCTTCCGACTGCGGGTCGTAGGCATACTGCACGTTGCACTCGCCCACGATTCCGATATGACGGATGATGCGTATGGCCAGTTCGCGGAGCTTGTGGTAGTCGGTGTTGGAGAGTGTCTGGCTGGGTGCGATGACGATGGACTCACCGGTGTGGATGCCCAGCGGGTCGAAGTTCTCCATGTTGCAGACGGTGATGCAGTTGTCGTAGCGGTCGCGCACCACTTCGTATTCCACCTCTTTCCAACCGCGAAGACTCTTCTCCACAAGCACCTGGGGCGAGAAGGAGAAGGCTTTTTCAACCAGCACGTTCAGTTGCTCCTCGTTGTCGCAGAAGCCGCTGCCCAAGCCTCCGAGGGCATAGGCGGCACGGACAATGACGGGATAGCCCAATGCTGCAGCGGCACGGCGGGCGTCTTCGGCGTTTTCTACCGCCTCGCTCTTGATGGTCTTCACGTCAATCTCGTTCAGACGCTCCACGAACAGCTCGCGGTCTTCCGTGTCGATGATGGCCTGCACCGGCGTGCCCAACACACGGACGCCGTACTTCTCCAGTACACCGCTTTTGTAGAGTGACACGCCGCAGTTCAGTGCCGTCTGTCCGCCGAAGGCCAGCATAATGCCTTCCGGGCGCTCCTTCTGGATGACCTTCTCCACGAAGTAAGGCGTGACAGGGAGGAAGTAGATTTGGTCGGCCACGCCCTCTGACGTCTGCACGGTGGCGATGTTGGGGTTGATGAGGACGGTCTCGATGCCCTCCTCCTTCAGGGCCTTGAGAGCCTGAGAGCCGGAGTAGTCAAACTCGCCTGCCTCACCTATCTTCAGTGCGCCGCTGCCCAAGAGCAGCACTTTCTTTATGTCTGTTGGTTTCATATCTTTTTCTGTTAGGAGTTGGTTAGAATATAAAAATATTTACAGATATACCCTCTGCAGGCTAAGGTCAGACCTTTGGTATGATTATCCCCGACTTGGTTCTGGTTCCCTACGGGAATGCTCATTCCCAATGTGTTAGGTAAAACAGCCTGCATGGTAACAAATGCTTACTAAAGCAGCTTCACGAACTCGTCGAACAAGAACTCCGTGTCTGTCGGCCCTGAGGCTGCTTCGGGGTGGAACTGCGCGGAGAACCAGGGATTCGTGCGGTGGCGGATGCCCTCGTTCGAGCCGTCGTTCATGTTCACGAAGAGAGGTTCCCAGTCGGCGCCCAGCGTGTTGTTGTCCACCGCATAGCCGTGGTTCTGGCTGGTGATGAAGCAGCGCTCCGTTCCTACCATGCGTACAGGTTGGTTGTGGCTTCGGTGTCCGTATTTCAATTTATAGATTTTCGCCCCTCCGGCCTTGCTAAGGAGTTGGTTACCCATGCAGATGCCGAAGATGGGGAGCTTCTCATTGGCCATAGCCCGCCGGATGTTCTGCACGGCGGCATCGCATGTGTCCGGGTCTCCGGGACCGTTGGAAATGAAGAGGCCATCGAACTCCAAGCCGTTGAAGTCGTAGTCCCAAGGCACACGGATGACCTCTACGCCCCTCTTGATAAGACAGCGGAGAATGTTCGCCTTGACGCCGCAGTCGACAAGAACCACCTTCTTCCCTGCCCCTTCGTTGTAACGGATGACACTCTTGCAGGACACTTTGTCTACATAGTTCACGCCAGAGTATTGCGCGGTGGGTATGTTGTCCGGTTCATCATCGAAGACAATCTTGCCCATCATCACGCCATGCTCTCGCAGGGCCTTGGTCAGTGCTCGCGTGTCGATGCCGGTGACACCGGGTATGTGCTCGCGCTTGAGCCAGTCGCCCAGACTCTCTACAGCGTTCCAATGGCTGTAGTTCTCGCTGTAGTCGCTTACGATGATGGCCTCGGCATGAATCTTCTCGCTTTCCATGAAGTGAGGCAGCCCATTCTCAGCGAAGGTGAAGGGCGGCACACCATAGTTGCCCACCAAGGGATATGTCAATGTCATCAGCTGCCCGGCATAGCTTGGGTCGGTCAGGCTTTCGGGGTATCCCGTCATCGCCGTGTTGAAGACCACCTCGCCCGCCACGGGCTTCTCATAGCCGAACGACTGCCCGTGGAAGCGGGTCCCGTCGTCGAGGATAAGGGTTACGTTTCTCATTCTTTATCTGATTCGTTAGGATTGTTGTCTTTGTTATTCTTCTTAATTCTTTTCATCGCAGGCCCCACCAGTCCGATGCACACGCCAATGGGTAGCCACAAACCGATATTCTCGAAGATGATGCCGAACGCCACACCGAGTGCTATGCCCATGGCCAGCCACTCGCCCGCGATGTCGGGTTTCTTCTTTCGTCCTTCGTTCTTCATTTATTTAGAATTGATAGACCTGCTCGATGTAGTCGATGAACGCTTTGTTCAGCATCTTCACCCCGCCCGGCGTAGGATAGTCGCCGCTGAAGTACCAGTCGCCCGGATGGTTGGGACAAGCTTGGTGCAGTCCCTGAAGAGGTTGGTAGACAATCTCTACCTTAGCCTTGGTTCCCTTGGGCGTAAGCAACTCAGCAATCTTAGCGGAGATTTCCTCGTCGCTGAAAGGGGCATAGATGTCTTTCACATAGTTCACCATCTGTTCCTTGGGCAGGTCTGCCTGCTCTTTCGACTTGCGGTAGGCAGAAGCGATGATATTGCGCATTTCCCTATCTTTCAGCAATTCAATGGCAGCCTTGAAGGCTATGAACTCACTCATACGGGACATGTCGATGCCGTAGTAATCGGGGTAGCGCACCTGAGGCGAGGAGGAGACAATGATAATCTTCTTCGGTCCCAAGCGGTCGAGGATGCCGATGATGCTCTGCCTGAGGGTTGTACCACGCACGATGCTATCGTCTATGATAACCAAGTTGTCTTCGCCCGGCACCAGGCTACCGTAGGTAATGTCATACACGTGTGCCGCCAGGTCGTTGCGCGTATTGCCCTCGGCAATGAAGGTGCGCAGTTTGATGTCTTTGATGGCTACCTTCTCGCTGCGTATGCGACGGGACAGGATTCTGACCAGTTGCTCGTGCGTAGGAGTATGTTCCAAGGCATCTATCTGGTAAACTTTCTCTTCATTCAGGTACTCGTTCAGTCCTTCCATCATGCCACAGTAAGCCACTTCGGCCGTATTGGGGATGAAAGAGAAAACCGTATGGTCAATGTCATTGTCGATAGCCCGGAGGATACTGGGCACCAACTCCTTGCCGAGAAGTTTCCGTTCCCGGTAGATGTCTGCATCACTGCCCCGGCTGAAATAAATGCGCTCAAAGGAGCAGGGCTTCAGGGCACGTTGTTTGTTCACCTGTACCGAACGCATCTTGCCGCCTTTAGTGAAGATGACTGCCTGTCCGGGCTGCATTTCCTTGATAGATTCGATAGGTACATTGAACACCGTCTGTATCACAGGGCGCTCGCTGGCCAGCACAGCCACCTCATCGTCCTGATACCAGAAAGCGGTACGGATACCCCACGGGTCACGAATGGCAAACGACTCGCCGCTGCCCGTCAGTCCGCAGATAACGTATCCTCCATCCCACTCCTTGCTCGACGTGCGCAACACATTAGTCAAATCTATATGGTCTTCTATATAGTGAGTGATGTCCATCCCAGCCAATCCCTCAGCTTCAGCAATGTTGAAGAGCCGTTCCACTTCCCGATCCAACCGATGTCCCACCTGCTCCAACATGATATAGGTATCGGCATATTTGCGGGGGTGCTGCCCCATGGCAGTGATGCGGGCAAATATCTCATCCACATTGGTCAGGTTGAAGTTGCCGCATAGAGCCAGGTTCTTCGCCCGCCAATTATTCCTTCTTAAGAAAGGATGCACATACGAGAGGCCAGACTTGCCTGTAGTCGAATAACGCAGATGTCCCATATAGACTTCGCCGGCAAAGGGCAGGCACTTCTTGGCATAGTCTGCATCATGCCATTGCTCAGGCGTCAGATCCTTGAATTGGTTATGCACGGTATTGAATATCTCCGTAATGGCCCCCGAGCCTAAAGCCCTTTCGCGAAACATGTATTCCTCTCCGGGGTTAGCTTCCAGCTTGACGCAAGCCAGACCGGCTCCCTCCTGCCCCCGGTTATGTTGCTTCTCCATCAGCAGATAGAGCTTGTTCAGCCCGTACATCCATGTCCCGTACTTCTGTTCGTAGTACTCCAAGGGTTTCAGCAGGCGTATCATGGCCACGCCACATTCATGCTTCAGTTGTTCCATTCTCTATATATAATAATATTGTGTATGAGCTTGCCTTTTACCAAAGAGCACCCACTATTTCTTTGTCGGCACTCTCACCTCCCATCAAAGACAAAAGCTGGAGGATTTGTGGTGCAAAGATAGTGATTATTGAAAACATAATGTTCATCATTGCACCTTTTGTTAGTCAAATAAGCAGAAAAAACTCTTTCACATAACAAAATGTTAAAGAATCTGTTATTTATGTTTCAAATAGGCGAAAATTCAAATCAAAAGCATTACACCCTATTATTCTTTCAATCTGTAAGCAATTCACCCTCTATCAGCCTTGATTATCATACTACACTCCAGCAGGGTCAAATCGCCCAAATAGAATATATCAATTTAAAAGTGTTTTACTACTTTTGCAGAACAAATTGCTAATAAATAACGCGATTACACAATCAGAAAGATATAAATACAATGAAAAGAGAACCTTTTAGCGACCAAACAAAAGAAACAGAACAGGCTTGGATACCTGAATCTGAGGGATTGTATCGTGCAAGCAATGAGCACGATGCCTGCGGAGTCGGTATGCTGGTAAACATTCATGGAAACAAATCGCATGAATTGATAGATTCGGCCTTAAAGGTATTGGAAAACATGCGCCATCGCGGAGCCGAAGGAGCCGATAATAAGACTGGAGACGGTGCAGGTATCATGATACAAATACCTCATGAGTTTATCTTATTGCAGGGCATACCGGTACCTGAAAAGGGGAAATACGGCACAGGACTGTTGTTCCTCCCTAAAGACGAGAAAGAACAGTCTGCCATACTTAGTATCATTATCGAAGAAATTGAAAAAGAGGGACTGACACTGATGCATCTGCGCAATGTGCCCACCCGCCCGGAAATATTGGGAGAGGCCGCGCTGGCTTCGGAACCGGACATCAAGCAGATATTCGTCACAGGATTTGCAGAAAATGATGTGGCCGACCGCAAACTCTACACGATTAGGAAAAAAATTGAGAACCGGGTACGTGAATCGGATATTCCCGGCCGCAAGGATTTTTATATTGTATCCCTGTCTACCAAAAACATCGTATATAAAGGGATGCTTTCCTCCATGCAGTTGCGGAACTATTTTCCAGACCTGACCAACAGATATTTCACCAGTGGCCTGGCATTGGTACATTCACGCTTCAGTACCAACACCTTTCCTACATGGGGATTGGCCCAACCTTTCCGCCTGCTTGCCCATAACGGCGAAATAAATACGATAAGAGGCAACCGGAGTTGGATGGAGGCCCGCGAAAGCGTACTTTCCACTGCTACATTGGGAAATATCAAAGATATACGTCCTATCATACAACCGCACATGAGCGATAGCGCCTCGCTGGACAACGTATTGGAGTTTCTTGTCATGTCCGGACTAAGCCTGCCCCATGCCATGGCCATGCTGGTGCCTGAGTCGTTCAACGAAAAGAACCCTATCAGCGAAGATTTGAAGGCATTCTACGAATACCATTCCATCCTGATGGAGCCGTGGGACGGTCCTGCTGCTTTACTGTTCAGCGACGGGCGTTATGCCGGTGGCATGTTGGACAGAAATGGCTTAAGACCTGCACGCTACCTCATTACACGCAACGATATGATGGTAGTGGCAAGCGAAGTGGGGGTAATGGATTTCGAACCGGGAGACATCAAGGAAAAGGGACGTCTGCAACCCGGTAAGATTTTACTTATAGACACTCAGGAAGGCAGAATTTATACAAATGACGAATTGAAATGTCAACTGGCAGAAGCCAGACCTTACCGCACTTGGTTAGCTACCAACCGGATAGAACTGGATGAACTGAAAAGTGGAAGAAAAGTGCCCAACACCGTGGAACACTATGATGCCAAATTGCGTTTCTTCGGTTATTCCAAAGAAGATGTGGAACGAATCATTCTTCCTATGGCACAAAACGGCTCCGAACCCGTGAGTGCCATGGGCAATGATACCCCTCTGGCTGTGTTGAGCAGCAAACCTCAGTTGTTTTACAACTATTTCAGGCAACAATTTGCTCAAGTAACCAATCCTCCTATTGATCCGATTCGCGAAGAGTTGGTTATGTCTCTAACAGAGTACATAGGAGCAGTAGGCATGAACATTCTGACCCCCAGCGAAAGCCATTGCAAGATGGTCAGACTGAATCATCCTATTCTAACCAATACGCAGCTGGATTTGTTGTGCAACATCCGATACAAGGGCTTTAAGGCTGTCAAAATACCAATGCTTTTTGAAACATCCCAAGGAAAAGTTGGATTACAGGAAGCTTTGACCCGCTTATGTAAGCAGGCCGAAGAATCGGTCACGGACGGAGCCAATTACATTATATTGACAGACCGTGATGTAGATGCCGCACACACGGCTGTTCCTTCGCTACTGGCTGTAAGCGCAGTACATCATCATCTTATTTCTGTCGGAAAACGCGTACAGACAGCCCTTGTGGTCGAAAGCGGCGAGATTCGCGAAGTGATGCATGCCGCCCTGCTTTTAGGTTTTGGCGCAAGTGCCCTCAATCCCTACATGGCTTTTGCCGTAATTGACAATTTGGTACGCAACAAAGAACTTCAGCTTGATTATGCGACAGCTGAAAAGAAATATATCAAAGCCATCTGCAAAGGTTTGCTGAAGATAATGAGCAAAATGGGCATTAGCACGATTCGGTCTTACCGGGGGGCAGAAATATTTGAAGCCGTCGGCCTGAGTGAAGAGCTAAGCCATGCTTACTTGGGAGGACTTCCTTCACCTATAGGAGGCATTCGGTTGGAAGAGGTGGCTAAAGATGCCATAGCGTTCCACAACGAGGGAATGGAAATCATCCGCAATGGAGAAACTTCCGCTCCTTTGTTGCCAAACAAGGGAATGTATGCGTGGCGTAAAGGCGGTGAACCTCATGCATGGAATCCGGAAACTATCAGCACGCTACAGTTAGCCACCCGCTTAGGAAGCTACAAGAAATTCAAGGAGTTTACTAAACTGGTCGATGAAAAGACAACTCCTATCTTCGTGCGTGATTTCTTCGGGTTTAAGAAGAATCCTATTGATATAAACCGTGTAGAGCCTGTTGAGAATATTCTGCATCGTTTTGTTACAGGTGCCATGTCTTTCGGAGCAATCAGCCAGGAAGCACATGAAGCAATAGCCTGGGCCATGAACCGTTTGCATGGTCGAAGCAATACAGGCGAAGGAGGTGAAGACTCGATGCGCTTTGGTACCGAACTGAATAGTGCCACCAAGCAGGTGGCTTCGGGAAGATTTGGGGTAACCACCGAATATCTGGTCAATGCCGATGAAATTCAGATAAAAATAGCCCAAGGCGCCAAGCCGGGAGAAGGCGGGCAGTTGCCTGGCTTCAAAGTGGACAAGGTGATAGCCCGTACAAGGCATTCTATCCCCGGAATCTCACTGATTTCACCTCCGCCTCACCACGACATTTATTCGATTGAAGACTTGGCGCAGCTTATCTTTGATTTGAAAAACGTGAACCCGAGGGCCAGAATAAGTGTAAAACTGGTGGCTGAGAGTGGCGTGGGAACCATTGCTGCCGGTGTGGCAAAAGCCAAAGCAGACTTGATTGTCATATCGGGAGCAGACGGAGGAACGGGAGCATCGCCCGCTTCAAGCATCCGATATGCAGGTGTATCTCCTGAGTTAGGATTAAGTGAAACCCAACAGACCCTGGTGCTCAATGGTCTGCGTGGCCAGGTTATCCTACAAGTGGACGGACAACTGAAGACCGGACGGGATGTGGTGCTGATGGCCATGTTGGGGGCTGAAGAATACGGTTTTGCTACAGCGGCACTTATTGTACTGGGGTGTGTCATGATGCGGAAATGCAACCAAAACACGTGTCCGGTGGGTGTTGCGACCCAAGATCCGGAATTGCGCCGACGTTTTCATGGGAAGGGTGAGTATTTGGTCAATTATTTCACCTTCCTGGCTCAGGAAGTCCGCGAGTATCTGGCACAAATCGGGGTAGAAAGAATAGACGACATCATTGGCCGGTCGGATTTGATTATACGACGCCCGGAGGTACATGTCGGCGGCAAAGAAAACCTTCTGCATTTTGACCGCCTGCTGAAGCGGATAGACAAGGAAACGGCTATTCGACACATTATCGACCAAGAACATGGCATCAGCCGTGTGAAAGATGTAGATATTCTGAATGCAGCCCAAAACATTGTGGACGGCGGGCAAGGGGAATTGTCATTGGAATATACGATTGCCAATACGGACCGTGCCACCGGTGCTATGCTCTCTGGAGCTGTTGTCAAAAGACATGGCGCACAAGGTCTACCGGAACATACGCTCAATGTCCGGTTTAAAGGTTCGGCAGGCCAAAGTTTCGGAGCATTCCTTGCCTCCGGCATCAATTTCAAATTAGAAGGAGAAGCCAATGATTACTTGGGCAAGGGACTCAGTGGGGGGCGCATCATCGTAATGCCTCCCATCCGGTCGAACTTTGAAGCAGAAAAGAATGTCATCGCCGGCAATACATTGCTTTACGGAGCCACATCGGGTGAGGTGTATATTAACGGACGCGTCGGCGAACGCTTTGCTGTCCGCAACTCTGGCGCAACAGCTGTAGTTGAAGGTGTAGGCGATCACTGCTGCGAATACATGACCGGAGGACGTGTCGTAGTATTGGGTACTACGGGTCGCAATTTTGCTGCGGGCATGTCTGGGGGTGTAGCTTATGTATGGAACAAAAAGGGCGATTTTGACTACTTCTGCAACATGGAGATGGTCGAACTGTCGCTGATTGAAGAAGCTTCCTACCGCAAAGAGCTACACGAGCTGATTCGACAACACTACTTATATACGGGCTCCAAACTGGCACGCACCATGCTGGACGACTGGGGACGATATGTGGAACAGTTCATTCAAGTAGTGCCCATTGAATACAAAAAGGTCTTGCAGGAAGAGCAAATGAAAAAGCTGCAACAGAAAATTGCCGACATGCAACGTGATTATTGAAGTGATATAAACTTCTTCTGCACAACGGTAGGATATCCTATATAGGGGAGCTGTTCTGATAAGCCTTTCGCAGGAAATTGCTAAGCGATAAGCATCCAGCTTTCAAGCGATAAGCAGGATGCTCGTTATATAGGTAAAATAGAACGCTGATTGTCAGCGGGATATTAACAACCCGATTCGTTGACCGAAAAAGATGAATTACTTCATGAACCAGAACCCGTTAAAATAATCGCCTTTCGCCATACCGGGAGAAATGCAGTGAGGTTGGGATATTCTATTAATACATTGTGAGCCAACCGACTACCACCGTAATGATAGCAAAGGCAGGATTTAAACAAGTTTTTTATAAAGAAAAACAATATGATGGAAAAATTGAACGCATTTCTTACCATCCCCCGACAGGAAGCGGGATACAGACCTATAAATGAACGCATTACCGACTTCAGCCAGGTGGAGCAGACGCTCAACAGCCGCGACCGCAAGCTACAGGCTTCGCGTTGCATGGACTGCGGTGTCCCCTTCTGCCATTGGGCCTGTCCTTTGGGCAACAAGCAGCCGGAATTTCAGGACGCCCTTTCCAAAGGCAAATGGGAAGAAGCCTATCGGGTATTGACAGCAACAAACGACTTTCCGGAGTTTACCGGTCGCATCTGCCCTGCTTTGTGTGAAAAATCGTGTGTGCTGAAACTTTCGTGTGATGCTCCTGTCACAATCCGTGAGAACGAAGCCGCCATCGCCGAAGCTGCCTTTCGTGAAGGATACGTCCGTCCCATACGTGGAGAAAGAAAAGGACTGCGGGTAGCAGTCGTAGGAAGCGGTCCGGCAGGACTGAGCGCTGCCGTCAGACTCAATGCCCGCGGATATGATGTCACCGTCTACGACCGTGCCCCCCTTCCTGGTGGATTATTGCGATATGGCATCCCTAATTTCAAGTTGCCCAAAGAGGTAATCGACCGTCGTATCCAATATCTGAAAGATGACGGCATTCGCTTTGAAATGAACGTAAATGTCGATCAGGCACACTTGCCCGAAGGTTTTGATGCTTATGCTCTTTGCACGGGCACACCTCAAGCCCGCGACCTTCAGATTCCTGGACGTGAGCTTCGGGGCATTTACTTTGCCCTTGAGTTGCTGAGTCAGCAGAACCGTTTGTTGGACGGCGAAACCTTTCCAAAGGAACAGCTGGTCAATGCCCACGGACGGCATGTATTGGTCATAGGCGGAGGTGACACGGGCAGTGACTGCATAGGAACGGCCATCCGTCAAGGCGCTGCCAGTGTCACTCAGATTGAAATCATGCCCCAGCCTCCCATCGGACAGAATCCTGCCACGCCCTGGCCCCAATGGCCCGTTGTACTGAAAACCACCTCATCCCACGAAGAAGGCTGCCTTCGACGCTGGTCGTTGGCATCTCAACGTTTTATAGGGAAAAACGGTCGCGTCTGTGGAGTAGAAGTAGAAGAAGTGCAATGGCTTCCTGCCGAAACAGAAAATGGGCGTCCGACCATGAAACTCACCGGGAAAAAGGAAATAATAGAAACTGACATGGTGCTATTGGCAATGGGTTTCCTACGTCCGGTTCTTCCTGAATTGCCACCACTGGTCTTTCCTGCTGGCGATGTACGTAATGGAGCCAGTTTGGTGGTACGCGCCCTGGCCGATGGACGGAAAGTGGCACAAGATATAGAAACGTATTTGTCAAATCTCTAACCTCAACAATATAATACTATTATGTGTGGAATAGCTTGTATCTTCAACATTAAGAAACAAAGCGCGGAGTTGCGTGAGAAAGCACTCTGCATGGCTCGGAAAATACGTCACCGGGGACCCGACTGGAGTGGTATCCATGTCGGTCCTTCCGCCATTCTGGCCCACGAACGGCTGAGCATTGTCGACCCCCAGTCGGGTGGCCAGCCCCTCTACTCGCCCGATGCCCGGCAAATATTGGCTGTCAATGGCGAAATATACAATCATCGGGACATACGTGCCCGCTATCAGGATACTTACCCTTTCCGTACAGGTTCTGACTGCGAAGTCATTCTGGCACTTTATAGGGAAAAAGGCATTCATTTTCTGGAAGACCTGAATGGCATTTTTGCCTTTGCCCTCTATGACGAAGAGAAAGACGAATATCTTATAGCCCGCGACCCGATAGGCGTCATTCCGCTCTATATCGGACACGACCTTGAAGGACGCATTTATGTGGCAAGCGAACTTAAAGCGCTCGAAGGGTTCTGCGATGAATACGAGCCTTTTCTTCCCGGTCACTATTTGTGGAGCAAGGAGGGGAAAATGAAGCGTTGGTACACCCGCGACTGGATGTCCTGCAGCAGTCTGCCACACAACTCTGATGCCATTGCTCCCGCCCGGCAAATACGTCAATCGTTGGAAGATGCAGTCAGAAGGCAACTGATGTCTGACGTACCGTATGGCGTACTTCTTTCTGGTGGACTCGACTCTTCGGTCATCTCGGCCATCGCCAAGAAGTATGCCGCCAAACGTATCGAAACAGACAGCAAGAGCGAAGCCTGGTGGCCTCAATTACATTCCTTCGCCATCGGACTGGAAGGGGCACCCGACTTGCTAAAAGCCCGTGACGTGGCCGACTATATCGGAACGGTACACCATGAAATACACTACACGATTCAAGAAGGACTTGATGCCCTGCGCGATGTTATATATTACATCGAAACATACGATGTCACTACCGTCCGCGCATCTACCCCCATGTATCTGCTGGCAAGGGTCATTAAATCGATGGGCATCAAGATGGTACTGAGCGGAGAAGGAGCCGATGAGGTATTCGGAGGTTACCTTTATTTCCATAAAGCTCCCACTCCACATGCATTCCACGAAGAGACAGTACGCAAACTCTCTAAACTTTATCTGTATGATTGTCTTCGTGCCAACAAGAGTCTGGCTGCTTGGGGAGTAGAAGGCAGAGTGCCCTTTCTTGACAAAGAATTCCTCGATGTTGCCATGCGGATTGACCCGGCAGTCAAAATGTGTCCGGGCAAGAACATTGAAAAACGGGTAGTACGCGAAGCCTTTGCCGACATGCTGCCCGAAAGCATTGTTTGGCGACAGAAAGAGCAGTTCTCTGACGGCGTAGGATATAGCTGGATTGATACACTGAAAGCCATCACTTCGGCTGCCATTTCCGACGAACAAATGGCCCGTGCTGCCGAACGTTTTCCCATCAACCCGCCCCGAAATAAAGAAGAGTATTATTACCGTTGCATATTCGAAGAGCATTTTCCCAGTGCCAGTGCAGCCCGCAGTGTGCCCAGTGTACCCAGCGTGGCCTGTTCTACAGCCGAAGCTTTAGCTTGGGACAGCTCCTTTAAAGACATGAACGAACCGAGCGGGCGAGCTGTAGCCGGCGTACATGAACAAGCCTATCAGCACTGACAGATAAAAAAACGTCCTGATAGAACGTTTTTTCGCCAAAATCTTCTATCTTTGCCCCCGTAAAATCAAAGGGGTGCCCCAAGCGGGCTGAGATTATACCCTCGAACCTGATGCAGTTAGCACTGCCGTAGGAATTGGATATATACACTTCTCTATTTGCCCGTTCGGAGCATTCCTTTGTCTTTTTCTATGTCATAACCTTAATACAGCAAGAGGAAAGATGAAGATTATAATCAACGACAAAGAGCAGGAGACGCAGGCAACCACGTTACTCCAACTGACCGAAGAACTGTCTTTGCCCGTGCAGGGAGTGGCCGTAGCCATCAATAACCACCTAATCCCTCGCACAGCGTGGGGAGACACGCTCTTGTGCGAAGGAGCATCTATCGTTATCATTCATGCAGCTTGTGGAGGATAATATCATGATACCGATACAATTTATAACCCACTATACAGAGCGCTATTCTTATTTGGATAGTGCACGGATAGCCTTGGAAGGCGGCTGCCGGTGGATACAGCTGCGCATGAAAAATTGTCCCCTCAGTGAGGTGGAAGCCGTAGGCAGACAAGTAAAAGCCCTTTGTAAAGAGCATGATGCCATTTTCATTATTGACGATTACGTAGAATTGGCTCAGAAACTGGAAGCCGACGGAGTGCATTTGGGCAAAAATGACATGCCTGTAGCCGAAGCGCGCCAAGTGTTGGGCGAAGGTTTCCTGATTGGCGGGACAGCCAATACATTCGAAGATATTGTCCGGCATTATCAAGGCGGGGCAGATTATATTGGTTGCGGTCCATTCCGTTTCACTACCACTAAACAGAATCTTAGTCCAGTGCTGGGTTTGCAAGGCTATGCCAGTCTGATGCAACAAATGAAGGAAGCTGACATTCACTTGCCTGTAGTAGCCATCGGGGGCATCACTCGTCAGGACATTCCCGACATCTTAAGAACGGGGGTACACGGCATCGCACTTTCGGGTGCCGTACTCCATGCCGACAACCCGGTGAAAGAAATGCAAGACATTCTGAACCTGTGAACTCAACAACCAAACGTTATCAAAAAAGATATGAAGAAACTTATCATTGCCGGACACGAGTTCGACTCACGCCTTTTCTTGGGAACAGGCAAATTCAGTTCTAACGAAATCATGGAACAAGCCATTCTTGCTTCAGGCACCCAAATGGTAACTGTAGCCATGAAACGCATTGAATTGGAAAACAAAGAGGATGACATGTTGTGTCACATCCATCATCCGGGTATTCAGCTTTTACCCAACACCAGCGGAGTACGTACAGCAGAAGAAGCCGTATTTGCCGCTCAAATGGCCCGCGAAGCTTTCGGTACCAACTGGTTGAAACTGGAGATTCATCCCGATCCCCGCTATCTGTTGCCCGACTCGATTGAAACATTAAAGGCTACCGAAGAACTTGTAAAACTCGGATTTGTAGTCCTCCCTTATTGCCAGGCAGACCCGACTTTGTGCAAGCATCTGGAAGAAGCCGGCGCTGCTACCGTCATGCCTTTGGGAGCCCCTATCGGTACCAATAAAGGCTTGCAGACGCGCGATTTCCTGCGTATCATCATCGAACAGGCTAACATCCCCGTAGTGGTAGATGCCGGTATCGGAGCCCCAAGCCACGCTGCCGAAGCAATGGAAATGGGAGCATCGGCGTGCCTGGTCAATACTGCCATCGCCGTAGCAGGAGACCCGGTGCAGATGGCTATGGCATTTAAGGAAGCCGTAGAAGCCGGACGCCGTGCTTATGAAGCCGGATTGGGCGTACAGGCCGAATCAATGGTGGCAGAGGCAAGTTCGCCATTGACAGCTTTTCTTAATGAATAATCCCCTATTAATAACTATCTATCAAGACGACAATGAACCAACGTATCAAATACTCCCGTTCCGAGAAGGTTTATCTGCCTGGACAGCTGTACTCTGATCTGCGCGTGGCTATGCGCCGGGTAGAGCAAGTGCCCAGCACCACCTTCGATGCTAAAGGCGAAAAGATAATAACCCCCAATCCTCAGGTGTATATCTATGACACGAGTGGTCCTTACAGCGATCCCAATGTATCGGTCGACCTGAAAAAAGGGCTTCCCCGTTTACGCGAGTCTTGGATTTTGAAACGCAATGATGTAGAACGCTTGCCTGAAATCAGTTCGGAATACGGCCGTATGCGTCGTGATGACCATTCGCTGGATCACCTCCGGTTTGAGCATATCACATTGCCCTTGCGGGCTAAAGAAGGATGCCGCTGCACACAGATGCACTACGCCAAGCAGGGCATCATTACCCCGGAAATGGAGTATGTGGCTATCCGTGAGAACATGAATTGTGCCGAATTAGGCATTGAAACCTACATCACCCCCGAGTTCGTCCGCCAGGAAATAGCAGCCGGACGTGCCTTGCTGCCAGCTAATATTAATCATCCCGAGGCAGAGCCCATGATTATCGGACGTGCTTTTTTAGTAAAGATTAATACGAACATAGGCAATTCAGCCACGACATCAAGCATTGAGGAGGAAGTGGAGAAGGCTCTGTGGAGCTGCAAATGGGGAGGAGACACCCTCATGGATTTATCTACTGGGGCGAACATACACGAAACGCGGGAGTGGATTATCCGTAACTGTCCGGTACCGGTAGGGACTGTACCTATCTATCAGGCATTGGAGAAGGTGAATGGCCGAGTAGAAGACCTCACGTGGGAACTGTATCGTGATACGCTCATTGAGCAATGCGAACAAGGAGTGGACTACTTTACCATACATGCGGGCATACGCCGACACAATGTGCACTTGGCAGATAAACGCTTGTGTGGCATCGTAAGCCGGGGGGGAAGTATCATGAGCAAATGGTGCCTGATACACGACCGGGAATCTTTCCTCTATGAGCACTTTGACGATATTTGCGACATCCTTGCACAATATGACACAGCCATCTCGCTGGGTGACGGGCTGCGCCCCGGTTGCATACAAGACGCCAATGACGAGGCACAATTCGCAGAACTCGACACCATGGGCGAACTTGTGACACGTGCCTGGGACAAAGACGTGCAAGCCTTTATTGAAGGGCCCGGTCATGTGCCCATGCACAAAATCAGGGAAAACATGGAACGACAGATGGAGAAATGCCACCAGGCACCGTTCTATACCTTAGGCCCCATTGTAACGGACATTGCCCCCGGCTACGACCACATCACCTCGGCTATCGGAGCGGCACAGATAGGATGGCTGGGAACAGCTATGCTGTGTTATGTCACCCCGAAAGAACATTTAGCCCTGCCCGACAAGGAAGATGTGAGGACAGGCGTGGTGACCTATAAGATAGCTGCTCATGCAGCCGACCTGGCCAAAGGACATCCCGGAGCCCAGGTGCGTGACAATGCCTTGAGCAAGGCCCGCTATGAATTCCGTTGGAAAGACCAGTTCGACTTGTCGCTCGACTCAGAAAGGGCTATGAGCTATTTCCACGCAGGTAAGCACGTGGACGGTGAGTATTGTACCATGTGCGGACCCAACTTCTGCGCTATGAAGCTTAGCAGAAGCATCAACAAAAATACGTCAAAAGAATGAATATGTTTAGCGAAGAATTAAATAAAATCAGCTGGGACGACACCACCGCCCGCATCCAAGGAAAAACTGATGCTGACGTGCGTCGAGCCCTAACCAAAGAGCATTGTGACGTGGAGGATTTCATGGCACTTATCTCACCGGCCGCCGAGCCTTATTTAGAGACAATGGCCCGACTCAGCCGGAAATATACGGAAGAGCGCTTCGGCAAGACTATTTCGATGTTCGTGCCCCTCTACCTCACCAATTCATGCACCAACTCGTGTGTGTATTGTGGCTTCCACATCTCTAACCCTATGAAGCGTACCATCCTGACGGAGGAGGAGATTGTGAATGAATATAAGGCCATCAAACGCTTGGCTCCTTTTGAAAACCTGCTTCTCGTTACAGGAGAGAATCCTGCCAAGGCAGGCGTACCCTATATAGCCCGAGCCCTTGACTTGGCCAAGCCTTACTTCTCAAACCTGAAAATAGAAGTCATGCCCCTGAAGGCCGAGGAATACGAAGAATTGACGCACCATGGCATGAATGGAGTTATCTGCTTCCAGGAAACGTATAACCGTGCGCACTACAACATTTATCACCCAAAGGGCATGAAGTCGAAATTTGAGTGGAGACTCAACGGCTTTGACCGCATGGGACAGGCAGGCGTACACAGCATCGGAATGGGTGTACTCATCGGCCTGGAGAAGGAGTGGCGCACAGACATCACCATGATGGCCTATCATTTGCGCTACCTGCAACATCATTATTGGAGAACGAAATACAGCGTGAATTTTCCCCGCATGCGCCCATCGGAAAACGGAGGGTTCCAGCCCAACGTGGTAATGACCGACCGGGAACTGGCTCAGGCTACCTTCGCCATGCGTATTTTTGATCACGATGTGGACATCTCCTACTCTACCCGGGAACCTGCTTCCATACGTGACCACATGGCCACTCTGGGTGTTACCACCATGAGCGCCGAAAGTAAAACGGAACCGGGAGGATATTACAGTTATCCGCAAACACTCGAACAATTCCATGTGAGCGATGAGCGTACAGCCCGTGAAGTGGACGCCGCACTCCGACGTATGGGACGTGAACCTGTATGGAAAGATTGGGACGCTTCGTTCGACTTGAAAAAATATGCCCCCGCCGTATAGTAACGTTTGCTTACGGTGAGGCCAAAATGAAAGGTATGTGGCAGACGCTCTCCTGGGTGTATGGATGACACACATATCCATAAGAGGGATAACAATGAGGGTGTATCAAATGATAGCCGTTTGTCATTATGACACACCCTCAAAAATTAAGTAATAATGATACAGAATACAAAATATGGAAGATAAACAGCGGTATGACCGCCAGATAGCCTTGCCTGAAATAGGAGCCGAAGGACAGAAACGTATTTCACAGGCACGTGTGCTGTTAGTAGGCGTAGGGGGACTGGGATGCCCTGCTGCTCTCTACCTGGTTGCGGCAGGTATCGGAACATTAGGAATGGTGGACGACGACATCGTGAGCCTGAACAACTTGCAACGACAGATACTCTATGCCGAAGCCGACCTGGATCAGCCTAAGGTTCTTTTCGCTACCCGGCGCCTCCGCGAACTGAACAGCCGCGTAGCGATACAAATGCACCCCTATCGGCTGACTAAACGCAATGTCGAAGAACTTGTTGCAAACTATGATGTGGTGGTAGATGGCTGTGACAATTTCCAGACCCGCTATCTGCTGGCAGATGCATGTGCTATGCAAGCCAAACCCTACGTCTATGGTGCAGTCCGGGGCTTTCAGGGACAAGTGTCCGTATTCAACTACGGTCCCCATCCCCGCCATTATCGACATCTCTATCCGGACGAAGAAGAGATGCTGCGTCTACTTCCCGATAAAGCAATAATCGGTGTAACGGCAGGCATCACAGCTTGCGCGCAGGCTTCGGAAGTACTGAAAATCATAGCAGGTTTTGGTCAAGTGCTCAGCGGGCGACTCTGGACCATTGACCTCCGCACACTCCAGTCACACATCCTCGAATTTTAATGTCCTATGAAGCTCATCGTCATTACCCGTCCAGACATTTTCTCCGGCGAAGCCGAAGCGGTTACTACCCTCTTCCGCAATGGACTGCAGACGCTGCATCTGCGCAAGCCTCAGGCCAAAGAGCAAGAAGTAGAAGAGTGGATTCACAACATCCCCCTCTCCTACCACTCCCGCATTGTCCTGCACGACCATTTCCACCTCGCCGGTGTCTTTCAGCTACAAGGCATCCACCTGAACAGTCGGCATCCACAGAAACCGGTCGGGTATCACGGGCAGACAAGCCGCTCATGCCACACCCTGGAAGAGGTGGAACGCTACAAACAAGAATGCGACTATGTATTCCTCAGCCCGATATATAACAGCATATCTAAACCCGGCTATGACTCTGCTTTCAGCCATGAGGACCTGCGCCAGGCCAGAGATTGCCAGCTGATAGACGACCGGGTCATCGCTCTGGGAGGAATCGACCACACACACATAGAAGAAATCCGAAGCTTAGGATTCGGCGGAGTTGCTGTCTTGGGCGATGTCTGGAAACAGTCTTCTGAAAGCTTTTTGCCACACTTCCACCGTCTGTGGCGACAAACCCACGGAGCTCCTCCCACCGTGCTTACCATAGCCGGCTCCGACAGCTCCGGAGGCGCAGGTATCCAGGCAGACATCAAAACCATCTCGGCATTGGGAGCCTATGCCGCTTCCGCCCTGACCGCCCTGACCGCCCAAAACACGCAGGGAGTACAAGGCATATCTCCGGTTGACCCTGAATTCATGGTGCTCCAAGTATCCTCTGTCCTGAACGACTTGCAGGTAGATGCCATCAAGATAGGAATGGTAGGTGACAGCGCCATGACTCTGGCCTTGTCGCACGTATTGCAACGATATACCGGTCCTATCGTGTACGACCCCGTTATGATTTCAACCAGCGGACATCGGCTGATGGAAGAAAACGCCATAGAAGCGGTTTGCCGTTATCTCCTTCCCCAATGCACCCTGATTACCCCCAACCTGCACGAAGCCCGTTTGCTTGCCTCCCGTCCTATCAATACGATAGAAGACATGGAACAGGCGGCCCTCTACTTGTCCGAATGTTATCACACTGCCATACTCATCAAAGGCGGACATCTGGAAGGGCATTCGATGTGTGATATTCTTTCTTGCCACGGCAAGGTTACCCGCTTCACCGCCCCCAAGGTGGAAAGCCGTAATCTGCACGGCACGGGATGTACCCTGTCATCGGCCATCGCCACCTATTTGGCTATGGGAAATGTCATGGAAGAAGCCATCAAATGCGCCAAGGCATACGTGAGCCAAGCCATCATCGAAGCCCGGAACCTGCACATCGGTCAGGGACAAGGTCCCCTATGGCACGGTTCTTTTATCTAAAAAGAGCAAATAGACCTTGTTAATGCAATCTTGATTGGTTTGACGGGAAAAATGCCTTCACGTTTCTTTCACAGCCTTCTGAACACAGACAGATAGGACGGAATCCGCTCTGTCTTTCTCCTTATACGTTGAAAGCAACTTCCTCTGCCCTTGGAAGCGTAGTCCTTATTGCTTGGAAGCAAGCGGCTTCTATATAAGAAGCCGAAGGACATCATTGTGAAAGTGGTGAAAGATGCGTGAAGGATGTTATCTTTCATAGCAATACGCTAAATCACAACGGATTATCCGTGCGTGAAGCCGTGAAGGAAGTTCGGGGGGATTCTAGTTTGTAGGCTAATGGGCGACATCAGGCGGATTTTAGGATTATTCTGTCCTGGGTAGAGCCACGATGGATTTGTCTCTACCTAAGTAATCTTGGGATTCCTCACAATATGCACTGCTCACATAAAGGTTTAGCGTGCTCATATAAAGGTTTAGCGCGCTAAACCTTAGTTTTGTGTGAAGCTGTTGTCTGGGTTTAAGGATTTTCATTGGAATGACAAGGCTGATTGAAATGAAAAGCCGTACCACTATGACACTTTTTTACATAATATAACTAAACTAATTGAAAGATAACCGCTAACTTTGTAGCGACTAACTAACAAGACCGATAGAAATATGCAGACATCAAAAGTCTTTTTCTCTGACCTACGCACTTCGCCCACCTGCAACCTGCTGGACAAGATGGAACGTTTGTTGCGCAGAGCAGGTATAACCGACCTGCCTCTGAAAGATGCCTTCACTGCCATCAAGATACATTTCGGAGAACCCGGCAACTTGGCATATATCCGCCCGAATTATGCCGCACGGATGGCTCGCCTGCTACGCAATTTGGGAGCCAAACCTTTTCTGACAGATTGCAACACACTATATTCCGGACGACGCTCCAACGCCGTAGACCATTTGGAAAGTGCCATGGAGAATGGGTTCAACCCCATATCTGCCCAATGCCAGGTTATCATCGGCGATGGCTTGAAAGGTACCGATTACCGGGAGATTCCCATCGAGGGAGCCGAGTATTGTCCTACCCCTAAGATTGGAGCTGCCATTGCCGATGCTGATGCCATTATCAGTATGAACCATTTCAAAGGGCATGAACAGGCGGGATTTGGTGGTGCGCTCAAGAATTTAGGTATGGGATGTGCCAGTGTTGGCGGCAAATTGGAGCTGCACGCTTCTTCTCAGCCTAAGATTGAGGCGGAACATTGTATCGGATGCGGTATCTGCATAAAACATTGTGCGCACGATGCCATCCACTTGAACAGTGAGCGCAAGGCTGAGATAGACTACTCCCGATGCGTGGGATGCGGACAATGTGTAGCCTTGTGCCAACACGATGCCGCTGTAATAAGCGACTGGGACACATCGGAACATCTCAATTACAAGATAGCCGAGTATACCAAAGCGGTATTAAAAGACAAACCGCATTTCCACATCAGTTTCATCATGAATGTATCTCCCGAATGTGACTGTTGGAATCATAACGATGCTGCCATTGTGCCCGACCTCGGTATGTTGGCTTCAGCTGACCCTGTTGCCTTAGACAAGGCATGTGCCGATATGGTAATGCAAGCTCCTATACTTCATGGCAACAATGTATTAGGTGAGAAACACGAGCATGATGACTTGTGCGGATGCGACAAATTCCATATCATCCATCCGGATACAGATTGGATGGCGGGGCTCCGCCATGCCGAGAAGATAGGCATAGGAACTCTGCACTATGAACTTATTAAGATTTAACGAACCCCTATTCTATTTCACAACAAATATGGAAACAACTACCAGACTTTATGCATTGTCTTTCCATGATGTAAAGACTTATCTGTTTGCTGCACTTTTCATAGCAGGGAACATGGCGCTGCCACAACTCTGTCATCAGATACCAGCGGGTGGCCCCACATGGTTGCCAATCTACTTCTTTACTTTGATAGCAGCCTATAAATGCGGCCTTAAAGTAGGATTGTTCACTGCATTACTGTCACCTACGCTTAACAGCCTTTTATTCGGGATGCCTGCCTTGCCGGTATTGCCTGCCATCTTAATCAAATCGACTTTATTGGCCTGTGCAGCCTCCTTTGTGGCTCGCCGGACAGGCAAGATAACATTTATCGGTATCTTGGGCGTCATATTGACATACCAGGTTGTAGGAACAGCCATTGAATGGCCTCTGTGCGGCGATTTCATGACAGCCGTTCAAGATTTCCGTTTAGGAATACCCGGTATGCTTCTACAATGGATAGGAGGTTATACCATATTAAAAGCACTCCAACGTATTTGATTATAATATTGAGCATCCCATAAGTACACCCGCAGAGCTCCACATAGAGTAACCGCGGGCGTACTTGTTTACATACAAACTCATTAAACATCCATATATTATGAGCAATCAGAAGAAGATAATTATTTATCAGATATTTACCCGACTTTTCGGCAATAGCAACAACCAGTGCGTGCCCCATGGGGACATCCATACAAACGGATGTGGCAAACTGGCTGACTTCACCTCCAAAGCCTTGGGAGAAATTCGCCAGTTAGGAGCCACACATATCTGGTACACTGGCCTGATAGAACATGCAACCCAGACCGATTACCGTCGTTACAACATCCGACCGGATCATCCGGCAGTAGTAAAAGGGAAAGCAGGTTCTCCTTATGCCATCAAAGATTATTACGATATTGACCCCGACCTGGCCAAGGATATTCCGGGACGCATGAAAGAGTTTGAAGACCTGGTTCAGCGCACACATCGAAATGGTTTGGGATTCATCATGGATTTTGTTCCCAATCATGTAGCACGGCAATACTTTTCGGATGCTTTGCCAGAGGGATGCAAACAACTCGGGGAAGACGATGACAAGACCCGTGCTTTCGCTCCCGACAATAACTTCTATTACATACCGGGTACCTCCTTGCAAGGGAATTTCGACATGAAAGGCACAGCTTCTGAGCCATATACCGAAATGCCCGCCAAGGCTACGGGAAACGATCGCTTCGATGCCTATCCGGAAGTCAACGACTGGTATGAAACAGTCAAACTAAACTATGGAGTAGATTATACAGGCGGACACCGCCACTTCTTCACTCCTGTTCCCGATACTTGGCACAAGATGCTGGATATTCTCCTTTTTTGGGCAGCCAAGGGCATTGACGGATTCCGCTGTGACATGGCAGAGATGGTTCCTGTTGAATTTTGGGAATGGGCCATTCCTCAGGTAAAAAAGCAATATCCCAAACTGATGTTTATAGCTGAAGTCTACAATCCATCTCTTTATCGCGACTATCTGCACCGGGGACAATTTGATTATTTATATGATAAAGTAGGCTTATATGACACGCTGCGTGCCATTGTTTGCTGTCAGGAGTCAGCCACAGCCATCAGTCGTCGTTGGCAAGAATTGGATGGCATAAGCGAACACATGTTGAATTTCTTAGAGAATCACGATGAACAACGCATAGCTTCCGATTTCTTTGCCGGAGACGCGCGCAAGGCTATCCCCGCCTTTATCGTATCTGCCTGCCAAAATGTTAGCCCGGTTATGATATATTTCGGTCAGGAACTGGGAGAACGGGGTATGGATGCTGAAGGATTCAGCGGACGTGACGGACGTACCACCATCTTCGATTATTGGAGTGTGGATACAATTCGTCGCTGGCGCAACGGAGGAAGTTTTGACGGGAGCATGCTGACCAATGAAGAAAAAAATCTGCAGGCCATCTATCGCCGCATCCTCAATCTGTGTCATACAGAAGGGGCTATCCGACAGGGAGCCTTCTTCGATCTCACCTATGTCAACCAGGGAGGGTGGCGCTTTAACGAGCACCGGCAATATGCTTTTCTGCGTAAATGGGGCAAAGAAGTGCTGCTTTGCGTAGTTAATTTCGACCCGTATCCTGCCGATGTGGCTGTCAACATTCCCTTGCATGCTTTCGAATTCCTTCACATGCCGGAATTGGAGCAATGCCGGGCTACAGATTTGCTTTCTGGAGAAAGCACCACACTCAGTTTTGTTTCCTATCGTGGGTCTGAAGTTTCAGTAAACGGTTATAGCGGAAAAATTCTCAAAATTGTATTACCTTGATGCTTATCAAGATAAGTTATATTTCTATTGATTACCTGTATGAACAAGAAACATATTCTGGCAGCAGCCATCGCATCAATGAGTTTATTCGTATCCTGCACGAATACTTCCTCTCAATTGCCCGAAGAGCCTAAAGACAAGCAAGAATATACTGATAAAAACGGAAATACATGGATCTATAATGCTGCCATGATGTATTGGATGATGCGAGCCTCACAAAATGTGGGCGGTGGAACTTATTATTATTATCCCAATTCCGGAAAGTTCACCAACTCTGCCGGAGCAACCGTTACTCCCCCACCTTCCGTGGCATCAGGCATTAAGTCTGCCACTTCTTCATCCGGAGCCAAACCGGCTTTCGGCTCTACGGGGAAAAGTCATTCATCGGCAGCGTGACATTTATGGAAAGGAAAACTATAGACGAGCGGAAGAATTACGCTCAAAAAATAGAAGAATTAGGTTTCTTCTATCATCCCGATTACTGGGGCGAAGGGCGTTACTATGAATTTACATCGGAAGAGGTAACTGCCTTGGAACGAGCCACCCAGGATTTGTATTCCATGGTTTGTGATGCAGTGGAGTATCTCATTACCCACGACCGCCTGCCAGAGATGCAGATTCCGGTCGGTGTGAAAGACTATATCCGGCAATCGTGGGAGCGAGATGAACTGTCAGTATACGGCCGCTTTGATTTGTTTTTTGATGGGCATGAAATCAAGCTTTATGAATTCAATGCTGATACGCCGACCTCTTTACTCGAATCTGCCATTATCCAATGGAACTGGAAGGAAGATTGTTTTCCGGACAAAGACCAATACAACTCTATCCATGAAGGATTGGTGCAATCGTGGAAAGACATAGCAGCCCACCATAACACAGACCGCCTTTTTGTTGCTTGCAGCCGTGAGAATGAAGAGGACCTGTGGAATTTGCGCTATATGGCATACACAGCCATGGAAGCAGGATTGGATGTGGCAGAGATAGACATCAGTCAGCTTTATTACCGCGAAGGATACCTGCAAACGCCTCAGGGAGAAACCATACAGCATTGTTTCAAACTCTATCCGTGGGAATGGATGTTCAATGAATCGCCTGAGGCATGTGGAGCACACCTGCATTGGTATGAACCCATGTGGAAAGCTGTAATGAGCAATAAACTTATTCTCTACATCATGTACCTGCTATTTCCAGATAGTCCATACTTGCTTCCGACATGGAATTTCCTTCCCAAAACCGTCCGGCAATATTGCAGGAAACCTATTTTCGGGCGTGAAGGAAGCAATGTCAAACTACAAATGGATACTTTGACATCGGAAGAAACCGGTGGTGACTATGGCGTGGAGGGTTTCGTATTTCAGCAGTTGAAGCTGCTTCCTTCCTTCAGCAACCATCACCCTGTTATAGGAAGTTGGGTTATAGGTGGAGAGCCGGGAGGCATAGGTATTCGTGAAACAGAAAACTACATTACGGGAAATACCTCCATGTTCATTCCCCACATTATTGTCTGAATACAAGAGCCTGTTTATATTCAGCCTCTTTTAGGTGCTGAGCAAAATTTAAACAGGCTCTTCCATTGTCCACGCACTGGGAAGGTGGAGTATATGTGCCGGAATGAAGTATTTCTTTCCGGCTCTCCTCCCCTACTCTCACAGTGGAAGCTCAAGTCATATATTTATAATAGCGCCTTGAATGATGCCGGATAGGGCGTTTCAAAATGCATCATTTCACCCGTAACAGGATGATAAAAACAAAGTTTGAAAGCATGCAAAGCCAATCGTCCCAAGGGGTTGGCATCTTCTTCACGTCCGTAACGCCCGTCTCCAACAATGGGATGATTCAGATCCTGCATGTGGACACGAATCTGATTTTTCCTGCCTGTTTCAAGATTCAGTTCTATCAGCGAATAACCATTACCCCGTTTAACAGTATGGTAATGTGTGACAGATTCCTTGCCACCGTCGTCCGTAGGACTGGAAGAAACATAAAGCGTACGATCAGTAAGCCATGAATGCACAGTACCCGCATTACGCTCCATTTCTCCATGAACCAAAGCTACATAACGCCGGTCGAAGACAATCTCATGCCAATTATCCCGCAATGTATGTTGCGTCTTCTCATCCTTGGCAAACATCATGAGTCCCGAAGTATCCCTATCCAGACGATGAACGATATATATACGGTTGCGCTTATTGGCACGACGTACATATTCAGATAAAATCGTGTAAGCCGTACGTTCTTTCTGCCGCTCGGTATTGACAGAAAGCAGTCCTTCACTCTTCTCTACTACAATCAGATAAGCATCTTCATAGACAATTTTCAGCAATCGCGAGTGAAACTCCTGCACTTTTTTATTACGGCTTATCTGTACCTTCATGCCTGGTTTAAGAGGAAAATTGTATTGTGTGGTAATGACATTATCCACGTAGACAATACGTTTAGTAAGCAAAGATTTTATCTTTGTCCTACTGGCTTGAGGCATTACAGTCGAGAGGAAAGTCATCAGTTCCATGGGTTCTTTCACCATATAATCGGTGTATTGGGAACGGGCCTTGGCATAGGGAGCTGGTCTCTTATTCATAATGATATTGTTATTAACCTTACAATATTAAGTTGCTTAATTGTCCATTCATTCTTCTTGTCTTATTTCCAACAACACCACATTTTCCACATGGTATGTGTGCGGGAACATATCTACCGGTTGCACAGCCTTTACACTATATTTGGAGTCGAGCAACTGAAGGTCGCGCGCTTGAGTAGCCGGATTACAACTTACATAAACGATGCGTTTAGGAGCCGACTGGAGGATGACATTCACCACATCGGGATGCATACCGGCCCGGGGAGGATCCGTAATGATAACATCGGGACGCCCGTGTTCACGAATAAAGTCTTCGGTCAATATATCCTTCATATCTCCGGCAAAGAACAGTGTATTGTCAATGCCGTTTATCTCGGAGTTTATCCGTGCATCTTCGATGGCCTCGGGCACATATTCAATGCCGATTACCCGATGCGCCTGACGAGAGACGAAATTGGCTATGGTACCAGTGCCCGTATAGAGGTCATACACCAACTCATTACCCGTAAGCCCGGCAAATTGACGTGCTACCTTATATAAGTTGTAAGCCTGCCGTGAATTGGTCTGATAAAACGACTTCGGTCCCACTTTGAAGCGCAACCCTTCCATTTCTTCAAAGATATGGTCCTCTCCCTTGAATGTGTGTACCTCCAAATCGCCGATAGAATCATTTACTTTATTATTAATAATGTATAACAAAGAAGTGATTTCGGAGAAAGAATCAGCTACGTATTGCAGCAGCGTTTCAAACAACCGCATTTCCTCCCCCGTCTTTATTTGTGCCACCAGAATCACCATAAGTTCTCCCGTCGTTGAAGTACGTATGATAAGATTACGCAACATTCCTTCGTGGGTACGCAGATTGATGAAAGTGTACTGATGTTCATAAGCATAATCACGGATGGCATTACGTATGCGGTTGGAGACATCGTCTTGTAGCCAGCACTTCTCAATAGCCAGCACCTTGTCGAACGCCCCAGGGATATGAAAGCCTACAGCATTCATCTGGTCATACACCACATTTTGGGCGACCTCTTCCCGTGTGAGCCATCGCTTATTAGAAAAAGTATATTCCAGTTTGTTACGATAACCCTGTGTCTGCTCTGAGCCTAAAATGGGAGATATTTCGGGCAACACCACTTTGCCGATACGCGACAGATTGTCCACCACTTGCTGCTGCTTATATTTCAGCTGTTCGGAATAGTCAAGCACCTGCCATTGACACCCGCCACACACACCATAGTGCTGGCAAAACGGGATGGCACGCTTGTCCGAATATTGATGCACCTTCACCGCTTCGGCCTCGGCATAACTATGCTTTTTCCGTTTGATTTGCAAATCCACCACATCGCCAGGAACTACATAAGGTACAAAAACCACCAAGTTATCCACCCGTGCAATTGCCTTTCCTTCAGCAGCTACACCCGTAATGGTTATTCCTTCCAGCAAGGGGAGTTCTTTTTTCTTTCTTGCCACTTCTATATCTGATTAAATGTTTTGCGGCACAAAAGTAGGCATTTCATCTTTAAAAACAGCTTAGTTTGCTGTAATTTTTGGAGTTTCGGCAGCGATAAACCTGCTGTGAAGCAGCAAAGAGAAAGAAAGCAACTATCCCAAACAGCAAACAGACTGCCCAATGTTCATTGATATGCGGGAGGCATCGGCATTACCCACTACGCAAGGCACCGCCCTACAGAGCAGGAAGAAATATGCCAACAATATCACAGTGTAACATCCCCTTCCCCAGGGACATTCGCAGCGTATCCGTATGAGGCTTGTTTCCAAGCCCGTAGCAGCCGCCTTCCAAGCTATAAGGAATCGCCTTCCAAGCTATAAGAAAGAAGCGGTTAAACCCCGTATTGCAAATTTTTCTACATTTTTCTCCCCAAAAAGTTTTATAGTCTGCGAAATATCCTTAGCTTTGCGAACAGAAAAGAATTTGTTCAATAACTTAAACTTTTATCATGGACAAAAAAAGAGTTTATACTTTTGGAAATGGCCAGGCCGAAGGCAGAGCTGACATGCGCAACCTTCTGGGTGGCAAGGGGGCCAATTTGGCTGAAATGAACTTAATCGGAGTGCCTGTTCCTCCCGGTTTTACCATCACAACCGAGGTTTGCTCGGAATATTATGAAATGGGACAGGAAAAAGTTGTCGAACTTCTGAAAGATGATGTGGAAAAATCCATCGCACAAGTCGAAAAATTGATGAATTCGAAATTTGGCGATGTCGAGAACCCGTTACTCGTATCTGTACGTTCGGGCGCACGTGCTTCAATGCCGGGTATGATGGACACAATCTTGAATCTTGGTTTGAATGACGAAGTAGTAGCCGGATTATCCCGTAAGACGGGCAATGAGCGTTTTGCCTGGGATTCTTATCGCCGCTTTGTACAAATGTACGGCGATGTGGTGCTGGGCATGAAACCGACCAACAAGGATGACATCGACCCCTTCGAAGCCATCATTGAAGACGTTAAGAAAGCCAAAGGTGTACGTTTGGATAACGAGTTGGAGGTAGACGATTTGAAGACATTGGTAAAACGCTTCAAAGAAGCCGTAAAGGCTACTACCGGAAGCGACTTCCCCACCAACGCTTACGACCAGCTTTGGGGAGCTATCTGTGCTGTATTCAACTCATGGATGAATGAACGCGCCATTCTTTACCGCAAGATGGAAGGCATACCCGACGAATGGGGAACAGCCGTTAATGTGCAAGCCATGGTATTCGGAAACATGGGCGACACATCAGCTACGGGCGTATGCTTCAGCCGCGATGCCGCTACGGGTGAAGACCTTTTCAACGGTGAGTACCTCATCAATGCCCAGGGTGAAGATGTAGTGGCAGGCATTCGCACTCCGCAGCAAATTACCAAAATCGGTTCTCAACGCTGGGCTAAACTGGCCGGTATCAGTGAAGAGGAACGCGCTGCCAAATATCCATCCATGGAAGAAGCCATGCCCGCCATCTATAAGGAACTGGACGAACTGCAAACCAAATTGGAAAACCATTATAAGGACATGCAGGACATGGAATTCACCGTTCAGGAAGGCAAACTGTGGTTCCTCCAGACACGCAATGGTAAGCGCACAGGTGCCGCTATGGTGAAAATAGCCATGGACTTGCTTCGTCAGGGCATGATTGATGAAAAGACAGCCCTTATGCGTTGCGAACCCAACAAGTTGGATGAGCTGCTTCACCCCATCTTCAACAAAGAAGCACTGAAACAAGCCAAAGTGCTTACACGGGGTCTGCCCGCTTCTCCGGGCGCAGCCTGCGGACAAATCGTCTTCTTTGCCGATGACGCTGCTACATGGCGTGCCGCTGGCAAACGCGTGGTAATGGTTCGTATTGAAACCTCACCAGAAGACTTGGCCGGTATGACTGTGGCTGAAGGTATCTTGACGGCTCGCGGCGGCATGACTTCACACGCTGCCGTAGTTGCCCGTGGCATGGGTAAGTGTTGTGTATCGGGTGCAGGTGCTTTGAACATTGATTATAAGAAACGTACTGTAGAAGTAGATGGTGTTGTGTTGAAGGAAGGTGACTTCATCTCCTTGAACGGAAGCACAGGAGAAGTGTATGAAGGCGAAGTAGAAACCAGAGCTGCTGAACTTTCCGGAGATTTTGCAGAGCTGATGAAATTGGCCGACAAATATACCAAGTTGCAAGTTCGTACTAATGCCGACACTCCACACGATGCTGCTGTAGCACGTAGCTTTGGTGCCGTAGGTATCGGACTTTGCCGTACGGAGCACATGTTCTTTGAGGGTGAGAAGATCAAAGCCATGCGTGAAATGATTTTGGCAGAGGATGCCGAAGGACGTAGCAAGGCATTACAGAAGATCCTCCCCTATCAGCAAAACGATTTCAAAGGCATCTTCCGCGAAATGGCTGGATACCCCGTCACGGTACGTTTGTTAGATCCGCCGTTGCATGAATTTGTACCCCATGATTTGAAAGGACAAGAAGAGATGGCAGAAGCCATGGGCGTGGACTTGAAATATATCCAACAACGAGTAGAAGCTCTTTGTGAGCACAACCCGATGTTGGGACATCGCGGATGCCGTCTGGGTAACACCTATCCCGAAATCACACAGATGCAAACCCGTGCTATCTTGGGTGCAGCTCTTGAACTGAAGAAAGAAGGCGTTGAAACACATCCCGAAATCATGGTTCCTCTCACCGGCATTCTCTATGAATTCAAGCAGCAGGAGGAAGTTATCCGTTCTGAAGCAGCCAAATTGTTTGAAGAAACAGGCGACAGCATTGAATTCAAAGTAGGTACGATGATTGAAGTGCCGCGTGCAGCTTTGACCGCCGATCGTATTGCGTCCTCCGCCGAATTCTTCTCTTTCGGTACGAATGACTTAACCCAAATGACCTTTGGTTATTCACGTGATGACATAGCTTCTTTCTTACCGATTTATTTAGAGAAGAAGATTCTGAAGGTTGACCCCTTCCAGGTACTCGACCAGAATGGTGTAGGTCAGCTTATCCGCATGGCCACAGAAAAGGGTCGCGCCGTACGTCCAGACCTGAAGTGTGGCATTTGCGGTGAGCATGGTGGTGAACCTTCATCTGTAAGATTCTGCCACAAAGTCGGATTGAATTACGTAAGTTGCTCACCTTTCCGCGTGCCTATTGCCCGTTTAGCTGCGGCGCAGGCGGCTGTGGAGGACACTCTCTAAGAATATCTTAAGCATTGATTTAGGCTGTAATGTCCTGTATGACAGGCATTACAGCCTAAACTGTTTTTATACGGTTCGTTCATTTGACCGCATAAATTGCGCCAAATAAACGGCTCTCGCATACAATAATACTTCGTTAAAGTAACAGCTAATCCGTTGATAACAAATAAGTTAATTAATAAAGTTTAGCAGAATAAAATAGGTCAAGTAGCTGATTTCATTACCTTTAATGGTATCCAACCACACATTAAAGCAATGAACAGAACAGCACTTGACCAATATGAGGAACTCGTAACCGATGCGGCAGCGATACTATCCCTCGTTTTCCATCGGACTGCTAAAGGCCTATCTGAGTAATATTTATATGCTCAAAAGAATTTTTAGCAAGTCCGGTCTGAAACCGAACAGAACTTTTAATCCTAAACTTACTCAAAGAACTCTTTGGCATAGTGGCAGAAGCCGCTTAGCCGATAGGTTGAATTCTTAACGGACTATTATATCACGAGAAGATAATTCTTTCAATAAGTATGGCAATTCTTGGTCTCAATGATTTGATATTTTTACTCAATAATGATTCTGTACTGCATAAAATAGTATATATTTTATGCAACATACATTGCTGTTTGAATAAAATATAGTAATATTGCACTTGAATAACAATATAGTAGAATCAAGTTTTCATAGAACTTATACGCCGGGGCTATGATGTTGAAAAGACCATGTTTTATTATCGTTCACGGAATGATAAGGGAGTTGATTTTGTCCTTCGTGAAGGACCACGCATATTACGCCTAGTCCAGGTATGTTATGATATGAGTAATCCTAAAACGGAGAAGCGAGAAATAGACAGCATTGTTGAATGTGCCGGAGAATTAAAGTGTGATAATCTTGTTATTGTGACTTATAATGATAAGCGCACAATTGAGAAAGATGGTTATAGGATAGATGTAGTGCCAATCACAGAGTTTTGAATATATGGATATCCTGACGCATTTCAGAAGTATAGAAGAATTGACCAAAACACTTTCACGTGAGCAAGGATTGCTGAGTGAGATGTTTGAGAAGCGGAAGCTTATGAAGTTCCCGTTGGGGCTTGCCATTGACCTTGTTGGTGGAAATGAACAAAGATTGAGAAAGCTGGTTGATTATGGTGTGCTGGTGGAATCCGGAAATGCGGTTGAGATTGAGAGCGACTATCTGAACTTCTTTGAGGAAGTGCTGAATGTCAATGAGGAAATTAGCGTATTAAGCGTACAGGAATGCATCAACACCCTGAAAGAGAATATCGGTTATTTCTTGCAAGAGACTAATCCCAACCGCAAAGCCGGATATCAGGATAGTGTGCGGCAACTTTTAAAGAAGACCGGATTCAGGACCCTGAAAAATGTGGTGGATTTGAAGCGTAATATGGATAATGCCTATAAGCAGGAACCCAATTATGTCATCAAAAAGAAGAAACTGGAGAATCTGGATGAAAAGAGCCATAGCATTCGTGCCATGATACGTGAATGTGAAAAACTAATGGATAATGAACACGCCTTTTTCATCATGGCCAATGATCCGCACATGGCAAAAACGTGTAGCGATGTGAAACATGATTTTGTAGAAGCCTATCATGCGCTAATGGAAATTGACAGACAGATTATTTCCTATATCAATCAGATAGACCTGCAAAATCAACTTTACAAAAAGATACGGAAGTTGAAGTACCTGCAAGATCAGTTGCTTATCAAGACTGACACGAACCTTGTACAAGTTCTGGAAGAAAGAAATCCTCTTTGGATGGAATCTCGCCAATACAATAAGATTCGCCTGTCTTTAGAAATGCTAAGGGAAAACGATCAGGTAGTAAAGTTGCTGAGACGAATTGCCGAACGGAATGGAATACAGAAAACAGCCAGAACGGAAGCCGGACCTCTGACAGAGGAAGACCTGCAGGAACATATCCGGCAACTGAAGGAGGTGGATTCTGCTGAAGTCTGGAATGCATTTTTAGCATCAAGTTATAATCTGTTTGAATTCATTCTGAAGTATGACTATAGAGTAAAACGTAGCATAGAAGAACATGCTACCCTCTTCTGTCAGCTGGTTATCTTGCATCCTGATGAATGCCGGATAACAGGCGAATATGCAATTTATCAAGACATTGAATATCCTATAATTTATGCGAAATAATACTCAAAGAATATACGAGCGGTTAAGCCGAGGGGAGTTTCTTTCGGTAGACAGTGCAGATACCTCTGTCCGTCATCTGTATGAGGATATCGAGGAAAATTTGGAGGATTATACAGAATATTTCAAGGAAATCGGTCTGCAACTGGAATCCGGTAATGGTTACTTCTATTTCTCAAGAATGGGAGAAAGTAAACAGACGATAGAGCAGAAATTGGACAGCTTTTCAAAATGGCTTGACTATCTGGATTTTCTGAAATGCTATAATCAGTCATTTGCTGCAGGATATCAGTTTCGCAAAAGTCATTTGGTAGAACAGATCAGTCTGGATATCGAACTGAAGGAAAAGGCAAACCGTTTGTTCAAGAAATACGGTGTGGGGTCTAATGTTGAAATAGTAAACAAACTGCTTCAGGAAATGCAGAACATGGGCTTTGCAGAGTGTATCAGCGAACTTGATGAGACCTTTAAGGTTACTTCGGCATTCCGCTATGCCGAAGAATTGGTTAAAATAATTCAAATTGCAAATGAAGATGAAATACCTGAATAAGATTATTTTTATCAATAGTGCCAATATTCCGTATGCAGAGATATCTGTAGACGGGAATGTGCATTTCACAGGGACTCAGGGTGTCGGTAAAAGTACGGTATTGAGGGCACTGCTGTTTTTCTACAATGCGGATAAACAGCATTTGGGTATTCAACAAGGACAGAAATCGTTTGATGAATTTTATTTTCGCCAGTCAAACTCTTATATACTTTATGAAGTGATTCGAGACAATGGAGCATATACGATACTTGTCGGCAGATATCAGGGACGCGCTTCATGGCGGTTTATTGATGCACCTTATCAGCGTGAATGGCTAATAGACGATGACAAGCAGGTATTCATGACTGATGAGGATTTGCCGATTGATTTGCAGACCTACAGACGGCTTGTTACAGATTTTGAGCGAGAGTATGACGAGATAGATTGTTGGTTCCGCCAAACACCTGATGGCAGTTACCCTGTGCGTCAACAAGCATTGAAAATAGCTGAACAGGGTCGTACAATTGTAGCACTAGACCAGCAGTTGTTTGACGTATGGCACATGCTCAATCATGCTGTAGCTTATAGTGAAAAGCATATACCTCTTTTGGAGATCGAAGCCGCAGAAGTTGAAGCGGACATAGAGAAAGAACATAACCGTGAAAAAGAACTTACGGCAGAATATGATAAAGAAAAAGACGCACTCAATCAAGACCTTGGTGCTCAAAAATGTAAATTGAAGGAAATAGCACAGGCAAGAAAGTATTTCGCTGACGAGGGTATTGATGACAAACTCGCTCTTGCCGGTCGTGAGTCTGCTATCAGACAGGAGGCTGCTGATAAACAAACGCTATTAGATAATTTATTGAAAGCTTATGCATCGATAGAAGAAAAGTACAACATTGCAAGAGGTAAACTGGAAAATGCACGTCAGGCGTTTGGGAACATGCAGAAAGAAGCATATTATCAGAAACAGACCGAACTTCAGATAAAGCGTAAGAGTTTGGAAGAAGAACGTACCAGAAACAGGAATCAGGTGATGGAGACCTTCAACAGCTGGCGACACGACTCTGACGAACGTTTGCAAATGTTGTTGATTGAACAGAACAGGACTGAAAGTGCATTGAAGGAACTCCGTCAGTGGCATCCTATGGCTAATGAAATAAAGCAAGTAGATGAGGAACTGCAACAATTGAATTTTACGGAGAAAGAGAATGCGGCTCAACAGACAGCGGTAAAAAGTCAGATTGCCCGGATTACTGCCGAGTATGAGATGAAAGAAACGGAAATAAAACAAGCCTCTCAGCGTGAGCAGGAACGTCTTGACGCTGACCGTACACAAATGCGTGAACAAATCGCGAAGATTAATAATTTATTGGCTCGTTTAGACGGTTCTCTTTACAAGTGGCTTTGTGAAAACGCTGAAGGCTGGGAGAACACGATAGGCAAAGTAGTTGATGAAGAGAGGATTCTATATGCTCAAGGGCTTGACCCTCAATTGGATACTTTGGCTAATGGTATGTTTGGCGTAAAGTTAAACCTGGATAATATTGCCTCTGTTCATCGTACACCTGATGAATATAGATTGGAGAAGAATAACCTGGAAGAACAGGTACGGCAGATTAACCATCAGCTTACACTATTGCCTGTTACTCTTCAGGAAGAGATAGCTAAACTTGGCAAGAAATATGCTGTACAGGTCAATCCGCTTCGTCAGAAAATGACATCGTTGAAGGTGGAAGAAGAACAGGTGCCAGCCAAGCGTCAGGACCTGCAAAACCGTAGGCATAAGCTGAGGATGGAAGAACAGGAACAGATTGCCCGAGAAAAAGATGTTCGTGAACATTCCTTTAATGAAGCAGTACTGCATGTGAATTCGGAAAAGGAGGCACGCAATAAGTACGAATTGAAGAATAAAAAGGACCTTAAGGAGCTCGATTCATCGTTTAACAAAGCGGCCAAAGCACTCGATGAGGAATTGCGTATTTTCAAGGAATCGCAAGATGCTGTAGCGGTCGAGCGTAATCAGGAATTTGCCGCACAAGAGAAACAACTCAATGAACAGCAGAATGCTGAACTTGCAGGCAAAGGCGTTGACACGAACTTACTCGAGCAATACCGTAGGGCCTTAGATGGTTTAGAGACTCTATTGATGAGGATTGATGAAGAACGTTCAATAGTTATCAGATATCGCGACGCAGAGCAAAATCTTTTTGCCAAGGAGCCGGAAATTAGAAAGACAATTAAGGCTATTGAGCAGCGACTCGCCATGATGCGTCAGCGTTATGAAGACAGACGGACACGTATCGGGAAAAAATGCAAAGAAATGGAGGAGCGTCGGAAAAAGGTTCGTGGTGAACTGACGCATAGGAGAGAAGGATTGACGCTTTATCATCAGATGGTAGATAATGAGCATCTGGTGCCTGATGCTTTCCTCTCTGATGACAAGATGAAGAAGACCGATCAGGATTGTCAGCAACTTTTAAGTCAACTTCGGGGCACTGTCAATCAGAAGCGTGAATCGATAGACAGGCTTAAATCTATAGTTGTCAATTTTAATCGTAACTTCAAGCCCCAAAATGCTTTCCATTTCAATACAATGCCTGTAACAGACAATGACTACTTGGAGATTGCAGCGGATTTGCAGGACTTTATGGACAATAATAAAATCGAGGAGTTCCGCAGACGTACCAGCGAACATTATAAAGATATCTTAGGACGTATCTCGGCGGAAATCGGTTCCCTGATGAAACGCAGGTCGGATGTGGATGGGGTGATACAAGATATAAACCGTGATTTTGTAGAAAAGAATTTTGCAGGAGTAATCAAGAGTATTGAACTCAGGGCAGATGAGTCATCTGACAAACTCATGAAACTGCTTATATCCATTCACGATTATGCTATAGAGAATGCTTTTTCTATCGGCGAACTGAATCTTTTTTCAAATAATAATCGGGATGAAGTGAACCGTAAGGTCGTAGATTATCTGAAGAGCTTGTCTCATCAGTTGCAGAACGAACCGAATCGTCCGACAGTATCTTTGGGAGACGCTTTCCGTTTACAGTTCCGTGTGAAAGAGAACGACAATGACACTGACTGGGTTGAACGTATTAATAATGTAGGATCGGATGGTACGGATATTCTTGTGAAAGCAATGGTTAATATCATGCTCATCAATGTGTTTAAGAAAAAGGCTGCCAAAAAAAGTGGTGATTTTATCGTACACTGCATGATGGATGAGATAGGCCGCTTGCATCCTAACAATATAAAAGGCATTCTGCAGTTTGCCAATTCACGCAATATCTATCTTATCAACAGTTCACCAACATCGTATAATCCATACGACTACCGCTATACATACCTGTTAAGTAAGCATGGAGTAAGGACAAGAGTAGAGAAATTGTTGAAACGAATAAATTAATCGGATAATATGGCAATAAGTGCGTCTATACAGGCATTGTTAGCCGGTGAACAGGTTGCTGGGTCGAGGCTGAACAGTAAGTTGCTTGATGAGCTGTCGGCAGAAGGTCTGCTGTTGGTTATACCACGTGGCTCAAGAAAATCCTATCGTGCCCGTGATATGGAGGCTCTGAAAAGATTTCTTATAGATAAGGATGAGCGTTATCGCCTTCTCGAAGTAAATGCTTCAGATTCCCGTGCCACAATGGCTGCGGAGACAGGAAATTCCAAACTTGTTATGGTCCGTTCCTGCCCGGGATTTCCTGTAAACAGTTATGAACGTGTCGAGTGTTTCCTGGGTGGAGACCCATTCCCGGTAAATCCGCAAGAAGGAAGTTTCCTCTTTGTCTCAGACTGGAAGAAATTTACAATTTCTGAAGATGTCGTAGTAATTGGTATCGAGAATATGGAGAATTTCAGGATGATCCGCAGGCAGCGCAGATTCTTTGAGGAGTATCTTCATACTCATGGACTTTCAGACAAAGTGCTGTTTGTATCCCGGTATCCTCAGTCGACCGACCTTAGAAGATGGCTGTGCACTATCCCGAATCATTATCTTCACTTCGGAGATTTTGATTTAGCGGGAATATATATATTTCTATTTGAGTTCCAGCAATATTTAGGTAAAGAGCGTTCTTCCTATTTAATCCCAGCTGATATTGAATCTCGCCTGAAGTCTGGTTCTCGGAAAAGATATGATGAACAGTATTACCGTTTCAAAGACATTAAGTCGGATGTGTGCGAATTACAACAGTTGATAGATTTAATTCACCATGAGCGAAAAGCTTATGATCAAGAGGGTTACATATGTTGTGATCCGTAGAAACGGGTAAGAATTGAAAATTATAAAAATACAGTTCAGTAAGGATGTCATGCTGAACTGTATTTTTGCAAGAAATCGGTATAGGAATCAGATGAGAATAATTGTTATAGCTTCTGTGTACGACAGAAAAAAGTTATAGGAAACGTGAGCCATTATATCCCTAAATGAACCGACAACAGACTATAACGAAAAGAAATCCCACCAAGGTTCGGAGGAAAATAAATATTGGACCTAAAGAAAAGATCAATTTTCTGACTCTAGTTAGGTGCATTTCCTGAAATATTCCTTAATTTTGCCATACAATAGGAAATTTGTAAAGACACAATGCAACAAAATAGAATGAACATATCATCAAATATATCATATCGAAGCACATCATGCTTTGAGCGTATGCCATATGTTCAAACTTCAAGTATTGAATCCTTCGATAAATTCAAAAGCACTTTCCGACGAACATATTATAAACAAGCTGGGATATATTAGATGCAGATATCCCTCCAGAATTAATTGAAGCCGTTGGAAAGTCCTTACCAAACTTTTCAACGGTTTTATTTTGCCCACTGGTGACGTTCGCATCATGCGACGACCTTCTCCGTCATTTTCGTCTATGGGCATTAGATTTTATATGAACCGCGCAGTGATGCGCACAAAACTAAAGGAGATTATGAATTATAAATTTGACGGAAGCAGGGTGTTTTTCACATCCGACACCCACTTCAACCATACCAATATCATCAGGTTCTGCAACAGGCCTTTCAAGGATGTGTCACACATGAATGAAACGATTATTTCCAACTGGAACCGCGTAGTCGGCCCGGAGGATATCGTGTTTCACCTGGGCGATTTTTGTTTGGGAGGTTCAGCCGAATGGATAAATGTACTGAGCAGGCTGAACGGAAAAATCTATCTTATTACTGGCAACCATGACGTAAAGAACCTGAGACAAGACTATAGAAAATACTTTGAACAGGTTGTGATGCAGATGTATATTGAGGTAGATAAGCAGAAGATCTATCTGAACCACTGTCCGTTCCTTTGCTATGGCGGCTCATACAATGGCACCTGGCAGCTTTTCGGACATGTACATACCAGCAGGCACAACACCGGGAAGGACGCTCCGAGGCTAAAGATGCTTTTTCCCACGCAGTATGATGTTGTACTTTTCATTATATGCAAGGTGTACTGCTTACACATGACTTTCGTCTTCGATTAGAGAAACCGACAAAAATGAAAATCAATAGGTAACAGCCGTAATAGCACCGCTTGTGGCATAAGCAAAAAAGGGGGCTCATTAGTCTAAACATTGTTCAGGCGCGAAGCAAAGCCCTTTTCTATGCTTATGCAATAGCAAGAATATGGTCGTCAATTTATTGATGATGATGTTCCTGCGCTTAAATTCGCTTTTACGGGAAAACTTGTCTGTGGAGCTTAAAAAGCTGGATTTTTATTTCAATATATGCCATTAAAGTTCTACTTTTGCATGCGAAGAGTTCTTTGAAGGTTACGCAACGCGTAGAAGAATAAAACAGCAGATAACTAACTAATTCGTAACCTATTACTACTATGAGTTGGTAACCGCAACTCATTTTCAATCACTTAGATCTTTTTCGCAATTTTCGGTTACATATTTACATAATCTTTCGCAAGGACAGGAAATTATGGAAAAAGCGATGAAGACACATATAGGAAATCCTGTTTTTATAAATAATTATGCTTACGCTTTAACCTTGGATGGAAAAATAGAAGAAGCAGAAAGGGTAATTTCTAAAATAAAAAAATTGATTTATCATCAACAAGCACTGAGGATATATGCCTTACGGCGACCAAAGGCATGATTGCGTTTAGAAAGGGCGATGTAGATAAAGGTATGTCTTTATATATTAATGCGATTGAAAAATCGAGAGATAGAACTGATTATCCGGAGTTAAATTACTCGGCATTGTTAAATTTTTGTAGGGAAATTCTCATCTATGAAAATTCCACAGAAAATAAAAACTATGTTTTGAGTATTATGGAGAAATTGCCACAGGATGATAAAAATAAAGAATTAGTAAACTTAAGAGAGCAAGTAACAGCATTACTGAACAATAAATGTGAATAGTTGTTTTCTTATAAATAATAATGTTGATTCAAAATTATTATTGGAGCTTCTACTTTGATAACCGCTAGACAAACAACCTGAAAGTTGTGGGCTCTCGATTGTCTATGGTACCTTTGTCTTTTCGTAGACAAAGGTATTTTGATATATACTGTGATGGAAATGCGGTTGATACCGATACTGTTTCAAAAAGTGTGAAAACCATAAAATATAAGGCATTGCTAATCCATTTAAACGAGAAAAAATTAGAGTAAAATTTTACATCAACATATGTTTGGCCGGTGGACAGGATTTGATGTTGGATCTAATTCGAGTCTTCTAGTTTAATGAAACGAAAAGTTAAATATAAGCCTCCCCGATAAAATACAGTTTGCTAAGTTTGATATGTTAACATAGAAGTGAATCCCAAAAGTTTTTGTTTAATTTTTGGGGTTCACTCCAAATTCACTCTAACTCCAATAAAAAGCAATCATAAAATCTCATTACATGCATTATTATAGTCCTGATATGATGGCAGGGTTTTAAGTATTCTATTAATTTTTACTCTTCTTGATGCGATAGAACCTCTATTGGGGTCTAGGTAATTTGTAGATTCTAAAGCAGTACTTAATTCACTTATCAATTGTTTAGTTATTCTTACTAAAGAAAGATGAGATTCATCAGCTAAATTGAATGGCGGTAGCGATGTAGAAGCCAAAGAATGAATATGACGAGCTCCGAATCGACCCCTAGGTTGAAACGCAGAAATACTATTAGTCAACTGTTCACTATTTAGAAGCGCTACCATATAAACAGCTTCTTCCTCAGTATCAACTCTGCACCAATACAATGTCTGATCAATCACAGGAATATTCGGTAAGGAGGACAGATTTACATATGATGCACATACGGATTCTCCTCCGGCTCCATATACTACAAGATATCCATCATTAGTGAAATTTTGCTGAGACAACTTATTTCGCCAATTTACCGATAAGGCATATATATCAGCTGTTGAGTCAGCTTTAAATATACTGAACTCTCGTTTGATTGTTGATATCAAATTGCGGTCAGTCAGGCTTAGTAATGCGTTCTCTTCTTCCGTGTACCTTCTCCAACAATTATTGCTATCCTTTTGAATTGGTAAAAATGCTAATGGCATTTCTGATATTGAGAAAGGAGTAACAATATTCGAAAGCATTACTGGATGGAACAGGCTCTTATGTGCCATAGATGTAGGCAATGAATAGTCGGTCCCTTTATGCATAGTAGATAAGAAGTAGGCATAACGACTAGAGGAGTTTAAGCTAGTAACCGTATAATTTGTTCCTCGACTTTGTAAATCAAAAAACATTAGGTACCGTGGCAAAATGTCCGCACCCTGTTTGAATAGATATGCATCGAATATACCATGCGCACTAGAAACAATGCACTGTGACCATACCGTCCTATTACCTCCGTGATACACATGATATGGCTCAAGTCGTACTTCTTCAGGTGAAAAGAAAGTTTGCCCTGAGAAAACATCTTTCTGAATTCTCGGACTCTTACATCCAAAAATGGCAATCGCTCTATTTTTGAAGGTATCATTCGGCAAATTCCAGATTTCGTTAATATCTACATTCAACGTTGTTGTACCCTTGCGGTAATTCCCAGCACGGAATTTCTCATGCTGTTTTCCTGCAAGAATGGTTTCTGGAAGGATACATCCAAAAGCAGCATCTTCAGCCAAGAATTTGTCAATAGCATGAATCAAAAAAACTGTTGCTAGCTCAAGATGTAAAAACGCTGGTCCTGTTGGTTTAATATTATAATATGATGCCATATTTGCCAAATCTTCTTTGTAAGGATTAGAGACTAACTTACTCATCGCTAACCATGGAGTATTTGACACAATACCATTGAAATTTGCCGTTATTAAACTCGGCCTGAATGAATTTTTAATTAAAAAAGACCATAAGCCGTTTTGACCTCTAATATTTAGATCGTACATATTTTTGTATAGATCAGAGGCAAAATGGGAAATAGCATCAATCTGCTCTTTATCTAACTTTGTCTCGTGATTATTAAGAATATCACTAATGAGACGATAGAGGACGTCATCGTTTATTTTTGTCTCATTGATGTGCTGATAACATGTATCAACAATACCATCAAAAATATTTTGATTTAAAGGTGAAATGAGGAATGCCGGAAGATCAACATACCTATCATGCATTTTCATTCGCAAAATCTCTTGATTGAACACTTTCCCACTTGTGACGGGCGTATTGATAAACAATGAATCTGCATGGTAAATAGGAATGGATAGTGCCGTAATACCATATTTGTTTGATATATCCCTAACTGTAATGATCCAGTTTATTTTTGCTAAAATTACAGCTAATGGATCAATGTCAAATCCTGTTGCAGCCCTAGTTAATAAATCAGCTACAATTAATGGATCTCTATCGCCAGCAATTGAGTCTATCACAGATTTCAAGGTTTCAATTATCATAGAACCCGAGCCGCAGCACATATCGATAAATGATGGTTCCTCTCCATCTATCATATCCCGCACTTTATATACTACCTTCTTCGCAAGCCATTGAGGAGTTAGCTCCTGTCCGAGTAAAAGACGTTGTGATCTCTCAGACATCTGAACCAAAATATTTCCAAATAAATCTTCTTGCGGTATCGTTTGGAAATTATATACCACTAATTCATTCTGAATCTTGTGTATAATAGGGAGCACCTTCTGAATTAACGAAGATTCATTTAGCCATCCAAAATAATCATATTCTACGAAATTTAGATATCCTCTATTTTCGAAGAAGCTGCCATTAATAATTTGTTCAAGCTCATTGTCGTCAGACAACAAAGCCCTCTTTTCAATAAAATTAGCACATAACAATTTCCCAAGATTAGAAATATAATACTCTGAAATATAGGTGTCCTCCGAAGAATCAGTGGAATCCAAACCCTCGACAAAACTATGCCATAAGTTTTGCACCATCTGAAAATAATTGGGTCTGGCAGAAATAGCTTCTCTTACAAAGACCGATATTTCTTGCAAATATGGAGTACTATATTCACTGGTGAGGCCAAAATCTTTGTATAAGTTTTCCCCAGTTACAAATCTAGATTCGACTCTTCCCAGATACTTGGGTAGAAAATCCAATAAAAGTAAAGCTTCTTTATCTGAAGGCTTTTTAATATCAAGGCTGTCAATTTCAATCAGTTCAATATTATCTTCGTTGTAACTTTCAACAGGTAAGCCTGGCGTAGGATTAACAGAATATACATGCCAAGAAAGGGTATCAGACAGAATTCCGATAATCATGTTTATATCCACGTGATCACGTACTAGCGAGGCGCAGTATTCCTTTACCTGCCTAAATCCTTCATCAAATATTGTTTGAACTCGCAGGTCTTTTTCATATTCGATTGCGATAGAGTCAATACAACTATCAACAAACCCAACCACATGCCGGTTTCCTCTGATAAGATGTACACTTTTTTCACTTCCATCAATATGGTCGCGAACCCATTTGGTATCTGGGTCAAACATCAACTTCAAATAAGAAGCCTGATTGTATCGAAGAATATCCTCTTTTTGATGAGAGTCTCGTAAAGCCAAAGCCTTAGAAATAAACTCTTTGGCATATTTAATAGTTATTTCGTTCATGACGCCTTTGATTAATATGATATTGACGATATATTTCTAATTGTTCCATAGCCCAATTTATATCCGGAGTATTCATTGCTTGAAGAATGCAAGAATCTATTTCAACAATAACACTTTTATTACTGATCTGCTGTCTAGCTAGCTTTTTACCCAATGATGATAAAGCATCTATATCTTTATCGGAAAAGTATGGAATAAGAATATTACGGATTTGTGCAGCATCAAGTTTAAGTGCTCCACCTCCCATAACACTACCGAGCTCTTCAAATTGCACTGAGCACCATGTGCTATTAAGTAAAGCGAGAAGGCTATATTCGTTAAACCTAGAGTTGTTAGATGGCCATATTGTGATGAAATTTGCATCAACAACTAGTGCGTTTGAATTGTACCTTACAATAGGCTTATCGCCATTGACTCTTGGTAAAAACAACTTTGCAGTATGCCTTTGTGTCAAAGGAGGAAGCATATACCAAAACCTTGGTGGGCGTTTCCCGTCAGATTTGGTAATGTTAGTCCTTACAGAGGAAAGTTCTGGCAATAATATTTCACCTTTCTTTTCCTGAGATTTCCTCTCGATGTATTCGCTGATTTCATATGGTAAGGATTTATAATGTTTAGCAAATTTAGGTTCCAGAGTACTGAAATCACGATTTGTTACGGAGTCTTGTATATATAATAGTTTGCAACTTCCAGCGTTAGTCGTGAATCTTGTACCCAAACTACGCTGATTCTGAATTACATCCAAATAATACTTAGACTCGCATTGTGGATCCTGAACATAGAAAAACGAATTTGCTCCAGTGCGTAGGCCTTGGCCAAATTCAATCTTATTCTCACCAATTTTTATCAATGAATCTTTATTTGCCAATCTGCCAAGTAAAGATAGCCAGCTAGAATCGTTGCTGGAACCAATAAATGCATCTTGGGATACCATTCTAACTGATAATCGATTATCAATAAATATTTCATTGCTAAACAAATCTCGAATTTCCGTGCTAGGTAAGTTGGCCGTCAGGCAACTTTTTGTTCCAGCTAACTTATATAGATCAACATATGATAGCCAGGACTTTTCCCTTTTAGTTTTACGATGAGCAAGCAACAATGAAGTTTTAACCTGTGCTTTCCCAGAAAACCATGTTGAGTTTGCGTCATTGACAACATAGTCAATTTCAAATAGTTTTGAAAGAATATTCTTAACTGGAGCTGAGTACTCTCTTGTCAGCCATGTTGTCGGTAATACTATAGCCAATTGACCTCCATTTTTTACAAGCATCATGCACAATATCCATGATGGAACAGCCAAGTCAGAAAGCCCCGAGATCCGGCCTAGTTCCTCAATGATTAATTGCCTTTCGCCTTCATTTAAAGACTTTGTGGATTCTGTATATTCTTTTAGATTCCGAATAATATCATCTATTAATAACCATTCATGCGACAAATACTCTTTTGCGTTTGCCTGTAATTGATATCGAACATAAGGAGGGTTAGTTATTACAAGGTCATAACCACTCTTATTGAATCTTGATAATGTATTTATCGAAAAACTATTTGAATTCCATATTTCGGCATGTGGCATCCTTGCTTGACACATTTGAACAGCCTCCAAATCAACTTCATTTCCGACGACTGATATTTCCTTTTCAACAAACGGAACAAGCAAGTCGCCACTCCCACACATAGGGTCAATTGCAGAATACACCTGGGTAGTGTCTATCAGCTCGAATAATAATCGGGCCACAGCACTACCAGAAAAATACTGACCTAGGTATTTTTGTTTTAGACTATTCATGATTGAAAAAATACTCGGCGTCAAGAGTGATAGTAATACCTTTTTCTATACATTCCGCAATATATTCGGAGAACATCCTTTCGGATTTTTCTTTTCCTTTATTCTCAGATTGATGACTTTTTAATATTTGTTCAGCAATACATACATCAGAAGCATAATTTTCCTTTACTGTACATTTTGTGCGTTTAGCAAGCAGAATAAGGGGATCTCCTTTTACAGTAATAGTAGAATTCACTTGTTTAAAACTTGCTTGAACTTTGTCTAAAATACCGGTTTTTGAAACAGAGAAACCGTTTGTCTGGTATGCTTTAATAATTGCACGCCAAATGGCTGATTTTGCGGAGTGGAATACAACAGTGCATTGACCGTTGACTTTAATACATCTACTAATCTCAGCGAACACGTTTGACATTAGTTTCTGATATTCAATCAAAGATTTGCCTTGTGTCCCATTTATGATAACCTCATCTGACACATCTGTTTTGACCCCGTACCATAATTCATTAATCTGATTGATTTCTGAATACGGGATATAGCCTCCAAATGGAGGATCTGTGAACACATAATCAATAGAGTTTGATGCGATGGAAGTAGACACGCTGCTTCCAGATACAAAACAAACCTCACTAGTTGAGCTTTCTAAAATCTTAATGCCTTCACTAAAAGTCTTGATTTTTCTTCGCAACCCATTCAATATATTCTTTTCAACAGGAAGGCTGCTGATGTATAATACACCTGGTTGTGCGCCTGTTAACACAAAATCTTTGTTATTTTTTTTTGCAACGACCCTCGTCATCAATGTTGAATGGCTCTGATTATAGCTTAATAAAAAAACTTTCAAAGCTTGTTGAATATTAGCTGGATATTCTGACACTTTTTTCCAAAGTTTTGATAATACAAATACATTTCTTAAAGTATAAAACTGATGAATATGCTCTATACCGAAATGATATCCGGTTCGATACAGGTCGCCCCATTGAATTTTTTTAATAGGTACATCAGAGAAATCAAGTTTTTCTATCATTCTTTGATAGGACAACCAATCATCATTTGTTGCAAGTCTGCTCCATTTCTTTTTACCTGTGGTGCCATATATCTTAAATGGATACCTGAATTTTGCATCGACTTTACAGTTTAGAACAGGATCGCTTTGTAGACCATGAGAGCGTAAAGCCTCATTAATACTAAATTGGACATTACAGTAGCGGCATGTGCACTTATCTATAAACTCTATTGGAGAGTATTTTATGGCAACATCAGAATACTTGTTTTCTTTTCCACAATTAGGACAAATGACACCATCTGTCCATATGATATATCTGATAGTTCCTTCTTCACCATCAGAATCAATTACGTTATAAATGTTAGGATTCTCTGCCTCTATTTCATCAATTAGTTTTGTAGCATACTCTACAAAAAGCTTAGATGACGTATTGCACATGACATTCCCTATCGCCGATGCAATGGGGCTTAATTCGTATATTATTGCCTTACGATAACCCCAAACTGGTGAAACTCCATATTGCTTTGCCATTTTCAACAATTCAGGTGACGGCTTATCACACAATTTCACAGCAATACCTGTGGTTCCACTGCCGCCAAAAGGGTCAAAAACTGTATCCCCAACATTTGTGTGGCAAGCAATAAACAAAGCAATAGCTTCTGGGGAAATTTTAGTCGGATAAGAGAATGCATTAAACAGAGCTCCAGTCCTAGTAGAAGGGAATGGCTTTCCGTAGAGAAGAGCCAGATTGTCATCATTTATCATATTTGGCACCTCTCTTATCTGTCAATAACTCACCTGGCTCTACATCAAGCAAAGTTGCAATTCTTAGCAATGTTTGAAGGTCTGGTTGATTTGAATTCCTGCACCAATTAGAAACCGTTGTTGATGAAACATTTAATTGCTCTGAGAGCCATTTACTTGTTCGGTTTTGTTCAACTAAAACTACCTTAATACGATTAATTTGTTTCAAATTCATTTTAACATATATCAAACTGGATACAAAGAAAATAAAAATCCACGAGATATTGAATATCCATCAGTATATTTTAAACAAGCAGCGACAAAATATAGAATTAAAAATGGCCCCGATATGTTTTACAGAGAGGCCAATGGTTATTTTGAAATATGTATTTACAACCGATTGTTACTCAATATCTTGTATGTAATAAATCAGAAATATGGCCTTAATCTTTAATGGTACATTCTGAAGGGCGAATATTTAACGCTTTTATTAATTCTTAACTCTCTTAGAACTTCAATATAGGCTGTTCTTTCACATTCCAGTGCTATCTGCGCTCTATGTTCCACATTAATTGGGGCTCATTATACAAGCCTTCGCAAATATAGTATATTTATAGAATTTAGTGTGGTTTTCTGAAGTAATCTTACCAAAATACTAATGAGCAATCTTGAAATAAGCAGACACCAAACCTACATCGCAAAGTGTTTATATTTTGTGCATACATACACTTTTTTTGAATTATACAAGAAAATCCACGAAAAGGCATTACCTTTGTGACTGAAAAAGCAACTGCGCTAATGACCTGAAGAATAAGAATAAATAACATACGAAACTCCTTCGCTGTCTTATAGGCTTTGGTCTGCCTCGCAGGGATAGTGATGGAGTTTTACTTTTATATACGACCATGGCAAAAAAGGCAAAAACAAAAGATGTAGCAAAGAAGACCATCGAGCAAACTTTGTGGGATTCAGCAAACGAATTACGCGGCAACCTTGATGCTGCCGAATACAAAAGTGTAGTGCTCGGACTTGTATTCTTAAAATACATCAACGACTGCTTCAAAGTTAAGCACGATGAACTTGTAGCAGAGGGTGCCGGATTTGAGGAAGACCCTGATGAATATATCGGTGACAACATCTTTTTTGTTCCTACAGATGCCCGTTGGGATAAAATCGTCAAGGCTTCGCTTACTGCTGAAATAGGAGTTGTCATTGATACAGCAATGGAAGCGTTGGAGCAGGAGAACAGGCAGCTTAAAAGCATTCTCCCGAAAAACTATGCCCGTCCAGAACTCGACAAACGCCGCTTGGGCAATGTAATTGATATTTTTGAAAACAACCTGCATTTCACAGGAACAGAAGCCCGTGATGCACTCGGGCGTGTATATGAATACTTCCTTGGAGAGTTCGCTCGTGAAGAAGGTAAGAAAGGCGGTGAGTTCTACACTCCATCATGTGTTGTCCGCACCATTGTTGAGGTTATCCAACCCTACAAAGGAAAAATCTTTGACCCGGCTTGTGGTTCGGGAGGTATGTTTGTACAGAGTAGTAAGTTTATCGAACGTCACCGAGGTAATATCAACCAAATTTCTGTTTACGGGCAGGAACTCAACAGCAACACATGGAAATTGGCACAAATGAATCTTGCCATTTGTGGCATTGAGGATAACTTTGGCGACAGCTTCGGCGATTCATTCCACGATGACAAACATCCGTTCCTCAAAGCGGATTTCGTCATGGCTAATCCACCGTTCAACATTTCCAAATGGGGCGGAGACCAACTGCGTAACGACCCTCGCTGGCAATATGGCATACCGCCGGAGGGCAACGCCAACTTTGCTTGGATGCAGCATATGCTTTATCACTTGGCGGACAACGGACGCATCGAATTAGTGCTTGCCAACGGCTCGCTTTCCTCACAGCAAGGCACAGAGGGCGAAATCCGCAAAAACATTGTCAATGCAGATTTGGTAGAGGGCATTGTAGCTATGCCGTCGCAGTTGTTTTATAATGTGCAGATACCTTGCTGCCTTTGGTTCTTGACGAAGAAAAAGGCTCAACCGGGCAAGACGCTTTTCATTGACGCTCGCAACATGGGCTATATGAAAGATCGTACACACCGTGAACTGTCGTGTGGTGAAGAAACCGAAGACCACGGTAATGACATCGGACGGATTGCAGAAACCTTTGAACAGTTCCGTGCCGGAACGCTGGAAACGGAAAAAGGCTTCTCCGCAATCGCCACCATTGAGGACATCGAAAAGCAAGACTTTATCCTTACCCCTGGTCGCTACGTCGGCATTGCGGAAGTAGAGGATGATGGTGAGCCTTTCCAAGAAAAGATGGAGAGGCTTACTTCCGAGCTGTCGGATTTGTTCGCCCAATCGCATACGCTTGAAGATGAAATCCGCAAGCAGTTGGCAAGCATTGGTTTTACCGTTAAGTAAAAAACTTCTACTCTTCGTTATGTTTACCCATAAATAACGAAGATATGAAAGAGAAACTAATCCAAGAAATCAGCACCGCAATGGCAGAAGTGTTAAGTTTTGAACAAGTAGCTCACCTTAATAGCGTATTGCTTCAGGTTATAAGCCAGTACACTATTACCGAGGACGGTGAAACATTGCACGAAAATGCAGTTTCAAATGACCGTCTGCTTGACATCTTCTTATCTGCAAAACAAGTGGAGGGCTGCACCACTCCGACTATCAAATACTACGGATCGACCATTCGGCAGTTGTTCAAGAAGATGCCTAAAAAAGTCACTGACTACACAACCGAGGACATCAGGGCCTATCTTGCCGTGTTCCAACGGAAGAACAAGTCAAGCCGTGTGACTATCGACAACATCCGCCGGATATTTTCTTCATTCTTTGCTTGGCTTGAAGAAGAAGATTACATCATCAAAAGCCCCGTCCGCAGGATACACAAGGTTAAGACCGGAACACAAGTAAAAGAGGTATTGAGCGATGAGAACATCGAACAACTCCGTGACAGTTGCACCGAAATCCGCGACCTTGCCATTATCGACCTGTTGGCTTCCACTGGTATGCGTGTGGGCGAATTGGTAAAACTAAATCGAGAGGACATCAACTTCAACGAGCGTGAATGTATCGTTTTTGGCAAGGGGAACAAGGAACGTATCGTTTATTTTAATGCCCGGGCAAAGATACATCTGCAACAATACTTGGCTTCTCGCAAAGACCGAAATAAGGCTCTTTTTGTTTCATTGGCTAAGCCGCGGGCGTGGAAACACAGCTGCGCAAACTTGGCCGCTCGGCTAAGATTGTGCGTGTTCATCCTCATAAGTTTCGACGTACATTGGCTACAATGGCTATCGACAAAGGTATTATTTTTTGATTATATTTATTTGTACGCAAAAATATATTATGAGTAGAGGATTACCTTTAAATGTTAAATTATGTTTGGATAAAGCATTGGATTCTGCTTTGTTGTCAGTTGAAACATATAATAAACCTGCTGTGAAATTTAAATCAGGTGGGTACATTGTTTTAATGTGTATCGCATGGACATCATTGTTTCATGCAATATTTTTCAAAAGGGGGATAAAACCATTTTATCGAGAAAAAAATAAAGTACGATTTAGAGCCTGTTTAAATTTTGCTCAGTAACATTCTTATCGCCGCCAGTTTCACCATTTCCTCAGCCGAATCGAACGTGAATTCGTAGTTCCGACAGAGCCTTCTATAATTATCGAACCA
>NZ_NFJV01000011.1 GCF_002160055.1 Mediterranea sp. An20
TTGTGCATACGGTGTATGTAAATCAGATGTTTAGACACCTCTAATTTACTAAATACCAATAATATGCGCAACTTTTTCTTCATAAAAGTTTTATGCCTTTAATTCCACCAACGGGTTTACTTATATTTATCAGTAATGGGAAAAACTACTTTTTTGCAAGATTTTAAGTCGTTTGCCATGAAAGGCAATGTGGTGGATATGGCCGTGGGCGTGATTATCGGCGGCGCGTTCGGCAAGATTGTGTCGTCGGTGGTGGCAGATGTCATCATGCCACCCATCGGGTTGCTGGTGGGCGGGGTGAACTTCACCGACCTGAAGTGGGTGCTCAAGCCTGCTGTGATGCGCGACGGCGAGGAGGTGGCTGCGGCAGTGACGCTGAATTATGGCAATTTTCTGCAGGTGACATTCGACTTTCTCATCATAGCCTTCTCCGTCTTTCTGTTTGTCCGTCTGCTTTCGCGGCTCAACCGCAAGAAAACCAAGCCCGCCGCACCTCCTGCACCTTCGAAAGAAGAGGTTCTGCTGACGGAAATCCGTGACTTGTTGCGCGAGGTGAAAGATAAAAAGTGAAGTGTCGGAGCTTGCCGGACTGTGTTGATGACTGGTCTGTACCGCTCTTGGAACGGTACTGATTGGCAGTGCGTTACTTCATATATATAACAGCCGTCCTGCCAGTAGCTTGGGAGGACGGTGGTTATGCCTTGGAGCCAGGCTTCTTATACCTTGGAAGGGGGCACATGAAAAAGAAGGGCGACACAGCAGGTCTGCCGGAGGCCGGACTATGGGGAAAAGGTACATTATTTTCGGCTTACAATGACCGATATGTCCTTGCTTTTTCTTACATTTGCACTTTCATTTGGATTAACCATCATTCACCAAACGATTTATATGGAGGAAAAGATTATCATTCTTGATTTCGGCTCGCAGACCACGCAGCTTATCGGCCGCCGCATCCGCGAACTGAATGTCTATTGCGAAATCGTGCCTTACAACAAGTTTCCGTACGGCGACGAGAGCGTGAAGGGCGTTATCTTGTCCGGCAGCCCCTTCTCGGTGTACGACCAGGAAGCCTTCAAGGTGGATCTGGCGGGTATCCGCGGCAAGTATCCTGTATTGGGCATTTGCTACGGCGCGCAGTATATCGCCTACACCAGCGGCGGCAAGGTGGAGCCTGCCGGTAGCCGGGAGTACGGACGTGCCCGCTTGGGACGTTTCGACCACGACAATGCGCTGTTGCGGGACGTGCGCGACAACTCGCAGGTGTGGATGAGCCACGGCGACACCATCACTGCCATCCCCGACGGCTTCCGCATCATTGCTTCGACAGACGAAGTGGCTGTGGCTGCCTATCAGATAGAGGGCGAGCAGGTGTGGGGCGTGCAGTTCCATCCGGAAGTTTATCACAGCGAAGACGGCACGCTGATGCTCAAGAACTTTGTAGTAGGCGTCTGCGGTTGTCACCAGACGTGGAGTTCGGCTTCGTTTGTCGACACTACCGTGGCCGAACTGAAAGAACAGATTGGAAACGACCGCGTCATCCTCGGACTGAGCGGGGGCGTCGATTCGTCGGTGGCTGCTGTGCTGCTGCACCGTGCCATCGGGCAGAACTTGACTTGTATCTTTGTAGACCACGGTCTGCTGCGCAAGAACGAGTTCCACGATGTGATGCACGACTACGAGTGCCTGGGGCTGAACGTCATCGGTGTGGATGCGTCGGAGAAGTTCTTTAAAGACTTAGAGGGGGTGAGTGACCCCGAACAGAAGCGTAAAATCATCGGCCGCGACTTCGTGGAAGTGTTCAACGCCGAGGCACGCAAGATTACCGATGCCCGCTGGCTGGCGCAGGGCACTATCTATCCCGACCGTATCGAGAGTCTGAACATCACGGGCAAGGTTATCAAGAGCCACCACAACGTGGGCGGCTTGCCCAAGGAGATGAACCTCAAACTGTGCGAACCGCTGAAGTGGCTCTTCAAAGACGAAGTGCGCCGCGTGGGTCGCGAGTTGGGCATTCCCGAACATCTCATCGGTCGTCATCCCTTCCCCGGTCCCGGTCTGGCCGTGCGTATCTTGGGTGACATCACCCGCGAGAAAGTGCGCATCCTGCAGGACGCCGACGACATCTTCATCCGCGGCCTGCGCGACTGGAAGGTGAAGGATGCCGACGGCAATGAGACGAGTCTCTACCACCAGGTCTGGCAAGCCGGCGTCGTTCTGCTGCCTGTGCGCTCGGTGGGCGTAATGGGCGATGAACGCACCTACGAGCGTGCCGTGGCCCTGCGTGCCGTGACTTCGACCGATGCCATGACAGCCGACTGGGCCCGTCTGCCTTACGATTTCCTGGCGCAGGTGTCCAACGATATTATAAATAAGGTGAAAGGCGTGAACCGCGTGGCGTATGACATCTCGTCCAAACCGCCTTCGACGATTGAGTGGGAGTAAGAGCCTGCTAAGATTTTATACCCGTTTCAGTAGCCTCAGTCCGTAAAGGATTGAGGCTACTTGATTTCTGTGCCGCGGGTCTATGCAGGTCGGTTCAATGCTTGCTGGCATCCGTCTGGTCAAAGAAATCCAGCGTCCAGTTGTCTATCCATTCGATAAATGGCGTTCCGTCTGTCTTGAACTTGATAGGCAGCCAGATGTAACGGGCATCGCTCGGGTGTTCCGGTCGCCAGATGTCGGCCATGAACAGGAAAGCGTCCTGCTTTCCCGGTATCGGCAGGACGAAAGTGCTTTGCCCGCCAAAAGTAAGGTCGGCATTCGGTCCTACGCACGGATTAGGATGCTGTGTCCACGGTCCCCAGATGGAAGGGGCAGAGAACATACGGGCTTTGTTTGGGGCCCAGCCTGTGCAGCCGGAGGTTATCATCCAGTATGTTCCGTCGGCTTTCTTGAAGATGGCCGGCGCTTCGTTCTGTCCCGATGGAGCTACCCGTACAAATTTGCCGGAATGGCTCAGATAGTCATCGCTCAGTTCGGCGATTTGCAGGGTCAGATTTTCTTCGGAAGCATAGATGTGGTATGCCTTACCATCGTCATCCACAAAGAGCTGCATGTCGCGTGCCATTTGTCCGCCTTCCAGGTCACGCTTCAGGAACAGACCTTTCACCACGGCTTCCTGCCATGCCGGTGTGTTCCATTCTTTATAGTGTTCGGGATTCAGCGTGTCCAGCACGGCCCGCTCTTCCGGGGTCATGTCAAACGGAAGCTTACCGGCATTGATGCGTCCCGAACCGATATAGCGGAACGGTCCTGTGGGGGTGTCGCTTTCGGCCACAGCCGAGCGGGCAGCCCCATACCCTTGTCCTTTCAGCTCTAAGTGGAACCACATGACGAATTTCTTCGTCCGTTCGTTGTAAATCACCTTTGGGCGCTCCATGATGCACCCCTGGATGATGTCGCTTGTGGAATCCGTCTGTTCCACCGGCAGGGCGACCCCTTCGTTCGTCCAGTCTGTCAGGTTCTTCGACGAATAACACATGATGCCTACCATGGCGCTACTTGTTGTATCCGACTTATTCTCGCCATACCAGTAATAAGTCCCGTCGTGCAGCAGGATGCAGCCGCCGTGTGCATTGACATGCACTCCTTGGTTGTCCGCCCAAATCTCGCCCGAACAGATGGGCTTTCGTTCTTCTTTCGGAGAGCAGGCTCCGCTCAGCAAGGCCAGGCATACGCCCAGCATGAAGATTTGTTTTACCATGCGTGTTGATGATTTATATACAGTTAAACGGTCTGATGCAAAAGATGCGGCAATCTTTCTTTATAGAACACATAGGAGCGCGGTGCTTATTTCCTTTTCAGCGGCAGGCGCGGGAACATTTTGCGGAACCGTACCAGTTGGTGTGTGATATTGCCTCCTGCCACAACCACCGTGACAGCTACCAGAATCAGAGTGATGCCCATGCAGTCGCGTGCCGTCAGCCGTTCGCCGAAGACTGTGATGCCGAAGAAGATGGCAGTCACCGGTTCCAGCGCGCCCAGGATAGCCGTCGGGGTGGAGCCGATACGTTGGATAGCACTGGTGGTGCAGAGGAAGGAAATAGCGGTGGGAAAGACAGCCAGGGCCACCAGGTTACCCCAGAGCCACCAGCGGGTAGGCAAGGTAAGGTCGTGGCTCATCCATAACCGTACTACGAAGAGCGATACACCAAACAGAAGTACGTAGAACGTGACTTTCAGTGTGGCCATTTCTTTCAGCGACGGGCGGTTGACACCTACGATGTAAATGGCGTAAGACAGAGCTGAGGCGAACACAAGCAGAGTGCCTGTCAGGCTCAGGGTGGCGCCGTCTCCTCCTTGGTATAGCATGGCAATGCCGCTCAATGCCAGCAGGATGCACAAGGCAGTCTGCATGGTTACTTTTTCTTTGTAGACTGCTGCCATGATGAGTGCCACTAAGATGGGGTAGATGAAGAGGATGGTGGAAGCAATGCCTGCATCCATGTAGTTATAAGCCTCAAACAAGGTCAGCGACGAGGCGGCCATCAGCACGCCCAGCACTACGAGGGGGAGGATGTCGGTACGGTGTATCTTGAAGTCGCGTCCCCGTCCTTTAATCATGGCACCTACCAGGGGAATAGCAAACAGGTAGCGGAAGAACAGCACGGAGTCGGGGTTCATGCCGTCTGCATAGAGCGGCAGGGCAAACAAGGGATTCATGCCATACGTGGCCGCAGCAATGACAGCCAGTATATAGCCTTTGGCTTTCTCGTTCATAATATAATAATATAGTTTGTGGCAGCTCTTTTATCCAAGGAGGTTTTCAAGGCGGTGAACTACGATTTCGCCCCGATGCAGTTCCACCAGGTCTTTGTCTTGCAGGGCGTTCAGCACTTTCGAGACGTTCAGGCGCGTGTCATTGACGATACGTGCCAGTTCTTCCATCTTTATCTTCAGCGATTTCTTGCCCGAAGGACGTTCGGCGAGGTTGCTGATAAAATGCACGATGCGGTTCTGCAAGTCGCCTTCGTTGGTACACCACAGGCGGCGTTGCAAGGTTTGTGCCCGGTTACTGATGATGTTGATGTAGTTCAAGCGGAATATCTCGTATTGCGCCAGTTCGTTCATGACGAATGATTTGCTGATGTTGATGCTATGGACTTCGTCCAATGCCGTATAAGTGGCGACGTAGTCGGTGTTCATGCCAAACATGGAGTAGGGCTCCAGCAGGTAGGGCGCTTCGTATTGTTCGGTGAAGAGGAACGAGCCGTCCGTGGCAGGTGTGGTGGCACTGATTCTGCCTTTCAGGATGAAGATAAGGCGGGTGCACGGAGTGCCTGCTTGTACAAGAATTTCTCCTTTTTTATGCTTGGTAAAGTGCAGTTTGACTTTTGCCAAGATGTTGGTAAAGTCTTCCTGCGCCAATCCCTGAAAGAGGGGAAGTTGTAGCAAAGTGTCAAACATGCTGTCCATATTCGTCTGTACGTCTTAAAAATTCGCGCAAAAATAATTATTATCGGAATGTCGGCTCTTCCTTCCAGATGTTTTTTATTATTTCTTAAGTAATGGGTGTTATCTGTTTTTCCAGAATGCCGAATAGAACATCAGCATGACAGCAAACATTTCCAGACGTCCCAGCAGCATGAGGAACGAGCTGAGCCATTTGCCCAGTTCGGGCAGGGCGCTCCACGAATAGGCCGGGCCGAACATGCCCAGGGCCAGACCTGCATTGCCCATGCTGGAAACGCAGACTCCGAAAGCTTCTGTAAAGTTCACTCCCATCAGCATGAACAATATCCAGCTTACGAACACGCACGCCAAGTAGAGGCAGATGAAGATGGCCACGGTGAGCACGACGTTGGAGGGCACAGCCTGCCGGTTGACGCGTATCTGCATCACAGCGTTGGGATGCAGCAACTTGCGGAAGTGGTTGCGGATGCCTTTCGTCATGATGAGCAGGCGCAGGTTCTTGATGCCGCCGCTGGTAGAGCCGGTACATCCACCTGCCAGCATGGCGTAGACCAGCAGCAGCCAGGTGAAGGGGGGCCACAGCATATAGTCGTCGGTGGCAAAACCGGTAGATGTGTGCAGGGTCACTACCTGGAAGAGGGCTTTCCGGAAGGCTTCCTCCGGAGCGTAACCGTTTTTCCATACCAGAGCGATGGCGATAATGAGTGTCACGCTCAAGATGGAACCCAAGAACCAGCGTGTCTCCTCGTCGCGCCATATCTTCCCGAATTTGCCTTTCAGGCACGAGAAATAAAGCGAGAAGTTGATGCCTGCCAGTATCATGAAAATGGCGATGACGTATTCGATGTAGGGCGAGTTCCAATAAGCCACGCTGGCTTGCTTGGTGCTGAAGCCGCCTGTGGCTACGGTAGCGAAGGTGTGGCATACGGAGTCGAACCACCCCATGCCGCCCAGCCGCAGCAGGATGGTTTCGCTGACGGTCAGAATCAGGTAGATGGTCCAGAGCCAGCGTGCCATGGTGCTTACCTTGGGATGAATCTTGTCGTGTGTCACGCCCACTGCTTCGGCCGAAAACAGCTGCAGGTTGCTGCCGTCGCTAAAGGCTGGCAGGATGGCGATGGCAAAGAACACAATACCCAGACCGCCTATCCAGTGCGTCAGGCTGCGCCAGAAGAGAATGGCGTGCGACTGCGTGTCGATGTCGTCCATGATGGTGGCTCCCGTGGTGGTGAAGCCCGACATGGTCTCGAAGAAAGCCTCGCCCGGTGTCGCCACACTGTGGCTCAACAGAAAAGGCAGCATGCCGAAGAGACTGAACAACACCCACGTCAGGGCCGCCACGCAATAGCCGTCGCGTTTGCTCATGCGCCGTTCAGCTCCCCGTCCAGCCAGTATCAGCAGAGAGGCCGCCACGCCGGTAATGCCTGCCGAGAGCAAGAACGCCCATCCGTCGCTCTCTTGATAGAGCCAGGCCACGCCCACGCAGGTCAGCAACATGCACACTTCTACCCATAGCAAGACACCCAGCACGCGCATGATGATGCGCCGGTTGATAAGGCTGTTCCGTTTGCGTCCGGTATTATACAGACTGTCTGATATGTATCCTTCCATCTCTTGTTCTGTTTTACTTTCTTTATTTAAGTTTCAGCGCTCTAAAGGAGCACGGTTTTTGTTCTCGTCTTCGGTTGACTGTTCCTCTTCACCGGCAGGCAGCTGTTCATCCTCCTCTTCCTCGTCGGCAAAAGGTTGGGGGCGTTGCGGTCCCCGGTTTCTGAAAGCAAAGGCACATGCCGTGCCTGTCACCGCTCCTGCCAGGTGCCCCTCCCACGACGTGCCAGCCTCTGCAAAGTCGGGAAACATGTTCCATACCAGGCTGCCGTAGAGGAATGTCACCAGCAGCGATAACGCCACCAACGGTACATGCCTGCGCAGCAGTCCGCTGAAAAACAGAAAGAAAGCCAGCCCATAGATGAGGCCACTGGCTCCCACGTGCCATGCCGGCCGGGCGATGATAAACGTCAGCAAGCCGCTTCCCGTCCATACGCAAGCCAGAATGGCGGGGGCAATGCCCCGGTAGAAGTAGAACAGGCACCACGACAGGAAGAACAGCGGCAGTGTGTTGGCAGCCAGGTGCTCCCAGTCGGCATGTACCAGCGGGTGTAGCACGATGCCCGCCACACCCCGCCATTCCAGTGGCCGGACGCCCCACGAGGTGAAATCCCAACCCATTCCCGTTTCCAGTGCTTTCAGCGCATAGAGGGCGAAAACAAGCAGCGCGGGGATGATTGCCGAAGCGGCCAGCCGTTGCATTTCGGGTCTCATATCGGGCATTTTTCTGTTTTTGCGGTGCAATACTACGACAAATACTCCGAAAATTGAAAAAAAAACGCCTTTTTTATTTTGTGTATGGGTATAAATTTGTACTTTTGGACGTGCAACACGAGTGGTGGCACACAATGGAATGATTTGAACTTTCCGCGATGCCATACAGGGCTGGCAGGCAAACTGCGCCGGCAGGCAGTGGGGGAAACGAACTTCTAAGCTATCAAGGGCTTGCTGCCAAGCTATAAGAAGCGTACTCCTAAGCCATAAGAAGCAGGCTTGTTATAGATAAGAAGTAACTTCCTGTCAGTCAATATGATTTCAGGGAAAGAATACGGACATTCATTGTCTGGAAGATGTTAAACCATTTCAATGCCTGAATAATTAACCTTTAAATAAATGTACAACCATGAGTTATCTACGATTTGACAAGACTCTGATGACTAACCTCCAAGAGTCGCTGCCGCGGGAAATTCTCCGGACGAATAAATCGGGCGCTTATCATTGTACGTCTATTGTGGATTGCAACACACGCAAGTATCATGGCTTGCTGGTGATTCCCGTACCCAATCTGGACGATGAGAATCACGTGCTGCTGTCTTCGTTGGACGAGACGGTGATTCAACACGGTGCCGAATTCAATCTGGGCCTGCATTATTATGGCAACGGGCACTTCAGCCCCAACGGGCACAAGTACATCCGCGAATTTGACTGCGAGCACATTCCCGCCACCACCTACCGCGTGGGCGGCGTCATTCTGCGCAAAGAGAAAATCTTTGTCCATCACGAAAACCGTATCCTCATCCGTTACACGCTGGTCGACGCACATTCTGCCACCACGCTCCGCTTCCGCCCCTTCCTGGCGTTCCGCAGCGTGCGTGAATATACTCATGAGAATGCGCAGGCCAGCCGCGATTATCAATTGGTGGAGAATGGTATCAAGACTTGCATGTATCCCGGCTATCCCGAACTCTACATGCAGCTGAACAAGAAAAATGAGTTCCATTTCCAGCCCGACTGGTACCGGGGCATCGTCTACACCAAGGAGCAGGAACGCGGGTATGATTTCAACGAAGACCTCTACGTGCCCGGTTACTTCGAGGTAGACATCAAGAAGGGCGAAAGCATCGTTTTCTCTGCGGGGGTTTCCGAGGTGTCTACCCGACGGCTGAAGCAGACTTTCGAAGCCGAGGTGGCCGACCGTACTCCTCGCGACAGCTTCCTGCACTGCCTTACCAACTCTGCCCACCAGTTCCACAACAAGCAGGGGGATGAGCACTATGTGTTGGCTGGCTATCCTTGGTTCAAGTGCCGTGCGCGCGACTTGTTTGTTTCCTTGCCGGGACTTACACTGGCCATTGACGAGCAGGACGAGTTCGAGGATGCCATGAAGACAGCATCGAAAGCTCTCCGGCAGTTTATGGCAGGCGAGCCTTCTACTTACAAGATTTACGAGATGGAGCATCCCGACGTACTGCTCTGGGCGATATGGACCTTGCAGCAGTATGCCAAATTCACTTCGCGTCAGCGTTGCAGGGAGATGTATGGCGATCTTATGCGCGAAATCATGAAGTACCTCTTGAGCCGCAAGCACGACAATCTCTTCCTTCACGACAACGGTCTGCTCTATACCAATGGCACCGACCGTGCCGTGACATGGATGAACTCTACGGCCAACGGCCGTCCTGTCATTCCGCGCACGGGATATATTGTCGAAGTCAATGCCTTGTGGTATAACGCTCTCCGCTTCGGGGCTGATATGGCTCGCGAGAACGGCGATGAAGTAGGAGCTAATACCCTGGAGGCACAGGCTGAGGTGACAGGCAAGTCGTTCGTCGAAGTATTCCGCAACGAATACGGTTATCTCTTCGACTATGTAGACGGATACATGATGGATTGGAGCGTGCGGCCAAATATGATTTTTGCTGTGGCTCTGGATTATTCTCCGTTGGATAAGACTCAGAAGAAACAGGTGCTCGACATTGTGACGAAGGAATTGCTTACGCCCAAGGGACTTCGTACCCTCAGCCCCAAGAGCGGCGGGTACAATCCTAACTATGTGGGACCGCAGACACAGCGCGACTATGCTTATCACCAGGGTACTGCCTGGCCGTGGCTGTTGGGATTCTATGCGGAGGCTTATTTGCGCGTCTACAAAATGAGCGGACTGTCTTTCCTGGAGCGTGCTCTTATCGGTATGGAAGATGAAATGACTTGCCATTGCATCGGCACGCTGCCTGAATTGTTCGACGGTAACCCGCCCTTTACGGGGCGCGGCGCGGTGTCTTTCGCTATGAACGTGGCCGAAATACTGCGCGCACTGAGATTATTGTCCAAGTATAACAACAACGCAGAATGATAGGAGGAAGCAAATGAAAGTTTTAATGTTCGGATGGGAATTTCCTCCCAAAATATACGGCGGCCTCGCTGTCGCTACGTACGGAATCACCAAAGGTTTGAGCATTCAGGGCGACGTGGAAACCACGTTCTGTATGCCTAAGCCTTCGGGGCAGGAAGAAAAGTTCCTGAATATCATTGGCATGAATCAAGTGCCTATCGTGTGGCGCGATATGGATTACAATTATCTCCAGTCGCGCATTGGTCCGGGTATGACGCCTGAGCTTTACTACGATTTGCGCAACCACATCTATGCTGATTTTTCCTACATGCACGTCAACGACTTGGGGTGTATGGAGTTTGCCGGTGGCTATCCGTCCAACCTGAATGATGAAATCAATAACTTTTCTATCATTGCAGGCGTAGTGGCCCGCCAGCAGCAGTTTGATATTATCCATGCCCACGACTGGCTGACTTATCCTGCCGGCGTACATGCCAAGATGGTGAGCGGCAAACCTTTGTGTATACATGTACATGCTACGGACTTCGACCGTTCGCGCGGTAAGGTTAATCCGACCGTCTACGGTATTGAGAAAAACGGTATGGATTATGCCGATTGCATCATGTGTGTATCTGAACTGACACGGCGCACGGTCATTAACGAGTATCACCAAGATCCACGTAAGGTTTTCGCTGTGCATAATGCCGTTTATCCCTTGTCGCAGGAGTATCAGGATATCCCGCGTCCGGAGCATAAAGAAAAGATTGTCACTTTCTTGGGACGTATCACCATGCAGAAGGGACCGGAATACTTTGTGGAGGCAGCTGCCATGGTGCTGAAACGTGCGCGCAACATCCGTTTCGTCATGGCTGGATCGGGTGACATGCTCAATGCCATGATTAATCTGGCTGCCGAGCGTGGCATTGCCGACCGCTTCCATTTCCCCGGTTTCATGAAAGGCAAGCAGGTGTATGAGGTCTACAAGAACAGCGATGTCTTTGTTATGCCTTCGGTGTCAGAGCCTTTTGGCATTGCACCTCTTGAAGCCATGCAGTGCGGCACGCCGTCTATCATCTCCAAGCAATCGGGCTGCGGCGAAATACTGACCAATGTCATCAAGACTGATTACTGGGATATCCATGCTATGGCCGACTATATTCATTCTATCTGTACCAATCCTGCCTTGTTCAAGTACTTGCAGGAAGAGGGCAAGAAGGAAGTGGACGGTATTACGTGGGAAAAAGTGGCCTTGAAGATTCGTGGCCTTTACGAGAACGTTTTAAAGAATTATAACAGGTAACAAACCCTCAAACTACATCTAACAATGAGAACGATTTGTCTTTATTTCGAGATACACCAAATTATCCATCTGAAGCGTTACCGTTTCTTCGACATCGGTAATGACCACTATTATTACGACGACTATGCCAATGAAACGGGCATGACCGATGTCGCCGAGCGTTCGTACATCCCGGCCTTGAGCACTCTTATCGAGATGGCGAAAAAGTCGGAAGGTGCTTTCAAGGTGGCTCTGTCTATTTCGGGCGTGGCTTTGGAACAGATGGAAATTTACACGCCTGCTGTCATTGACCTGTTGCACCAGCTGAATGATACGGGCTGCTGCGAGTTCCTGGCTGAACCTTACTCTCATGGGTTGTCTTCATTGGCCAACGAAGACTGCTTCAAAGAAGAAGTCATGCGCCAGGCTGCCAAGATTAAGGAGATGTTTGGAAAGATGCCGAAAGTATTCCGCAACTCCAGTCTTATTTATTCTGACGAAATCGGTGCCGTAGTGGCAAGTATGGGTTTCAAAGGCATGCTGACCGAAGGAGCCAAGCACGTGTTGGGATGGAAGAGTCCGCACTATGTATACCACTGCAATATGAATCCCAACCTGAAGTTGCTGTTGCGTGACTTCAAGCTGTCCGATGACATCAGCCTGCGTTTCTCTAACTCAGAGTGGAATGAATTCCCGCTTTTTGCCGACCGTTATATCGGCTGGATTGATTCCATGCCTCAGGAAGAGCAGGTTATCAACATCTTCATGGAATTGAGTGCGCTTGGTATCTCGCAGCCCTTGTCGTCCAATATCCTGGAGTTCATCAAGGCTTTGCCTGCTTGTGCCAAGGAAAAAGGTATTACTTTCTCTACGCCGAGCGAAGTTATTTCCAAGTTGAAATCTGTGTCTCAACTGGATGTGCCCTATCCGTTGTCGTGGCTGGACGAGGAGCGCGATACAAGCTGTCTGCTGGGCAACGTGATGCAGCGTGAGGCTTTTGATAAGCTCTATAGCGTGGCTGAGCGTGTTCATCTTTGTGAGGACCGCCGTATCAAGCAGGACTGGGATTACTTGCAAGCCAGCAACAACTTCCGTTTCATGACAACAAAGAACAGCGGTGTGGGATTGAATCGCGGTATTTACGAGTCCTCGTTTGATGCTTTCACCAATTATATGAATATCTTGGGCGACTTTATCAGCCGTGTGAACTCTCTCTATCCCGTGGATGTAGACAATGAGGAACTGAACCCGTTGTTGACCACCATTAGAAATCAGGGCATTGAGATTGAAGAGTTGCGTAAGGAATTGGAAAAGGCTGAGGCTAAGCTGAAGAAAGAGGAAAAGCCTGCTCCAAAGCGCAGAACTGCTGCTAAGAAAGCAGACGATGCACAATAAGAAGAAACTGTTTACTTCTTCTTGTTTCTTATAAGAAAAAAGCTCTCACCTGTTGGTTTGGGTGAGAGCTTTTATTGTAGAATCAGATGAACAAAAGTTGCTTCATTGTTGGATTCTGTATGCCATGCCGTTTATGGCATTATCGGGCATTTTATGGCGTACATGTTCTATGGCGTGCATGCCTTTATTCATTCATAAAAGTGCGTGTAGGTTACTTCTAATTTCAGCGGATTCTTTAGCGGAGTACCTTCGCCGCCTTCACGTTCCGGTCCTCCTTGCAGCCTGGTATAGCTCGGCGCTAAATTATGCTGGATGCCAATGATGCGTGCTGTTTGGCTACTGCTGGAACTGGAAGAAGTATCGTAAGTGACATTGACAGGTATCAGCAGCACTTTATTCCAATCGGGATGCTCGTTCATCCATTGCTCTTCGTTCCAGTTGCTTCCAGCTTCCTGCTGTGCCTGCCGTTTTTCGTTGATGCAGGTTGTTACCAGACGGGCTATATTCCGGAACGTATATTGGTTGGTGCCAGTATTATTATGTGTTGTTACGTAAGAAGTGATATTGTCGGGCACGTCATTGTTCTCGAAGAAGTCAATGTAATCTTGCTTGCGCACTAACAGCACCTGGCTGGGGGCACTCATGCTGAAGTCGTGCTTGTCTTCCTGGCGGTAGTTGGTGAAAGTCAGGCGGGCTGCGTTCAGCGTGTCGTTGGCCAGTTGCTCATAGATTTCATCATAAGGAAGGGTAGCTTGCGTGAAAATACCTGCCGGTGACTTTAGGTACGTCCAATCCTTTTCGGCAGCCTTGGCAATAAGCTTCTCTGTGTTGGCGAAATGATTGATTTGCGATACCTCCTTAGTAGAAGAGAATACAGTGTTTATGCCGTAATAGGTGGAATCTGTTCCATCTGCCTTCTTAAGTTTCACGCCTGTACTGTCGTTGGTATAGTAGAATTGGAATTGCAGGCGAAGGTCTACGCGGTCGGCGTAAAGAATCGTTCCGTCACCTTGGTCGGTAGTCAGATATACCCCGTTAAATATATTGTTTTTCACCAGTGCGTCCGCTCCACGGAACAGTTCGGGATTGGCTCGGTAGGGTTCAAGAATGCGTTTCTGTCCGAATTCTTCCGGGTCGAGTCTGAAGATGATGCTCGGCGAGTAGGTAGAATTGCCGCTGGAATCGGTTGCGTTACGTACCGAATCGGGTACAGTTGTGTCGTAGGCCGAATAGGCAACGCGTCCTAACAATCCGCTTTCATCATAATATTGTTTCGGGTCCAGATTGGTATAGCGTTGGTCGTAATCGAGCGCAGTGTTCAGTTCGTACGCACTCATGCGGCAAGCGTTGAGTGAATCGCCGAACCAATTGCTATAAAACACCACCAACTGTACCGCCGTCACACTGTCTCCCGTTATGGCACCGGTAGCCTTAATGGCGTTTCCTTCCTCATCCCAATCCGTTTCTTTGTAAACTTCGGGTAGCGAAAAGTTTTCTGTACTGGCCAGGGCAGTAAGGAATCCGGCCTCGTAGTATCCAAAATCAGGGTCACTGAAGCGTCCGATATATCCTGTGCTGGATTTGGCGAATACGGATTCGGCCAAGACTGATTCTGTCATTACATCAAAAGAAACAGTATGCGCCGACATTTCATCGGAGCTGGGCAGCATGTCCATGCCCAGCGAGCCTGTTTCTTCGTCGCAAGCGGAGAACACCGCGATGGCGGCGAGTAAGGCTCCAAGATGCTTCCATTTCATAGTTGTCAAGTAGTAATGTATCTGAATGAGATGTTAGTTATTCTTCTTCATTGCCTTCCGAACCTGCTACTAAGTCGTAGAAACTGTTGCAGGCGTCAGCATAATTGTCGGCGGCATATTCCAAGAAAGGTTTGCCGCTTTGGCGGGCGTACTCCAGCAATTCGGGAGCCACCTGTTCGCTTTGCTGCACAATACCGTCGGAATAATCTATGGCCAGCTTGTTCAGCGCGATAAAGTCTACGGGCGACTTCACTTCGGCCAAGTCTTTCTTAGTTACCCCCTTCACCAATGTCTTGCTGACAAAGTTTGCTTCGAAAGGCTGTTTAAAGTCGCTTTGGTAGAGTGAGTATATCACTTTGCTGTCGCGGAAGGAAGGTTCGTCCTTGTATGCCCGTTTGATATAGAGCGGGGCGAGGGCGGTCATCCAGCCGTGGCAATGAATGACATTGGGACACCAGCGCAACTTCTTCACGGTTTCCAGTACACCGCGGGCATAGAACACGGCACGTTCATCGTTGTCCGTGTATTCGTTGCCGTTCTCATCGGTTGCTTGCAGGCGGTTCTGGAAATAATCGTCGTTGTCGATGAAATAGACCTGCATTCGGGCAGACTGTATGGAAGCCACTTTGATGATGAGCGGATGGTCGGTGTCATCGATGATGAGGTTCATGCCGGAGAGGCGGATGACTTCGTGCAACTGGTTGCGGCGCTCGTTGATGTTTCCCCATTTGGGCATGAATGTCCGTATTTCACGGCCTCTGTCCTGGATGGCAGCGGGCAAGTTCCGGCCCATCAGTGCTAATTCGGAGTCAGATACGTAAGGAGTAATTTCCTGGGTAATAAATAAAACCTTGTTCACCTTTGTCATAATCGCAATGTCTCGTTTTATGGTGCAAAGATACGAAAAAAAACGCTTTGACGTACAGAATACTGATTCCTATTATTCCTTATGATTTGTTAAGCGGTTGTTATTCAGGTTTTTAACATTCTCGTACGGGCTTGTTTTTAAGGATTTGGACGGGCTGTTGGGTTGAATATTAGCCTGATAGCATGGGGCTGTTATGTTACTTTGAGCTTTCATGGAGAGCATCCGTAGAGGGATTTTTTTTCTTTTTGGAGCGGGAAAGTCACCTGAAGCATCGCTCTTCCTTCTTGGATGCCCCAACATACTGTCTTTTAGCATATTGCCTGGGAAGATGGCTTTTCACGCCTCTTTCACTTCCTTCTTATAGCTTAGGAGCGTGTTCTTAAGCGATAAGAAGCTGTCTGCTAATCTATAAGGAATCTGCTGCTGAAGTATAGGGCGCCCGTTGCCACTACGGCTGCAGGCTGGCAACAGCATGGACAACCCGTTGGGGTGAAATGGAAAATGGCATCTCCTATCTCATGCCAATCATATTTTTGCTTTCTTTCTTGCAGGTTCAGGATTTTCTTGATAACTTGCCGTTGTGTTTTTTCTGAATTCCTCAGAGTGGTAATTGCTTCAAGCCTGGTGGCTTGGATATGATTTGTAGGGAAAGAAGAAAACTTTTTCAGCTGATAACTTTAAAACTTAATCAGGTTATAAATCAATAATTTTGTTTATGAAAATCAGACTTGTGATTCTTGCGGGCATCTTGGCACTACAGTCTGCGCTTTCTTTTGCCCAGATTTATCCGGTCAACGCAAAATTGGCCGACAAAAATTCTTTTTCCATGATAGTGATTCCCGACCCGCAGAGCTATGTTAAATTTGCAGCGAACCAGCCTCTTTTTGAGTTGCAGACAGCTTGGATTGCCAACAACATAGACACGCTCCGCATTAAAAGTGTCTTGTGTACCGGCGACTTGGTGGAGCAGAACGAAATCAGAGTGCCGGATTATGTGAACGGTGACCAGACCAGTGAAGAACAATGGCAATCTGTATCGCGGGCATTCGAACGTCTGGATCATAAGATTCCCTATGTCGTTTGCACCGGTAATCATGATTATGGGTATCAATCATCGGAAGTCCGCCGCACGAACTTGCACCGTTATTTCCCGGCAGAGCGTAACAGTTGTTGGAAGAAAACCTTGGTGGCAGTCGGTACCAATTATGAGGGCATTCCGACTTTGGAAAACGCTGCATACGAGTTGGTGACAGACACGTGGGGAAAACTGTTGGTGGTTTCTCTTGAATTCTCTCCGCGCGATGAGGCCATCGAATGGGCCAAAAGCGTGGTCGGAAGTCCGCAATATAAACATCACAAGGTTATTCTGCTGACACACTCTTTCTTGGACTATAAGGGAGAACGTTTTGTGAGTGAGGACAATTACCGGATGAGACCGGCCAATTATCCGGAAGCTGTCTGGCAGAAGTTGGTTTATCCGTCGGACAACATTCGGCTGGTGGTGTGCGGCCATGAATGTCTGAACACCCGCGATTACTCCAAGCAGGTAAGTTTCCGCACCGACAAGAACCACCTCGGCAAGTCGGTGGCACAGATGATGTTTAATGCCCAGACAGCTGACGGGCAATGGTTTGGCAACGGTGGAGATGGCTGGTTGCGCATCTTGGAATTCAAGCCGGATGGTAAGACTATCGGCGTGCGTACCTTCTCGCCCCTGTTCGCTTTGTCGCCCCTGACGGAGAAGCTGGCCTGGCGCACGGCTTCTTACGACCAGTTTGACATTGTTATTGACGAATGAACCGTGGGTTCTGTGTTATCTACGCCTGAAAATACCCCGTTGAAGCCGGGGCTCTTCCAGGAAGAAAATAGCCGGACAGGTCCTGTCTGGGACCTGTTCTGGCAATTGTGTTGGCATAAATTTGCACGATTCCTTCGTTATGTGGCAAATAATGACTTATTTTGCACCCGCTTAGCAGCGGCATGGGCTCGTTGTCAAGCGGGAAACGGTGTGGACAGACAAGCAATGTTGATTCTCTGTAGATTGTTTGGATAGAGGGAATGACGGAATGAGCGTTGCCTGCGGTGCCATATCGTAGATAGTAAAGTCGATTTGTAGCTATTTTTACATAACTTTTCTGTGCAATGAAAGTAATTCATACAGTCGCAGCCTTGCAGGCCGAGTTGTCTGCCTTGCGGGCCGAAGGTAAGAGTGTGGGCTTGGTGCCCACGATGGGTGCGTTGCATGCCGGTCATGCCTCGCTGGTAGACCGCAGTGTGCGTGAAAACGATGTGACGGTAGTCAGTGTTTTCGTCAATCCCACCCAATTCAATGACAAAAATGATTTGCAGAAGTATCCGCGCACGCTGGAGGCAGATTGCCGTCTGCTCGAAACGCACGGAGCCACCATCGCCTTTGCTCCGTCGGTGGAGGAGGTGTATCCTGAGCCTGATACGCGTCAGTTCAGCTACGCGCCACTGGACACGGTGATGGAAGGCCAATTCCGTCCCGGCCACTTCAACGGCGTGTGCCAGGTGGTCAGCAAGCTTTTCGATATGGTGAAGCCCGACCGTGCCTACTTTGGCGAGAAAGACTTCCAGCAGTTGGCCATCGTTCGTGAGATGGTGCGGCAGATGCATTTCCCTCTTCAGATTGTGGGTTGCCCGATAGTCCGCGAAGCCGACGGTCTGGCTCTAAGTAGCCGTAATGCCCGTCTGACGCCCCAACAGCGCACGCAGGCCCTGCAAATCTCGCAGACGCTCTTTGCCAGCGTAGACTATGCCAAGACGCATACCGTGCAGGAGACCAGGCAGTTTGTGGAAGACCGTATCGCAGCAGCCGAGGGACTTCGTCTCGAATATTTTGAACTAGTAGACGGCAATACGTTGCAAAGCATTGCTGAGTGGAAGGATACGACCTATCCAGTGGGCTGCATTACTGTGTTCTGCGGTGAAGTGCGCCTGATTGATAACATTAAATATAAGGAATAAGGAGAATGTTGATAGAAGTTCTGAAATCGAAAATCCACTGCGCCCGCGTTACTGAGGCCAACCTCAACTACATGGGCAGCATCACCATTGATGAAGACCTGCTGGATGCCGCGGGCATGATTGCCGGCGAGAAGGTGGCCATCGTAGACAACAACAACGGTGAACGCTTCGAAACCTACATCATCAAAGGAGAACGCGGGTCGGGTTGCATCTGCCTGAACGGTGCCGCCGCCCGCAAGGTGCAACCGGACGACATCGTCATCATCATGTCCTACGCCCTGATGGACTTCGAGGAGGCCAAGTCTTTCAAGCCGATGGTCATCTTCCCCGACCCGGCGACGAACCGGCTGGTGTAAACGAATCTGTTTATTGTTTCGTTTGATATGTTTGTGGTAGAGACGCGATTAATCGCGTCTCTACATCATTTAATATCATTCTGCCTTATTCAATTCATCTAAATCCCACTGGCTGACATTATGGTATATATAGGTGGCGATACGGTTCATTTCATCTTGGTTGCGAATGATATGGTCGTAGAAACGGGCCTGCCACCCGAATGGGATACCGTTCAGATGTGCCATACGGCTGATACGTGCCTTCACGCCACGAATGACCGTTCCCAATGATTTATATATCATAGGATTTCGTGATATTACCGTTGTCGTTTCTGTTGCAGTAGAGACGCGATTAATCGCGTCTCTATAATTGCCGTCATTACCATCAATAATTACAATGGCGTGGATATGGTTGGGCATAACAACGAACAATGGAATTTCTGCATACGGATAATGAATAGATACATTGGAAAAATGGTCAGACGCAATCTTTCCTATAGCAGACAATTGCATCTCTCCGTTTTCAATTTCACCGAAATAATGCATACGTCCGGCAGTACATATCGTTATAAAATATGCTCCACCGCTATAGTCATGCCATGTTGCACGTGCTGTTGGTATGCGGTATTTGTTCTGATATAGATTCACGTTTGGCTTTTATTTATGATGTATATTTGTATTGTCTGGCGTTGTTGCCGTAGAGACGTACCAATAATCCCGTCCGTCTTCTCCCTCCTGCATGTATCCTCCGCGCGGAACCTGTCGCCAGGCACAGAGTGCGTTCATATAGTCGGGAGCAGGGCCAACGGCACTCATGATGGCGCACCCCCAACACAACGAAGCCAGGGCCTTGGCTTCGGCTGGACAGAGCAGGAAGATAATCCAAGGAAGGATACAGAGCAGCATCGGCAGCAGACACATCACGAAATACCTTCCCCGGCTGATGGATGCCCCGCAATCCATATAGAAAAGGAAGCGCTTGTAAAGCACGCCAATATACGCCGTGGCTCCCTTGGGATAGCACCAGGCATGCAGACACTCGTGCAGAGGCCCCAATAGCAGGGCCAGTGCCATGCCTGCCACTATCCACGGTTTGTCCCGCAGGTCGGTTTGCAGCAGGTAGTTCTTTAAGTAGAGCGAAGCTAATATGGGGAGATAGACGGGAGCGGCCAACAGGATAGCTTTCAACCAATAGTGCCGCCGGGGGATGAGAAGCGGGTGGACGTCGGGAGGCAACGGTCGGCGCGGGGCACGAATGACGTGTTCGGTAAATCCTTTCCAGATAATCTTTACCATGTTGAGAAAAATATAGGCTTACGTCTTCTGTGGAAGAAGCACGTAAGCCTTTGTTATTGTTAATCAGTTATCTTCAGCCGCGCAACTGCTTGTCCATCGCAGCAGCTGCACGCCGCCCGTCGCCCATGGCCAGGATGACCGTTGCACCGCCGCGCACGATGTCGCCTCCGGCGAAGAGGAAGGGGATGGACGACTGCATGTCGTCGTTCACGGCGATGGTGCCCTTACGGCCCAGTTCCAATCCTTCGACGGAGTGAGGCACGATGGGGTTGGGCGATACGCCCACGCTGACGATGGCCAGGTCAATGTCCAGCGTTTCCGTGGCACCGGGGATGGGCACGGGGCTGCGGCGGCCGCTGGCATCGGGCTCGCCCAGTTCCATCTTCTGGAGGACGATTTGTTTCACGCGTCCCTGCTCGTCGGCAATATATTCGATGGGGTTGTGCAGTGTCATGAACTCTACGCCCTCTTCCTTGGCGTGTTTCACCTCTTCGATGCGGGCGGGCATTTCGGCCTCGCTGCGGCGGTAGACGATGATGGCACGCTCGGCACCCAGACGGCGGGCGGTGCGCACGGAGTCCATGGCCGTATTGCCGCCGCCGATGACTGCCACACGCTTGCCAAAGGGCACAGGGGTGTCACTGTCTTCGCTGGCAGCGTCCATCAGGTTGACACGCGTCAGGTATTCGTTGGATGAGAGGATGTTTATCGAGTTCTCGCCGGGGATGCCCATGAAGTTGGGCAGGCCGGCACCGCTGGCCACGAATACACCGCGGAATCCGGCTTCTTTCAGTTCGGCGATGCTGAGTGTCTTGCCGATGATGCAGTCTTTCTCGAACTGCACGCCCATCTTGGCGAGGTTGTCTATCTCCACGTCCACAATCTTATTGGGCAAGCGGAATTCGGGAATACCGTATTTCAGCACGCCGCCAATCTCGTGCAGGGCTTCGAATACAGTCACGTCGTAGCCCTTCTTCGCCATGTCGCCTGCGAAGGACAGACCGGCGGGACCGCTTCCTACGACGGCCACCTTGATACCGTTTCTCTCCTTAATCTCGGGCACGGAGATTTGGCCGCTGTCGCGTTCGTAGTCGGCGGCAAAGCGTTCCAGGTAGCCGATGGCCACAGCAGGCTCGTTCATTTTCAGATGGATACATTTCGATTCGCACTGCTTCTCCTGCGGGCAGACACGACCACATACGGCGGGCAGGGCGCTGGTCTCCTTCAGGGTTTTAGCAGCTTCGAGGAACTCGCCTTTTTCGATATGTTTGATGAAGCGCGGGATGTCGATGCCCACGGGGCAACCCTGCATACAGCCGGGGTTGGCGCAGTCCAGGCACCGTTTGGCCTCGGTCAGTGCCTGCTCTTCGTTGAGGCCGAGGTTCACCTCCTCGCGGCGGCTGTGGCTGCGGTATTCGGGGTCGAGCTCAGGCATTTGGACGCGGGGGATGGCGGTGCGCTCCTTCGGTTTCATGGACTTGCGCAGCTCTACGCGCCAGGGAGCGTTGCGGGTCTTGTCTTCTTCGGCGGGTTGAACGGGTTCGCCCGTGGCCTGGCAGGTGTCGGGATGCTCTAATTTGTGCATCTCTTCCTGCTCGTAGGGCTTGAAGGCACCCATGCGTTTCAGCATCTCGTCGAAGTCCACCTGGTGTCCGTCGAACTCAGGGCCGTCCACGCACACAAACTTGGTCTTGCCGCCCACGGTGATACGGCAGGCGCCGCACATGCCCGTGCCGTCCACCATGATGGTGTTGAGTGACACGTCGGTAGGAATGTTGTATTTCTTGGTGAGCAGGCAGACGAACTTCATCATGATGGCAGGGCCGATGGCGAAGCATTTGTCTACCTTCTCGCGCAGGATAACTTGTTCGACACCCTGCGTGACGAGGCCTTTCTGTCCGTATGAACCATCGTCGGTCATGATGATGACTTCATCGCTGGAGGCGCGCATCTCTTTTTCCAGTATAATCAGTTCCTTGGTGCGTCCGGCAAGTACGGTGATGACGCGGTTGCCTGCCGCCTTCAGGGCCTGTACGATGGGCAGCATCGGAGCAACGCCCACACCACCTCCGGCGCAGACCACGGTGCCGAATTTCTCAATGTGCGTGGCTTGTCCCAGCGGGCCGACAACGTCGGTGATATAGTCGCCTTCGTTCAGTTCGCAGAGGCGGGTGGAGGAGAGGCCCACTTCCTGCACGACGAGGGTGATGGTACCGGCCACGGGGTCGGCTTCGGCGATAGTGAGGGGCATACGTTCGCCCTTCTCGCCGACGCGGACGATAACGAAGTGCCCGGCCTTGCGCGACCGGGCGATAAGCGGTGCTTCAACAACGAGTTTGAAGACCTTTTCGGAGAAATGTTCTTTGTGAAGAATCTTGTTCATATTAGTTAGTATGTGTAATTACGTGTTGAGCGTGTGGCTGATGATATATCTTTCCATACGTTTTTACTTCCCCGCAAATGTACGAAAAAAAGGAGAACGTCCGTCCCGACATCCTCCTTTCTTGTGTTTTTTTAGCGTTAGTCCAGGCTCCCGTCAGTCTGCTCTGGCCTGTGTTGTTCTGTCGGTATGACTGCTATATGTATATTGCTTGTCTTTCTAAGGTATCCGTAGCAAACTTCCCATACCTTTGAAGCTGCTTTCATATATAGATGAAGCAAGGCTGGAAAGGCAGTAAGGTGTATGAAAGATGCGTGAAAGCAGATTCTTCCCTGGTAAGCTTATCAGAATCAGATATTTCCCAGAAGGAGAGGAGGCTGTTGTTCCACCCTGGTTGAAGCATAGGAAGAAATCGATGATGGAGATGTCCGCCCTCTCCAGCAGGCGGCTTGTCAGGGCTTCGGTCGATGTCGTGCAGTTGACTTCCCGGTCGGGGAAGGCGAAGATGAGTGGGTTTTCGTTTCCTTCTATTTTTGTTATATGGGTGTTATGGGTTATGGGTGTCGCTTCCGGTTAGTCCGTCGGCCTGCCGGACGGGTTCGCGGCGGGTGTCCCAAAGGGCGGCGATGCGGATAGTATCGGCCTCTACATGGTACACCAACTTGCAATACTTGTGTACTACGATACTCCGGAAGCCTTCAGGGTGCTCTGCCAATAGTGGCTCCTTGCGACCCATGCCGGGATTGGCGGCCAGCAACGGCTCATAGCTGAGCAAGCGATGGTAGATGTTTTGCATGACCCGCCGACCAAACTCTTGCTCCGCATAGGCAAGCAGTTGGTTGAGTTGGCGGGTAGCCTTGGCATTCCATATTACTCGCATAGCCAAGGGTATTTGTTTTCCATCATGTGCCTGACTTCTTCCGTGGTATATACTCGTCCGGCCTTTTCATCGGCCAGTGATTCATCAATCCAGCCATTGATTTCCTCCATGGTGTAGGGCTTGAGGCGTTGTTTCTCTTCTTCCTCCACTTCTTCGTAGAGCTTGCCGGCCAGCCAGCGTTTGTTGTCGGGGCTGAGCGATTGTATCAGTTTCCACAGATAATCCAATGATACGGTTGCTTCCATAGTTTGTTCCTTCTACTAATTGGTTCGATATGGCAAAGGTAAAAGAAAGGCAGGAACTTTGCAAGCCCCTGCCTTCTTTTCTTGTGTAATAATAATGTGTATCAGTCAATCATGTCGAATCCACAGTAGGGCACCAGTGCCTTGGGGATGCGGATTCCTTCCGGTGTCTGGTTGTTCTCCAGCAGGGCAGCCACGATGCGGGGCAGGGCGAGGGCCGAGCCGTTGAGCGTGTGACACAATTCGGTTTTCTTGTCTGCCGTGCGATAGCGGCATTTCAGGCGGTTGGCCTGGTAAGTATCGAAGTTAGACACGGAGCTGACTTCCAACCAACGCTTCTGCGCCTCGCTGTAGACCTCGAAGTCGTAGCAGATGGCGGCCGTGAAGCTGATGTCGCCACCGCAGAGGCGCAGGATGCGGTAGGGAAGTTCGAGTTTCTGCAGCAGACCCTCTACGTGGTCCAGCATCTCCTGATGGCTCTGGCGGCTGTGTTCGGGCTTGTCGATACGCACCAGCTCAACCTTGGAGAACTCATGCAGACGGTTCAGTCCGCGCACGTCCTTGCCATAGCTGCCGGCTTCGCGGCGGAAACACTCAGTGTAAGCACAGTTCTTGATGGGGAGGTCCTTCTCGTCGAGGATGACGTCGCGGTAGATGTTCGTCACGGGTACCTCGGCAGTCGGGATAAGGTAGAGGTCATCCACCTCGCAGTGGTACATTTGTCCTTCCTTGTCGGGCAGTTGGCCGGTGCCGTATCCCGAGGCGGCGTTGACCACCGTGGGTGGCATCACTTCGGTGTAGCCCGATGCGCGTGCTTCGTCCAGGAAGAAGTTGATGAGGGCGCGTTGCAGGCGGGCGCCTTTGCCTTTGTAGACGGGAAATCCGGCGCCGGTAATCTTCACACCCAGGTCGAAGTCGATGATGTCATACTTCTTGGCCAGTTCCCAGTGGGGCAGTGCGTCTTTGGGCAGGGGTGTTTCCATGCCCCCCATCTTGACCACGAGGTTGTCTTCGGCGCCATTGCCTTCGGGCACTTCTTCGTAGGGCACGTTGGGGATGGTGTAGAGCAACTGTTGCAGGTCGTGTGCCGCCTGGTCCATGTCTGCCTGCAGGGTTTTGTTGGTTTCTTTCAGCGAGGCCACGCGTGCTTTGGCGGCTTCAGCTTCATCTTTCTTGCCTTCCTTCATCAGCGCGCCGATGGCCTTGGAGGTGGTATTCACCTCGGCCAGGTTCGTGTCCAGCACGACCTGCGTGCTTTTGCGCTTGTTGTTGAGGGCGAGCACCTGTTCGATGGTCTCCTTGGCATTCTTGAAGTGTTTCTTTTCGAGTCCGCGCACCACGGCGTCGGTGTTCTCGGTAATTTGTTTGATGGTAAGCATGGTTCAATAGCTTTATTTGGTTATTTCTTTTTCGTGCCGCAAAGATAGGGAAAAAACAAATACGTGTGTACGTAGCGTGTGTTTTGCTTTGGCTGAAAATGTTGGTGTGGACTGTGGCGGGGTATGAAAAACTGCGTATATACGCGTTTCAGGCAGTATATACGCAGTTGTAAACGCGTGTATATGTATTTTCAACAATGAATATACGCGTTTTCGGGTCGGCTTGCGTTCAGTTTTCGTCATCCAGCGAGTCGGCATATTCCATCTCGCCTTGTACGATGAAAAGCAGTTCCTCGGGGTCATACTCGCCCATTTCATCCTTGCGTGCTTCTTTGATGATGTAGTCAACGACTTTTTCCAAGTCGATTTCAATGCAGCCATCGTCATCGGGTTGCGCATCGAGAATGCCGCTTTGGGCGTAATACTCGTCAATCAGGTCGAGGAAGTAGTAGAACTCGTCGTCCGTGAACTTGTCTTTCAGTTCCTGCGGCAGGTAGCTTTTGATGAATTCGATAGTCTTTTCATCATCGAGGTCATCCTGCAGAAAGTCGTCTTCTTGTCTCATATCATTTATCTTTTAGAGGGTGAAACGGTCATAGTACATTGCGTCGGTCTCAGAGCAGGGCTTCCAGTTTGCTGACGTAAGTTGCCTTGGGAGCCGAACCGATCTGTTTGTCTGCCAGTTCTCCGTTCTTGAAGAAGAGTACGGCAGGTATGTTGCGGATGCCGTATTCCATGGCCAGGTCGTTATTCTCTTCCACATCGCATTTGCCGATGACGGCGCGGCCTTCGTATTCAGTAGCCAATTCGTCGATGATGGGGCCTACCATGCGGCAAGGACCGCACCACGTTGCCCAGAAGTCGATGACTACAGGCTTGTCGCCTGCCAGCAGTTCTTTGTAATTGTTCTCATTAATGTTCAGTGCCATTGTTTTATGTATTAAGAGTTATGAAATGTAAGTTTTTCCCGTGGCAAATATAGTCAATTTATCCGGAATTCAAGTTCAGGATGTCCTTTTAAATATGAAATCAGTTCGCGTCCCACGTTCAGTTTGACAGGGCGCGACACGAGATCCACCGCCATTTTGCTGTCTTTGTCTGTCACCTTGAAACACAGTTGGGCGTTGCCCGGATGGCTTTTGGTCAGCTCGGCCAGTTCGGCAATCAGGGCTTTGTTCAGCAGACTCAGGGGAATGAATATCGTAATCTTTTCGATAAGCTTTTCTTTGACATCGGGCAACAGCTCTATCGAGGTGATTTTCAGTTCCAGCTCATTCTGTCTCCACTGTTTGGGCTGGCAGCGTGCCTTGATGAAGAGGAAGGTGCGCTCGCCCAGATAGCCTTGCCACGTCACCCAGTCGTTGCCAAAGAAAGGAATCTCCGCCGAACCCGAATAGTCTTCGATGCGTGCAATGCCGTAGGGATTTCCGTTTTTGCTGATGCCCCGGCGCAGGGCGGTGACCATGCCTCCCATGGTGATTTCGCGGCTGGCGAGTGCTTCTTTGTTTTCCAGTTCGCTCATGTGCGTGTTGCACACATTTTCCAGAATCACGGCATATTCGTCCAGCGGGTGGGCAGAGAGGTAGATTCCCACCAAGTCACGTTCCTTGTTCAGCCGGTCCAAGTCGCTCCATCGTTCGGCAGGCAATATTTCGGGCGTGGCCACTTCTACCAGGTTCTCACCTCCGAAAAGCGAGTTGGCTGCCATGGCGCAGTCTGTCTGGTAGCGGTTGCCATAGCGCACCAATGTTTCGAGGAAGCTTTCGTTTTTGGCATTGGCCGTGAAGTATTGTTCGCGGGTCAGTTCGGGGAAACTGTCGAAGCCTCCGGCCAGTGCCAGGCATTCCAGGTTCTTCTTGTTGCAGGCATTCAGGTTGACGCGCTGCACAAAGTCGAAGATGCCTTTGTAAGGACCGTCCTTCTCGCGGTTTTCTACAATGCTTTGCACGGCACTTTCGCCCACGCCCTTGATGGCTCCCAATCCAAAGCGGATATTGCCTTCGGCGTTGACGGTGAACTTCAGGTTACTTTCGTTTACATCCGGTCCCAGCACTTTGATGCCCATGGCTTTACACTCGTCCATCAGCTTGGTGATGTCGGTAATGTTCGACAGGCTTCGGCTCATCACGGCGGCCATGTATTCGGCGGGGTAATTGGCTTTGAGGTAAGCCGTCTGATAGGCCACCCACGAGTAGCACGTGGCATGCGACTTGTTGAAGGCGTAAGAGGCGAATTTCTCCCAGTCGGCCCAAATCTTCTCCAATACCTTCGGGTCGTGGCCGTTCTTCTTGCCTCCTTCAATGAACTTGGGCTTCATGTGGTCCAGCTTGTCGCGCAGCTTCTTACCCATGGCCTTGCGCAGGGCGTCGGATTCGCCTCGGGTGAAGTTGGCCAGCAGGCGCGAAAGTAGCATGACCTGCTCCTGGTAGACAGTAATGCCGTAGGTATCCTTCAGGTACTTCTCCATGATGGGGATGTCGTATTCGATGGGTTTACGTCCCCATTTACGGTCGATGAAGTCGGGGATATAGTCCATGGGGCCCGGTCGGTAGAGGGCGTTCATGGCGATAAGATCCTCGAACGTGCTGGGTTGCAGTTCGCGCAGGTATTTCTGCATACCGGCCGATTCAAACTGGAAAGTACCCACGGTACGTCCGTCGCAATAAAGTTTATAGGTAGCGGGGTCGTCGATAGGGATATTGTCGATGTCCAGTTCGATGCCCCGGTGCAGTTTCACGTTGGCCACGGCTTCCTTGATGATGGAGAGCGTCTTCAGTCCTAAGAAGTCCATCTTGATGAGGCCCGTATCTTCGATGACCGAACCTTCGTATTGGGTGACGAGCATCTTCTCGCCCGTTTCTTTGTCGTCTGCCGTGCTGACAGGCACCCAGTCGGTGATGTCGTCGCGGCAAATGATGGTGCCACAGGCATGTACACCCGTGCCACGCACATTACCTTCGAGCATCTTGGCATACTTGATGGTATTGCGCATCTTGGGGTCGGGCGAAGCTTCGGCAGCCTGCAGTTCGGGCACGTAAGCGATGGCGTTGGGCAGGTTCAGTTTCTTGTCGGGTATCTTGTCGGGCACCAGCTTGCACAAGCGGTCGGATTCCGACAGGGGAAGTTTCTCCACACGCGCCACGTCCTTGATGGCCATCTTCGTAGCCATGGTGCCGTAGGTGATGATGTGTGCCACCTTTTCCTGGCCGTATTTTTCTGTCACCCAGCGCAGCACATCGCCGCGTCCGTCATCGTCGAAGTCAACATCTATATCGGGCAATGAGATACGGTCGGGGTTCAGGAAACGCTCGAACAGCAGGTCGTATTGGATAGGGTCTATCTTCGTGATGCCCAAACAGTAGGCCACCGCCGAGCCCGCCGCCGAGCCACGTCCCGGTCCGACAGACACGCCCAGCTTGGTACGGGCCGCGTTGATAAAGTCCTGCACAATGAGGAAGTAGCCTGGGAAACCCATGGTTTTCATGATGTAGAGTTCGAACACCAGGCGTTCTTTCACCTCGTCGGAGAGCGGGTCGCCATACAGCTTTTGGGCGCCGTCGAAGGTCAGCTTGGCCAGATAGTCGGCTTCCAGTTTGATGCGGTACAGCTTTTCGTATCCGCCCAGGCGTTTGATTTTGGCGTTGGCAGCAGCTTCGTCCAGCACCACATTGCCATTCTCGTCTTGGGTGAATTCGTCGAAGAGGTCCTTCTCGGTATATTTCCGGCGATATTCCTCCTCCGTTCCGAAATCTTCGGGGATGGCGAAGGTTGGCATGATGGGGGCATGGTCGATGGAGTAATATTCCACTTTGTCGAGTATCTCCAGCGTGTTGGAGAGGGCTTCGGGAATGTCTTCAAACAGTTGGTTCATCTCCGCCTTGGTCTTCATCCACTCCTGCTTGGTATAGAGCATGCGGGTAGGGTCGTCCAAGTCCTTGCCGGTGCTGAGGCAGATGAGCCGGTCGTGCGCTTCGGCATTTTCCTCGTCCACGAAGTGCACGTCGTTGGTGCAGATAACCTTGATATTGTATTTCTTGGCATACTCCAGCAGCTTGGCGTTCACTTTCTGTTGCAAGGGATAGGCTTCGTGGTTGGCACGGGGCACAGTGGCTTTGTGACGCTGAAGTTCCAGGTAATAGTCGTCGCCGAATAAGTTCTTATACCATTGGATAGCCTCTTCGGCTTCGTCGTAGTGGTCGGCGGTAATCTTCTTGGGCACCTCGCCGCCTAAGCACGCCGAGCAGACGATTAGTCCCTCGTGATACTTCTCCAGTTCGTTGCGGTCGGTGCGCGGGCGCATGTAATATCCCTTTGTCCAGGCGCGCGATACCAATTTGATGAGGTTGTGGTACCCCTTTTCGTTCTTGGCCAGGACGATGAGGTGCCAGCCGCTCTGGTCGGGCTTTCCTTCCTTCTGGTCCATGGTGCGGCGGGCCACATACATCTCGCATCCGATGACGGGTTTGAAGAGCTTGCTTTCTGCCTCGGCTATTTTGGCTCGGCATTCTGCTATTTCCTCTTCGGGGTGTTCGCTGCTTTCCGAGCCCTTTTCCAGTTCGGCGATACGCTTCTTCAAGTCTTTAATTTCCCCGCGCGGACCGCTGTTCTTCTTGTTGACGTAGTTGTAAAACTCTTTGATGCCGAACATGTTGCCGTGGTCGGTCACGGCGATGCCTTTCATGCCGTCTTTCATGGCTTTGTCCACCAAGCGGCTGACGCTGGCCTGCCCGTCCAACAGAGAGTATTGGGTATGTACGTGTAAATGAACGAAATCTTGCATAATCTTTGAGGTACCTTTCGAAATGAGTGCATAAAGGTACAATCAAATATGAAAACGGGCAAACTATTTGGCGGAAAAATCAGTTCTGAAACACTACTTCTTCCTCGGGCGGCACCTGGGGATTGGAATCTTCCTGACACGCGCGGACAGACTTATCCATAAAGGCGGATAAAGCCGGAAGGATGGGATTTTCTGCTTATATGTCCGAAGTCTACTTCTTATCGCTTGGAAGCGGGGACCTTATTGCTTGGAAGCAGGCTTCTTATCGCTTGGAAGCAACTCTCTCCGCAAACCTCAGGGTTACGCCGCTAAAATGAAGGTTTACGCTCCTAAAATGAAGGTTTACGCGGCTAAAGTGCCATTTTCTGTGTGCTTTATTTGTTTGGTTGTCAAATAAGGCCTATTTTTGCACACAGATTATATTAATGTATAAAAAAGGACTGATAACAATACTTGCAATTTGAGACAATGGTTCGTTTGAAGAGATTGAAAAAGATACGCATACACCGTGAAGGTACACATACGTTGGCAGGCAGTTTCCTGTTGTTGCTCTTTATCAATGCTGCCCTTTATTGGGGGCTGGATACCCGTATTCCGTTTTATATTACCTCCATTGTGAGCCTGGTGGTCTATGGCATCATGGTCAATTTCTTCCGTTGTCCTATCCGCTTGTTTGGAAAGGATACCGAGAAAGTGGTGGTGGCCCCTGCCGACGGCAAGGTGGTCGTGGTGGAAGAGGTGGAAGAAAACGAATATTTTCACGACCGCCGTATCATGGTATCCATCTTTATGAGCCTGGTCAATGTGCATGCCAACTGGTATCCCGTAGACGGCACGGTGAAGAAAGTCAGTCACCAGAACGGCAAGTTCATGAAGGCGTGGCTCCCCAAAGCCAGCACGGACAACGAACGTTCTACCGTGGTGATTGAGACCCCCGAAGGCGTGGAGGTGATGGCCCGACAGATAGCCGGTGCCATGGCCCGCCGCATTGTCACCTATGCCGTGGAGGGCGACGAATGTTACATCGACGAACACATGGGCTTTATCAAGTTCGGTTCGCGTGTGGATGTGTTCCTGCCGTTAGGCACCGAAGTGCTGGTCAAGTTAGGGCAGGCCACTACGGGCAACCAGACGGTGATAGCCAAATTGAAATAACTTTTTAACTCTTCTTATTATGCCCAACTGCATTACTTCCCGCATACCCAACACGCTGACTTGCCTGAATCTGTTTTCGGGCTGCGTGGCTGCCGTCATGGCGTTTCAGCTCAAGTACGAGCTGGCGTTGCTGTTCATCATCATCGGGGCAGTGTTCGATTTCTTCGATGGGCTGGCGGCACGTGCTCTTCATGCCTATTCCAACATCGGCAAGGATCTTGATTCGCTGGCGGATGACATCAGTTTCGGGTTGGCGCCTGCGGTGGTAGTGTTTTCGCTCTTGCAGGAAATGCCTTATCCTCCGTACTTGCAGTCAATAGAGCCTTATTTCCCTTATGTGGCGTTCCTCATCGCCGTGTTCTCCGGTTTGCGTCTGGCCAAATTCAACAACGACACGCGGCAGACCACGTCGTTCATCGGATTGCCCGTGCCTGCCAATGCGTTGTTTTGGGCATCGCTGGTAGTGGGCTTTCACCCGTGGCTCACAGACGGTACGGTGAACCCGTTGGTGCTGTTGGTGCTTGTCTGCCTTTCGTCGTGGTTGTTGGTGAGCGAGGTGCCCATGTTCTCGCTGAAGTTCAAGAACCTGTCGTGGGTGGACAATAAGCTGCGCTTCCTCTTCCTGTTGGTCTGCGTGGTCTTGCTGGTTTGTCTGCAGGTTAAGGGACTGGCTGCCTGCATCGTGTGGTATGTGCTGCTTTCGCTCCTGGCTGGCAGGAACGCCTGAACCAAAAGTGTGGCACGGTTGTTGTAGTATTACTATTGCATCCTGTTAAGGTATGTTCATCGCTAACTAAAAACAAACTGTATGCTTCATTTCTTAGGATTTATACTGATTATCATATTGGCCGTTGCGCTTATCGGCTTTGCCATTCTGCTCCGTGTGGTGCGCGGGGTGTTCGGTCTGGGCAGAGGAAGAGGGCAGGAAGCTTCTCGCACTGCCCGCGAAGCTTACCGGGCGCAGCAGACACGGCGTACTACTGCCACCGTTTCGGATGACGGTACCGTCTCCGTGGAAGAAGGAGAACTGCACATCAACCGGAAGAAGATTTTCGGCAAGGATGAAGGGGAGTATGTGTCTTACGAGGAGGTGAAGGAGTAAGCGCCCATAGATTCTGAACAAACAGGGGGCAGATAAGCGCGTGGTTTGTCTGCCCCTTTGTCTTGCTGGGAGTTAAAGCTTGGTTTTGCCCAACGTATATTCGCCGTCCTTGCCGATGAAGCTGGCGTAGAGCACCTCACCGGCCGGACAGATGGCTGTCACAGATTCGTCCACCTTGAAGAGCTTGTCGAAAGTGCCGTCAGGCAGGAAGCGCAGAATGTAGTGGCAGCCGTCCACAGTCTTCCCTTCTTTCATCTGCTGGTCTTCGTGCAGGTAGTAAAAATAGTCCCGGTCGGTGCAGATGTCTAATACCTTGGTGGTGTAGCGGATTTCGTCCGTGAAGTCGCCCTTTTTGGCGTTGCGTTCCAATTCGCCGTTGCCGATGGGGAAAGAGTTGGATTTCTCCCATTGCCCGTCTTTCCACGTGTAGAACCAGATGGTGGAGGCATAGACCGGGGCTACCATGAGTGTATGGCTGCCCGGATGGTAACCGGCCTGCCCCTGGAAGCAGAAATATGTCAGGATTTTGTCGTCGGCCTGGTATTCTGTGTACCAGTCCAAATCCTGCACGGGGTTGCCCATCAGGTCGAACGCTCTGGCCAGGCGTACTTCTTCCTTGTCGTTCAGGTAAAAGTCCATGCCGATGTAGCCGTAGTCAGTCTGCACGAAGCGGTCTGCGTCTTTCAGGTCGATGGTGCGGCAGGCAGTAATTTTGTCTTGCAGCAGGTCGTTCAGGGCGTAACGGTTGATTTTTCCGTTGTTGCGGCTCAGTACGTTGAGCGAGTCTCCTGCCAGGTCAATCCAGTTGGGAGCCAATACTTCGCCTGGACCCTGACCGATAGACACGGTGCGCACGCAAGACGAGTCGCTGAGGTTATAGAGCAGCACAGCCTTGTCTTCTACGTGGTCGTTGATAATCAACAGGCTGTCTCCCGCAATGCGTAGTTGTCGGGGGTAGTCCATGATGGAGTCTATGCGGATTTCTTCGAAAGTCAGTTCTGTGGCGGGATATTGTTTGAAATCTTTGGTTTTCTCATGGGTACAGGCGCTGAAGCAGAGGGTGGTCAGAAGGAGGAGGAGATAGGGATGTCTTTTCATTGCTCTTCTTAGGGTGTTAAAACAAGAAAAGGAGAACTATAAGCATAGTTTCCCTTTTCTTATTAATTTGTAAAAAGCATCTGTTTTATGCTTCTGCATTAGTTTCGGCCGGAACGACAGATACATAACGTCTGTCTTCACGACCTCTCTTGAACTGTACAGTTCCGTCTACCAAGGCGTAGAGGGTGTGGTCGCTTCCCATGCCGATGTTTCTGCCCGGGTGGAATTCCGTACCTCTCTGACGAACGATGATGTTGCCTGCCTTGCAAGCCTCACCGCCGAATATTTTCACGCCTAATCTCTTACTTGCTGATTCGCGGCCGTTCTTAGAACTACCGACACCTTTTTTATGTGCCATTTCTTCTTACTGTTTTAATTTGATTAAGCTACTACTTCTTTGATTGTCAACTCTGTGAACTGTTCGCGGTGACCTTTCAGCTTGCGATAGCCTTTTCTTCTCTTCTTGTGGAACACGAGCACCTTGTCGCCCTTTACCAGCGGAGATACTACTTCGCAAACCACTTTGGCGCCTTCTACAGTGGGAACACCTACAGTGATTTCACCGTCTTTGTCCACCAGCAACACTTTGTCAAACTCTACCGTTGCACCGCTTTCGGCGTTCTGAATGTGGTGAACGAACAATTTCTTTCCGGCCTCTACTTTAAACTGTTGGCCCTGAATTTCTACGATTACGTACATGTTATAAAAATGCTATAAGTTAGCTCCGGCGGGTGGTCCCCTAATCACTTAGAAAACGCTTTGTCGAACCCGTTGCGGAATAATCGGGCGCAAAGGTACTGATTCTATTTGGATTAGACAATACTTTCCCTTGTTTTTTTACCTAACTTCCGCAAGTTTAAATCCAAAATCGTTACGCTGTGTGTGGACGGGTCATACAGGGCATCGTGCACTGCCGTGTATTTATCCGGTTCGTTTTCTTGTTTCATAACACCTGACAGGTATTTTCTATCTTTGGTGGAAAAGAGGCAAACGTTGGTCAGATTGCTTAATGTAATCATGTAAGTCTCTGCGCACGATAATGGAACTTGCTTTCATAAGATATTTGTATCAGTTTATTGTATTCAATGTTGCTTCTTCCCGAACAGGTTGCCCTTTCCGTTCTCCACCGCGCGAACGGTCAGGTCGGGCTTTTCACCTTCGGGATAAACAAGACAGGACTCTCCTTTCTGCAGGTTTACCTGCCAGGTGTCGGTTCCTAATCGGGTGGCGCGGACGGTCTTTCCGTCAGGGGCCTTGAATACCGGGCGGTCAATGTCTGTCACCAGTATGCATGGTTCTCCTGCCCGGCTCGTGATTTCGATGAAAGCCGTCTTCCCTGCCCGGCGGCTGGCAGAAACGGTAAAGGCACCTTCGGTCCGGAAGTCATAGTAAGCGACGTCCTGCCAGGCATCCGGCACAGCGGGGAAGACACGTATCTTGTCGCCCCAACTTTGCAACAACATGTCGTGGATGGATTGCGCGCCCGAAAGCGGCGTTTCGATAACGGGACCGGATTCGCGGTACAGCGTGTTGACGCTCAGGAAACGGCCGAACAGTCCGTTCAGGTAGTTGAGGGCATCGTTGCCGTTGCCCAAAGCCGATGAAATGGACGAGGCACCGGTCAGCGAGTAGCCCTGGTGGGCACCGGCCTTGCTCTGCCAGTAATCCAACGATTGCTTGATCAGGGCAGAATCAGCTGCGTCTTCCCTGTTCAGCAGATACAGCGGATAGGCTGCCAGCAGGTGCGAGTAGTGGCGGTGCGAGTTGGCGTAGGGCACATCCCGTCCGATGCGCAGGCCGTTTTCGTCCTGCGGGTAGGGCGTAAGGTTGGCCAGCACATGTTTCCACTTGGGCAGCAGCGGGTCGTCGATATGCAGACGGTCGGCTGCTTTCACCAACGTCTGGCATCCCCAGCGCAACAGAGCAAGGTCGTAGTGGCAGTCTTCCGCGCTGCCATATTCGGGCGAGAAGGTAGCTGGCAAGTGCAGCTTGCCGTCGGCTTCTTCCTTCAGGAAATAGAGATAATAGTTGACAGCACCCTTGAGGAGGGGGAACAGTTTGTTGCGCAGCAGGTCATCGTCCATCTTGTGCCGGTAAATCAGCCAGAGGTTGTGGCAGGCCCAGGTGAGGTTGCCCACTTCCGGATTCTTGTCCACACCGGGTATGCCCACTGTTTCCGAAGCGGCATAGAAATCTGTGGTGCGAGCCAGTCCGTAAGCGCCTTCCCGGTAGGCTTCGGGCAGGTTTTGTCGGAGCTGGTCCAAGTGGTCATACAACGTATGCTCCAGCGAGCCTGCCAGCTCCAGCCGGTTGGAGGCGTTCAGGGGCCAGTAGCTCAGCTGTACGTTCAGGTTCCACCAGGCGTTGGGCCAGGGCGTGACCGTCAGCCACGGACCGGTGCAGTCCATCAGTGCCCGGTCTCCCCGTGTGGCCGATGCCAGCTTGTACATCTGTATCCAGTAAAAGTTTTCCTTTTGCGCATCGGGCAGGGTGAGGAAGCTGGACTGATAATAGTCATGCCACCAGGCGCGGTGCGACTGTTGCAGCTTGTCGAATCCCGTGCGGAGGGCTTTGTCCAGGGTTGCCCGGCTCAGTTCGCGGGCATTGTTCTCTGGATAGGTATGTTGCAGGTTCACCCAAAGGGTGCGCACATTTCCTTGGCGGGTCTCGCGCCAGGTCACTGCCGTTTCGCCTCCTGCCAGCAGCGGTTGGTAGGAGACACCTTCAGTGCTCGACGAGTCGACCTGTGCAGGAGGGTTGCTGGTATAGTTTTCGGGGACAGAAGGTTTCCACCCCTTGCTTTGCTTGGCATACAGGTAGCGTGGGCTGTCTGCGATGGCAGGATTCCACTCCCAACGGCAATTCTGTTCATTGCCCTCCGTCCATAATTGGGTAACGATGACCATCTCTTCGCTGTGTACGAAGCTGCGGATGTGTATCTTTCCGCGGGTGGTGGTAATGTCTGCCGTGGTTTCGGCGTTCCACAAGTCCAGGCGCATCTGTCCACCAGTGATTTCTCCGCAGGGATGCAGTGCAAAGTGTCCTGTCAGCAGGCGGCATTTATGGATCAGGTCATTGGCTTCCGGTCGGTGGTCGTGCACTTCGCAATCGCCCGTTTCAAACCGCAGATAATTCTGTCCCGGTTCTTTGTAAATCATCCATCCCAGCATGCCGTTGCCCATATAGGCCGATTCATACCAATACTCCGGCAGCACGTTCCAAACCAAGTCCTGTTTGTGCATGAACTGCTCCCAATTGACTTCCAGACGGGCTTTATGGGTTGTTTCTGCCCGCAATGTGCCTGTTAAAAGCATAAGGAGAGACAGACACAACACTCTCCAGCCGTACTTTGTTTTGTGTAGCATAATGATAAGATTTAACGCAAATCAGGCTTTGTGTTTCTTCAAGGCCGTTGTTTCCTTTTGCAAAGATAGACAGTGAATTTTGAACAGCCAAGGCTTTGACTGATTTATCTGATTAATTCTATCTTTATCCGGATACTGTATCCTTTTTTCTTGCCTTGTTCCTAAGCTGTTGGAAGCGTGCTTCCGGGGTATGGGCACTGTGCTTCCAAGCTATAAGCCGTTTGCTTCTGACTTATAGGCCAACCGGGCATGAACGTGGGGGCTTGGAAGTGGCAGGAATTTATAAAGTCCGGAGGCATAGCTCACCCAGGATAATGATTCCTGCAAGGGTTATGCAGACCGCAACGAAAAGCAGACTACCATAGACGTAGACCAGTGCCGAGCGTTTGAGACTGTCCCACCACGAGCAGAGATACAGTTGCCGCATGTCCCACCAGAAAAGCAGGAAGAGGAACCACCAGGGCAGGGCAAAAAGGTCGTCGGCATAGTCGGTCAGGCCGACCGGCAGGCAGAGAATGCTGAGCAGGATGGCTTGGGCGGCAATGTAGGCCTGGATGAAGAAATGTTCCATCAGGTTGAAACGCACCTGTATGGGGTGGCGGCGCAACCGGCGGCGGCTCTGGAATGCCCAATAGGTACCCACGGCCAGGAAAGGCAGGATGAGGATGATTTGCAGCGTGCGGTTGCCGTGTCCCCAGCGCTCCAGCAGCGTCCATACGTGGGAGAGGAAAGGACTTTGTGCCAGCCACGAGGATAGATGCTGTCTCAGTCTGCTGTGGTTCAGCAGGGAACTGATGGAATTGTCATCGGTCTCCTTGTGTGTGAGGGACGGGGCGATGGAGTCGGCAGACAACAGCCCGTCCAGTTGGGCTTGCATGTTGGCTATGGCGATGTTGTTGGCCGACCGGGAGATGAAGTCCGAGTCTTGTGCATTTTCTTCCAGCAATTCGACGATGCTTTCTTGCAGTCGCTCAATCTTTACGGAGTCGGGCATCGGGGTAGCTTCCTTGGAGCGGTCTTGTGGCTGGAGAATGACCAACTGCATGGCCAACAGATAGAAAGCCACGAGCAGGAACAGCGTCTGCAGGGGCATGGAGTAGGCAGCGCGTCGTCCTTGCATGAATCCGCGCATCAGGTGTCCGGGGCGGTAGAGTAGGGCGATGAGGGTGTGCCCGAACTTGCCGTCCACACGGAACAGGCTGCGCAGGATGTTGCCTGCCGCATGCTTCAACTGGAAGCGGTAGACTCCGCGCGTCTGGCCGCAGCGGGGACAGAAGTTGCCCGTGTACGTATGTCCGCAGTTGCGGCAGGTGCAGGTCTGTGTGCTGAGCGGGGCAGGCATCTTGCCGCGTATCTGTCGGATGTGGAAGGCACGGTAGCGCACCGTGAGGGGGTGCAGTTGTTTATTCAGCCACGTCCTGACAACCGTAGGCAGGATGCGGCGGCAACGGGCCACCTTCCAGAGGTAGAGCAGGAAAAGGGTGAGGAAAATAAAGGTCGGGTCTTCATCCAACGGGAAGCTTTCGGCGCAGGCAAACATTCCCAGCAGAGACAGCAGAACGATTTGTCCGATGCTGATGCGGGGGGGAGCCAGCAGTTCGTCCAGTGTGGTCATGATGCGTCGGTGGGGGTAGCGGCGCAGTTCATCGGCCGTGGTGACTCCGTGGGTCACACCTGCAAAGTCCACACCTGCCGCCTGGGCTGTTTCGGCATCCACTGTGCTGTCGCCAATGTAGAGTATGTGCTTCTTCTTTATACCCAAACGTCCGATGGCAAAGAGGAGGCCTTCGGGGTCGGGTTTGGCGCGGGAGACATCTTCTCCACCCACCACAATGTCCAGGAAATCGGCGGGCAAGTACTGGTCCAGCAGTTCGTGGATACGGAAGCGGTATTTGGTGGAGATAATTCCTACGCGGGCACCTCGTCTTTTTAAAGCCCGCAACACGCGCAGGGTTTCCGGAAAAAGATGGGTGTTGCGCGTCATGTGTATGTCGGCTTCTTGCCGGTATTGTTGTTTGAAGTCTGCTAAGCGGTCGGCATCGGTAATGCCTGTCAGGATGGAGAACGATTCTTCCAATGTCTTGCCGATGGTGCGGCGGATGGCGTCGTCGGTCACGTCGGCATAACCGTGTCGTTCCAGTACATTGCGGAAGCACATTACAATGCCGCGCGACGAGTCGGCCAGGGTATAGTCGAAATCAAAGAGATAGGCTTGATAAGACATGCGGATGGGGGAGTGGTTAATGGTTAATGATTAATGGTTAATGGTTAATGGTAAATGGTAAATGACGTCCGGTCGCACGTATTAACCATTAATCATTAACCATTCACCATTATTCTCATTTCATCGGTTCTACGGTGTAATCTTGCGCTTTCAGCAGTGCGAGCACGCCTTGTTCGCCCGGCAGGTGTCCGGCACCTACGACAAAGAGGGTAGGAGCCGCTTGCATGATGGCAGGCATCTGTTTCACCCAGGCCTGGTTGCGGTCGTACAGCAGTTGGGCCATCTCTTCGGGAGTTGGGTCGCACGAAGTGCCTTCTTTTTCTTCCATCAGTTGAAGCATCTTGTCCAAGTCTTGTGCGGTGTAGGCAGCAATGATCTCCTTGACCTGGCGCTCGACCTTGTCGGGGTCGCTCACGAAGCAGTAGAGGTCTTCGGCCTGACGGCGGAGTGGTTTATTGAAGAGAATATCCACTTGCGACTGTGCTGTTTCCAATCCACCCACCTTCTTACCTTGCTCCGTGGCTTCTTGCTGGAAGGAAGCGTCCAACTGCTCCTGGGGGTTATAGCCAGGTGTGTGTTTCATGTAGAACAGCACGGTCAGTTGTTGGAAGAGGGCAGCGGGTTTCATGCGGTCCAGCAGGGCAATGTCTACCTGCAGGTATTCTGTCACTGCGCGGCTTACTACTTCAAACTCTTCGGGGGTGAAGAGGCTTTTCAGTGTAGTGTCATTGGGCAGCATCGTCTGTTGTTGCATCTGGGCCAGGAATTCGGGTTTCATCATGTCGGCCATGACCAGTTCGCCGTACACCTGCCGGATGTCCTGCATGGCTTGTGGCAGGGAAGCAATGCTGTCTTTGATGCTGAGTGGTGAGAGGTGGTAAGTGCCGAAGATGTAAGATGGTTGTTGCAGTCCGTTGCCGGAAATTTTCCAAAGCAGTTGTGACTGGGCACCGAGAGTGACTGCGATGAGCAGCACGAGGGTAATGAATCGTTTCATAATAATATAATAAATAATGGGAGCCCCTCCCAGCCTCCCCCGAAGGGGAGGAGCTTGGAAGCTGAGTTAAGTTAGTTATTTAGTTATCAATCTGTCCGTTAACGCCCGCAGTTTCGGTCACCTCCCCTTCGGGGGGAGGAGGGAGGGGGCTACCGTATCCGCCTGCCCCGCATCCAGTGTTCGTCCCAATACTCCTCATCCAATCGGCTGACGATGACACCACGACTGGTGCTGGCATGGACAAACTTGCCGTCTTTCAGATAGATGCCTACGTGGGAAACGCGCCGTCGGCGTGAACCGTGGAAGAACACCAAGTCACCCTCCCGCAATTTGTTCCGGCGTACGCGGCGGCCTTCTTTCACTTGCTCGGAGGTGCTGCGGGGCAGTTCGGTGCGATAAATGGTTTTATAAATCTGGCGTGCGAAACCCGAACAGTCCGTTCCGCGCTTGCTCTGTCCACCGCTGCGGTAGGGCACGCCTATCCATTCTGCTGCCTCCAGGTAGAGGGCGTGGTTGTCTTTGGGACCGATGTCCATGCCGAGGCGGTTGGAAGCACGCACTAAGGCGCGATAGTCTAAATTGGGCGCAGTAGTACGGCAGCTTGTCAGACCGACGAGAAGCAGAAGGAGAAAGCAAATTTTTAGTGAGGAATGAGAAAGGAAGGATGAAGAAATTCCGTGTAAAGCGGCAGCTTTGCGTTCGTTCTTCCATCTTGATATTTCATTCCTTCTTATCAATTCTTTATTATTCATTCTACATGGTTGTCTGGTTCTTCATTGCCTTCTGCTTTCAGTTCAAAGTAGTCTTCCAGTTCTTTCTCTGCCTGTCCGTCGCGGTTGTCAATGTCGCGCAGGATGACACCGTGCTCCAGCAGGGCGATGCGGGGACAGATGTCTACGGTGTGGTTCAAGTTGTGGCTGGAGATGAGGACGGTAGCGTGGTACTCCTCGTTATAGGATTTCAGCAGGTGCTTGATGATGGCCTGGCTGGAGGGGTCGAGGAAGTTGAAGGGTTCGTCGAGGATGAGCAGCCGGGGGTGGTGCAGCATGGCGCTGATGATGCCAATCTTCTGCTTGTTGCCCATGGAATAATTCCGGATAAACTTCTTCTGTCCCAGCACCTCACCGTTCATGAAGCGTTCGAAGGGGCGGAGTCGTTCGTCCACGTCTTCTTTCTTCAAGCCATACATGCGGCCGATGAAGTAGAAATATTCTTCGGGTGTGAGGTAGTCGATAAGGAAGCCGTCGTCGATGTAGGCACCCGTGATGTCTTTCCAGTCTTCGGTGTGGGTGACGTCGGTGCCTTGGATGGCTACCGTGCCGGCATCAGCCTTGACCAGGTCGAGAATGAGTCGGAACAGGGTGGTCTTGCCTGCGCCGTTGTTGCCCACCAGGCCCAGCATGTCGCCGTCGGCAATGGTGTAGCGGTCTATGTCGATGGCCCGTTTGGAGCCGTAATTTTTTTGCAAATCGGTTATTTCTATCATGTCTTTTATCTTTTAGGTATGTGTGATTGTCGTAGATGGTTATTATCGCTGGCGGCTGTCGCGGAATCCCTCCATGTTTTTGTATCTCCGTTTCATCAGTCTGCGGTAGACGTTGCCTATCCACAGGCGCGAGGTCAGCATGAAGCCCAATCCGAGAATGAGCAGGGTGGTGTAGGCCACGGTATCGCCAAAGGCAAGCGTCAGCGGATAGTACAGGGCTAAAGGGATGGCAAAGGAGGCTCCACCCATGATGCTTTGCAGTCCTGTGCCGGCATTACGGCGGGCAGTCATCTTGGCATTGAGGTCGACCGTCTGGTTGTTGTAGACTGCCACCTGAAAGAAGCAGCAGTACGAGAGCCCGGCAGTGAAGAACATCCACGCAGTATTCTGTAGCAGGGTTATTTTCCCCATAAACACTGCGGGCAGCATCAGTACGAATGGGAGCAGCAAGGCTATGGTATATAGACGATATTTGGCTGTAAGTAGCGAACGCAGCGATTCGCGACGGCTCATCAGACCGTCCATGTAGTTGCCTTCGTAACCCAACAATGTACTGAAAAACAGCAGGGCGAAGATGGCGTAGTTGTAAATCATCAGGAAGTTGTTCATTCCTGCCCCGTATATATCTGTAAAGGCAACAATCAGACTGAAGGCCACTACGATGCACAGGCAGGAGATGAGCGATTTGCGGCACATTTTGTTGCGGAGCATCAGCTTCAGTTCCAGTCTCATGTATTCACCCACTTGGCCGTAGCGGTCGAGGAATTTATATTCCGACAGGTTTTTTACGCGCACGGTAGAGTCTTCTGTTTTGTTCAGTTCGTTGTATATCGTGCGGCGGATGACGCGGCTGTCGATGAACCACATCAGGGCGATGCTGGCTATGAGCGACAGAAACACCCATATATTACTTGTGATAAAGCCTTCGCCCAAGTCACGGAACCAGTCGAACACCGGGCTTTCTTCAGGCAGGAACATCCCTAAGGTCAGTCCGCCATAGATAGCTACGGGCAACAGCACCCACCAGATGTGTTCGCCAAGGAGTGTGCGGAACAGCAGGAACCAGTAGTTGTTGAACAGCATCAGTAGCCAGATGCCGATGCAATAACACAGCACGCCCCACAGCCCGTAGAACTTGGTGACAGTGATGATAGCAAACGGCACAAACAGGAAGAGCCAGATGAAGTTGAATCCGCTCAGTCCCGAACGCACCAGCAGGCAGTCTATCAGCTTATGCTTTTTTATGGGAAGTAGCAGGTAGGGCTTCACCTCCTGCGTGGGTGTTTTCTGGAAGGGGAAGCGGATGAGGAAATCAAGCGCCAGCACGAACACCAGACCCGAGTTGAGCACATGGTACGGCTCTACCGACCCGCCATCGAAAGCAAGGGCGAATATCGTTCCGAAGAAGATGAGGTAGCCTGCCCAGAACACGGCCATGAGATACATCCAGAATCGTCCGAAGCGGTTCTTCTCGTACATAGGGTGGCGTTTGTCGGCCAGACGGCCGTGGCGGCGCAGTTCTAAAAATAGGTTCATAAGAAGAAAGAAAGCCCCTCCCCCGACCCCTCCCCCGCAGGGAGGGGAGGACGAGCGAGAGGCTGTTAATCGGTTGTTATATAATAATAGGTGTAATCAACATACATAGTAGGTGTGATGGCCGTTTCCCCGTTCCTTCGCCGCTGGGGGAGGGAACGGGGAGGGACTTTATTCGGGTACAGTCATTACCACCGTCAGCTTGTTGCCTTGGTTCAGCAGGGCCTTGGCAAAGGCTGCCACGTCTTGGGCGGTGATGCTGTTGACGAGGGCTTCATAGTCCTTGGTCATGTCCACACCGAGTACCAGGTAGTTTTCCATCTGGTTCATCCAGTAGGAGTTCTCCTTCTGGTTGTCGGCGTATTTCTTCAGCATGTACTCCTTAATCTTCTGCATCTGCTCTTCCGTGGGGCCGTTGGCAGCGACCTTCTCCAGTTGGGCGTTGATGACGCCGTTCAGGTGTTCGAACTTTTCGGGGTCGGTCTGGTAGGAAATCTGCAGAGCGGCTTTGTTTTGATGTGAATCAAGCGAGCAATACGTGCTTACGCCATACGTTCCACCTTCTTTCTCACGTATTTCTTCGGTGAATATCATCGTGAGGGCTTGGTTGAAGATGCTGGACAGCACTTCGTTTTTGGGGTTGTACGTGCAGTCGCCATTGATAATGATGCCGACAGTAGCCATCGGGGTCTGCTGCTCCTTGGCGAAGATGTTTTCTTTGATGCCTTGTTCGGCTGCCTTGCGCAGGCCATCCTTGTTGAGGGCGCTTTCTTTGACATTTTTGGAGGGCAGGGCACCGAGATACTGCTCGATGTAAGGTTTGATAGAATCCAGGTCGGCATTGCCCACAAAGAGGTACGTAAAGTCGGCTGCATTGGCAAAAGCCTGCTTGTACAATTCCAGCATGCGGTCGTAGTCGAGTTGGTCCATCATGGAGGCCTTCAAGTTGAGGTAGCGCGGGTCTTTTCCATATATTTCATAACTCAATGTGTCGCTGAAGGCAGAGAGCGGGTTGGCTTCCGAACTTTCCAGTTGGGCTTTCATGCGGTTTTTGAAGGAAGCAAAGGATTCTTCGTCCTTGCGGGGTTGTGTGATGTAGAGGTATGTGAGCTGCATCATGGTCTCGAAGTCTTTAGGAGAGCAGCTGCCATACACGCCGGCTGCGGTCGAGCCTACGCTGGCGGTTACGGATACCTTCTTGCCGGCCAGCATCTTGGTCAACTCGACGTTGCTGAAGTTGCCTGCACCGCCTGCATCTATTACTCCGTTCATAACGGTATAGTTCAGCTTGTCGGCTGCATCGAAGAGACTCGTTCCACCCATGCTGAAGCCCTGCATACGGATTTCATCGGCCTTGAAGTCGGTCTTTTTCACATAAACCTTCACACCGTTGCTCAGGGTCAGTTCCGTGGCGCCGAAGAGGGCGTTGTCTTTCTGGCTGACAATCTTGCCGCCTTGGGGAGCCTCCTTGATGAGCGGTTCGTTGGATACCTTGTCTACGTAGGGCTGTACATCCAGTTTGGACATGCCCTTGAGACCGGCAACGACTTCTTCTTTCGTGGGCACTACCACGCCTTCTTTCTCTGGAGCGGCGATGAACACAGCTTGGTTATTTTCTGTGATGAGTTGCTTGGCCACTTCGTTGATGGCTGCCACGGGGATGTTGGGTGCCAGTTGGTTCATGGTGCTGTACTCATATTCGATGCCGGGAATGGGTTCGGCGTGCAGGAAGTGTTGCAGGCATTCGTTGACGTAAGCCATGTTGTTGGTCTTCTCGCGCTCGTTGTAGGCCGACTCCAGGCGTTGCAGGATGTTGGCGCGGGCACGGGCATATTCGCTTTCGGTGAAGCCGTAGCGGCGTACGCGTTCCAGTTCTTCGAGCAATACTTTCAAGGCGTTGTTCAGACCGTCTTCCTTGGCATAGGCACTTACATCGAGGGCTTTCTTCGTGCCGCTGAGGAAGAAGTCGGCATCCGGCGAGCAGAAAGCCATGTTGAAGGGCGGGTTGGCCGACTGTGCCAGTTCGCTGAAACGCTCGTTCAGCATGGTGGCGATGGCGTTCAGCATGTAGTTCTGGGCAAGATACATGATGCTGCCCTTGATGCTGTCGGGCGTAGCGTCGTGCTTGAAGTAGATATTTACCAAGGGCAGGTCGATTTCCTTGTCCTTGCCGATGTAGACGATGGGTTCTTCATTGTCGGGCACAGGATACCAGATACGTTCGGCGCGGTTCTCCGGCAGCTTGATGTCCGCGAAGAGAGCTTTGATTTTCTGCTCCATCTGGTCTACGTCGATGTCACCCACCACGATGATGCCTTGCAGGTCGGGGCGATACCACTTGGCGTAGTAGTCGCGGATGGCCTGGTAGGGGAAGTTGTTGATGACGTCGATGCTGCCGATAGGCATACAGTCGCTATACTTCGAGTCGGGGTAGAACGTGGCCTGTGCGTCGGTGTAGAGGCGGAGCATGCCGACGTTGCGGCTGCGCCATTCCTCGCGGATGACGCCGCGTTCCTTGTCAATCTCCTTGTCGCTCAGCAGTACGGCGTTGCTCCAGTCGTGCAGGATGAGCAGGCAGGAATCCACGATGGCGGGGTCGGTGCTGGGTACATTATTAATATTATATACCGTCTCGTCCACTGAGGTGTAGGCATTGAGGTTGGTACCGAACTTGATGCCCTTCGTTTCGCACCACTGCACGATGCCCAGGCCGCGTTCGTCGCCGGGGAAGTTCTCGGTGCCGTTGAAGGCCATGTGCTCCAGGAAGTGCGCCAGGCCGCGCTGTTGCGGTTCTTCGAGGATGGAGCCTACCTTCTGTGCGATGTAGAACTCCACGCGGTTTTCAGGTTTTTCGTTGTGACGGATGTAATACGTCAGTCCGTTGTCCAGCTTGCCGATGCGGACGTTTTTGTCCACCGGCAGCGGCGGCAGCTGCATTTGGGCGGCTGCCTGTTGCAGGCTACAGCACAAGATGAGTGCTACCAGCCAGAGTGTTCTTGTTAAATGTTTCATAATTCTATTTGGTTTAAATAGTTCTTCAGTCTTGTCTGTCGCATCCGGCTCGGAAAAGTCACAGCGGGGAGACATTTTTTCTTCTTCTGTCCTTTTATATTTTTCATGGTCATTTCTGTTTTCCATTCTTTTAGCTTTTCTTCTTGCCCGATTCTGGTAAATTATCTTATCCCGCATCCTTCTATGGGATTATCAGGGTGATGGCTTCGTGCAGGATACTGATGTTAAGCGGAAAATGTCGTTCCAGAATGCGGCCGTCCAAGTCGACTACGGCGTTGCGGGCGCGCAGCACTTTCACTTCGCGGGTGCGGAACGGTTTCACCAACCGGTGGTTGAGGATTCGTCCCTCTATGAGCATCCACAAGCCCCCCCACAGTTGGCGCAGTTCCGGGCGGTAAATGACAGACACGTCCAACCACCCGTTGTAGGGCACGGCACTGGGCACTTGCCCGTAGCCAGTGGCACTGCCGATGCATACGGTCATGATGCGTCCGCGTATGTGTTCACCGTTTATCTTGAGGTGCATGCGGTACAGCTTGCGTTCGAAGATGAGCGAGAGGAAGGCCATGAAATATGACAGGTATTTCACTCCCCAGAACCGCTTGCACTGGTCTGTTATCTTGACGATGCGTGCTCCTAAGCCGATGTTGATGGCGTTGAGAAAGTAGCGCGTCACGTGCTTCTGTCCGTCGTAATACTGGCACGTGCCCACGTCAATCCGCCGTCGCCGTCCGCGCAGGAGGCAATCCACGGCTTCCTTGTAGTCGGAACTTATCTCCCAATAGCCGGCAAAGTCGTTGCCGATGCCGTTGGGTATAATGCCTAAGGCGATGTCTTCCTTGTTTGTAGCCTTTGAGTGCATGATGCCGTTGATGGCATCGTTCAGTGCGCCATCCCCTCCTACTATCACGATGACACGATAGCCGTTGCTGGCCAGGATGCCGGCCAGGCGTTCTACCGAGCCGAAGCCTTCGGACTGCACATAGTCGTAGGCCACGCCTTGGCTGTCCATGTAGTTTTTTATCTCTTTCCAGCGTTTCTGCACCTTTCGGGTGCCGGCTTTAGGGTTGTAGATGATGCCCCATCTGTCTGGTTCTGCGCTCATAGTTTAAGTGTGTATTTGTAGGTTGGGTGATTGATTTCCGTCCAGCAGCCGGCATACGGCTTCTACTTTGCGGTCGGTCGGCAGGGAGGCATCTATCCAGTGGATGTGGAAGCCCCGCCGTTCCATGCCGCGGAACCAAGTCATCTGCCGTTTGGCAAACTGGTGGATGGCCGTCTCCAGCTGGCGTACCATCTCGTTGTAGCTTAGTTGTCCGGTGACGTAGAGAGTCAGGAATTTATACTCCAACCCGTAATACGTCAGGTCTTCAGGCGCGATGCCTTCGTCCAGCAACTGGCGCACTTCGTCCACCATGCCCTGTTCTAAGCGCTGTTGCAGGCGTCGGCTGATACGGGCGCGGCGTTCTTCGCGGCTGATGTCCACCCCAATCAGCAGGCTGGTCAGGTGTGGGAAAGGCCGTTCCTCGGCGGGAGCATGGCGATAATATTCTTCTATTTCGATGGCGCGGATGGCACGTTTGGGCGTGTCCACATCGGTGGTATTGTGCAGCGTCTTGTAGGTTTTCAGCAACGCGGTCAGCTCTTCCAGCGACTTGCCGGCAAGGGCAGCTCGCAGAGACGGGTTCTCAGGGACAGGAAGCAGGCGGTAGCCGCTCAGCACCGACTCTAAGTAAAGCCCCGTTCCTCCGCACACGATGGGTGTGTGTCCGCGCCCCCGTATGTCTTCGTAGGCTTGCAGGAAGTCGCGCTGGTATTCGAACACGTTGTATTTGGTGCCTGGTTCGGCAATATCTATCAGATGGTAGGGCACAGCCTTGCTATTTACCACGTAGTCGGACAGGTCCTTGCCTGTGCCCAAGTCCATGCGGCGGTACACCTGCCGCGAGTCGGCACTGATGATTTCCGTGTCGAGGGCAGCAGCTAAGGCGGCGGCCAGTGTGGTTTTTCCCGAAGCGGTAGGCCCTAATATGGCGATTAAATCGTAGGCAGGCATCATGTCTGGTTGGTTTATTGTTTCACGGCAAAGATAGCGTAATTTGGGCAGAAACGCAACGCGTGTTCCTAAAAAAACGTTCCGTCTTGACATCTGTTTCTGTTTTCTGTTCCTTTTCTTAGAAGCTGTTTAATTTTTGCTCAGTTGAATATGATTCTTAAAAGGGGAAAATTTAAACAGACTCTTAATCGAAATACTCTTTCTGGGCTTGGGAGATAAGTAAATGTGCAAACTTAAATGATACTAAACACAGAGTCACGGAGACACAGAGTTTTTTGTTTTCTTGTCTACGGCCCACAGGCTTAATTTCCCTTCTCTCGTATGCGGCGAAGCCGCGGACTCTGTGCCCTCCCGTCATTTTTACCGACAGACTGTTACAGAACTTTGTGTCTCTGTGTCTCTGTGTTTGATATAAACTAATTCTGATTGATTACTTATTCGTTTTATTCTTTATGCGGATTTCTCCTATGCCCAACAGCCATTTGAACCGGCAAAGATGCGGTTTGTAGCTTCCGGGGCAGAGGCTTTTTTTGAAAACATACGTGAAAACAACTTCGGATTCTATTAAAATATGTTTTAAAGCATATTTTTCTTCCCGTTTTATTTGCAGGTATCGAAAAAGTCCGTACCTTTGCACTGTGTTTTTCATGGTATTAGATTTAAGGTTAACAAAGGTTGGGCTCAGCGGAGCCCTTTTTTTATGCCCGTACGTTTCCTGTTTCCGGCGACAAGTAGCCTTTGGGGTCGGAATTGTTTATACTTTGGCACTCCATTCCTTATACCTTGGCACCCCATTCCTTATACTTTGGGAGTACGTTTCTTATACCTTGTCAGTCGGGCCTTCTGTAAGAGTGGTTTAGGAGGCTGTAGCATGCAGGGTAACGGAAGAATATCCACCGTTGATGGAAATGGCTGGAATGCCTGTCTGCTAAGAGAGGTTTTAGTTTCCGTTTCATTTTTGCTCGGCCAGACTCTAAGAGCTTGTTTAAATTTTGCTCAGCTTTATTTTGAGTACTGTTTCCGAGGATATTTTTCCGGTGTACTGAGGAACGTAGCGGGCTACGTGACGAAGTATGCCGGGAAAAGAGACCGGAAAGAGGCTCAAAAGAAGCTGAATATAAATCTAAAAGAGGAAAATTTAAACAGGCTCTAAGTAGGGTTAGAGAAAAATTTGTACTGGCTCTAAGCAGCGTGTAAAAGTGTGAAAGAAGTTTTGTATAGCCTGTAAAATCGGCTTGTTTTCTTAAATTATGTTTTAAAGCATATTTTTCTTCCCAAATAATTTGCAGGTATCAAAAAAGTCCGTACCTTTGCACTGTGTTTTTCATGGTATTAGATTTAAGGTTAACAAAGGTTGGGCTCAGCGGAGCCCTTTTTTTATGCCCGTACGCCAACTCCTTTATCAGCGCAGCTTTCCGTTAGTTAGGGTTTGCCAATCCTTCACTTTCGCACGTTGTTCTTGCTATGTGTGCTTGTGTTGGCAGGTTCCTCTCTTTTTTAGAATTTGCAGAAAAACGATACGAAGAACGGCACGCTCAGGTCGATGAGCAGTCCGTGGAAGATAGCTACCGGTATCATTTCCTTGCCGGAATGGCGGGTGATGGCAGGAAGCAGTACGTCCATCGAATTGACCCCCGCAGCCGAGATGGGAGCTAATTGTCCGAAGTATCTTCGGATGAGCGGTGCGCCGAAAAGGGCGGTCATTTCGCGGAAGATGTTGGTCAGCAGGGCGATGGTGCCCAGTTCTGTGGCGGCCTGTAAGCCGATAGAGGCTTCTTTGAGCTGGGTGATGAGGATGGACGACAGCGAATAGTAGGCGAATCCGCTGCCTACAGCCAGACATTCGGTCACGCTCCAGCGACTCAACAGCAGGGCGGCTGCGGCAGAGAAAACCAGGGTGCCGCACACCGTGGCGGCAGGTACCAGCAGCATGCGCAGGTTCAGTGAGCCTAACAGTTGTTTCAGTTCCTTGTTGCTGCCCATGCCCAGCCCGACCTGGAACATGAGGGCATAGAGCACACACAGCGACACTTGGTGTGTGTCGATTTTCACTTCACCCAGCAGGCCTGCCAGGCAGCCTACTGCGAAAAACGCAATGACAATCAGGTTCTGTTTCATTTCTTTTCCTCCTTTCTGTTCTTGGTATATAGGCGTAGTGCCAGCGAAGCCGCGGCAATGCTGCCTGCCGTGCCGGCTACGGCCAAAAGTGCCGCTTGCCATCCGAAACGAGCTAAGTTGTCGATAATAAGGTGGTTGGAGCCGATGGACAATCCCAACACAAAGAGCAGCAGGCAGACGGTGAGTGCGGTGCTCTTTTCGAGTTGACGCACGAAAGATGCGCGGCGCAGCAGGTAGCCCAATATGCCGCCTGCCACTAAGGTCAGTATGATGCTGAACATAATGGTTTCGTTTTTAGGTTGTGGGTGTAAGGGCAATAAGTCTCTTTCCGGCGGTTTTCGCCGGATGGACAGGAGGGACACCGGAATAGGGGACATGTCATTCTGTCATCCCGGTCATTGTTCTATGGTGTACCCCCGTCGGAATGGGAAGGAAGACGGGAGGGAGGTCAGATGAAACCGCTGAACCAATGCACGTGCACCAATGCACACCTGCACAGACAACCATAGGCGCCTGTGTAGCCGGTAGAGAGATATGTGTACGTGTTCTGTTTCATCTTTGGCGTATTCTTGACGCCGCAAAGATACGTAATAATTGTATATTTGCAAAATAAATATTCAATAAATAGGAGTGCCACTCTGTCAGGGCCTGTTAGAGCCGGCGGACTTTCCGGCGTATCAGCCACGTGTCGAGCACGGCAGTCAGCACAAACAGCAGAGCGCCGGTCAGCAGGCAGGGAAGCATCGCGGAGTTTTCCAGTTGCGGGAATATCAGGCGCACACTGTCCATATAGACTGTGCGCAGTCCTGCTACACAACCGATAGCCGCCAGCAGGCTGACCGCATTCAATCCCGCTGCCAGCAGTTGGTAGGGCAGTGCCACTTGGCTGGGGCTGTACCCCAGTAGGAGCAGGTTCTCTAACTTGGAGGCGTTTTTCTGCACCAGCAGGAAGATGCTTAGCGAGAGCAGGTAAAACGACAGCAGGCAGATGACGGTGCCCACGGCCAATACGATGCCTGTGAGCAGACGCAGGAAATAGCCGGCTTTTCCATCGTCCAGCCCATTGCTTTCCGTCTGGTAGTGATGCTGTTCGAAATAAGTGGCAATGCGGCTGTCGGTCGGGTTCTTTACTTCTACGATGAGGCGGGAGGGATGTGCCTGGCTGCCCGGTGCCAGACGCCGGTTGGCTGCTTCCAGAAAGGCTTGCGGCACCAGGATGGTGTTCAGGCGGTTGGAGAATCCTACAATATGTCCCCGGTAGGTCTCACTGCGTCCGTTGCCGCGTAAGGTGACGTTCATCCGCAGGATGCCGGTCAGTCCTTCGGACAGTTTGGGAAGTCCCCGGCTTTGTGCAAATCCGAAGTTGTAGAGGTTGAGGTAGTTGCGCGGGATGATGATGGGCAAGTCGCCTCCTGCTTCATCGGCATGCCACTGGCTGAGGTCGGTATCGATGAATTCGTCGGGCACCGCTTCGAAGAACATTTCTGTAGACAGATGGATGCCTGTATTTTCCAGTCCCATGCTGGCTGAAACATCGAACAGGGCAGGGGTGAAGCAGCCGACTTTTTGAGTGAATGCCTGCTTTTGCAGGTCGGATATTTCGTCTGTGGAGAAAGTGGTACTGTTTCCCAGCAGGTTGCCCAATGTACTGACTTCTTTGGTGGCGATAAGGTAGTCTTTTTTCAGAAAACTGTCACCGCGGGTAAAGACGGGATGTATGTCGCAATAAGCTTGAATGCCAAGCAGTACAATAGCCATACCCAACAGGTTGGCAAAGAAGAAGCCCGTCAGTTGTCCGGGGCTGATGTGCTGCCGCAGCAGCTTCCAAACCAGTTTGTTCATCGGGAAAAGGGAATTATAGTTTCAGGATGCGCTGATAGTCCATGGGCAGGCGCCGCCCGATGGAAGTGACAATGATGCCGGCGCCTGCGGCTTCTTCTGCCAGCAGGCGTGCCAGGATAGATGCGTTTTCATCGTCTAAGTGGCTCACCGGTTCGTCCAGCAGGATGAAGTCGGCAGGTTGGCAGAGGCAGCGGATGAAAGCCACCCGCTGCTGTTGTCCGAACGACAGTCGTCCGGCTTTCTCTTCTGCTTTGTCTGCCAGTCCGGTCGTTTCAAACAGGTGGCGGATTTCTTTCCGGCTGCGTCGGCCTGTCAGCCGGTTCTTCAGCCAGACATTTTCCAGGGCTGTCAGTTCGGGAAACAGACGTAGCTCCTGAAACTGCAGGCTGAGCATCCGGCTGCGGCATTCTGTCCATTCGGCGGCAGTCATTGAACGGATGTTCCGTCCGTCGAAGGTAATGATGCCTTCATAATCTTTCCGGTATCCGTAGAGGAAGCTGCACAGCGATGATTTGCCCGTGCCGGACGCTGCCTCTATCAGGCAATATTCACCTTTGCGGAACGTGAGATCCTTGTGCCACACGTCCGATGAAATGTTGTCCTGTCCTCTGAATACCTGCGGGAGTACCTGCTGTAAACGGATTTCGTTCATGGGCGGTTGGCTTATTGTAAGGCGGCCTTGCACAGTTCGGCCAGTTGCTTCAAGGCATTGCTGTTCTGGTCTTTCATTTGCAGGCTTATGAGAGCTGTCTGTCCGTCGCTTTCGCCTTTCAGGTACGAGATATTGTCGAGGGCGGCAAAGTAGACGGCATTTTTACTTCCTCCGAATCCTGCCAGCATCTTGACAATGGGCAACTGGCAGATTGCTTCCACATTGAGCACACAAGAGGCTTTCTTGCCTTTCATCTCCGAGGCAAAGGAGGTCTTGGCTGCCGAAGGGTCGCACTTTTTCAGGATGTCTTTGTAGAGTGTTTCGTCGTTGGTGGCATAGAAATTGCCGTCGCGCACGCCGAAGAACAGGTTGAACTGGCGGGTGCGAAGCACGTACTGGTCAGCTTCCAGTTCCACGATGCTGCTGCCACGGCCCAGTTGTTTTTTCAGGAATGCATTGTCGGCCAGCTCCTTCAGCGGAGAGGCATCATTCACGGAAGCATAGGCGAGCAGCGAGGGTAGACGGTTCAGGGTCAGGTTCACCAGTCCTAAGGTGAAGTCGTCCTGGAACATGCCGAACAGTCTCTTGATGTACTCTGCATCTTTGGCAGAGAGTTCTTCGCCCAGCGACGTATTCGCCATCAGTATGTCATAAGAGGCGGAGCCGTCCATGCCGCTGCTTATCAGGAAGAGAGTCGATTGGGGGAAATAGTCTATATATGTGTTCTTGATGGGGCGTGCTGCCTGTGCCTGCTTTTCCATGAGTGCTTTGGCTTCTTCGTTGTCCGTATAGGGAGTTGCGGACAAGTCGATGCGTCCTTTCTCAAAAGAAAGTCCCGCAGTGATTTGCAGGTCTTTCAGGAAGTCTTTGTTCTTGAGCATCGGATTTCCCATGAATTTTTGGTACTCGGCCAACAGTCCGCCATACGGGTACAGGAGTTTGATGTCTCCTTTCTGCGCCTGCATCTGTATGAACTCCGGCGCCTGGCTGAAGCTTTGCTCCGCACCCTGGCTCATCCATGCCTGCAGACTGTCTTGCAGGGCAGGCGTGGGCTGCTGCCCCAGTACAAACAGGGTGGAGGCATTGTAGGCCATGGTCAGTTTACCTTCGGCCAGCGTGTAGCCTTCGGCTTCGCCGGATTGGGAGATGATGCCTTCTTTTTGCAGGTTACCGACCAAGTTTTCCACGCTGTTCTTGTCTGCTACCCGCGCCACCAAAGCACCTTGCGGCAGGGTCTTGCTGGTAAACAGATAAAGGGGCGACTCCAAGTCAATGCCTGCCTTGCCAGGATTGTCCAGCAGTTGCTCGGCATATTCGTAGGTGGCGGCATCCATCTCTTTCTTCAGGGCATCTTTCAGGTTTTGCAGCAGGGCTTGGTTCTCTTTATCACCCGCTCCGGCTTTCTCGGCCAGTGTAGCAGGTTGGAGGGCGACAAGTGCTTCTATGTCTGCCGGGAGCGAGTTCGTGTATTCGCTTTTTTGTGTACAGGCACCGGTTATCAGCAGCAGGGCGGCCAGTGCGGGAAACAACATCTTTTTCATATCTGTAGTCTATTTATTGGTTTTGCAAATTCAGGATGTGGCACGCCACCAAGGCAGCCGTTTCCGTACGCAGGCGCGACTTTCCCAAGCTGACCGGAATAAAACCTGCCTTCAGGGCCAGTTGCACTTCTTCTTCGCTGAAGTCTCCTTCCGGACCGATAAGCACCAGGGCATCTTCACCTTTGCGTACCCGGTCTATCAGCAGCGGTTTTTCTCCCTCATGGCAGTGGGCGATGAATTTTTGCCCGTTAAACGGTTGCGCAATGAAGTCTTTGAAATCTGTCATTTCGTTTAGCTTGGGCAGGCGTGCCTTCAGCGATTGTTTGATGGCCGATACCAGGATTTTCTGGATGCGGTCGGTCTTGATGACTTTCCGTTCCGAATAGCGGCAGTTGAGGAAAGTCAGTTCGTCCATGCCTATTTCGGTGGCTTTCTCGGCAAACCATTCCGTGCGGTCCATGTTTTTGGTGGGAGCCATGGCTATGTGCAGGTGCCCTGTCCACAGCGGTTCCTGCAGCTCAGCTTCCAGTATATCCACCAGGCAGCGTTTGTGTGCCACCAGGGCGATGCGTGCCTGGTAGAAATGGCCGGTACCGTCAGTCAGAGTCACTGGGTCACCCGGCTGCAGGCGCAACACGCGTAGGGCGTGTGCTGCTTCTTCCGCGGGTAGTTCGTTGCTTGTCTGTATGTCTGGCGTATAAAATATGTGCATAGTGGTGAATGGTTGGTAGTTAAGATGCTTTTAGCTGGTTAATCTGGTCGCGCAGGTGGGCTGCCTGTTCATAGTCTTCTGTCTCGATGGCTTTTTGCAGAGCTTCCTTCAACGAATGCAGCGACTTCTTTTTGGCATTTTCTTCTATTTTTTCCTGCGGCAGTTCGTCGAAGTTCGGCTGGATGCATGCCGCATCCAGCACATCCTCATAGATGAATATGGAGACGCCCATCCGCAGGGCCAAGGCTATGGCATCACTGGTGCGGGAGTCTATCCGTAGAATCATTTCGCCTGAGCGCAGGTAGAGGTAAGCATAGAAAACGCCTTCTTCCACTTTGTAGATGAGCACGCGCAATAGTTTGACACCCAATGCTTCGAGTACGGATGCAAACAGCTCGTGGGTCAGCGGCCGGGGTGGAGTCATGCCTTTCAGTTCAAGCGCAATGGCCTGTGCTTCCGAGTTGCCGATGATGATGGGCAGGGTACGCTCACCATCTGTTTCGTTTAGAATCAGTGCGTATGCACCTGCTTGGGCGCGGCTGCTGACGAGGCTTGATACCTGTAGTTCTATTTTTTTTCTATTCATGGTCTCCTTTCGTTTTTTCCGGTGTATGTTTGTATCGGAACACTCCTGCAAACAATATGCCAATTATCAAGGCGTATGCTGCAAATATCATCCAGATGGGAGTCCATTCGCGGCTCACCAGTCCGCCACCTTCGGCGTAGACAGAGAACATGTCTACCACCGCGCCGCTGGCATAGCCTCCCACAAAGGCTCCGACACCATTGGTCATCATGAAGAAAAGTCCCTGGGCGCTGGCGCGGATACCGGCATGGGCTTCCATTTCCGTGTAGAGCGAACCGGATACGTTGAAGAAGTCGAAAGCCATGCCGTAGACAATCATCGACAGAATGAGCATCCATAGTCCGTCGCCCGGATTACCCAGCCCGAACAGACCGAAGCGCAGCACCCAGGCAAACATGCTGATGAGCATGACACGTTTGATGCCGAAGTGTTTCAGGAAAAACGGAATGGCTAGGATAAACAGTGTTTCGCTCATTTGGGAGATGGAGAGCAGGATGACAGAGTGCTTGACGCCGAAGGAATCGGCATATTCCGGAATGGAAGCGAAAGAACTTAGGAAAAGGTCGCCGTAGGTGTTGGTGATTTGCAACGCGGCGCCCAGCAGCATGGAAAAGAGGAAGAAGATTGCCATCTTTTTTTGCTTGAACAGCACCAAGGCATCCAGCCCGAAAGCCGAAAGCCACGTCTTCTTCTCGCTCCGTTCCGGTGGACAGGGGGGCAGCGTGAAGGCATACAGCCCCAGCACCAAGGCAGCCGTAGCGGCTACGTACAGTTGTGAGGCGCTGTGCTTGAATCCGGTAAGGTCTACCACCCACATGGCGCAGATGAAGCCCACCGTTCCCCATACGCGGATGGGGGGGAAGTCTTTTACCAAGTCCATCCGGTATTTCTCCAAGGCGTTGTAAGATACAGTATTGGCGAGCGACAAGGTGGGCATATAAGCCAGCATGTTGAGCAGCATGGCTATGTACATTTGTTGGTAGGTGGTGGCGGTAGAGGCATAGAACAAGGCTCCTGCTCCGACGAGGTGCAGCAATCCGTACAGGCGTTCGGCGTTTACCCATTTGTCGGCTATGATGCCTGTCAGTCCGGGCATGAAAAGGGCTGCTATGCCCATAGTGGCAAAAATGGCGCCAATCTGTCCACCTTCAAAGTGCAAGGTGCTGCCCATATAGCCGCCCAGCGAAATGAGCCATGCGCCCCATGTGAAGAATTGCAGGAACTGCATGGCCGTAAGTCTTGTCTTTATATTCATATAGGTATGTTTTTAATGGATAAGCCAACCGGCCCTAATTTAGTTTCGTTAAACATATAGTTACAGAGGCACGGAGTGTATCTGCTCTATGATGCAAATGTACGATGTTAGTGCAAGAAAAACAAGAGAGCGGGCAAAAAACGGATAAAAAACGGAGAAAGGGGTATATAAAAAAAGAAGGGTATCTATCCCAGACACCCAATCTTTGTTAACCTTAAATCTAATACCATGAAAAACACAGTGCAAAGGTAAGGCTTTTCTGTTACGCTGCAATACTTTCGGGTAGAAATCTGTATTTTATTAACTCTTTTTAGTTATATGGGCGGGCATGTAAGGTTCGTTTACACTTCTGGGCGGGTTCTGATGCTTTGTGAGGTAGAACTGTTTTCCGGGAAAATGTTTCGCTCTTCAAAACAACTTCTGATAATTCTTCTTGTTATTGGTTTTATGCTATGGGGTGATTTAAATTTTCTGACCGTTATGTGCCCTATTTGGGCATTTAATTGATAATCAGCAGTCTGGTTCTTATATACAACAAGCTCGCTGCTTAGCGATTGGAAGCGGGCTGCTTAGCGCTTAGCCGTTTTCCGTGAAGAGCTTATTAAGAAATGCCGTCTTTATGCACACCTGACCTTCAGAGGACGCAAATTAATTAAACGACTTCTATTTTTTCATTAGTACATTAATATAAATATGGGAACTATAGAAGGGAGGGAAACAGCCGTTAACCTGTCAAGGCCGGGCAGGCAAAAAAAAGAACAGACCCGTAAATTTCTGGCAAAAATCATCTGTCATACGATTATTTTCCGTAACTTTAGCCTCCGGGAGCAAAGGGATAATCTCTTCAAGGGTCATCTTGACTGTAAAGAAGCGCAAGAGTTTGTCTCTATCTGTTTCATGCTCAGGCTGAAAGTCTTATTCAGCTACGAGTTACGAGCTACGAGCTATCGGTTACGGGCTACAAGCATACTCGCCCTGAGCCTTACAGGCAATCTTACTCGTAGCTCGTAGCTAGTAGCTTGTCACTGAATAGTAGCTTTGCGGATATTCAAGAAACTTAAATAACTAAAGAACGTATAAACTTGTTTATGGAAATGACAGATCTGAAAATAGCTGTGGCCGGTACCGGTTATGTGGGACTAAGTATGGCTGTCCTGTTAAGCCAGCATCACCAGGTAACCGCCGTAGATGTGATTCCGGAGAAGGTGGATTTGATCAACCGGCGTAAGTCGCCCATTCAGGATGAATACATTGATTTGTATCTGCGTGAAAAGAAACTGAATTTAACCGCCACATTAGACGGGGCAAAGGCTTACAGTGATGCAGATTTTGTAGTCATAGCTGCTCCTACGAACTATGACCCTGTAAAAAACTATTTCGATACGAGCCATGTGGAAGAGGTGATTGCACTGGTGAAAAGTGTCAATCCGAATGCCATTATGGTTGTCAAGAGCACTGTCCCTGTGGGATATACAGAAAGCATCCGTCAGAAAATAGGCACGGACAATGTTATTTTCTCTCCGGAATTCCTGCGTGAAAGCAAAGCCTTATACGACAACCTCTACCCCAGCCGTATCATTGTAGGTCGTCCGGAAGGGGATGCACGTTTGGACGAAGCAGCCCACGTGTTTGCCGCTTTGTTGCAGGAAGGAGCTGTCAAGGAGCATATTGACACGCTGTTTATGGGGCTGACGGAGGCAGAAGCAGTGAAACTCTTTGCCAATACCTATTTGGCTTTGCGCGTCTCTTATTTCAACGAGCTGGATACCTACGCCGAGATGAAGGGACTGAATTCCCAGGACATTATCAACGGCGTTTGTTTGGACCCCCGCATCGGTACCCACTACAACAATCCTTCATTCGGCTATGGGGGCTATTGCCTGCCCAAGGATACCAAGCAGCTGCTGGCCAATTATGCCGATGTGCCCGAAAATCTGATACAAGCCATTGTAGAAAGCAACCGTACGCGTAAGGATTTTATTGCCGACCGTGTGCTTCATAAGGCGGGATATTATGATTATTATAACCGGGGTGATTTCAATCCGCGTGATGAGCGGCATTGTGTCATTGGCGTGTACCGGCTGACCATGAAGTCGAACAGTGATAATTTCCGCCAGTCGAGCATACAAGGGGTGATGAAACGTATCAAGGCAAAAGGGGCGGAGGTAATTATCTATGAACCTACCCTGCCGGACGGCAGCACATTCTTTGGCAGTAAAATAGTGAATGACCTCGCCGAGTTCAAGCGGTTGAGCCAGGCGATTATCGCCAACCGGTATGATACCTGCCTGGATGATGTGAAAGATAGGGTTTATACGAGGGATATTTTCAAACGGGACTGAGAAGCTGCATTGAATTTACTCCTTTAAAAGGTTATTCGGCTTTTCTGAAGTCTTTTTCGGTCTTTTCCTCTTTTCTTATGCCGTCACATAGCCTGCTATGCTCCTTATAAGAAAAGAGGGGAAGGCCGAATTTGTTTTTTCAGGATATTGCCGGAATAAATTCAAAGCAGCCTTTTGCTTATTTGATTTTTAATCCCGGGATAAGCGGAGTGGTATCTATCAGCTCCAGATTTTCGACCATCTTCAGCGTGTCTTGCTTGTATTTCCGGAAGTGAGGTGTTTTCAGGTGGTTCTCGTATGCGGTACGGTCGGCATAGATTTCGAGAATAGTAATCTTGTTGGGTACCTCCTTTTCGGCCACGGCATAAAGAGTGAGTACGCCCGGTTCAATCCGCAGGGAGGCTTCAATCTCTTCTTTCAGACAAGCGTTGTAAGCTTTCAACTGGGTAGGGTCGACGGTAATCTTTGAGAGGCGCACCAGGTTGTTCTCGGCAGGGACGCTTCCTGTGTACGCCTGTTTGATGATGCGCAACGCTTTGATGGCAGCAGGGAAACCGATATAGGGCAGGCACTGGATGACTGCGGCGGTCAGCACTTCAGGGGTGTTGCCCGCATTGATGTTGCCGTAATAGTGTGACTGTAGCTGGCTTTCGGCCTCCAAGGTTGTCAGTACACAATATCCGAGCAGTTCGCGCGTTTTCAGGTCGAGCGCCCCGCGACTGTAGATTTCGCCAAAGAAATAATCCGTGAGAAACTGTTCTACGTCCTCTCCCAGATTGCCGGGAATGCCTGCCATAACCCCCGATATGCCTCCGGGATAGAGCGTGTCCTGAATGGTCTTGCCTGTCTCGTGGCGGGTTTCTTCCGTCACCATGCCCTGTTTTTCCAACGGCAGGGAAATTCCCCGTTCCTTAAATACTTCATTCACCGTGCCCACGGCATTTAACATCTTGGGGAAGCCGATGAACGGAGCAGTGAGATATATCACCTCGCGTAGTTCTTCAGGAGTGACGCCCACGTTGAGTGCAGCTCCGGCATGGGCTTTCAGCTGCGGGAGGGTCTGCATCGTAGCCAGGGTGATGCAGGTAATCATTTCGCGTTGCTTCAGGGTAAGTTCCCCGGTTTGAAACACTTCGCCGAAGATAAACTTCTGGAGGATATCCATCATCTCCGGGTCTGTTCCCTGTCCGGTAAGGGCTTCACCGCCAAACAGGGTATGATAATTCTGTTTACATACTTCAATTCTATCCATATTATGGGTTGTCTGTGCCATAGCAGACAGACTGCCTGCCAGTATGATGGCGATTATTCCGATTGCTTTTTTCATTTGTCTGATCATTGGCTTATAAACTCTTGCCCATCCGATAGGCCTGTTGCGGATAATCTGTATTGCGGACACTTCCTGCTGTCCATACTCCCGAAGCCACTACTTCGCCCACGCTTGTCCAGCCGAGATAATCCATCAGCGTATGGTAATGCACCAGCATTGGCTCCGCTTCTGTACGGGAGGTGTCGGCGTAGGTCATCAGGAAAGCTGCTTTCTTCGGTGCTCCCTTTATCTGACCGTTGATGGCATAGAAGCGGTCTATCACCCGTTTCATCTGCGCCGAGATGCCGAAGTAATACATCGGTGTGGCGAATACTACCATATCGGCTTCAATAAGATGCGGACGGAGCTTCAGGAAATCATCTTGGAATATACAAGGTCCGTTCATGCCGCAACGGTTGCAGGCGCGGCACGGCTCTACTTGGTTAAAAGCGCAGTCGAAACGGAACACTTCGTGCCCTTGCTCTTCCGCTCCTTTTATAAACTGTTCTGCCAGATACGTGGAGTTCCCGTTTTTGCGGGGGCTTCCGGTCAATACTACTATTTTCATCTTGTTCGTTTTTGATTTGTCATTGCTGATATGGTTGAAAGCCTGCATTAACCCCGTGCCTGCGATGGCAGAGCCCAGGGCGGTCCATACAGACTTACGCAGAAATTCTCGTCGTTCCATCAGGTCATCTGGTTAAAGTCCGGTCATTTTCTCCTGATCTTCAGGATAGCGCCCGCCCAAGATTTCAAGGCTGTCCAGGTGGTGACGGATGTCGGCAAGTTCTTCGGTCGTGAAACAGATGTCCGCTCCACCCATGTTTTCCTCGATACGTTCGATGCGTTTTGTTCCAGGAATAGGTACAATCCACGGTTTCTGTGCCAGCAGCCAGCCAATGGCGATGCGTGCCGGGGTGGTTCCCTTTTGCTTAGCCAATGCTTTCACATAATCCACCAATTCCATATTGTGCTTCAGATTGTCGCCCTGGAAGCGAGGGATGGCAGAGCGGAAGTCGGTCTTGTCGAACTTGGTGTCACGGTCGAAACGGCCTGTCAGCATCGCTTTGCCCAACGGGCTGAAGGGCACAAAGCCGATGCCTAATTCTTCCAGCGTGGGCAGCATCTCGGCTTCAGGGTTCCGGTACCACAAGGAGTATTCGCACTGCACGGCGGTCAGCGGGCATACGGCATGTGCCCGGCGGACGGTGGAGGGGGCGGCTTCGGACAGTCCCCAATGCAGCACTTTGCCTTCTTTAATCAGTTCGCCTATTGTCTCTGCCACGGTTTCGATAGGCACATTCGGGTCTACACGGTGCTGATAATACAAGTCGATGTGGTCGGTGCGCAGACGACGCAGCGAACCTTCTACTGCCTTGCGGATAGTTTCCGGGCGGCTGGAAAGCGATACGGGACGTGCCGATGTGGTAAGGTCGGGCATTTCTGACAAGTCGTAGCCGAATTTGGTGGCAATGACTACCTTGTCACGCACCGGCTGCAGGGCTTCGCCTATCAAGTCTTCATTCTTGCCGTAACTGTAAACTTCGGCGGTATCGAAGAATGTAATGCCCAAATCCACCGCCCTACGTAAGGTCTCTATTGCATCCTTGCGGTCGGGATAAGGTGGATAGCTTTGCGTGAATCCCATACAGCCCAGCCCCACGGCTGATACTTTCAGTCCGTCTTTTCCTAATGTTCTTGTTTTCATCTCTTATTTCTCCTTTCTGTATTCTTTCCCGAAAGAGGTGCATTTACCGATGGTTTCGCCTGTGCGCAGATAGGTATAGTTCGGCATCTCAAAGAGCACCGGTTTCAGCTTGTCATAATCGGGCTTCCCTTTCCCGTTCAGGCAGTCTTCGTCTACGTAGGTATTCGTTATCTTGCAGATGAAATTGTCGAAAGTCTCCGTTTCGTAGTTGTCCACTACTTCGCATTCCATGACCAGCGGACTTTCGTCGATGACGGGTGTTCCGGCTTCGCCCCGATGGAACACGAACACATCCGACTTGTCTGTCTTGGCACCGCTTGTACAACCCACATAGTCGGCACGTTCCAGCATCGCCTCGTTCACCATATTGACGGACACTTTGCCCGACTGCTTCACCCCTTCATTGGTGTAGTGTTTCTTGAACATACTGAGCATGATTTGGTCGTGCCCGATGATGCCCACATGGGCGACAAGCAACCAATTCACTTTTCCTTTCACTTCCGTACCCACTACCACGGCAGGGGTGGGGTACAAAGCCAATACATTTCCGATATTCTTTTTCATTGTTAAGTAAATGTGTAAGATTTGAGTGATACTAAACACAGAGTCGTTTCTTCGACAGAACATTACGGAACTTTGTGTCTCTGTGTTTCACATCAATTAAATCTGATTGATAACTTATCTTGATTTTATATCTCATTCAGTTTAATCTTTGACGGCTTCATACAGTCCTTTCAGTATTTCTATTTCATTGGATTTCAACGGTATGGTAGTCTGAACCGGCAGTTTCAAGACTTCGGTGGAAGTCTTCCCGGAAAGGAAATAATGCAAAAGCTGTTGTGGTGTGACGCTGTAACGGTCTGCTATGAAGCACACCGCCTCGTCCGCGTACAGCTCTTCTGGTAATTCTGTTTTCTGTTCCATTATCTTCTTGTTTTATCTGATGCAAAGTTACACCGGAACGATGGAGTCTTTTGTAACCATACGTAGGCAAACTGTACCATTTTTACAGAATTTGCGTATCCGCATAAGTCATTGTCCGTTAAATGCTTTATCTTTGTATCGGTTTAATGGAGAGAACGATGAGCAAGATTCTGAAAGTTAGGAATGTCAATGACTATGGCCGTTACCTCGGATGTGCCGAGCGGCATCCGCTGGTCAGCGTCATAGATTATGCCGAGGTGTCACCCATCCGCCACAGTCTGAACAATTATAGCGTGTACGGGCTGTTCCTGCGGGATGATGCCGAGGTGGAACTCGACTACGGTTGCGGCAAATACGATTACAACAAAGGCACGCTGCTTTGTGTGGCTCCGGGACAGGTGGGCGGCAAGGAGGACAACGGCGAGCGGGTGGCAATTACGGGCTGGGTGTTGCTGTTCCATCCCGACCTGCTGCACGGATTTCCGCTGGAAAGACGCATCCGGGATTATTCTTTCTTCGATTACCGCGTGAACGAAGCTTTGCACATGACCGATGAGGAACACGATATTCTTGTTTCGCTGTTCCGCCAGATACGCGAAGAGTTGGACAAGAAACCAGACGGACTTCAGAACGCCATCCTCATGAGCTACATCGAACTGACTCTCAACTTTTGCCAACGTTTCTACAACCGCCAGTTCGTTACCCGAAAGATAGAAAACTCAGACATCCTTGTCCGCTTCGACCATCTGCTTCGCGATTATTTCGAGGATAAACTTCAACTGACCCTCGGCCTGCCCACTGTGCAGTATTGTGCCGACAAGCTCTGTATGTCATCCAATTACTTTGGTGATGTCATCAAAAAGACCACGGGCGATACGGCAAGCAACCACATCCGTCGCTTCGTTATCCAGCTTGCCAAGAATTGTCTTGCCGCCGGGGAAACTGTCACCCAAGTGTCCGACCGTCTCGGTTTTGAGTACTCCCAGCATTTCAGCCGAATGTTTAAGAAACAGGAGGGCATCACTCCGTCGGAATACTGCCAAAGGCTGCATTCCTGATGAACAGACGTTCGGCATTCTTCCACAAAAACAAGTCGGCATATTGGACAAGTTCTTTATCGGAGGCGAGTGTCTGTTTCAGTCTTTGCAGGTTGGCGTTCAGTACGGCATCGGGCAGGTAAGGATAATCACTATTCGGGTACGATGATGTGGCTGTGCACATCTATCGTCTGCTGGGCTTTTGCAGAAAGTGCCAGGGCTACCAGCAGCGGGCCTGTAATCCATTGCTTCTTCATTCCCACTTCCTTTGGTTTATTTCAGTGAGAGCGTTACCTTTACATCGCCTTTGCCCAATGCAGCCTTCAGTTCTGCCTGCGTGGCGTTGTCAATCTTTCCTATACGGGTGAAATTCCAAGAATTGGTGTCGTAGTAAATGACGAGATGATTCCCCAGATAGAGGATGATGTCACCCGGACCGGTCGTAGTCTGCCGGTCGTTGCGTGGCAGACTGAATCCGAGCGATCCGACTTTTTCCATCTGGGCATAGTCTTCCATTTCCACGGTCACATTGCCTACGGCGAGCCGTTCCAGCAGGGCTTGGGTAGAAGAGTTGTTTACCAAGGTGGCAGTGAATGTCTTGCCGCCTTCAATTGTCAGTTTGATAGTGTTACTTTCCATATTTACTTTCGTTTGATTGTCTAATGCTTTTTGTTGTGCCTGAACTGTTACCGTAAAAGTGGACAGTATCAGGAAAGTGGTTATAATCAGTCTGTTCATAAATCCTTTCATTTATAGTGATGTTTTACGCCATGTTCCGTACTGAGGCCTTGTGTGTATAAGACAGCCCCTGTCAAGGGCTTCTTAAATTGTAGCCAAGCGCTAAGCAGCCTACTGCCAAGCGATAAGCAACACCTTAGTAATATATTAGAAGTAGCATGCTGGTTATCAGCGTAATATGTAATAAGCTGTTTTCAAACCGATAATTTTACATCCCTTCCAAGTAAGCGTTCTGCATCCGTATCTGTGCAGACGTCTGGATACCGAGGTGCGGCGTGTTACATTTACCTGTCCCGGCGTAGAACCGGAGCGCCCGGAGGCTTATTTGCCCATCGTTTCCTTTACTTTGGCCAATAAGTCCGGTATATCCAGATGCTGTGGGCATTTGGCTAAACATTCTCCACAGTTTACACAGGACGAGGCCGGGTCGCCACGCTGCACAGGCGACATGGAGACGGTGTAGTCTGCCATGGCCCGCTCCTTGTTTCGGTGGAGGAGGTAGTTGTTGTACACGTAGGCGAAAATGTAGCCGATGGCCACATTGTGCGGACAGGGGATGCACTGGTAGCAGCCCGTGCAGTCGATGTGCCCCGGTGCATGACGGTAGGCATATATGGCTGCTCCCAAAGCCTCCCGTTCGGCAGGTGTGAGCATATTGGGTTGGGCCTTGGTTGCATATTTCAAGTTTTCTTCCACCTCAGCCATGCTTCCCATGCCGCTGACTGCCACACTGACCTCCGGAATATCCCACAGATAGTCCAGCGCCCATTCCGCATCCGGCTTATGGATGCCGGTGGAAGCAAGGGCTTCCTTCATGCTTTGCGGCAGATGGGCAAGAAAACCTGTGCGGACGGGCTTCATGACAGCCAGTCCCATGCCATTGGCAGCAGCATATTTCGGACCGAGCGCACCGGCCTCATATTCATAATCCAGATAGTTGTGCTGGATAAGACAGAAATCCCATGCCGGTGTGTATTCTACTACCTTTTTGAAAAGCTGCAGGCTGTCGTGGAACGAGAATCCCATGAAGCGTATTTTCCCCTGTGCCTTCAGGTTCTCCATCTTTTCGATAAGCCTGTAGGGCAGTACATAGTCTTTCCAGGCCCGGTGCATAATCATGTGGATATGGTAGAAGTCTATTACGTCCGTGCCGATGGCCCGTCGGGACTGGTCGAAGAACTTCTCGAAATCGTCCGCGCTTTGCATCTCCCACCACGGCATCTTGGAGGTTACATATACCCGGTCGCGCCAGCCGCCGGCGAGGGCCTTGCCAACAGCCTGCTCGCTCTCTCCGCCGAGATAGACACGCCCCGTGTCGATGTAGTTCACTCCGCCCTCAATGGCACGGCGCACCATCGGGGTGGTCTGGTCGAAGTCAACATGCCCGTTCTTCATAGGCAGGCGCAGCAAACCGAAGCCCAATGCCGACACGTTTACCCCTGTGCGTCCCATGGGGCGGTATCGCATTTGCGGATTATAGTTGAGGATGTCTTTTGCCTGTTGTTCCTTCATCGCTCGATTCTCGGCTTCCTGCGCAATGGCTTTCGGCCCTTTTATGGCTCCTACGGCTGCGGCAAGAAGCCCACTTTTGATAAAATCCCGTCTTTCCATATTCTGAATGTTCTACCTTATTTATCCAAACCTATTAGCCATGCAGGATTGCTGCGCACCAATAAGTCAATGTCGCTTTGAGGGATGCCTTCTGCCTGCAATTTCAGGATGCAATCCCTCATGCCCTCGATGGGGTGCGGCATGACAGCCTGCCCTAAGTCGGTGGAGATGAAACTCCGCGTGGGGGCAATGCAGACCAATGAGGTAAACTTCTCAATACTTTGCCGTTCGTATTGAGGCATCTTGCTTCCTTCTCCCCAAAGACAAGGCAAGTAACAGTATTCGATGTATGCACCCAAGTCGATGCATCTCCTGATCTGGTCGGGAGTCATTGTCCATATTGATGAATTGGCGTGGGTAATGACTACTTTCTTCACGCCTACCTCTTGCGCTTTGCGTGCAAGGATAATGCTTTCTTCGGGTGATGAATGCCCGGTGGCAAAGATGATATTCGCATCGGCACATATCTCCATTACCTTCACTACTTCCGGAAGCACCCGGCCGGCATTGTCTAATACGGGAATCCCTTTTCCTTTTCGTTTCTCATATTGATATTGATAGGCGGCATCCAACGTCGGCATCCAGATGCAGCGGCACAGCCCTCCACTGGTTTCAACGGCTTTCTGTGCGGCAAACGGGTTTACCTTGTCTCCATGCACCTTGTTCATGCAGAAACTACCGAAGCACTCTGCGCCCGGCAATGCTTGTCTGATGATATACGCCCTGTCGTGGCAACTGAAATCATTGGATTTGAACATTACGCCACGGTATCCGGCACGCATCGCATCTTGCATGAAACTGTATTCGTCCACCGAACGCTCGCGTGAATCCGGGTGACAGTGTAGATGGATGTCGCACACACCCTTCAATAACCCGTCATCGGCAAGGTCTGCACCGTCCATTGAAGCTTGCAGCCGATTTATTGCTTGGGTGGGAATGGCAGTGGAAGCAAGCCATGTGCTTCCCGCTACAAAGGATGTTTTGATGAAATCTCTTCTGTTTATTTTTCCGTTCATGACAACTCCCTGTTTTTTTATGCAAAGGTAGGAGGGGTTTGCGTGAATGGGCGTAACAAATTCACGGAGATTTGTAATCCTTTTACTGATTTATTGGGGGCAGTTGCCTTGGGCGTATCATTCTGCTGTTCACCTCTGAAAGAAAACTCTTGTGCCTGTCTTTCGTCTGGTAGTAGGAGGGTGTCCGTTGGTCGCTTATTTCAGCCATTTTCTCTTGCTCATTCTCTTTCTCTTTTGCATTCGCCTTATGGAATTTATACCTTATCTTTTTCTTCAGCGTAGCTTTTCCCCCTCCCGGTATTCTTTGGGCGACAGGCCCACCAAGCGTTTGAAGTACTTTCCGAAGAACGACTGCGAGGGAAAGTTCAGTTCGTGTGCTATCTGTTGCACTGTCAAGGTAGAGGACTTCAGCAGCACTTTGGCCTCCATCACCACGAAATCGTTTATCCAGTCGGAAGGTGATTTCCCGCTGACGCGATGCACCAGGGTAGCAAGGTAACCGGTCGTGATATGCAGCCGTTCGGCGTAGTAGATAACCCTGCGTTCCTGCTTGTAGTGCGTGCGGACTTCGGCAAGGAAGCGTTGCATCAGCAACTCGTCATTGGACAAGCGGCGGCTTTCGGCCATGCTATAGAGATAGGTGCCCAATCCGTAGGCATAGGCGCAAGTGAGGTGGCGCAGCGTCTCCGCCTGGTAAGGGCGTTTCTTCTCGAGAAGGCTGCGGGTCATGTCGCAGTAGTTTCGTATGGCATTCAGTTCGCCGGGCTTCAGGGTAAGGATAGGATTTTCGCGTATGCCGATGGCCAGACTGAAGTTATAGGGCAAGCCCAGGCTGTCGACGAAGCGTTGCGTCATCACTTGGCTGATTCCGCGGAAGTCGTTGCTGACGAAGGTGCGGGTGATGAGTTGCCCCGGCACGTTGACTGCCATCATGCCGGCACGCAATTCGTAGGGCATCAGGTCGATGGTTCCTTGTGTGCTTCCCTCCAAGCAAAGGAAGAAGCCGTAGGTATCCATTTTGAACGGGCGGTCGGGCACTGTGGGATGATTGACGTCGAAAAGAAAGAAGTCGTCCTCAAAGCACAGCGCGTCGGGGCGTGCAGACTTTATCCGTTCACTTAGGCTCAGGAGTTTTACGTTTTCCATTTTATAGAGTCTATTGTATATATTGCCCACAAATATAGCCTATTTCTCATTTCCTTTGACATCGCAGTCGATAAATCGTCCAATACCGTCAAAGAAACGACCTTTCCGTGCATGAGGGCAATGCCTACTTTTGCACCCGAATACAAACTGTACATTTATGAAGAAATATTCCATTATCCTCACGGCTTTTCTGTTGGCTGTTTCTTCGGTCGTGTATGCCCAGACAGCGGATGCACCTCAGACGGAACAACGTCTTACGCTTTCGGGCGGTCCCGTACTTGAAAGTAATCTTTCCGGTTTCTTCCACTCCGGCGTAGATGGAGGCTGTAGCCGGATGCGGGCGGGTGTGTCTGCGGGCGGTTTCCTAGATTTAGGTATCCGGCCGGCCTTTTCGGTGCAGGGCACACTGCTGTTTCACGTCAAACGCAGCGACTTCGAATGGGACGGACAGACGGGCGAGTTCCGGTACGTCGGCGCTGAGTTTGCCGTCCATGCCCTCTATCACTTCCACTTGCGGAGCGGGGCACAGTTCACCGTTGGCCTCGGTCCTTACACGGAGTTCGGCTTCGATGCCACGCTGAAACGCAACGGAGTGAAAAGCAACCTGTATGAAAAGGACACAGACACGGGTCTGCCCATCCTGCGCGACTCGAACACGGGCTTCGCTGTGAAGGTAGGTTACGAGTTGGCTTGCGGCTTGCAACTGAATGCCACGTACAAGGCGAGCGTCACCAACCTGCTGGACGCCAACAGCAACACGGTCAAGATGTACCCACACGCCGTCAGCGTGGGCGTGGCTTATCGTTTTGGTAAATAATCCTTATCCGCAGAGATATGAATAAAAGAAACATCATCCTAAGCATTCTAACACTCATCATAGCCCTTCCCCTCGCGGCGCAGGCGGACTCCACGCGGACAAGCGGACTGAAACGCTATTGGAACAGCTTGGTGCATGGCAACGTAGACCGTACCTTCGAGCGGCAGATGGACTTGAGTTTCATCATCGCTCCCAGCTATACGCGTGAGGGCAGTTTCGGCATCGGTGGAGCGGCCATAGGGCTGTACCGCTTAGACCGGCGGGACTCGCTGATGCAGCCGTCGGACATCTTCCTGTCGGGCAACGCCTCGGTCAACGGCTTCTACACACTGACCGTGAAGGGCAACAACCACTTCCGGGGTAACCGTTCGCGGTTGTCGTACCGGCTGCAATTCCAGAATAAGAACCTGGACTTCTGGGGCGTATCGTATGATGCCTGCCGGGTGAATCCGGTGTCGGGTTACCGCCGCCAAATGGTGCGCTGGGAGTCGGACTACGTCTATAAGCTGACGCCAGACTTCCATGTGGGTGCCGCTCTCAACTTGAACTATACACGGGCAACGCGGCTGACACGTCCGGAATACCTCGCCGGACAACGCTCGTCGTATTTCTTTACCGGCGTGGGGTTATCCCTGCAATACGACACGCGCGACTTCATCCTCAATCCGAAGCGGGGTATCTACTTCCTTGTCCGTGAAGTGTTCTATCCCCATTGGCTGAGCAGCCACGACCGGAACATCTTTGCCACCACCCTCACTTTCGATGCCTTCGTGCCTGTCTGGCGAGGCGGTGTCCTTGCCTTCGACCTCTACGGCCAGTTGAACGGTGACGACGTGCCCTGGACACTGCGCGAAGAATTGGGCGCAGGCACCAGCCGGATGCGTGGCTATTACGCCGGACGTTACATCGACAACAACCAACTGTCTGCCCAAATGGAGTTACGCCAGCACATTTACGGTCGTGTAGGCTGTGTAGCGTGGGCAGGTGGCGGCACGGTATTCCCCAAACCGAGCGGGCTGCGCATGAAAGACGTGCTGCCCAACTATGGGTTGGGCTTGCGTGTGGAGTTCAAGCACAACGTGAATATCCGTATCGACTACGGCTTCGGCAAGGACACGGGCGGGTTTGTGTTTCAGTTTGCGGAAGCGTTTTAAATGAAGAATGAAGAACGAAGAATTTGGCTCTGTCCAGCCAAGGCAATGCCAATGTCCATAGGTGGTAAAGGCTTCGTCCGGAGATAAAAACAGAAAGAATGAAGAAGAGTGTTGTATTGACAATCCTGCTGATATTTTGCGGTGCAATGGCAAGCTATGCACAAGTCATCAGCGACTCACTGGCCAGTGATTTCCGCACGTTCATGGCGAAGAATTTTTCCCGTTACCGTACGGTCAACCTCTATTGGGAGACCAAGTGGGCGCACGACTACACGTTCAGCCTCGACGGACAGGAGGTGGAGAAGATGCGGAAGAAAAACCTGCATACCCTGAAGGCTTCTACCATGATTCCGCTGCTGAAGTTGAGAAAGGTCTCGCTCTACGCCAACCTGGCATACAGCCGCTACCAGTTTGAAGTGTACGACAAGCAGAGCGGGCAGCTGTCGGAGGTCTTCCAACAGTCTGCCTACGACTATTACGAGGGTGGGTTGAACGGCTCGTACTACTTCGGGTTGTTCAACAAACCCATGATTGTCTCGGCCGCGCTGTCCGTGGACGGGTGGAATAAAGGGTTCGGCATGTTCGATGGGACGTTTTCTGCCGTCATGCTGCTGAAGAATACCGAGCGCACCAGCTTCAGCCTGGGCGTTATGGCGCGGACGCTGTTCAGCAGTATGCCCGTCATGCCCGTTGTCACGTGGTGGCACCGCTTCCGCAATCCGCGCCTCAGCGTAGACATCACCATGCCCAGCCAGTTCTACTTGCGTTACGAACTGGAGAAACAGCGCATCTCAGCCGGAGCCTCGATGAGCAGCGAAAACTTCTACCTGCGCACCACGCTGGAAGGCGCCCCGTCCACAGCCTACTACTCCGACGCCGTGCTGAAACCTGAGATTCATTATGAGTACATCCTCAACCACCGTCTCTACTTTTCCGTCCATGCCGGCGTGTCAATGGTAATGAAAAGCGGACTGTATAAGAAGAACCGAAAGGGCATCAAGGTGAAAGATGAGGAAGGAAAGACCGAGGTGGAGCCAGTGGTGAAACAGGACCGCTCGCCAATACCGTTCTTTAATGTGGGGGTGTCATATAGCTTATTCAAGTGATTTCTCTCCTATGCACTTGGATATTGGTCACAAATCCATTATCTTTGCAAAGTCCAATCAATAAAGGAGATATAACAATGAGAGCAACTATTTCGTTAGACAGCCTTTGGCAAACCATTCAAAGTTTATCGCTCAACAATCAGGAGTGGCTGCTGGACAAACTGCAAGAAAACATCCGTGAACAAAAGGAAGAAGAAACGGAATATATCAGCAAGGAAGAAATCCTGGCAGGCATTGACGCAGGGCTGAAAGATCTGAAAGCAGGGAGAATGATACCGGCGGAAGAACTTCTTAAAGAGTTACGGCATGGAATGTAAGATTACCGCCTCCAAGTCGTTTAACAAAGAACTCAAACGGCTAGGGAAGCGTTATGCCTCCTTGGCCGATGATTATGAAACCTTACTTCATGACCTCAAGCAAAATCCTGCCCTCGGCACAGACTTGGGCAGGGGCCTCCGCAAAGTCAGGATGCGTATCTCCTCCAAAGGAAAGGGAAAGAGCGGTGGAGCACGGGTCATTACGTTCACCGTCATTGCCAGCATAGACGAGACCACCATCAACCTCCTCTATATTTACGATAAGTCCGAACGAGAAAATATCTCGCCAAAAGAAATAGATGCGTTGCTAATTGCCAACGGATTCATCGCCCAACCGTAGGCTGTTATACTTGCATTGGATGGCAAGGCAATGAATCCGTCGGCAGGTCGGAGTGAGCCTTTGTTATAGTCTTTCCCTCAGCACCTCAAACAACTCGTCCCTTGTGAACTGCTTGCAGCAGCCGGGCATCAGCAGGCAGGTGTCGGCAGCGGCACGCAGGACTGTCTCGTCCGTAATGCCCATCTTGCTCCAGCGGGTGGGCAAGCCGATTTCCCGGATAAAGGCTTCGAGGGCATCAATGCCGAGAGCGGCGGTCTGTTCCGTCGTATCACCTTTCACGTTCCACACCCGTTCTGCCATGCGTGCCAGCTTCTCCTTACCCTCGGCGAGGAGGTGGCGGTAGAGGGTGGGGTGGATGACGGCCAGTCCCTGCCCGTGGTTACAATCGGTGTAAGCTCCTACGGCATGTTCCAGCATGTGACATTGGAAATCGGTCTGCTTGCCCAGTTTCAGCAGGCTGTTTTCGGCGAGGGCAGAATCCCACATCAGTTCGCCGCGGGCAAAGTCATCGTCGGGATTGGCGATGAGGGCACGCAGGTTTTTGATGACATTGCGCATTACAGCCTCGTTGATTTCGTCGGAAAGATTGTCTCCTTGCGGACGGCCCATATACGTTTCCATGCAATGGCTCAGTGTGTCGAAGGCTCCGCTGACGACTTGCTTCATCGGCAAAGTCTTCGTCAGGTCGCTGTCGAGTATGGCGAAAGTGTGGTAAGCACCGACGAGCGGTTGTTTCAGTTTCTTCGCGGTGTGGGTGATGACCGCTCCGTTGTTCTGTTCGGCTCCCGTGCCCGATGCGGTGACTACGGCTCCCATTGGCACAAACTTCGTGGGGAACTGATGCCGTGTGTACTGCATGTCCCAGATGTCCTCGTCCAGTCGTGCCTGTGCCGATACTATCTTGCAGCAGTCGATGACCGATCCGCCGCCCACGGCCAGGATGAAGTCGATGCCGTATTTGCGCACCAGTTGCGCTCCTTCCTGCACCTTGTCGTAGGTGGGATTGGGCATAATGCCGCCGAAGTCCACCACGTTCTTGCCGCACTCGTGCAGCCATTCCATCAGCGTGTCATACAGCCTCGTGCGTTTCAGCGAGCCGCCGCCGTAGGCCAGCAACACATTCTTGCCCACAAGGGTCATTTCTTCCTTGATTGCACTCTCTGCGCACCCCTTGCCGAAGTGTTGTCGGACGGGGTATTGATAAGTGAATAGGTCCATAACATTCAGATTTTATTGATTAGGGCGCAAAGTTAGGAAGCGGATTAGTGTGTGTCTATACACGGATTACGGATTGAAGCACCAATATCAACGATGCCGAAGAAAAATCTCAGATTAGTCTGCCGACTGATGCGCACAAAGTTAAGGAGGCATCCCCTATGCGGAAAAGCCTCCTCTGCGAATTTTCTCTATACTTTTGAAGTCTGTTTCTTATACCTTGCGGACGTGCTTCTTATACTTTACAGTCCTGCTTCTTGTACCTTTGAAGTAGGACGCTGAGTGTCAGAAGGTTATTCTTTTGTCTTTCTCCGTTTCATGTTCTCTTGGATGAAACGGATTTTCTGGTTGGCCTCTTCGGTCTGTTCTTGGATGTGGGTAAGGGCAGCAAGAACTTGCGACAAAGAAGTTATCAGGCTGGCCGCCTGGCGGTCGGCACTGGTCAGGGTTGTGCTGAAGGTACGGTCGCCCAGATATTCTACTTTCAGATTCTGGTCTTTGTGCGTACTGATGAAAGCGATGACTCCTCCATCTTCGCCTTGTTTGTAGTCGGCTTTTTCTATTTTCTCCCCCAAGTCTTCGGTTTCATAGCTGTCTTTGGAGGGAGGAGTTTGGGCAAAACTGCCGTCAGGCGCAATGACTTTTACTGCCGTGTGATGGATGGAGCGGTTGCCGCAGTAGATAGATGTGAAACTGAGCCCCCCCCGTTCGTCTGTCTGGAAACGGAGAAAAGAGCGGTGAAGGTTCTTTTCAATTACTTGCGAAGGAACCAGGTAGCGGCCGGTTTGCTGGTAGGCCGTATCTTTTTCAAGTACAAAACGAGGCTTCAGCTCTTCCAACTGTTGGCTGGTGGCCTGGAAGCAGCTGTCTAAGTAGGCCAAAGTCTTCTGCTGTTCGGCCAATTCCACATCCTGCAGCAGGTAGATGCCTGCCCGTCGCGTGTCGTAGGCTTTCGGATAAAGTATTTTGATACTGTCTATATGCAGCTTGGCCTCGTTGTATAGACCGGCTTCATAGGCCTGGCGGGCCAGTTCGAGCCGCGTGGCGGCCTTTTTTTCTATATCCTGGCAGGCTGTCAGCGCGCAGCAAAGCCCTGCCAGAAGAAAGACGGACTGTTTCATAATGAGTTGTTCTTCTGTTGACGGCGGCAAAAATAGAAATAATTCCGTATCTTTGCGGTCATTTAGTGAAGAAAAAACAGAAAAATATATGCTGGAACTTACGACAGAAGAACTGAAACGGTGTTTTGAGGGCGAGATATTCCGACAGATTTCTGCCACAGCAGATGAGTTGGGATTGGAGTGTTACGTGGTAGGAGGATATGTGCGCGACATCTTCTTGCAGCGCCCTTCGAAAGATATTGATGTGGTGGTAGTGGGCAGTGGCATTGCCATGGCCGAGGCTTTGGGCAGGCGGCTTGGCAAGGGTGCCCACGTGTCGGTGTTCAAGAATTTCGGGACTGCCCAGTTGAAGTACCGGGGCACGGAAGTGGAGTTCGTAGGGGCGAGGAAAGAGTCGTATTCGCATGATTCACGGAAGCCCATTGTTGAGGATGGCACGCTGGAGGATGACCAGAACCGGCGCGACTTCACCATCAATGCCTTGGCGGTGTGCCTTAATAAAGTAAGGTATGGTGAACTGGTGGACCCGTTTGATGGCATGGGCGATTTGAAAGAACGGGTCATACGCACGCCTTTGGACCCGGATGTGACTTTCAGCGACGACCCCTTGCGCATGATGCGCTGCATACGCTTTGCTACCCAATTGAATTTTTATATCGACGACGAAACGTTTGAGGCACTGGGACGGAACCGGGAGCGCATTTCCATTATTTCGCGGGAGCGTATTGCCGACGAACTGAACAAGATTATCCTTGCTCCTGTACCCTCGAAGGGATTCATCGACTTGGACCGTTGCGGGTTGCTGGAGCTTATTTTCCCGGAGCTGGTAGCGATGCAGGGAGTGGATATGCGCAACGGCAGGGGGCATAAAGACAACTTCTACCATACGCTGGAAGTGCTGGACAATATCAGCAGGCATACAGACAACCTGTGGCTGCGCTGGGCTGCGCTGTTGCATGATATAGCCAAGCCATTGACCAAGCGTTGGGAACCCAAGGTGGGCTGGACTTTCCGCAATCATAATTTTGTAGGCTCTAAAATGGTGCCTGACATTTTCCGGAAGATGAAGCTGCCTATGAATGAGAAAATGAAATATGTGCAGAAACTGGTGAGCTTGCACATGAGACCCATCGTGATTGCCGATGAGGAGGTGACAGATTCTGCCGTGAGACGTTTGCTGTTTGAAGCCGGAGACGATATTGATGATTTAATGATGCTCTGTGAAGCAGACATAACTTCGAAGAACCGCGAGCGCAAACAGCGTTTTCTGGACAACTTCCAACTGGTGCGCCGTAAATTGAAAGACTTGGAAGAGAAAGACCGGATACGCAATTTCCAGCCGCCTGTAAGCGGGGAAGAAATCATGCGGACCTTCGGACTGCCGCCTTGCCAGCAGGTGGGAGTGTTGAAGGCATGTATCAAAGATGCCATTTTGGATGGGGTGATTCCCAATGAATATGAGGCTGCACGTGATTTAATGTTAAAGCGGGCAGAGAAAATGGGGCTGAAAAGAGTAGATAATAATGCTTAAATTTGTCCGGTTAGTCCCTTTTTTGAATGTTTTGGTCTATAAAACTGAATGGACAGTGAAAAAACGCTACTTTCTTGTTCTGTGGGTTAAGAAATAATCTTTATATTTGCGAACAGAAACAAATATGAATGATTTTATACACACGTTTATGAATGCTAAAGGATTTCGGTATCGCCTTGTCTTGGGAGGTACCTTGTTTGTTGCCTTTACCCTGATGGGTGGACAGGCATGGGCGCAGGTCAAAGAAAAGCGTAATTTTGCGTCTGACAAAGACATTGCGTCTTTTGAGAACACAACGTTCTGCACGGCCTTCTTGGACGAGCATGGTTCGTTGTACACCTTACGCGACATTGCTATCGTGGATATCAGCGACATTGACAAAATTGCCTTCAATCCGACTGGCAGCTCATTGGCTCTGATCCGTGGTGACAAGAACATTACTATTTATTCGTTCCGTCAGCGCAATCAGAGGCTCTTTGAACTGAAAGATAAACGTAAGGGACTGAAGGATAGAGAAGTGCTCGCACTGGATGTGCCGACTGACTTGTCGGAAGTTGAAGGTCCGTTGATGAACCTGACAGAACAGCAGGTGAAACAGCTAAGAAAAGGCAAACGCATGCCTTTGGCTATGTGCTATGCACCGGATGCGCGTCATTTTATGGTTTCCAACTCTTTGGGAGAAATCGTAATCTATGATACGCGTGCGTACGAACCGCAGGCCTATATTCAGGGAAAGTCCTTGGCTACGACCTTGGCGGTAAGCTCAAATAATTATTTTATTGCAGCCGGTACGGGCAAGAGTGTGGACATCTGGAATGTACGCACCGGAGAATTGCGCAAGAACCTGCCTGTGACAGGCCTGGTAGTTGGATTGGATTTCTCTGCCGATGCTTCCCAATTGGCTGTGGTCACTGATGATAATTGTTTGAGTATCTGGGACACGAAGACTTGGAATAAGGTCGCTGTTTATGACAAGTTGGGTGGCAAACTGGCTTCACCTTCGTTCCATCCGCAAGGCAAGTATGTGAGTGTGGTGAGAGATGGGAATGCCATTCTGGTGGTGAACCTGAAAAACGGTGCCGTAGAGCAGACTTTGGAAGAGAAAATGGGCGGTGTATTGAGCAGCCGTTTCTTTATCAACCGCCAAAACAGCGAGGTTTTCATGATTTCTAATCGCCCGAACAGTCTGGTGTTCTGGGATGCCAATGGCTTGAATCCTTTCTACGGCAAACTGTTGAATGACGAGGTGGATGCCCGCATGAATGAATGGGTGAAAATGATGCAGGGAGAAACCATGGAAGAATATGCTATCCGTGTGAATGACGAGACTCGTCTGAAGCAACAGCAGCTTTTCGCTCAGGAAGTGGCTACGGAATTGGCCGGTGACCGCTTGGCTATTGAAAACCCGTTCGTGGGCGATTATGATGAATCTACGAATAAGTTGAACATCGGATTCAATACGTTACCTTCTATTGCGATTGACGTGCCGGAGGGTGAGTTGGGCGACTTTAAGGACGGTAGCCTGAAGTTCAATAATGCAGTGTATGTATTGAATGACAAAGATGAATTCGAACTGGCTTACGTGGAAGTCTTGAATGAAACAACCAATAAGGTCTATATCTATGACAATATTGGCCGCACGAAACTGACGGCTCTGGAGGCAGATGAGAATTTTGTACCTTTGGAAATCATGCAGCAAGCAAGTCGGGAAGAAGTGCAGTTGCAGGAAATTAAAGAAGCCGTAGTAGAGGAAAAGAAACAGGAAAAGCTTATTACGGAAAACACTCAGATTGATGTGAAAACAGAAGTACAGGCAGATGTGGATGCTGATGGGAATAAGATTTACAATTACAAGGTAAGCTACCAGTATGAGGTTATCAATAAAGCTTATTCTGCCAAGGAAGACTTCCCGTCGGGAGGTTATGATATAGAACGCTCCAACGCTGCTATGTCGTTGATGAAAATCATCAAGAATGCCTTTGAAGGTGATTTCGCTAAATATTTGGCCGAAGGAAAGCAGGTGAAGATTATCATTACGGGTTCGGCTGATGCCAGTCCTATCCGTGGACGTATAGCCTATAGAGGTCAATATGGGGAGTTCGTGGACGAACCTTATTATAAGGATGGAAATCTGGACAACATCACTGTGACAAAGGCTTCGGGCATTACTACCAATGAGCAACTGGCTCTGTTGCGTGCGGCAGGTGTGATGGATTATGTGAAGAAAAATGTAACGACCTTGCAGAACACAGACAACCAGTATGAATTCCATGTGGAAGTAGCCAAGGAGCGCGGTGGAGAATTCCGTAAGATCAATGTGCAGTTTGTCATTGTTGATGCTTTCCCCGTGCAGTAAAATGATTCTCAGACGGTTGTTTTGAAGTGAAAATAGCAAGAGGCGTTGGCCTTTTGTATATTGGTGGAAGTTAAGTCAATATCCTCTTCGGAGTACGGTCCGTTGCGGGGCTGAATATTGGCTTAACTTCTTAACTGCTTGATAAAGGACCGACTGAACAGCAAAGAGAGAAATTCAAATTGATACTATTATATATGAAACGTAGATTCACACTGACTATTGTTATGATGTTGTTGGTGGTATGTGGAAAGGCGCTTGCACAAGATGCGGCTTCTGCTTCCCAGCATGCCAACCAACAATATGTGCTTTATGAGAGTGAGCGTGACAAAGGAGGGACTCCCGATGTGATGTATGGCTATTTGCTGGAAAGCTATCGGGAGTATCTGAAAGTTTTGTCGGCTCCGGATAATGAATCGTATCTGACAGGCACAAAGAACCGTTTGCGCAGTATTTATCCTTGTCTGTTGGATGCGGCCATTTATTATTCCAACCAAAGGGACGCTGCTAAAGGGCTGGACTTTGCTGCTGCGTATATTGAATTGCCTCAGCTGCAGATTTTCCAGAGCGAACTGTTGCCCAGGGCTTCCAACTATTCATCGGTTGTTTATTTTGCTGCCGTGGCTGCTTACGGGCAGCAGAAGTTTTCGCAAGCCATTGACTTGTTTAATGAGTATCTGAGAACCGGCGACAAAACACAGGAAAAAGACTGCTATGTGTATCTGAACCTGATTTATATGTCGCAGAAAAATTATGCAGAACAGGAGAGGGTGTTGGAAGAAGCCATCGCCAAGTATCCCGTGTCGCTGGATTTTCTGTACAATCTGGTGAACGTACACATTGCAACCAATGATATGCCGAAGTTGTTGAGCGCCATTGACCGTATTTTGCAGGTAGACCCCAACAACCAGCAAGTATTGCCCATCAAGGCACGTATCATGGAAATGCAGGGCAAGAATGAAGAAGCACTGGAGATTTACAAACGGCTGTATGCCTTGTCGCCCAACAGCTTTGAACTGCTGACGGGACTGGCCCGTGCCAATTTTAATGTGGCAACGGAGATTGTGAACAGCGGACTCAAGATTGCCAACGATGCCGAATATGCTTTGATACGGCAGCGCGCTTCCGGTTATCTGTTAGAGGCAAAAGACTTGTTCCTGAAGATATTGGAGAAAGAACCTACTTCCAAGAAGTATATGCAGGGATTGGCGGGCGTTTATCAGTATATGGATATGAAACCCGAATATGAGGTGCTGTCTAAAATTATAGCCGACGGAGCATCGTATGAAACATTCTCTTCGCGCCTGCTGGCTTATAATGAGGCAATGAAGAAGATGCCTGCTGCCGCTGCTACAGAGAATGAGCCGGTACCTGTGCCGTTGGAACCTGCACAATTGGTGATTCGTGTAGACAGCTTTATGGATGGTAACAACAATAAAGTGATTGATGCCGGCGAGAGTTTTGCTGTAGAATTCACCATCGAGAACAGAGGAAAGGGAGATGCCTATAACATCCGCCTGAGATTCTCCGAACAGCAGGGGTATGACGAGTATTTCGATGGACCGCGCGAGCTGGATGGTGGAAACATCCTGGCGGGTGCCTCGAAGACCTATACGTTCCGTTATCTGGTGAAAAAAGAGATGCCTACGGCACTGGCTAAGATTAATATCTATGCTTTTGAGGCCAATGGTTTCGATGCAGACCCGGCCGAACTCGTGGTGAATACCCAGGAATATGCCATGCCTCGTTTGCGTGTGGCCGACCACCAGTTCTTTGCGGCCGACGGTTCATCTATTACCTTGGGTAAAAACGGACGTTTGACATTGGCTTTGCAGAATTATGGCGCAAAGACCGCGCGGAATGTGAAATTGAACTTCAAACTGCCACGCAACGTATTTACGACCGATATGCCCGAAATGGTGGTAGACAGCATTGCACCGGGCGAAGTGGCTACGCTGGATTATGGATTCTTGGTGAACAAGCGTTTTGACGGTGATTCCATTGCCGTGATGGTTACTGTGACGGAAGACACGCATTCTTCTTATCTCAATGAAGCCTATAAGGTAAAGTTGGGTGAATATCTCACGGCTTCGAGTGCCATTAAGATTCAGGGCAATGTAACACCCCGCAAGGTGGTGGCCAAAGACTACCATCTGACTTTCGACAGCGAACTGCTGGAGGATATTCCCGTAGGAGCCGTGAACCCGCACCGTTATGCGTTGGTCATCGGTAACGAAGATTATAGCATGACCGGTGCCAATGCGGAGATTAACGTGCCTTATGCCGTGAATGATGCGCTGGTATTCCGTGAATATTGCGTGCGTACATTCGGTGTGCCCGACAATCAGATTCGCCTGGTGCCCAATGCCACGGCTGGTATGATGCACGAACAGTTGGACTGGCTGATGAACATGGCAAGTGCGGATCCTGAAGCTGAACTGATATTCTATTACTCCGGACACGGCAATAACGATGAGGCCACCAAGGAACCGTATCTGTTGCCGGTGGACATTACGGGTAAGAACATCCGTCTGGGCATTTCGCTGGCCGACCTTTACAAGCGTCTTTCTTCCTATCCCATCAAAGGTGCGTATGTCTTTCTGGATGCCTGCTTCAGTGGAGGCTATAAGAGCAATGCGCCCCTCATAGCGCAGAAAGGCGTGCGGGTAGTGCCCCGAATGGGTGTGCCACAGGGGCATACGTTGAGTTTTTCGTCCAGCAGCGGCGACCAGACATCGAGCGTTTATCACGACAAGAAACAAGGATATTATACTTATTTCTTGATTAAAGCCATCAAAGATGCCGGTGGCAATATTACGATGAAGCAGTTGTTCGAGAAAACAAATGCCGACGTGAAGCAGGCTACGGCACTGATTGGCAAGATGCAGGAACCGCAATATATGGTTTCTCCCACGTGGACAGAATGGGCCGACATCCAACTGATGACTCCGGCCGATAGCGGAAGCGCAGGAGCAACAGACGGACAACAGGCGGTTGCTGAATAAACCGGAAGAAACGACTGTCGTACAGGGAATTGACTCTTATATATGATGCACTTGCTGCTAATCGCTACGCAGGGTGTTTCTTATTACTTGGCAGTCCGTTTCTTATAGCTTGGCATTCGTTGCCGAAAAGATTGTCGGCATTGTCGGTGTTAAGTCGGTCGGTCGGAGAAGAAGAATCGGACAGGAAAAGAAGGCTTTTCAGAAGACCTGTTCGTAGGTTTGTTTGAAATGGAAAAATGGATTCCGGAGATTCCGCAAGAGGGCTCTGGAGTCCATTTTTTTAAGGAATCAGACTCGTTTTTTTCTCGTAGATACGAGCCTTGGCAGTCGTTGCAAGTCAGTGCTTAGAAACATAAATAACTTGAAGTTTTATTTTTTTTAACGAGTATAGTAGATTTTTCTTTTGATACCAGCCGAAAAAGTGTCATCTTTGCAGGCAGTTTTCTATAACTGGAGAAATTAAATTGATATTTTATTAAAAGAATGATTAAGTTCAGACACACGCTTTTGGCACTCTTGCTCACGATGTTATCCGGAGTGGCGGTGGCCCAGAACAATACAAATTCGCCATACACAAGGTATGGATATGGACAGTTGGCAGACCCGGGTTCGGCAAACAGCAAGGCCATGGGAGGCGTTGCGTATGCTTTGCGCGACAAGTCGCAGGTCAATTTTGCGAATCCAGCTTCTTATTCGTCGGTAGATTCGCTGACTTTCATCTTCGATGGGGGCATCTCCCTTCAGAATACAAACTTCAGTAATGGTACAACGAAACTGAATGCCCGAAATTCCAGTTTTGATTACGTGACCATGCAGTTTCGTGCAGCCAAATGGGCGGGTATCAGTCTGGGATTGCTGCCTTATGCCAATGTGGGTTATAACCTGAGCGAGTTCCGTGAGAATGAAGAGTCGCAGACAGCGTCCAGTATAGTGCAATATGACGGCGACGGAGGAATACATCTGCTCTATCTGGGTGCGGGATTCAAACTGTGGAAGAATTTGTCGGTGGGGGCCAATGTGTCTTACTTGTGGGGAGGGGTGACAAGAACCCGTACCTTGAGTTTCCCTTACGACAGCGAGATATTTGCTTCGGTTGTAACTTCCATGGTAGATGTGAAGAGCTATAAGCTGGACTTCGGCTTGCAATACACCCAAGATTTTGGAAAGAAACATGCTTTGACGTTGGGAGTAGTCTTTTCGCCGGGACATAACTTAAATGCTACTGCCACGGAGTATCGCCAGACCGGTACCGACGAAAATGCTACGGTGAGCGAAACAGACCTGCCCAGCGGTTTCGGTATCCCTACCACGTGGGGAGGCGGTCTGGCCTATGTGTATGACAGACGCTTGACGTTAGCTGCCGATGTCATGCTACAGAATTGGCAAGACGTGTCCTATCTGGGCGAGAAGAATGTATTCTGTAAGCGTGGTAAAATATCATTGGGTGCCGAATTCATACCGAGTTTCTTCAGCCGGAGCTTTTTCGGACATGTCAAGTACAGGGCAGGTTTTTACTATTCCCGGCCTTATTATAAAATAAACGACATGCGTGCTGCCAAGGAGTTCGGTGTGACAGCCGGCTTTGGCTTCCCGGTTCCCCGCACGCGTTCGCTGGTCAGCGTGTCGGCACAATACGTGCGTACCAAAGGTACTACGGCCTCGTTCTTGGATGAGAATACTCTGCGTCTCTGCATCGGCATTACTTTTAATGAACGGTGGTTCTTCAAGAATAGAGTGGATTGATGAAGGAAGGCGAGCATAAGAAGTACGGACCGGATAGAAACTTCAGACGCCGATTGCTGTTGTTTCTTGGGGGAGTGCTTGGTGGATGGACCGGCATGGCTGCCCAAAGTGCGTGCTTGGTAGAGTCTTCGGCGGATTTTCAAGCTGCTGCGCTTCAAGAGGAAAGGTCATTTCTGGATACATTGTCCGTAAGGCTGGAAAAAGGAGACGTGGCAGGTGCCGTGAATTACGGGAATTTTGTGTTGCAACAGGATAGTACGGAAGCCGGAAAGGCGGTAAAGGCTTATGAAATCGCTGTAGAGTTAGGACAGAAAGATGCTTATGTCGAGGCTGCTTCGTTCTGTAAGAAAGCTTTGTCGTATGATATTTTTTTGGGCAAGGCACATCTTCTGCTCGCACGGCTTTATGCTGCCCATCCTTGCTGGACGGAAGAACGGGCGCTGAACCAATGTACTTATTACCTGGTACTTGATAATTTGATAAGGGCCAAGCAGTTGGATGTTGCACTGGAAAAAGAGTCTGATGAGCTGCTGGCTTTGTATTCCAAGAAGCTACCAACCCGTAAAGACTTGTTCATGCTGGGTTATACAACGGGCGACAGGGTGCACATAGGCGGATGGATAGGAGAATCGATTATTATTCGATGAAATGTGTCATGGATAAGGCTATCTTGATAAAGGAGGACCGCGTGATGGTCGGGTTTGCTATGGTGATGGCATGGATGACTTCGCTGCTGTTGCTTTGCTCGTGTTCCGGCGGTGACAAACAGTTGGGCGAGGCCATTACCGAACGCGATTCGATACCGGTGATGGACACACGCGGTGTGACAACCCTGGTGTCGGATTCGGGTCTGATACGCTATCGTATAGAAACGGAAGAATGGTTGGTCTTTGACCGCAAGGATCCTCCGTATTGGGCTTTTGAGAAAGGAGTGTATCTGGAGAAATTCGATACCTTGTTTAACGTGGAGGCAAACATCAAGGCTGATACCGCTTATTTTTATAATAAACAAGAATTGTGGAAACTCGTGGGGAACGTGCATGTACAGAACCTGAAGGGCGATAAGTTCGATACGGATTTGCTCTATTGGGACCAGCGGAAACAACGGGTTTATTCAGATAGATATATCCGCATCGAACAGCCCGACTTCGACCGTGTTATCTGGGGCTGGGGGTTCCGTTCCAACCAGCAGATGACGAAATACACCATATTGAAAACAGGTGGAACCTTTTATTTCGACGAAGAAGCAACAGCTCCCGCAGACAGCTTGCAGGACGACAGTTTGTCATCCGTACAGGCAGATAGCCTGAAGCCGATACCTACTGATACTTTGCGGGTACGGACAAGACCAATACCGAAGAGATAATGGATACAGTGGGATATTTACTGATTGCTGTGGCGCTTTCTGCGTTTTTTTCGGGGATGGCGGTGTCATTTGCTTCGATGGATAAGGTGCGCTTTGAGATGGTAGGGAAGTCGCAATGGAATGCGCGGATTGTTGCGCTTCTTTTGCATCACTCTGCCAGCTTCCGTTCTTCTATGCTGGTAGGAAGCCATATAGCATTGGTAGCCTACGGATTGTTGGCTGCGCGTCTTTTGGAGGAAATCTTGCCGGTAGGTGCTATCTCCAATGATTTGTTTATGTTGCTGGTGCAGATTGTGGTAGCTGTGTCTGTCATTCTGTTGACGGCTGAGTTCTTGCCTCGTAATTTATTCAAACTGCATCCCAATCGCACCCTGAGGCTGTGTGCCATCCCTTTGCTGGTGTGTTATGTCGTATTGTGTCCTGTCTCCTGGCTTCTTTCTGGATTGTCACGGGGATTCCTCCGTTTAGTAGGCGTGAAGGTTAATAAGAAAGATACAGACCGCGCTTTCAGCAAGGTTGACTTGGATCGTTTTGTGCAGAAAAGCCTGGCGGAAGTAAGCGATGAGGAAGAGTTGGATGAGGAGGTCCGGATTTTCCAGAATGCGCTTGATTTTTCAAATGTCAAGATACGCGATTGCATGGTGCCCCGTCCGGAAGTCGTGGCTGTGGATGTGACCGATACACTGGAAACTTTGCGCAATTTGTTTGTGGAGTCGGGGCTTTCAAAAATCATTGTTTACGATGGCAATATAGATAATGTGACGGGCTATATCCATTCCTCTGAAATGTTCCGCAATCCGGCAGATTGGCACAAAAGTGTGAAGGCCATCCCTATCGTGCCCGAAACCATGCCGGCTCACAAACTGATGCAATTGTTTATGCAGCAGAAGAAAACGATTGCTGTGGTGGTGGATGAATTTGGCGGAACATCAGGCATCGTGTCATTGGAAGATTTGGTAGAGGAAATCTTTGGAGAGATTGAAGACGAGCACGACAATACTTCCTATATTTGCAAAAAGGTGAATGAGCATGAATATGTGCTTTCCGCCCGGCTGGAGATAGAAAAAGTAAACGAAATGTTTGGCTTGGAACTGCCTGAGTCCGACGATTACCAGACTGTGGGCGGTCTGATTTTGAACCGTTATCAGAATTTTCCCAAGCTGCATGAAGTAGTTAGTGTGGGTAAGTATCATTTCAAAATATTGCGTCTGACGGCTACTAAAATCGAGCTTGTACGCTTGAAAGTCACGGAATGAGGCCTTTAAATGCATTTTTTTGATGAATAAGTAGACGCTTATTCGCATTTTTTGTATCTTCGTGCGCTCAAATAAAACGTAAGGAAAGAACGTAAGGAAAAAGAATAAGTAAAAACAAATAAATCGTATTAATTAAAAATGGCAACATTACAAAAGATTCGGTCTAAAGGACCATTGGTTGTGATTGTGGTCGGGCTGGCGCTGTTTGCTTTCATTGCAGGTGATGCCTGGCAGGTGATGCGCCCGCATCAGTCGCAAGATATTGGTGAAGTGAACGGTGAGAGTCTTTCCGCTCAGGATTATCAGTCGTTGGTGGAAGAATACACGGAAGTGGTGAAGTTTACCCGTAACGTGAATTCTTTGTCGGAGGAAGAAGTTAATAGACTGCAGGACGAAGTATGGCAGTCGTATGTAGAGAACAAGCTGATTGAAAATGAGGCTAAGAAAATTGGTTTACAGGTTTCTGATGCCGAGTTGCAGGCCATTATTAATGCCGGGGTGCATCCTTTGCTGCAGAACACTCCTTTCCGCAATCCCCAGACCGGTATGTTCGACAAAGATATGTTGAATAAGTTTCTGGTAGACTATTCTAAGATGAACATGGCCCAGATGCCTGCGGAATATGCAGAGTATTATCAGAAGACATATAATTATTGGTCGTTTATTGAGAAGACGCTGGTACAGACCCGTTTACGCGAGAAATACATGTCTCTCATCAGCAACGCGCTGATTTCGAATCCGGTGGAAGCACAGAATTCGTTTGATGCACGGGTGAACCAGACAGACTTGATGCTGGCGGCTGTTCCTTATACTTCGGTGCCCGATTCGACAATAACGGTATCAGAAGAAGAACTGAGAGCTGCTTATGAAGAGAAGAAGGAGCAGTACAAGCAATATGTAGAGACACGTAACATCCGCTTTATTGATGTGCAGGTAACTGCCAGTGATGAGGATAAGGCTGCGTTGCGCAAGGAGATGGATGAATATACTGCCCAGTTGGCTGGTAACATGACAGACTATACAACGTTTGTCCGTTCTACGGGTTCGGATGTGCCTTATGTAGACTTGTATTACACGACCCGTGCATTGCCGAGCGATGTAGTGGCCCGCCTGGATTCTGTATCGACAGGTGACGTGTTCGGTCCTTATTATAATGCTGCAGACAACACATTGAATATCTTTAAGAAATTGAGTGAGGCTTCTATGGCCGATTCTATTGAGTTCCGCCAGATTCAAGTTATGGCAGAAACGCCTGACAAGACCAAAACTTTGGCCGACAGCATTTACAATGCCATCAAGGGTGGAGCAGATTTTGCGGAAGTGGCTCAGAAGTATGGGCAAACCGGCGAATCGGCATGGATTTCTTCTGTAAACTACGAAGGAGCCCAGATTGACGGCGATAACTTGAAGTACATTACCGCTATTACAACGGGCAATAAGAATGAACTTCAGAATCTGGCATTGGCGCAGGCTAATGTGATTCTACAGGTGACTGATAAAAAAGCGGTGAAAGACAAATATAAAGTGGCTGTCATCAAGCGTCCGGTTGAGTTCAGCAAAGAAACTTACAGCAAGGCTTACAATGACTTTAGCCAGTTTATTGCTACCAACAACACCTTGGAGAAAATGGTGGCTAATGCAGAAGATGCCGGCTACAGACTGTTGGAGAGAAATGATTTGAGCAGTGCCGAGCACGGCATTGGCAGCGTTAAGGATACCAAGGAAGCTTTGCGCTGGGCTTTCAATGCCAAACCCGGCGAAGTCTCTGGCTTGTTTGAGTGTGGAGATAATGACCACATGCTGGTGGTTGGTTTGGAAAGCATTGTTCCCGAAGGTTACCGCCCGTTGTCGCTGGTACAGTATCAGTTGCGTTTTGAACTGATTCGCGACAAGAAGGCTGAGAAGATTATGGCTGATATGAAGGCTGCCGGTGCCACGACGATGGAACAGTATAAAGGTTTGACTGATGCAGTGAGTGATTCTGTAAAGCATGTCACATTTGCTGCTCCGGCCTATGTGGCTGCCTTGCGTAGCAGTGAGCCGTTGGTAAGTGCTTATGCCTCTGTGGCAGAAGTGAATCAGTTGAGCCAGCCTATCAAGGGCAATGGCGGCGTGTTCGTGCTGCAGCCTTATGCGGAAGAAAAACTGGATCAGGAGTTTAATGCTGAGACTGAACAGAACACGCAGGCTTCCATGCATGCGCGTATGGCTATGCAGTTCATCAACGACCTTTATTTGAAGGCTGGGGTGAAGGATATGCGTTATTTGTTCTTTTGATTAGGATATAAGAGACATAGAGTCTATTTCTTATTGATAGAGGGCGTATCGGCAACGATGCGACCTCTGTCTGTTTCGATAACCTTTCACTTTAGCGTCGTAACCCTTCACTTTAGCGTCGTAACCCTTCATTTTAGCGGCGTAACTCTTCATTTTAGCGGCGTCATCCTTTATGTTGGCAGAGTTTCTGGGGGAGGGTACCGATATTTTGCCTCTATTCTGTGCCTTTGACTTTCGGATGGGGAAGGAGCCACATCCTTATACCTTGGCAGCATACTTCTAATACCTTGGCAGTCTATTTCTAATGCCTTGGCAGTCGGCTTCATCCGTATAAGAAGGGAATCTTGAAATTCATGTAGATGCTCTGTCGTGTCAGTGGCTTTTTGGTTGGAAAGTCTCACATATTTCCCTTCAAAGCATCGGCCTTTCTTGGGAAATGTGTAATTTTGTGGCCATGAATTTACCAGATAAAAAATTGTGTGAGCTGATAGATGAGCTGGAACAGAGTTCTGTCAGTTTTGCTCTTTACCGTCTGCCGTGGGAGAAAGAGCCTGTATTGGTGCTGCAGCGTGAAGGAGTGCTTCATACGTGTGCCCATTTGCAAGGGCTGAACGGAAAAACCGGCTTTGTATTGGCGCCATTCTGTCCCTCTGAACAGCATCCGGTGGTGATTATCCGCGCAGACCGTAAGGCAGAAGGCTGGGCAGAGATTGCCGATGCTTTGGCGAGCATAGGGATGGCTAAGCCTGTTAAGGACAGGTTGATATCTGATAGGCATGTGCCTGCCTACACACGCCGGGATTACGGAGAGGCTTTCGGCCGTTTCATTCAACCGTTGCGGGAAGGAGTCTTCCAAAAGTTGGTGCTTTCGCGTTGTGAGACAGCTTCTTTGCCCGATACCTTTTCTCCGTTGGCTACCTTCGTCAATGCATGCACCAGTTATCCGCGCATGATGATATCGTTGGTTCATACCCCGGTGACGGGCACGTGGATAGGTTCTACGCCCGAAATTATTCTGAGTGCGGAACGGGGACGTTGGCACACGGTGTCGTTGGCGGGCACCATGCCGATGAACGGTGAGCAGATGCCGGAAGGATGGAGCTTGAAGAACCGGGAAGAGCAGATGTTGGTCAGTGCCTACTTGCGTGAGGTTATCGGAAGAATAGGGTTTAACCTGACCGAAGAGGGACCTTACACAGCCCGTGCAGGGCAGGTGGTGCACCTGAAGACTGATTTCTTTTTCAACCTGGAGCAGACGGATAATTTGGGAGACGTGCTGAACGAACTTCATCCTACCCCGGCAGTGTGCGGATTGCCCCGGCAGAAAGCCTACGATTTTATTGAATCCAACGAAGGATATGACCGTAGTTACTACACCGGTATCATCGGTTGGCTGGATTCTTGGGGGGAACGTACTTCGCTCTACGTCAATTTGCGCTGCATGCAGCTGTCGGGCAAGCAAGCCGTCTTCTATGCCGGTGGAGGTATCTTGCCTTCGTCTGCTGAAGAGACCGAATGGGAAGAAACCCGGCATAAGATGGATACGATGAAAAGAATCATAAACTGATTCTCCGATAGAAATAATATGTATACGGATAAGAAAAGTATTTTGCAGTTGGCCGTACTGTTGGCTGCCCATGGTGTGCGGAAAGTTGTGTTATGTCCCGGTAGCCGGGACATTCCTTTGGTGCATACGTTTTCATCCATGCCCGAATTCACTTGTTATCAGGTGACGGATGAGCGCAGTGCCGGTTTCTTTGCCTTGGGATTGGCGTTGCATGATGGGAGGCCGGCTGCTGTCTGTTGCACATCAGGTTCGGCGCTACTCAATCTGCATCCTGCTGTGGCAGAGGCTTTTTACAGACAGGTGCCCTTGGTGGTTATTTCGGCCGACCGCCCCATGGCCTGGATAGGACAGATGGACGGGCAGACATTGCCGCAAGCTGGCGTGTTTGGCACCTTGGTGAAGAAGTCGGTACATCTGCCCGAAGTATCTTCGGCAGAAGACGAATGGTATTGCAACCGTCTTATTAATGAAGCCCTGCTGGCTGTAGACCATCACGGCAGAGGTCCCGTACACATCAACGTGCCTGTCTCCGAACCTTTTTTTGACTGTCCGGTCGGCAGTTTGCCGCAGGCGCGTGTCATAACCCGCTGCTCCGGCAGTTTTTCTTCTTTGCTGGAGGACCTGAACCGTTATCCGCGGCGTATGTTGGTCATCGGGCAGGAAGACCCGATGTTTCAGGACGGACTGGACAGGCTTGCTGATGTAGACCGTTACTTTGTGTGCGTGGCCGAACATCTTGCCAACTACCACGGAACGGCTGTCCGGAACATTGATGCTGTGCTGTATTTTCAAGATAAAGAAGCTCGGTTGGGATTGAGTCCTGATTTGCTGATTACTTGCGGCGGTCACATTATTTCCAAACGGCTCAAACAACTGTTGCGGAGTTGTCCGCCCCAAGCGCATTGGCACATCACTCCTACAGGTGAAGTGGCAGATTTGTTTCAGTCGCTTACCACCTTGATCGAAGCCAGACCGACAGAGTTCTTATCACAGGTGCTGCCGCAATGTGTAGAGGCCGACGGGGGGTATAGGGAACGTTGGCAGCAGCTTTCGGCTAAGCTGCCACGACCGGATTTTCCCTATTCGGAAATGGGAGTTATCGGCAAGGTCATGCAACACCTGCCGCAGACTTGTTCGTTGCATCTTGCCAACAGTTCGGTGGTGCGTTATGCCCAGTTGTTTCCTCTGCCTGCCAGTGTGAAGGTGCTGTCCAATCGCGGTATGAATGGTATCGAAGGTTCCCTGTCGGCTGCGGTGGGATATGCCGCGGCTTCCGGTGAGCTGAATTTTGCATTCATCGGCGACCTGAGTTTCTTCTACGACATGAATGCCTTATGGAACCATTGTTACGGCCCGAACTTGCGTATTTTGCTGCTTAACAATCGAGGGGGAGAAATCTTCCATGCCTTGCCCGGCTTGAATCTTGCCGGTGATACCCATCGTTTCGTGGTTGGCACGCATCAGACAACGGCTCGCGGTTGGGCAGAGACTTGCGGGTTTGAGTATCTTCCGGTATATGACGAGGCCGATTTGGCGAAGACATTGCCCCGTTTTGTGCAGCCGGCGGTTACCGGTCGTCCGATGTTGCTGGAAGCTTTTACCGACCCAACCACTGATGTGCAGCTTTTGAAAAACTATTATCATTCGATAAAATCATAAAAACAATTAGTACTATGAGAGAATGGAAAACTATTAAAGAATACGGAGATATTCTTTTCGACTTCTACAACGGCATAGCCAAGATAACCATCAACCGTCCGCGTTATCGGAATGCCTTTACGCCCCAAACGACGTCTGAAATCAGTGATGCGCTTTATTATTGCCGCGAGTGCCAGGACATCAATGTAGTGGTGTTGACCGGTGCCGGCGACAAAGCTTTCTGTTCTGGCGGTGATATGCATGTGAAGGGGCACGGTGGCTATGTGGGTACCGACGGTGTGCCGCGGCTGAATGTGCTGGACGTACAGAAGCAGATTCGTTCCCTGCCGAAGCCGGTGATTGCCATGGTCAATGGTTATGCTATCGGTGGCGGACATGTGCTGCATGTCGTGTGCGATTTGACCATTGCTTCCGAAAATGCCATCTTCGGACAGACCGGTCCGCGTGTTGGCAGTTTTGATGCCGGATTTGGTTCTTCTTATCTGGCCCGGGTGGTAGGACAGAAGAAAGCCCGCGAGATATGGTTCCTTTGTCGGCAGTATTCAGCACAAGAAGCTCTGGAGATGGGGCTGGTCAACAAAGTGGTGCCTTTCGACCGCCTCGAAGATGAAGTAGTGGAGTGGGCCGAGACCATGATGCAGCACAGCCCCCTGGCATTGCGTATGATTAAGGCTGGTCTGAACGCCGAATTGGACGGACAAGCTGGCATTCAGGAACTGGCAGGCGATGCTACCATGCTTTACTACATGACGGAAGAGGCACAAGAGGGTGGCCGTGCCTTCTTGGAGAAACGCAAGCCGGATTGGTCCAAATATCCGAAATTCCCTTAAGCGTATACAAAAAGAGATTTATACAATGAAATGGTCTGGACTTTCCGATTGCTGTACGGCATAACAGGTACCTTGCTGATAATCAGCATGCTGCTTCTTATATATAACGAGCTTGCTGCTTATTGCTTGGAAGCAGGCTGCTTATCGCTTGGCTGTTTCCTGTAAAGAGCTTATCAGAAATGCCACCCGTATGTACACAAGACCTTCGGAGGAGTGCTAAAAAGTTTAAGAGTCTGTTTAGATTTTGTTCAGCCTTATGTTGAGTACTGTTTCCGAGGATATTTTCCGGTGTACTGAGGAGCGTAGCGGGCTACGTGACGAAGTCTGCCCGGAAACGGGACCGGAAAGAGGCTTGAAGGAGGCCGCTATAAATCTTAAAGAGGAAAATTTAAACAGGCGATAAATTACTTCAGTGAAATGAACTATCACATACAAATCATTCCCCGCACACTGCATTTCAGGCAACCGGCAGGCACTTCGCGGGGCGTTTATCACACCCGGCGAGTCTGGTATCTTCTTCTGACAGCCGATGGAACGAACAGCTTCGGAGTAGGCGAATGCGCCCCTCTGCCCGACCTGAGTTGCGATGCGTTGCCCGATTATGAAGAGATACTGACCCGTTTCTGCCATCGTTTTGAGGCAGAGGGACGTATTGATTACGAGGCATTGGCCCCTTATCCTTCCATTTTGTTTGGGTTGGAAACGGCTCTTTTGCATTTTCAGGCTGGTGGAGTCCGTTTTTTCCATACTCCTTTCTCTGAGGGACACGAAGGCATTCCTATCAACGGCCTCATCTGGATGGGCAATTTTGAGGAAATGTCACAGCGGTTGGAGGAAAAAATGCGCCTCGGATTCCGTTGCATCAAGGTGAAAATTGGAGCCATAGACTTTGAACGGGAGTTGGAATTGCTTGACCGCATCCGCCGACGTTTCACTCCGCAACAGATAGAACTGCGTGTAGATGCCAACGGTGCTTTCTTGCCGGAAGACGCTCCGCAGAAGCTGGAGGCTTTAAGCCGGTTCGGCCTGCACTCCATTGAGCAGCCGGTGCGTGCCGGGCAGTGGGAAGTGATGGCTCGCCTTTGTGCCTCGGCTCCTTTCCCTATTGCGCTGGATGAAGAACTTATCGGCATCAACGAGCGAGCCAGGAAGATAGCACTGTTGGATACGATACGGCCTCAATACATTATCCTGAAACCTTCGCTTCACGGAGGGTTGCATGGTGCGGCAGAGTGGATAAAGCTGGCGGCAGAACGTGGCATCGGCTCGTGGGTGACTTCGGCTTTGGAGTCGAATGTAGGCTTGAATGCCATTGCCCAATGGTGTGCAACCCTGCATCCGCAGATGCCGCAAGGATTGGGCACGGGGCTGCTCTTTACGGATAATGTAGATTATCCGTTGCACATAGAGGGCGATTGCCTGTGGTGTCAAGGTGACAATACGGAACCTGAACTATGGAGTTATCTGAAAGGAGACGGAGGGACAGATGACTGATATAGAACGCCAGATGATCACCATTGACGGGGTGACTTATACCGCTGAAGATTGCCGTACCCGGCTGCGTGCTGAGTTCAGCCACCAATATGGCGAGGACAGCTTCCAGGTGCAGCTGGCAGGTTTCTTGCAGGAGTGGTTCGATGGCTCAGATACCTTGTCGGTACATACATCCGGTTCGACGGGAGTGCCCAAGGAACTCCGGGTTGAAAAAGAGCGTATGATGAACTCTGCCCGGATGACGGTAGATTTCTTAGGCCTTCAGGCTGGTGATACCGCTTTGCTCTGTATGCCGCTGCCCTATATTGCCGGGAAAATGGTGGTAGTCCGTACCCTGGTTGCTGGGTTGAACCTGATTCCTGTGCACCCATCCGGGCATCCGTTGGCTGGGTTGTCGGAAGCTCCGGTTTTTGCTGCAATGATTCCGATGCAGGTGTTCAATGCTTTGCAGGTGCCAGGCGAATGTGAAATACTGCAGCAGGTACGCCAGCTGATTATTGGCGGAGGGGCGGTGGACGATGCGCTGGCTTCGGTGCTGAAGACTTTTCCCCAGTCTGTGTGGAGCACCTACGGTATGACCGAAACCCTTTCGCACATAGCCATGCGCCGGTTGAGCGGAGGGAAAGCTTCGGAGTGGTACACACTTTTCGAGGGTGTAACCGTGTCGGTCAGCCCGGAAGGCACGCTTGTCATCTATGCTCCTGCCGTGAATCCCGACCGTCTGGAGACGAATGACCTGGTAGAACTCGATGCCCAGGGACGATTCCGTGTGTTGGGTCGCAGAGACAATACCATCAATACAGGTGGTGTAAAAGTACAGATAGAACAGGTGGAAGCTGCTTTGCATCCTCACTTGCCATTCCCTTTTGTCATTACATCAGCTCCCGATGCCAAGTTTGGCGAACGGGTAGTGATGCTGGTGGAGGGAGTTGCTGAAGACCATCCCCGCATAGCATCGGCCATAGCTGCCCTGCCTCCTTACTGGCGCCCCAAGCAGATTATAGGTGTAGCTTCCCTGCCAAAGACCGGAACCGGCAAACCCGACCGGGCAGCGGCCAAGCGGATGGTGTAAGGAGGAGCACGAAACGACTACCAACCGGCCAGAGGTATCTTTTGAATCGGTGCCGGGAAGGCTGCATCTATCTCGCGCAGGTCTTCTGCCGTTAGCGTGAGGTCGAGGCTGCGGGTGTTTTCTTCTACATGGGCGACGCTTCCTGCCTTGGGGATGGCTATGATGCCCGGAGTGCGCATTGTCCATGCCAACATGATTTGTGTAGGAGTGGCATGGTGTCTCTCGGCTATCCTCACCAGGGTTTCATGGTGGCGCAATCTGCCTTCGCCAAGTGGCGTATAAGCCATGAGAGGCATTGTGTGACGTTCGCTCCATGGGATAAGGTCGTACTCAATTCCCCGGTCCTGCAGGTTGTATAACACCTGATTGGTTGCGCAGTCTGTGCCGTGCGGCAGGGCAAGGATGCGTTCCATGTCTGCCACGTCAAGATTGCTCATTCCCCATTGGCGTATCTTGCCTTCCTGCTGCAGCTCGGCGAAGGCGCGTACGGTTTCGGAGAACGGGTGATGTCCTATCCAATGCAGCAGGTAGAGGTCTATGTAATCTGTACCAAGTCTGCGCAGGCTTTGTTCACAAGCCCGTTTGGTACCTTCATAGCTGGCATGGGAAGGCAGGACTTTGCTGACAAGGAACACCTCGTCTCGGCAATGGCGCACCGCCTCGCCCACCAGGTCTTCTGTGCCATACATTTCGGCTGTATCTATCAGTGTCAGTCCCAGGCTGATGCCTCGGCGCAAGGCCTGTATCTCTTCGCTGCGCCGCCTGCCCATTTGGTAAGTGCCCTGTCCGAGCGGGCAGACCTGCTGCCCGTTTCGGAAAATGATGAGTGGTTGCTTCATCTTTTTATCTCTTCATTCTGCATCAGACAGCTTTCCCCATTTCGTACGCTTGCTTCAAAGCCGCATGTCCTTCGATTTCTCCGGGGGAGTTTACTCCTCCTGCAAAGACAGTCCCTGCCAAGTGTGCCTCTTCGAAGCAGGCTATCCATCCTTCCAACCCGTTGACGGCGCGTTGAGGAACGTATGTCTCGTCTTCGGCGGCAGAAGTCAGCAGGTAGATGTCGCGAAAATGATAATCGGTCGTAAACAGAGGATTGGAGCGGTCGAGCAACGTCTTCAGCTGTCCGCTCAGTTCGTAATAATAGATAGGTGTGGCAAATGCCATGACATCGGCCGCATACATTTTCTGTACGATAGCGGGGGCATCGTCTGCAATGACACACTTCTGTGTGGTCTGGCAGGCCAGACAGCCTTTGCAGAAATGCACTTCCTTGTCTTTCAGCGTGATGGTCTCCACTTCGTTTCCTGCCTCGGATGCTCCCCGGGCAAAGGCTTCAGCCAGAGCGTCCGAATTGCTTCTGTGCCTCAGGCTGGAGGTAATGATCAATACTTTTTTCATTGTTCCTGATATGGGTTGTTGATTATTAAAGTTTGTTGTGTAACTTGTTGATAAACAGTAGTCTGTTTCCAAGCGCCCGGAAGTCGGCTCCTTAGCGCGTGGGAGTTCGCTTCTTAGCGCGTGGAAGTTTACTTCCGAAGGCTGCCTCCCGTTCGGGCATGTACTGTTTACGGAAACAAAGATATGCGGATTCTTCCACAATGATATTGCTGTAAAGTTCAAAATGTATGTCTGAAAAGTTCAAATAAAAAATCTTTCCGGAAAGCAGAATGAACAACTCCTGCCTCCAACAGTTGGCTGTATGCGTCTTTATTCATACCTTTGTAGCCTGTTAAATAGGTGAGATACGAATGAATATGCAGAAACATGCTCTTTTGGGTTTGACACTTCCTGAGTTGCAGGCGGTGGTGCAGGAGTTGGGCATGCCCGGCTTTGCTGCTAAACAGATAGCTTCGTGGCTGTATGATAAAAAGGTGACGTCGATTGACGAGATGACCAATCTGTCGCTGAAGCATCGTGAGCGACTGAAAGAGGAATATGAAGTGGGAGCCGAACCACCCGTAGAGGCCATGCGCTCTGTGGACGGGACGGTGAAGTACCTTTACCGTGCAGGTGGCGGGCATTTTGTGGAAGCCGTCTATATCCCCGATGGCGACCGTGCCACACTGTGCGTCTCTTCGCAGGTAGGCTGCAAGATGCATTGCCGTTTCTGTATGACCGGTCGCCAAGGCTTTTCAGCCAATCTGACTGCCGGGCAAATCATCAATCAGATAAACTCCCTGCCTGAGCGCGACAAACTGACCAATGTTGTCATGATGGGCATGGGCGAACCCTTGGACAATCTGGATGAAGTGCTCAAGGCATTGGACATCATGACTGCTCCCTATGGCTATGGGTGGAGCCCGAAGCGTGTTACGCTTTCTACCGTGGGGCTGCGCAAAGGACTGCAACGCTATCTGGAAGAGACCGACTGCCACCTGGCTGTCAGCCTGCACTCGCCGGTGCCCCAGCAGCGTGCGCAACTGATGCCTGCCGAGAAAGCCTTTTCCATTGTAGACATAGTGGAGAATCTCCATCGGTATGACTTCAGCAAACAGCGCCGTCTGTCGTTTGAATACATCATGTTCAAAGGAGTAAACGACTCGCAGGTGCACGCCAAAGAATTGCTGAAACTGTTGCGGGGGCTGGATTGCCGGGTCAATCTGATACGTTTCCATGCTATTCCCGGTTCGGAACTGGAAGGATGCGATGCGGAGCAGATGACTGCTTTCCGCGATTATCTGACCTCGCACGGCTTGTTTACGACCATACGTGCTTCGCGCGGTGAGGATATATTCGCGGCTTGCGGCATGTTGTCGACGGCGAGGATGGAAGAGAACAAAAACGTGAATTAATGTGAATAATCCGCCTCTTTGTGGCATATATACCACTTTCTTCGTAGCTTTGTGAAGATAAAAAATAAGCCTGTCATGAAAAGACACTTGTCGATGCTGCTTCTTTGTGCATGGACTGTCAGTCTGCTGGTATCGTGCGGTAAAGGAAGGAAAGGACTGCTGACGTCCGTTTCGACGGGGCGTCCTTACGAGGTGCTGGTGGTAGCAGAAACAAACTTTTGGGACAGGCCGGCAGGCAAGGCGCTGTATCGGGTGCTCGATACTGATGTGCCGGGGCTGCCGCAGTCGGAGCGTTCTTTCCGCCTGATGCGTACGTCGCCTGATGGCTTTGATGCTACGTTGAGGCTGGTGCGAAACATAATCGTGGTGGAGGTAGATGCTGCAAAGTATTCGCAGGCAGCCTTCCGTTATGCAAAAGATGTGTATGCCTCCCCGCAGGTGATATTGACCTTGCAGGCACCGGACGAAGTTTCGTTGGCAGCATTCGTGGAGGCACACGGGGCTTCGCTGGTCCGCTTTCTTACGCAGGTGGAGATGAACCGTAGCATACGCGCTTTGTCGGAGGAGCACAACATGTATGTATCTGCCGCAGTGCAACGTCTGTTCGGCGGTGATATCTGGTTGCCTGCCGAGCTGGTAGCTTCGAAGGAAGGAACCGGTTTCTTCTGGGCGGGTACCAATGCGGCGACAGACGACCGTAATTTTGTCATGTACAGCTATCCGTATGCAGGGGGCGAGGCACTGACAAAAGCTGGATTTGTCTGTAAGCGTGATTCGGTGATGAAAGTTAATATCCCCGGTGCGCGTCCCGGTATGTATATGGCTACCGATTCGCTGATGACCGATGTGCGTCTGTTGCAGTTGCGCGGCAGGCAAGTGATGGAGGTCCGTGGGCTATGGTATATGAAAGGAGACTTTATGGGTGGCCCTTTTGTGGCACATGTGTGGGTGGATGAAGCCCGTCGGCGTGTGGTGGTGGCTGAAGTCTTTGTCTATGCCCCCGGTCGGCTGAAACGCGACCTGATGCGTGGCATGGAGGCTTCGCTCTATACATGGCGGCTGTCCGGAGAAACAGAAAATGAAATAATTAACCATAAGGAATAGAGAAAATGGAAGAATATAAGATAAAAATTGGCATCACGCAGGGAGACATCAACGGCGTGGGTTATGAAGTGATTCTGAAGACATTTGCCGAACCGATGATGCTGGAGTTGTGTACTCCCGTCATTTACGGCTCTCCTAAAGTGGCGGCCTATCACCGCAAGTCGCTCGATTTGCCTACTAATTTCAGTATCATTAATTCTGCTTCCGAAGCAGCCGACGGGCGCCTCAGTGTGGTGAACTGTACTGACGATGAAGTGAAGGTAGAGTTCGGCAAAGCCGATGTCGAAGCAGGAAAAGCAGCTCTCGGTGCGTTGGAGAAAGCCATGGAAGAGTATCAGAGCGGCCTGATTGATGCCATCGTGACGGCTCCTATCAACAAACATACCATTCATTCGGAACAGTTTAATTTTCCCGGACATACTGAGTACATCGAGCAGCGCTTGGGGGAAGGGCAGAAGGCGCTGATGATTCTTATGAAAGGCGACTTCCGGGTAGCATTGGTGACAGGGCACATACCGGTCAGCCAGATAGCCCCGACTCTTACCAAAGAACTGATAGAAGAGAAACTGGACATCTTCAACCGCTCGCTGAAGCAGGATTTTGGCATAAGTGCCCCTCGCATTGCTGTTTTCTCTCTTAATCCTCATGCCGGTGACGGCGGCTTGTTGGGGACGGAAGAAGAAAAAATCATTATTCCCGCTCTTAAAGAAATGGCAGCCAAGGGAGTATTATGTTATGGACCTTACCCGGCCGATGGCTTTATGGGGTCGGGCAATTTCAGACATTTCGATGGCATCCTGGCTATGTATCACGACCAAGGTCTGGCTCCGTTCAAGGCATTGGCCATGGATGAGGGGGTAAACTTTACGGCAGGACTCCCGGTGGTGCGAACCTCTCCCGCTCACGGAACAGCTTACGATATAGCCGGCAAAGGACTGGCTTCGGAGGATTCTTTCCGCCAGGCGGTTTATGTGGCCATTGATGTTTTCCGCAACCGTCAGCAGGAGAAAGAGGCACGTTCCAACCCCTTGCGTAAGCAGTATTATGAGAAACGTGACGACAGCGACAAACTGAAACTCGATACGGTGGAAGAGGAGTTATAAATATGACAAAAGCTGAGATACAACAGGTCAAACTTCGTTTTGGCATCATCGGCAACAATGAAACTCTGATGCGTGCCATTGACATAGCCATTCAGGTGGCACCTACGGATTTGTCTGTGCTGATTACCGGTGAAAGCGGGGTGGGTAAGGAAAGCTTTCCGCAGATTATCCACCAGTATAGTCGCCGCAAGCATGGGCAGTATATTGCTGTCAACTGTGGAGCCATCCCCGAGGGAACCATCGATTCTGAGTTGTTCGGTCATGAGAAGGGTGCCTTTACGGGAGCTATCGGTGAACGTAAGGGATATTTCGGCGAAGCCAACGGAGGTACAATCTTTCTGGATGAGGTGGGCGAACTGCCTATGCCTACACAGGCGCGCCTTCTGCGTGTGCTGGAAAGCGGGGAGTTTATCAAGGTGGGCTCTTCGAAGGTGGAAAAGACAGATGTCCGCATTGTGGCCGCTACCAATGTCAACCTGAGGCAGGCTATCGCCGATGGGCGTTTTCGGGAGGATTTATATTATCGCCTGAATACGGTACCTATACAGATACCTCCCTTACGTGAGCGGGGCGAGGACGTGGTGTTGCTTTTCCGAAAGTTTGCTTCTGACTTTGCAGAGAAATACCACATGCCTGCCATACAACTGACCGATGAGGCCAAGCAGATGCTGCTGACTTATTCGTGGCCAGGCAATGTGCGCCAGTTGAAGAATATCACGGAGCAGATTTCCATTATAGAAACCAACCGTGACATTACAGCTGCCATCCTGAAAAACTACCTGCCCGAGCAGGAAGCTGCCCGGAATCTGCCGGCCGTTGCAGGGAGGCATGAGAAAAGCTTTGAAAGCGAACGTGAGATACTTTATCAGGTATTGTTTGATATGCGTCAGGATGTGACTGAGTTGAAGAAGTTGGTGCATGAGATTATGACTGAACGCAATGCTGCCGGAACAGCCCCTATCGGTAATAAAGGGGAATATTACGCACCTGCGCATCCGGCAGTGGTGACTCCGGCTGTTGGGACTAACGTGCCGACTATCATCAGTCAGCCCGTGAAGCCGGTGACGCATTCGGTGAACCCGGATATTCAAGATACGGAGGAATATGTGGAAGAATCTTTGTCGCTGGACGATGTAGAGAAAGAAATGATACGTAAAGCACTTGAGAAGCATCATGGCAAGCGGAAAAGTGCTGCCCAGGATTTGAATATTTCAGAGCGCACTCTATATAGAAAAATAAAAGAATATGGTTTGGATTAAGAAAATACTATTGCCGGTTATCGCCTTATGCGCGTTGCCGTTTCTGGTAACTTCCTGCAAGGTTCAGATAGGATTGGCTCCTATCAGTTCTATTGACTATTCGAAGGTGAAGACTATTTCGATTGCCGAGTTCCAGAACCAGGCAGATTATGTCTATGCACCGCTGGCTATTGAATTCAATCAGCGTCTGAAGGATATGTTTATCCAGCAGACACGCTTGAAACTGGTTAATTCGGGAGGTGACTTGGAGTTGAGCGGTGCCATTACCGGTTACAATCAGTACAACCAGGGTGTGGATGCCAGCGGTTATTCTTCGGAAGTGAAGCTGACCCTGACCGTAAGCGTGACTTATGTCAATAATACCAATCATGAGGAGGATTTTGATAATCAACAGTTCTCAGCCTTTCAGACGTACGAATCCACTCAGCTGCTGACGGCCGTGCAAGATGAACTGATTACTCTGATGGTGAGAGATATAACAGAACAGATTTTTAACTCGACGGTAGCAAACTGGTAATTGGGATGATGACTTCCGCACTTTTGCAACAATGGATAGAACATCCTGAGTTATTGGACGGTAATTCGCTGGAGGAACTTCGCAGATTAGTGGACCGTTTTCCGTATTTCCAGTCTGCCCGTTTGCTTTATCTGAGAAATCTTTCGCTACTGAATGATGGAGGTTTGGGTGAAGAACTGCGACGGACCGCTCCGTTTGTAGCCGACCGCCGCGTGTTATTCCATCTCATCAAAGGTTATCCTGTCGTTGACAGTACAAGGCTTTCTGTATCGGTAGAGGAAGAGCCAAGTATGGACCGGACCTTGTCGTTGATTGACGATTTCCTGGCTCAGGCACCGGAGGAGGCGACGGCAGAACAGTCTGTAGGGTTGGATTATGCAATGGACTATACGTCTTTTTTACTTCAGGAAAATGAGTCGGCAGATCGGGAGGAAGAGGCAAATACCGTGCCGCCATTGCGTGGGCAGGATTTGATTGACGGTTTTATCCGTGAGCAAGAATCGGCCAGGACAGAACAGCCGCAAGTGCCTCTGCCTGATGAACCGTTGCCGGAAAGGTCGGCTTCTGGTCCCGATTTGGCAGGTGAAAATGAACTTGATGAAAGTTGTTTTACGGAAACTTTGGCCAAAATCTACATTAAACAGCACCGATATGAGAAGGCGTTGGAAATTATTAAAAAGTTAAGCTTGAAATATCCAAAAAAAAATGCTTACTTTGCAGACCAAATCCGATTTCTGGAAAAATTGATTATTAACGCTAATTCAAAATAACAAAAATGTACTACTTATTAGTTATCTTTATGGTGATAGCAGCTTTGCTGATGTGTTTTATTGTGCTGATACAAAACTCTAAGGGGGGTGGTTTGGCTTCGAGCTTTTCTTCATCCAATCAGATTATGGGTGTGCGCAAAACCACGGATTTTCTGGAGAAGACAACCTGGACGCTGGCCGCTGCTATGGTAGTGATTAGTATTGCTTCGGCCTATGTATTGCCTACCAGTACGGGAAAGAGCGATGTAATTCTGGAACAGGCTCAGAAGGAAGAAAGCACCAACCCGTATAACTTGCCTATGGGCACGAATGCACCGCAGACTGAAGCACCGGCAGAGAATGCCGCACCGGCCGATACTGCCAAATAATAAAGGGTGTGTCGTCCTTCGTTATTTTTATAAAAATTGAAAGGGAGGGTTGATGGCCGCCAACGGCATCAACCCTTTTTTGCATGCTGAATAATAAAACACTTATACTTTTACAATGACTGAACAATTGATACGTAAGTTGAATGATTCCAAAGCTGTCCGTTGGGGGGCGTTGGGCATTGTTGCCTTTACCATGATGGCAGCTTATTATGTGAATGATGTTATGGCACCTTTGAAGTCGATGTTGGAAACAGACTTGAGGTGGTCGAGTTCTGATTTTGGTTTCTATACCGGTGGATACAGTTTCCTGAATGTGTTTTTCCTGATGCTGATATGGGGAGGACTGATTCTGGACCGTTTCGGCATTCGCTTTACCGGAAAGCTGGCTACTGTTCTGATGGTAGGCGGCACGGCATTGGAATATTATGCCATGACTACCTTGGCCGGTGCCGATGCGGAAATGTTTGGCTGCCGGGAGTTGTTCGGCTATAAAATAGGTGTCTTTATGGCCTTTGCCGGCTATTCCATTTTCGGTGTGGGTGCCGAGGTGGCCGGTATTACGGTGACGAAAATCATAGCCAAATGGTTTCAGGGTAAAGAGTTGGCAACAGCCATGGGAGTACAGGTGGCATTGGCGCGTATTGGCTCGCAAGCTGGTTATGCGGTAGCAATACCCTTGGCCCGTGCCTATAACATCACGACACCTGTACTGTTGGGCTTGATTCTGCTTATCGGCGGGTTGGTGGCATTTTTCGTTTTTGCCGTAATGGACCGCAAACTCGACAGGCAGATGGAAGCAGCCAAAATGGAATCGGGTGCGGAAGGGGAGAGCGAGAAATTCTCTTTCAAGGATGTAAAGAACGTGTTGTGCAATCCCGGATTCTGGCTGATAGCCTTGTTGTGTGTACTGTTCTATTCGTGTGTGTTCCCTTTCCAAAAGTTTGCTTCGGAGTTTATGATATTGAAATATGGCATTGATGAGAGCGTGGCTGGCACGTTTGCCGGATTGCCTGCGTTGGGTGCCTTGATTCTTACTCCGATATTCGGTGGTTACATCGACAAGCGTGGCAAGGCAGCGTCTATTATGGCGTTGGGTTCGGCCATGCTGATAGGTGTGCATTTCATCTATGCCATTCCGGGCATCCATTATTGGCTGGTAGCTATTGTGCTGATGATTATTCTGGGCATTGCCTTTTCGCTGGTGCCGTCGGCTATGTGGCCGGCTGTGGCCAAGATTTTTCCTGTCAGCCAGTTGGGTACGGCGTATGCCATGATATTCTTTATTCAAAATATCGGTTTATGGGGCATCCCGACCCTGATAGGCAAGGTGCTTGATGTCTATTGCATTGTAGGGCAGGACGAGAGCGGAACCACTCTGTATGATTATACACTTCCGATGTGTATTTTCACCGGCATTGCCTGCCTGTCGCTGGTGGTGGCTGTTCTGTTGAAGCGGGCAGACCGGAAATACGGTTATCATTTGGAAGAACCTAATATTCGCGGCTAATATTTCGGAGGGGCAGAAGGCATGAAGAAGAAGGTCAAGTTCAATCTGCTGGATACGGTTCCTGTACGTAGTGAGCGTATTACCACGGAGTGGGAAGGGGACTGTGCTGTTCTGGCATATCCCCGTTTCCGGTTGGCATGGATGAGACGTTTTTTTCTGCCCAAAACGATGTCGCCTTATATTCACGTCCGTTTGGAGGAACATGGGACAGCTGTATGGAATCTGATAGACGGGCAACGTACGGTTCGTGAAATCATAGAGCAGTTGGCTTCTCATTTTGAAGGAGAAGGGGATTATGCCTCTCGTGTCACAGCCTACCTGATGCAAATGAGGAAAGACGGTTTCATCCGTTTGTGTGTCAGATGATTTTCATGGTGATGGGCAATGGGGAGTGAAGGCCGGTGATATTCATGCAGAGCGACTTTTTCTTCCCAACAGGGAATAAGTGACGTTGCCTGTATCGTATTTTTCTGATAAGCAGATAAATGCTTCTTATAGATAACGGGTGGACTTCTAATACTTGGGCAGTCCGCCCGTTATTGGTTAGCAGTTTGCTTCTTATAGGTTGGAGGTTTGTCCTGAAGGGGGGCGGGCGTAATCGTCATTCCAGGTTCTTTTGTTGCCAAACAGCCGGACTTTTTTATGCTGTGAATATATGCTGAGAGCCGACAGCAAACCAAGAGTACTTGTGGTCTGCTGCCGGCTCTTCTTGTACTGTTATGAATAGGCTCTCTGCGGTGGCAGTGCCTTTTTCCTACTGTTCTCTGTCCACTTTGATAAGTCCACCCGTGGCAGTGTCAAATAGCACTTTGGTAGTGGAGTTTTTGTTAAACAGCACCGGAGCCAAATATTCCCGTGTGCCGAATTGCGTGACGGGAAGTTCGGTTTCCGTCAGCGTGCGGTTGCCTTGCATCAGCACGATACGGGCCCGTCCCGGTACATTGTATGCCACTCCTTCCAATTCCTTCTTTTTGTCCTCTTCTGTAGCTGCTGGGATGGCAGGTGTCTGCAGGTTGGTGATACTGAGGTAATAGGGTTCACCCGCCAGGTCGTCTTTGTCCAGCAGGCCTAACTTCTGAGAAAAGCGGAATACGACTCTGTCTTTCATCTCTTCGGGTGTGATGCGGAGACGTATTGTTTGCGTGTCTTTTTCAGCCTTTCCTTTAAACATTTCCGTTAATACTTCATCCTGTAGTTGCAGGTTGTCGAGCATGAGTTTCAGCTGGTTTCCGTCCTGTGGGGGTGTATCAGTTTCTCCACGCAGCAAGGCATTGCGGCTTTCGCGTATGTTGTAGATTTCTTTGGCCACCAGTTCTGCCATCTTGGCGGTGGAACTGGCCATCAGAATATCTTCTGTCAGGAATTGGCTTGGGTCGGGTTGTGATTTCTTGCGCGTATTGGCCTCCGTGTCGGGTCGGGTTGTTTTACGTCCGCTGAAAGGCATGTTGATAGAGTAGACAATGCCGTCTTCGGTCAGTTCCATGAGGGGAGCTACGGTTTTGTCTTTCAGTTTGACAAAATAGACATTCTCCCTGTCGGGTATGCCTACGGTGTTCATCTGGATATTGTCCAATGTCCAGTGGGTTTCCGGTTCGCCTGAAACGTTGTTCAGTTGCAGGTAGCGGGATGCGTACTGGCAGAAGCGTCCGGGTGTATAGCTGTGTTTCGTGATTTGCAGAGATATTTCTATTTCTGTTTTTGGCAGCATATAGGTTACACCGTAGTCTTTGCCCCGCATTACGCCTGCGGTGACTTCTGTCTGTGCGGCAGCGTTTAATGAGGTCAGTAGGAGAAGGGTAGCCATCAGCCTTTGGGGCTTGCTTATCATTGTCATTGTTTTTTTCATAATACTTCTATCTTAGCTAAGCAGAACAAAGTTAATCAACTTCTTCTATATGAGGAAGTCTGTTTATGGTTTATTAACAAACTGGATGCATACAGGCTGGTCTGTTTGTATGTCTTGGTTCGTGTCAGTCAGCAGACCGGTTTGTATGTCACGTTTATAAACCTGGATTATGTGGCTGTCCCGGCAGGCTACCAGCAAGTATTTTCCGTTGGGGGTGAGGTTGAAGTTTCGCGGATGAATGCCCGTCGTCTGGTAACCTACAGGTGTGAGCGTGCCGTTTTCCGGGTGAATGGCGAAGATAGCCAGTCCGTCGTTTTTAAGGCGGTTGCTGGCATAGAGGAAGCGTCCGTCGGGGCTGATGCGTATGTCGGCGCTTCCACGTGCGCCGGTTGTATCAGCTGCCAGGGTTTGTATAGGTATGAGCTTTCCCTTATGGTAGTCGAAAGCAGTAATCTGACCGGAAAGTTCACCTATGACGTAGGCATGTTGTCCGTCCGGAGCAAAGATCAGATGGCGTGGGCCGGTGCCAGGAGTGAGCTGCACGGAAGTAGAGTCTGACGAGGGGGTAATGCTGTCTGTGAAAAGGTCGAATCTTATCAGGCGGTCGGCGCTGAAATCTGTAGCAAACACGTAGAGACTGTCGGGTGTAAAGGCAGCACAATGTACGTGCGGGGTACTTTGCCGCACAGAGTCAGGTCCTGTTGCCTTTCCAGGGAAAAGTCCGCTCAAAGGTTCGGCAATGCCGTCATCATTCAGAGGGAATGCCGACAGATTGCCTCCGCTGTAGTTGGCTGTAAGCACTAAGCGTCCGTTAGTTGCTACATAACAAGGATCGGCACCGTATGTCAGTTGTCGGTTCAGCAGTTGCAGAGAGCCTGTTGCTGCATCAAAATCCAAGGTGCTGAGCGAGGCTGTGCTGTCATTCATTTCGTTGACGGCATAGACACGTTTTGCATCGGCCGATACCGTCAAGTAAGAAGGATTGGGCAGGATGGCAGAATCGAGCAGCAGGCTGTGTCCCGTTTCTTCATTGAACCGGAAGCTGTAGATGCCTGTGCTGTTGCCGCTGGTATAAGTACCTACCAGCAAGGTCAGTTCGCCGACATTGTTGCTTGCCTGACGGGAGGCACAGGAACCCAGGCAGAGAGCAGCCAGGATAGGAGTAAACAAGGATTTCATAGACATGGAGTTTTCTATTTTATTCGTTCAACTCCGCAAAGGTAATGATTTTCTGTGCAATCTTCATCATTTTCTTGAGATGCAGGCAGGTAAACTCATGTTATTGGAGTGGGAGAGTGGTATTCCTTTGTTCTTTTGTGTCAGGCAGGCATGAAAAGTGGCAAAGAAGCAAAGAATGTGTTGGAATCAGGTATAAAAATACTTAAAATTAGGAGAATTCAGAAAAATGTATTACCTTTGTCCACCAAATCATATATCGTCTGTTGTTGACGATTCCATCAAGGGGTTGACTGGATTTGACAGCGGGCAGAAATGGTAGGTAAGCATGCAGTGCTTCGTTGGCTGGCACTTAAATCTCAGTCCTCAAAAATTTATCTGGCGAAAACAACTACGCTCTCGCTGCGTAATCGAAGTATAGTAGATTAGAGCTTAATTCCGGCACCAGGTGCTGGAACGAGACATCACTCGGAAGCTGTTGCTCCGAAGCATTCCGGCAGAGTGGTGCAGTCATATCGGAGATAGTCGGCGTCGGCCTTGCGGCGCAGATGAAGTTTTAGAGGATAAGGTTACGGTTGATGGCTTTGGTTCTGCCGTAGCACGAAAATTTAGGCAAAGATAAGCATGTAGAAAGCTTATGATTTCCTCGTTTGGACGAGGGTTCGACTCCCTCCAGCTCCACATAATGAATTAAAATCCGCTGAAAATCAGCGGATTTTTCTTTTAAGTCTCTTCGTATTCCCCTTTTTATTCCCCCTTTCTTTTATGCTCATTTAACGGGCTTGCCTTAATAATTGTAAACCCTCACCTTTTTTATTTCCGTCCCTAATCCCCCGAAAGCCCTATCTATGAAGGAAAAGGAACAGTGAAGAGCTGAGTCAGAGCGAGGAGTTCTGATAACGGCTCTTTTTTTGTTTTCTCATTCATCTATACATCGCAGTTTCTCCTGATTCTTCTTATCATACGCTTCCCCCCTTGGCAGCAGATATTCAAACATCACCACATCGTTTTCAATATGGACATGTAAAGTAAAGAATGCCTGGTAATTGCCGATGCGTATGCGATAAACAAAATCATAGCCAGCCAGTTTCTTGCCGGATAATTTCCTGACTGCTTTCACAAACGTCTTAGAATATTCTACCTTCATTTCCTTTCAATGCCCAGCCAGTTCTCAAAATCCCGTTTTTCTTTTTCCCCTGCCCTGACATGGCCATCTGGTTCATTTCTTGAAAGCCACTGATATGCCTCATTATTATCCATACCAGCTACCATGTCCTCCACATCTTTTGCAAGAAGTCCTTCAATATACTTTTTCAAGTTGGTGCCTTGCATGGCAACTTTGACTGACAGATACCGAAAAATATCTTCAGGGATGTCTATGACTTTTCTCCGGGAAGTTGATGCGGATGGCATCGTTCACCGCCTCCAGCGCGATGTCCTCGGCAATCTGCGTGTCCGCCCCGTAGAAGATTTTCAGCGCGTAGAGCATCTGGCTGCCGTTGTCGCTCTTGCCGTCGATTATGATGTTGGCCAGGGCAGGGCTGAGACCGAAGCCGCTGGTGATCGAACTGTTCGCGATGCGGGAAATCTTGGCCTGCGCCTCGATGTACTTGTCGATGTTCATCTCGATGGGTTCAATCTTCCACGACTGGGCATGGCCGTAATCGTCCGTGAAGTCCACGCAGCTGAAGAACTTGCCCGCGTTGTTCTTGCCCGCCATCACGTCTGCAATCTGCTGCGTCAGCCGGTCCTTCAGCCTGTCTATCTCCTTTTTCACCTGCTCTTCCGTCCAGTCCGGGTGCACCTCCAGCACCTGTTTCCGGATGTCTTTCCAGTATTGGCTCGGCGCATGGACCACGTAGGCCGCGGCAATCATGTTATCGTTCAGGTCGCGGATGGCGTGCGGCAGGTTGTTGTCCTTGCCCCAGGGCACCACCCGTTCACCGGCCACGCTCACCGGGTCATCGTCCCAGTTCCGCCCGCCGAGGTCGAACAGTTGCGACATCGAGCTGCTCCAGTCCATGTGCAGGGCATACTGGCCTGCGGCAGTGTCTACGAAGCTGAATTTTCCTATCTTTTTCATTTATCGGTTGATTAATATGTGTGAGGTGTTGATGAAGAGGTCGCCGCAATAGTCAATCACAATCTGCTGCAACGTCTCGATATGGTTCTCGATGACCGGGTCGAACCACGGTTGGGGTTTGCGGATCATGTCCCGGTTGTGCTGCTTGGTCACCACTACCGTACCGTCTTCACGGTTGTAGCCGCGTCCCACGCCGAGGTGGACATACAATCCTGCTTCCTCGAAAGAAAATCCGATGGAAGTGATTTCCTGTCCGGCCTGCGGTGTCCTGCCCCAGTGGCGGTAGTTCGTCTTGAGCGAGGCGGACAGCGTGTTGTCCTCGGCAATATGGTCGGCGATGCTGTATTGCAAGGCATCGTTCACCTTCGTCCCCCAGGCACGCACCCGGTGGTTGAAGGTAGCCACCGCCTTCCGGTCCTGCTGGCGTTCCCATTGTTGCGTGATGCCGGTGTCCCCCTCGATATATACCTCGATGGGATACCCCTCGCCCTTGCGGCTGCGGTTCCTATTGCCGTACCCGGCCATCCGTTCTGCATGTGCTCCCATATTCCTGTTATTTGCTTGTCGCAAAGGTAGAAGTCAGCCGTTGCCGGGAAAAGGACACAAAAAAAAACCGGGCACCCCGAAAGGTGTCCGGCAGGATGGGTAGAAAAGCTGTCAAACAATAACTACACCATTCTTTATAATTCCACTGCCACCAGCTCACGTCCTATCTGGTGCAGCGTGTCTTGAATAAGTTTGCGCCTTTCGGGCGAGGGGTTCTTGGTGCCTTTGATGTAACTGGCCAGCAGGCTCTGCTGGATGCCCATCCGGCGCGCCACGGCAGAGATGTTCAGTTCCGGGTGCGACAGGAAAGCATCCTGGATGCCGGATTGCACCTGTTTCGTTTCATCGTAGTAGAAGCTCTCATAACTCATGTCTTCGTCAATGGCGTCCCAGAGGATGCCATATTCCCACAACTCATAAGCCTGCCGCTGCTCATCGGTGGCTGTCAGCAGACGTGGATAGAATTTCAGCGACTGGAACAGGGTTTCTCCCTTGTCTGTGGTCACATAGATGCGACCGTCTGCGAACCATAGTTTCTTAATTTTCATTTCATTCATAGTGTCCTCCTTTCGCTCCTGATATTGGGTAAAAGGGGAGTCCTTAAAACTCCCCGTGGATTCTTTTCCAAGCCTCCCGGATGTTTTCCAGATTCTCTTCCAGCACATACTCAGCCAATTTCTGTTCCTTGGGCTTCAGCGTGCTTTCCACGCACTCCACTTTGTCTTTGATGATGAATTTGGCCGCCCCGTTGCTGCTCTTCACATGGCAGTGCGGTGGCTGGCGGTCTGCCGTGAAGATGATGAATTTCAATCCGAATAAATCTAATACTGTAGGCATATCGTAATGTTTTCTGATTACGGTACAAAGATAGCATATATTTTTATATTCTACAAGGGAAAAGGATATTATTTTATATCCTAACGAAAATCCCCGACCATCCATCACGGACAGCCGGGGCAAAAAAATCATAGCCAACCAGTTTCTTACAATCGGTTATTTCATCAATATATCGAGCTTCTATGACTTCCTGTATGGCATTTCTAACGGAATCAAGCATTTTGCCAGATAATTTCCTGACTGCTTTCACAAACGCCTTAGAATATTCTACCTTTATTTCCTTTCAATGCCCAGCCAGTTCTCAAAATTTAATAGCAGTATCCATAACGTCATTTTTTAGATTCACAAAGATATATTTTCCCTCTACCATCCCCTGAAAGCCTTATTAATGAGAATAAGTAATCAATCAATTTAGTTTATATCAGACGCAGAGATACAAAGTACCGTAACTTTCTGTCGGAAAATGATGAGAGGAGGACACGGAGTCCGCGGTTTCGCTACACACGAAAGCGGGGAATAACTCTGTGACTCTATGGAGATATGTTTAACGAAAAACAAAAGCTCTGCGTCTCTGTGTTCCACCAAGTAAGAACACTGCTCTTCACCAAAGTCAGAGTTACGCCGCTAAAATGCCATTTTACGCTGCTAAAGTGCCATTTTACGCTGCCCGGATGCAGGTCGGCATTTCTCCGGCGGCTGGCAGCGTAGTTTCCAATCCCGGTAGAAAGAAGGCAGTGCTTTCTGTTTTTTCGGATGATTCAGATGTTCGTTCGCGGTGTATGATGTCGCGTTCATGCCTTTGCATCCGATGTTTCACACTCCCCATACTGATTTTCCTGTTCCTCCCTTCACGCCTTCACGCCATTTTAATTGACTGTATGTCTGCGTGTTATTGTGAAATATAGTACCTTCACGCATCCTTCACAGCTTTCATTTGCAGTTGGTGCAACCTCGCGCCCAGAGACAAGATTTCCGGCGGGAAGAAGCTGTCCAGCAAGATGCCCAGGAGGGTGAACCGGGTGGGGCTGATATTGCGTAACTGCGCCATGACGCTGGCCCAACACAAAGGCGTGTTTGGGCAGTTCTACCGCAGAATGAAATCACGGGGAGGGGGCAAGTACGCCGTATGTGCCACGGCGCACAAATTGGCCAAAATCATTTATACTATGGTGAGGAACAAGAGCAATTACGAAGCATCGAAAGTTAGCATCTCCGATGAAAAATGGCTGGAACGAAGAAAGCTGTGGCTCACGAAAGAACTTGCAAAAGTCGACTATAAACTGACTGCTACAATCGGCTAAATCTCTTGAGATTGTCATTTGAGTCCTATAGTAGGTTGCCGGCGAAGTTGCGGACTCTGTGCCCTCCCGTCATTTTTTCCGACAGACAGTTACAGAATTTTGTGTCTCTGTGTTTGATATAAACTAATTCTGATTAAGTAGCCGTTCATAATTAGTTTATACTATAATGGAGAATGGGATGTCTGTCATTCTGAGCGAAGCCCGTAGGGCGTAGTCGAAGAATCTCATTACATGCACTATCCAAGGGAATCGTGTCTTTCGGGAGATGTTTCGACTTCGCTGCGCTCAACAAGACAGATACACGTCATATAAACTAAATATCAATAACTACTTACTTACTCCCCTGCATTTTGCAACAGTCTCTGCAGCAGACTGCGTTCTTGGGTAATGATGTCAGCCGTCCCGGTCATCATTTTCATCACCGGCAATTCTTTCCTGTAGTGGGTCATCAGCCCCTTGGGAAGCTCTATCTCTACCACAAAATTGCCTTCTTCGTCGGGGACAGGCGAAATGGAAGCCACCCTGCCTTCCAGGAAACCGAATTCCTGCTCTGAGAAACCTTCTATCCGGATGACTGCACGCTGCCCCACACGCACCTTGCCGGCACCCTGCATGGGCAGCAAAGCCTTGCCTACAGGCTCCGAAGCTCCCGGAGGTATCACGACAAACATCGTTTCGCCCTGTTCCACCGGCAAGTTCTCTTTCCATAACTGCATGAAAGCCACTGTCCCGTCTGTGGGGGCAGACAGCAGGTAGTTGCTTTTCCATTCGCTCAGAGAGGTATTCAGCAATGCCACGGCATTCAGCAGTTCCGTTTCGTATGCCCGCCCCTCCTGCATGTGTTGCAGATAGTTGCTCCAAGCCAGCAGGCAAGACGAATACGCCGACTGCACATCGCCCAGACGGGGCATATAGCGGGTAAACAACACATCGACCTGTTCAGACCTCGCCCCCTGCCGTTCCCAGGCTTCCATCCGCTCACACAGATAGAGAATGTCTTCCGTCTGTGCCGTATTGGCCAGCACCGCCAGATAATCGCCCGCCCGCACTTCCTGCCCGTTGGACACATAAAGCCGTTCCAACCGCCCTCCCGCCTTGGCGGGCACATAGGCAGGAGGATTCTGCGAGGTCAGGGTAAACTCGGTGGTCACTTTGTCCGGATAACTGAACAGGGCACTCCCGCCCAACAGTAACAGCACGATAACCAGCAAGACCGTGATGCCATAACGCTGGATGGCAGGCGGTATCTGTCCCATCACATCCTGCACTTCCTCGCTGCGCAGTTCGATGTCCTTGTATTTATTTTCTTCGTCCATATATTGTCAGTTCCCCAATTCCAGCTGGTTCTTCACCAACCTGTAATACAGTCCTTTCCGTTCCGTCAGTTCGCGGTGCGTCCCTTCTTCGGCAATCTTTCCCTGGTCCAGCACCACAATCTTGTCCGCATCGCGCACCGTGCTGAGGCGGTGAGCCACGATAACCACCGTCTTACCCCGGTAAAACTCCTGCAAATGCTCCATGATTTCGCGCTCGTTGTTGGCATCCAGCGCATTGGTTGCCTCATCGAAGAACAGGAATTCCGGGTTCTTGTAGACAGCGCGGGCAATCAGCAGCCGCTGTTTCTGCCCCTGGCTGATGCCGTTGCCTTCCATGCCTATCTTGGTGTTGTAGCCCAATGGCAGCGAATCGATAAAGCCGCGGATATTGGCCACCTCCACGGCACGGCGCAGGCGCTCCCTGTCGACGTGTTCCTCGCCCACGGCAATGTTGTTGGCTATCGTGTCCGAGAAGATAAAACCGTCCTGCATCACCGAACCGCACTTCGCCCGCCACACGTGCGGATTGAGCAGGGACACAGGGGTGTCGCCTATGCGTATGTTCCCCCGGTTCGGCTCATAGAATCCCAGTATCAGCTTCAGCAGGGTAGTCTTGCCGCTCCCGCTGGCACCCACAATGGCAGTCACTTTCTTTTCGGGAATGTTCAGGCAGATATCGTCCAGCACATAGTCGCGGTCGGCACCGTCGTAGCTGAACGACACATGGTCCACCACGATGTCCCGCCGTTCCGGCAAGGCCTGCAGCTTGCTGCCTATATCCTGTTCCTCATCCTCGCGGTTATGCACCTCGTTCAGGCGTTCCAGACTGATTTTGGCATCCTGCAACTGCTGTGCGAAACCGATAAAGGCATTGATCGGCCCGTTCAGTTGCCCGATGATATAGGTCAGCGACATCATCATACCCAGTGTCATGTCGCCCTCCACCACGGCCTTGGCGGCAATGAACGATATCAGTATGTTGGTGGTCTGGTTGAAAAACACCGACCCCGCCTGCTGCGTCTGCCCCAGTGCCAGCCCCTTCACGCTTATCTTGAACAGCTTCACCTGGATGCGTTCCCACTGCCAGCGTTTCTGTTTCTCGCAGTTGTTCAGTTTGATTTCCTGCATGCCCGTCACCATCTGAATCAGGTTGCTCTGTTCGCCCGCGGCCTGTGCAAAACGGCGGATGTCCAGTTCGCGGCGGTACTTCATGAAGCCCACCACCCAAAGGATGTACAGCGAATTGCCTGCCACGAACAGCAGCAGGATGCGCCAGTCATAATACGCCAGTATGCCGCCGAAGATAAAGAAGTTGACAAACGAAAATAGTGTGTTGATGGACGAACCGGTCAGGAAAGCCTCTATGCGGTTGTGGTCGCCGATGCGCTGCATGATGTCGCCCACCATTTTGGTGTCGAAGAAGCGCAGGGGCAGCTTCATCAGCTTGGACAAGAAGTCGGAGATGAGGGCGATGTTGATGCGCGTGTTGACATGCAGCAATATCCAGCTGCGGATGAACTCCACGGCAATCTGCGACACCGAAACTGTGAGTTGGGCAATCAGCACCAGGGTGATGAAACCCAGGTTGCCGTCGCGGATGCCGACATCCACCAGCGACTGGGTGAGAAACGGGAATATCAGCTGCAACAGGCTCACCGCCAACATGCTCAACACCAGCTGTACCAATTGCTGCCGGTAGGGTGAGAGGTATTTGAAGAAAAAGCGCAGCCCCCGCTGCCGTCCCTCTTCCGCTTCTCCCTCCTGCTCGTAGAAAGCCGGCTCTGGCACCAAGGCCAGCGCCGCTCCCTTCTCTTCGCCCCCCACGCGGGTAGCCAGCCAGCACTTGCCAAACTCCGTTTCCGTATAGTCCACCAGTTGGCTGGCAGGGTCGGCTATGCGGTATATCCGTCCTTTCCGCGTTCGGCAGATGTCGTAACACACCACAAAATGGTTCTGGTTCCAGTGCAGGATGCAGGGCAACGGCATGTCCTCCTGCAACTGCTTCAGCGTGATGCGCACGCCCATGGTGCGGAAGCCGATGCTCTCTGCCGCATCGCTGATGCCCAGCATGGACACCCCTTCCCGGGTGATGAACGAGCGTTCCCGCAGGGTCTGCAGGGAATAGGACTTGCCGTAATACCGGGCAATCATGCGCAGACAGGTGGGACCGCAGTCCATGGAGTCAAGCTGGCGATAGTGGGGGAATTTCTGCTTAAACGCCATTTATAGTTTTAAATGAATTGACTAATTTACACATTTATATCCGGCTTCCCACAAAAAGGGAGTGGATATTTAAGTAATTTTATATTCTATTCTTCGTATCTTCTCTTCCACCACCCTGCACAGCCGCACAAACGGATGCTCCTTCACCTGTTCCAGTTTTTGTACGAAGCCGGGCTGCAGGGGCTGCGTCCGCCAGGCAGTCAGTTCATCATACAGTGCAGGGTGCTCATAGCAACGGTTCATAAACCCGGCCAGGTCGGCAGGCGAACGGAAAGCCCGGGCATCCACAAAGCAATGCCGGCCGGGCGCAAACTCCTCCACGTTGGGAGCACCCCGATAGACCGGCACCGTGCCTGCCAGCAGCGGCTGGAAGAATTTCTCCGTCACATAGTCCCGTGCCAGCGCATTCTCCACGCCAATGACAAATTTATAATCGGCTATCTTTTCCATCAGGGTCTTCCTTCCCTCGTCTGCCGGCAAATCTTTGTTGTGCAACATCCGGCCGAATGAATCGACTTCGGTATGCCGCATCAGTTCCCGCAAAAACTCAAAACGGTGGCTGCGGTTGAAAGGGCTGGAGACGAACAGGCAGGCTTTGTCCAGCGGCGGACGGCGCGGCGGCAACCGTGTGAAGGCTTCGGCACGGATGAATGAGAAATACGGATACCACACGTCGTCCTGCTGCCGGTAGCCTATGCGCAGGTCAAACAAATCCCTGATTTCCGGTGCCTCCACCCAAGGGTAGTTGTCATCGCATTCCAAGTTCCACGTCACCCACAGTTGTCCGTCCCGTTTTTCTATTTCCTCCCCGTCCATGCAACGGGCCAGGTCGGGCAGATGAAACACCACTGCGTCCGCTTCAGCCATCCGGCTGCGGTCGTCGGTCAGTTCAAAACCATCGGGGATGGATGCACAGGCTTCGTTCTCCCAGGAAACTCCCCAAAGTTTGTTATAGAACAAGATAAGTATTTTTCTCATTGTAGTCTGTTTTTATCATGCAAAACCAGCCTGCTTACAATTTTTCAGTGAAACCGGATTCTGCTCCCGAATATAAATGAAAATATAAATGAATATCGGGCATGTTTCACAGCATCTTACTGACATACAACAGCTTGATAAATCGTAAGCTGCCATTTTTTATAAATGAAAAGTGAGGTGCAAAACAGGTGCATGGTACATAAAAATCCTTCTGCACAAAGTTTGGCACCAAACTGCTTTCACGCCTTCACGCCTTTGCAAATCACTGTGAATGAATGAAATGCTGTGAAACATACATCCTTCACGGTGCTTTCACAGGCAGATTGCCACAGATTAGACGGATTCTTGCCTGATTTTCCTCCTATCGTTTTGAAAGCAAATTGCTCAGCGCTTGGAAACACAGGACTCAGCGCTTAGCCATACGGTTCTTATAGCTTAGAGCCATGAAAGGACTGTGAAAGCAGTGTGAAGGATGTATGTTTCACAATATTCCACTGATTTACATCGGTTTGTACGACGGTGAAAGCGTGAAGGCAGTTTGGAGTATTCATCTATTGTCTGCAGTCATCTGTCCTATCCGCGTCATCCACTTCGACCCAAGGAAACCATTCAACGCTTCTTAAAATGCAAAGTTAGCTCGCTAAAATGCAGAGTTAGCTCGCTAAAGTGGCACTTTAGCAAACTCAAACGCAGAGTTAGCGTCATATACCTTTTCCAACCGTTCCCGGAACAACGGAAGGGTGTAATGTTGCAATACCCTTTGCCGTCCTTCTTGCCGCATGGGTTCATTGCCGGAGTTCCTGCCATCGGCCAGTGCCGACAGCAACGCATCTCTCAGTGGAGACACATCCTTCCTGTCGTCCGCGAAACGGAACAGCCTGCCATAACGCCCGCCATCGGTAATCTCTCTCAGGCCGGTAGTGTCGTGTGCCACTAACGGCACTTTATGCAACAGCATCTCTGCCGCCACATAGCCGAACTCTTCATGGATGGAAGGCACTACCCCCACATCGGCCACCGCATACAGTTCGTAAAGCTTTTCCTTAGGCAGGAAACCGGTGAAAGTGACCTGCCGCCAACACGGGTCTGCCGCCTCCATGCAATGCTGGAAGTTACCGTTTCCTGCCACAACCAGACGGACATCGTGCCGGACAGCCAGTACGCCCTTAAAGGCTTCCATCAGTTCGGCCACCCCTTTTATCTGATCCAGCCGCCCTGCAAAGACAACCAGTTTTTCCTGCTCCCCGAAACCATACTTCCTGCGCAACAGCCGGCAATCTTCCGCGCTGCGCTCCTTATATTCATCCTGCAGGCCGTTGGGCACAAGGGCCAATTTCTCTTCGGGAATGCCATACAAGTCACGCAACATGTCGTAGGAATGACGGGCAATGGCAATGATGCGGTCGCAACATTCCGTCATAAATGCCTTCTCTTTCCCGAAAGCTGTCTTTATCCGTTGGTCTTTGGCCCCGGCGGGATGGGCAAGAATGCGCTCCAACCACGCCCGGTCGCCTGCCAGGTCGAAGCTCCAATCGGTATAATGCAGGGTAAACACGATAAAGGCCTGCAACTTTTCTTTGAACAGGGCGGCCAGCGGATGATGATGAGCAAAGTTGAAGTGCCCATACACCCGCCTGCCATCTCCCACCCGCGAAGCCAAGTAGTAAAACACACTGTTCAGATACTTGTCTTCGTAAGCCGGTGTCTGGGACAGGTGATTTTCCATAAAGGGGAAGGTATAGGCAGCCGCCCCGTCGGCCAGAGAGAAGTCGAGGTCGTAGCCCAAAGCATGCAGGGTGACGGTGTGCACGTCCCATTCCTCCGGGTCCAGACATTTTTGCACTTGCCGGATGTAGGTACCCACCCCATAACGGGAAGCGGTGCTTTCTTCCGAAAAGACCAACAGGCATTTCCGTCGCGAACCGGCCAGGTAAGACTCATACAGGACCTGGGAGCGGCGGCACAGGTAGGAGGCATAGTCTTCGTACGCCACCCGTATGCGGCCATCCATGCAGCGGGCATTCGCTCCGGCAAACTGTTTCAGTTTCCGGCCCACCCCATACAAGGCTTCCGCCCGTTGCTTGCGGTTGCCCGGATGGTTCATGACGGAACCTTCCCGCTGGCGGTAGTCATAGAAATCCTCCCGCAGTTCCGCCACCCGCCGGGCATGATACAAGGCGTAGGGCGTGAAATACTCATCTTCGTGATAATCGCCCTCAAAGTGCAGTCCGTGATCGCGGATGAAAGCAGTGCGATACAGGTTGCCGCACACCATGGGAACATAACAACCGCGCTCCTGCAGAAGCCGGAAGCAGGTCTGTCCGTCCAGTACGGCATCTTCCGTTTCGAACACGGCACGCTTGTCGCCCACCCGCAACTGCCTGCCGTCGGCATAAACATAGCGCATGCTGCCCGTCACTATGTCCGCTTCGCAGGCTTCGGCCTTCTGCCAAAGGTGCTCCACCGCTACCCGGCTGATGGTATCGTCGCTGTCCACAAAGGTCACATAGCGCCCCCTTGCCTCTTTCAGGCAGGCATTGCGGGCAGCCGACACCCCCTGATGTTCCGGCAAGCGGAACAGGCGCAGGCGGTTGTCCGAAGCGGCCAGGCGGGTTGCCACGTCGTGTATGCCGTCCGTCGAGCCGTCGTCCACCCATACGATTTCTATCTCGCGCAAGGTCTGTGCCAGCAGCGACCGCAGGCACTCTTCCGCGTATGCCTCCACGTTATAGGCAGGCACCAGTATGCTGACTTTTATTTCTTCCATGCCGTTCCTCCTTTTTCTAATTGGACAATACCCCGCTGCCAGCTCAGGCTGTCTGTCCGGAAACCGTCATCCCACCGTTCCAGCAGCTGCGTCCACACGTCCGTAGGGCTGCACGACCCGTCCCACAGTCCGATATCCGCCCGGCGGCAGGCTTCTTCCAGTTCCTGCAGGTAGGCGGCATCGAACGGCTGCGGCTTTTCCGGCTGTCGAGGGCTGTCCAAGCGGCTGCGCACGTAGGCGGCTATGCCCTTCAGCCCGGTCTCCAATCCGGTATCGGCCATCCGGCGCACATCCCGCTCCATGACGGCACGGTCCACTTCTTCCAGTATGTCATCGGTGTCTCCCTCTATGAAACCCGCTTCCCTCAGCCACTCGATGCCCCAGCCTATCCCGCACAATCCGTCGGCGAAGTGTACCGGCAGGCGGTTGGAAAGGCCGTTACAGACCCGGTCCAGCAACTCACCCGCAAATTCCTCGTACCAATGGTTGCCGGTATGCCGCCACAACAGGTAGAAGAACAAAGACAATCCCAGTCTGCCGTTCCACAACCCGTTATCTTCCATAAACAGACCGTGCAACAGCCAATGGTCGGCCAGCTGCCTCCCCGCCAGAGGGGCGGGGCGCAATCCTGCCAAAATCCTTTCCAACTGGGCAACGTCCTGCAACAGCGCGTTCCGTATCCGTCCGTCCGCGTTGTCTGCATAACCGAGGGCATACTCCCGCAGTTTCCGGATGGTGACCGGCAAGGAAGCCACCCGTTCCTTTGCCGAAAGCCCCGACATGATGGAGCCTTCGCGCTGCCGGTAGGCATAGTGTACCACGTCTGTATAGACCACCTTCCGTGCCGAGGTCAGCACGACCGGCGTCCACAGTTCGTCTTCGTGGATGGACTCCACATCGAACACAAAGCCATGTCCGTGCAAAAAACTGCGCCGATACACACAAGTGTACAGCATGGGGACGTAACAGCCGTTCTCCCATACACGGGCAAAGAACTCTCCCCCGTCTGTCACTCTGCCGGGCACAAAGAGTTTTTCCTGTCCTTCGCCCCACGTCCGGCGCCGTCCGGCCGGCCAAACCGAAAGCACATGTCCCACCGCCACGTCGGCACCGGTTTCGTCCATGAAGCGGCACATCCGCTCCATACAGTCGGCAGACAGCAGCCAGTCGTCGCAATCCAGAAAAGCCACATACTGTCCCTGCGCCTCCCGAAGTCCCCGGTTGCGTGCGGCAGACGGACCGCTGTTGGTCTGCCATATACAGCGAAAACGGTGGTCGGCACCGGCAAAACGGCGCATCACTTCGTCCGAACCATCGGTAGATCCGTCGTCTACCATCACCACTTCAAAGTCGCGCAAAGTCTGTTCCTGCAGGGAGCGCAGACACTCGTCCAAATAAGGACGGGTGTTGTAGACGGGAATGATAACGGAAAGTGTAATCATATATGACACAAATTATCCCTGCCCAATACCTGCCCATAAGTCGAAGGCGAGGGACAGAGCCACTGCCAGATGCAGTCGCAGCACGGACGGCTGTCGCGCACCCGCAGCCAGGAATGTCCTTCGGTAATCTCGCGGTAGACCAGCCGGTGAGGTGTCTCACGGATGTTGCCCAAAGCTTCCGTGTTGGGGTTGGCATACACCTGCCCGTCCGGCATCACTATCAACCGGCCGAAGTCGTAGATGTTCAGTTTCTGGCGGATGAATATCTCTTGTTTGCCCGGAGCGGACTGCCACAGGTCGTCCGCATCCACATACACGCACGAAGCCATGAAGGCATCATTGTCGCCCGTATAGACCGGCACGAAAGCCACGGCGCGGAAACTGCCCTCTTCTTCAAGGGCTGTAGCCTGTACGGCATCGCTCTCCGAAGCGATGAGGCAGGTCAGCGAGGCATCGCGCGGCAAGGCGGCTGTCTGTCCGTAGTCGGTCACGGCAATGTCCAGGTGCAGCGAGGCGGCCCACGCCCGTGCCTCTTCCGGATGCTCCAAGGCATCGGCCTGCGTGCAGCATACCGTCACCGGACAGACTTCCTGCAACGCCTGCGCCAACTCTTTCCCTCCGGCTGCGGCAAAGGGATGGCCCGTCAGCACAATTTCTGAAAGGAAAGGAGAAAGACGGGCGTTCCGCACAAAGCGGCGCACCTCGTCCGGAACCAGGGCAGCCGCCTGCGTGGTGGGATAAGCGGGCAACTGACGGGCGTAGCCGTCGTTGCCGTGACGGCTGCCGTTGAGGTGGAACACCAGCCGGTGCAGGTTGTCCAACACATTGCCGTCTATGCCCTGCCGGTGTTCCCAGCGGTAATATTCGGCTTCGTCCTGCACCCGCAACACGGGCGGCAAGGACAAGGGGCGTGCATGTTGCCCGTCGTCGGGCACCCGCACCCCGCAGCCTTTCGCCTCGATCTCTTCCAACCAGGCTGTCAGTTCCCGGTCCCGGCACTGCTCTTCGTCCAACCGGACGACATACAGGTTTTCCGGATGCGACAGCCGGTCTGCCACCTCCGCCACACGGCCCGTACTACGGAACCGAACCTTCGCACCGTTCTCCGAGTTATACACCAACCCTTCCGTGCCTTTCAACCAAAGGAAGCAGGAAGGATGCAATGAAAACCAGTCGTACTTTTTCATCCTCTTATCGTTACATCGTTCAACAATCGTTTATACAATTCCGGATGCCGGCTCAGGTATTCCAGGCTTTGCCGGTTATATTCCTTGCGTTGCGCATCCGTGCAGAACGAACGGCAGGTGGTGCCCGCTTCATGGATGTCGTCTATCTGATACACGCACTGCATGCACGCCCTCCGGTTGCCGCAATGACGGCACTGGCGGGTATATTTCTGCACATAACCGTTGTATTGCCGGGCTGCTTGTTCCAAATCCAGTTCCACGCCGTTGTCTGTTACCTGTCCCAAGGCAAACTCGTGGTTGATGCGCTCGCATTGAAGGATACGACCCTTGACGGTGACGAACATTTTCTTGGAAAAGGGGATACAAGTGCCGGTCTGGAAATGAGGAGTTTTGTCATTCATAACAAACAGATGGTTATAATTGAAAAATACATTTCCGGAATAGTAATACAAATAATCCATCAACAAACTCGTATCCGGATTTTTAATAAACAATTCCTCCTTCAATGTTTCACAATTATTAGCCTGAGATAAACTCTCTGTATAATTTTGATAAGTCCTATTGAATTCTTCTATCTTGTCAGAACGTATCCCGGATCTATTCAAAGGGGAGATATACGGATCTTTGTTGAATATGTCCTGAAAGAACGTGAAAATTCTTTCAACGCTATTCTTACTATGCAACACAGCATTGAACTGAACAAATTTGTCAAAGTATCGGGGATGTTTATCTCGCAACAGATTTATATTTTTGAAGACTCTGTCAAAAGAATTTTGACCTGCTGCGTCTACCCGATAGCCTTGTCCTTCTCTATCGCCGTCCAGACTGATAAGCAGACGTACCTCTTTTTCTGCCAAGAAGTCCATATATTTATCCAACAACATGGCATTGGTCGTCATTGCATAGAAAATCATTTTACTTTTCAAATGCAATCTTTCTATATACTCCATTATTGCTTGGATAAATGGAACATTGAGTAATGGTTCCCCGCCGTAGAAACCTATACTTATCGGCTCAACAAACTCATCCTCTTCATTATTTTTCCAATAGGTATCATATAAATAGTCAATGAGGAGTTTGGCCCGATGAATAGGGAAATTCAAATCTTCACGTTTGTCATAGCCTGCATATAAGCCTGCATAAGCGCAATATTTACACCGTAAGTTACATGCATCTGTCACTTCAAAAACAAGTTGAGGCAAATGAACCAGATTTAATTCAATTTGCCTGGCATTGATTCCACCTTCCATAGTTACTTAATCTATTCCTTGAATTTAACCAGCACCAGCACCGGATTGTCTTCCACATCCAGCTTCTCGGCCACTTCTTTCAGCTTGCCCTTCAACTCGCCCTTTTCCAGTTTTTCCAACAAATAGCTGGAGGAATAACAGAACCTCATGGTATTTGCAGGCAGAATGCTATGGCTGCTACACGGCAATCCAGCGTTCAAAGACAACGTCTCCTTATAGGATATTCCGTCACGGTTGAATAATTCCACGATTTCAATCTTCCCGCTTGCTTTATCATAAAGATAGAATACTGGGTCTGGAGTACTTGGCGGATTCTTTGTCAGCAATCTTTTATCGAAAGTGTACAGCAACAGATATTTCTCGCTCTGCATGCAAACCTCGGTCATAATTACGCTGCCATGGGAAGTCTGCCGGTTGACTTTGGCTGCAACCGGTGTCCACTGACCCGCTTGGAGAGAATATATGGTATCCAGCCCGAAGTCTGCCACAAAAATCTCTTTCCCGCTTTTGGAAACCGGGTAAATAGGAATGTTGATGCTCACCGTTTGAGAGTAGTCCGGTTCTAACATTGTAGTTTCATTTATCTGGTTGCGCAGCCGGTCGTTTACATGCAGTTTTAAAGGCTGTATTTCCCCGGTCTGCTTTGAAATCAGGTAATAAGGTTCCTGGCTCGGCTTGGATGATTGTGGGAGATCCAAATCGGTATAAGCTATATCTTCAGCAAAAAGATTATTCGTATCATAATCTACGATTTCGAAGCGTAATCTGTCAGGAGTCGGCAGGGAACGTAAGTAGTCACCGGTAAATGAATAGACTTTTACCTTGCTGGGAGCCAAACCTCTATAATCAAATATGTATATTTCTTTGGCATCAAAATCAACGGTCATGCCTAACGCGTAGACATATTCTTCTTCACTTTCCCCTTGGTGGGAAAAAGAACTCTTGTATTTCCCTGTCCTATCGAAAATAATCACTGATCCGGTTTGGTAATTATGCGTAATGATTTCATTGTCAGATACAAACATATACGTAACTCCGGATATCAAGGAAGAATCGGTAGTTTCCAGAGGGATGTATTCCACATCGGCCACATCCTGAAAAGCCAGTTCCTTAATAGGGTATTCTGCCTGAAAATCGAACGTCGGGATGCCTTGGACCATATTCACATTCTGCTTCTGATTTCCCTGACAAGAAGCAACTATCAAAACTATGGCACTACACACGAAAGCTAAAGATGTTAATTTACAAAACATATATTTTATCAAGATATTAGAATGGATTATATAAGCAAAGCACAACACTTGTTGTGCATGAAGTTAGGAAACAACACGCAGAGCAGAAAAGCTCTCTACAGTTTCATATATTTAGATAAATATAGAGCCGTTAAGTTCGTTTTTCAACCGCAATAACCCAAAGCGTTCATAAATAGTTATGAAACTCCTGAATTATCATTAAGAGGGTTAAAAAAGAGAACTTAAACAGACTCTACATTTTTCAATACTTGATCAAGAATAATGAAACTGTTTCATTATCTTGGCGCATACGTAAGACTATTACCATTATCAGTTGGTAGGGTCTTGTTATCATTTACATTTTGATGACTGGATCCGCCATAGAAAGAATCATCCGGCCCCTCCTTGTCGCCTGCATATCTGCAAGCACATCCATATACACAAACACACGGAAGATAATATCCACCTTTCAGCATGCTTTCCTGTCGCTTTGCCATCTCAGTCTGACTGAGATTTAGCAAGTTGATTTTTGTCAACTTTTTCATACACAAAAAATTTAAATTAATATTAAGATAAATAGTCTCAAAACTTACACTGTTTATAAGGAAAATTCCCCGTAATAGCTCGCCTCATCCGTGGCCAATTCTACCATAAAGTTCTTCACCTCGAAGCCGTCCAACTCTATCCGGTAAGCTACAGGGCTTAAAGTAACTACCTCAGTAAAGAGTACGTTGCCATAAGCATCGTAAAGTGTGACTTCCACATTCTCCCACTCCAGCGGAGCGTAAAGATAAAGTGTAGAAGCGTCATACGTGGCACGAGGGTCGATGGAAAGAGAACGCCTGTCAATCTGCTCCCAATTACTGCTTTTTGTATTGCTACTATCATTATTATGTAAGGGAACATTTTTTTCTTCAGCCCACATCGTACAGTCCAAAGACAATGCCATTACCAATAAAATCAAATGTTTCATGATATTTTAGTTTTAGTACGCTTCAAAAGTAGGCAATATAAAGCAAAGACCCGCAAAAAATACTGTGCAAAAAATGTGCATTTTAAAGCAGACAGAAAATCACTGTGCAAAAAATGTGCAAAACCAATATATCATCCTTATAATGAACGAATTATATCATTCCATTCCTTGGGGTTTCCCTTAGGCAAACAGAATGCCTTTGCGTGCATCCTCCGGCAGGCAGAACACACACCCTCGGCCGACAAACAAACCAACAAGGCTATTTCCTTACTTTGGAATCCGGCTCGCAACAACATACAAATGTGAAAATCCCGTTCTTTTATCGGATAAAAGCTTTTGACCTTCGAACTAAATCCTTCAAAACACAAATCTATCTGTTGTTGAAGAGCCTCCCAATCATTACGCGTGACACTATGTTTGCCTCCACCATGCACTATCTGTTTTAAGCGCTGATATATATCTGAATTATAGAGCAAATTCTCAGCCTTATACTGCTGGTTTTGAACAGACTCCGCTTTTGTTTTCTGAAAAACAGCCAGGTCTTTTTGCTTTTCCAATTCAGAAATTGTAGACATGGCCTCTGCCAAACTCGTTTCCAGTTCATGCACTTTTTCCGCTTCCTGCTCCCGATGCTTAATCTGCAGTTCAGCCTCCTCCAGCTGCGCTTTCAGAGACCTGATATTTTCATCCAGCCGACTGATTTCCGACTGTTTATCAGCAATATAATTCGAGGTTTTCCGATAAATCTCTGCATTCAGCTGTTCCAATCTGTTCAATTGGGTCACCAACCTTCTCTTTTTATGAACATGATAAATCCAACCTCCAGCAATCAGAGCAATGCCCAAGGTCAACACTCCAATCATCAACAAGCGCCTACGCTTGGCGGATTCCTTCAAACGTATGTTTTCTTTCTCCCGCAACTGGTAATTGTAAAGCGCATTCATTCTTCTGATACTTTCCGAGTCAGAGACAAGGGAAAGTGAATCGGTCAAATTCACATACTTACGGAACAGCGCAAGCGCAGCGGCGGGATCTCCCCTTTC